>JBEBRW010000027.1:0-67931 GCA_040394635.1 Victivallis vadensis | reverse complement strand
TGAAGACTGCCGTCAATGTCCTCCAGCCGTATCTGCCGGGGCTGTCCCCGGAAATTCTGCTGGACGCGATCAGTAAATCTGCTCAGACGGATAAACCGCTCACGCGCCGCGAATGCGCCGAAATGCTATCTGTTTCGGTCAATTCGGTAAACCGTTATATTCGCGCCGATCATCTGAAAGCCGTGAAGATCAGTCCGCGCCTTGTCCGCATCACATCGGAAAGCGTCCGGGAGCTGATGCTGAACGGTATTCCAGAATAAAAGAAATTTCGCCGCAGGTCGCACCTGCACGCGGTGCAGCGGCGGGACGCTGCCCGCTCGCAGAGCGGAACTTTTATGAATAATCTTCAGTCACAATATCGGCAGATTCAAAAAGCCGCAACTTTGGATTCGGTTCTGGTTGATACCGAAGCTCTCAACATTTTTCGTCCGAATGACACTCCGGCGTCATTAGAGGAAATGTTGGCGACGATCTGCCGGAACCTGATCCGCTACTATTTTCATTGCCTGGAACACGAAATGGATTCAGGCAATGAATCCTATCTGCTGCAAATTCAGAGTTTTGAGCGCACTTTGCAATCTACTGACAAAACGGATATCAGGCTATGTTTCCAGCTTGCGGAGCAACTGCCAGCCCCACCTGAATCTTTGCCGGAAAAAATTCATCACATCTACCGGAACATTGGCGAAGTCTTGAAAATCCGGGACCTGTCGCCCGAGCAAGCCTATATCCGGTTATACGAAATTGCCGCGCATTGGCTTCTCTATCTGCAATCAGCCCAAACGGTTCCGGCATCCCTGGTGCTGGACAATGCCTTGAAATTCTGCTTTCAGCACCAAAAGCGGCACGAAAACATGTGTTCAAGGAGTATTCGCTGGGGCGAAGAATACGATTCTTACTTACAGAAATATCTACAGCTCGGCTATCGTCCGAAAACGGCTAAAACTGCCGCCAAGCAGGATTTCATCAAAGCGCATCCACTACCGAAGAACGCGGACGAACAGCTCGAAGCCGGAGAATTCCCCGGCCACTCCAATCCGGCTCTCCGCCGCTATCGCCAAGCCTACCTGAACTCAAAATAATCTGGGACTCGCGTCGGCACCGGCGGGGCAACGCCCTGCACCAATGGGCTTTTTGCCGGACTGATGTGGAGTTCAAATTTTAACCTTCAACCACGGAACACACGGAAAATTATTTCCATTTTCTGTGTATCTTTTGCGTATTTTGTGGTTAAATTTCCCCAGAAAAAACCCTTTGCCTCAGCTGCTGCCCACCGCGCGCCTTGCCGGCGAAATATGGATACTCCCAGCAGATGCACTTTTTGACGAACGGCGCCACGTTGCGGATTTGGGCGGCCACCCGCTCGGGTGCGGCGGCGTCGAACGGCGATGCCCCGCCGAACTCCCGACGCTCGAAAAGCTCGATATTGGCCCACAGTTCAATCCCTTGCGTCTCCGTCACCCGATGCCACGCCTGCCACATCTCCCGCTGATTCTGCAACGAACACCCGGCGCACCCCACCGAGTCCTGCGGCGACAAAATATCCAGCGGCACGCGGTCGAGCAAGTTCCGCCAGCATTCGGCAAAATCCTGTTCCATCCCCGGGTAATACTTACTGGCCGGCGACATCAGGATTTTCTTCTCCGGCGCAAGTTCTTTCAAGGCTGTGAAATAGTTGCGGTACAGCCGATTCAACTTCTGCTCCCGCGCCAGGTCGCGCCGCCCCTGAAACGCCGTCTCCGGCGAAAAATAGATTCCCTCAAAGAGTTCTCCATAACACAGCAGTTCCTTCATGCAGGCCAGCTGGTAATCAATTTCTCGGTTTACGGCCTCCGCGTCAAGCCCTTGTGACCAGCCCACCACCGAGCCATAACCGCCCAGGAATACCCGCATTCCAACCGCCCGGGCCGCCGCCAGCATCGGCTCGACCGCCTGCCACTGGCGGTAATCCCTGAAATACTCCGATTTGTAATAAACTTCCTTCAATTCGTTCCATAACGAAGCCTGCCACACCACCGTATCGATTCCCGCCCGCTTCATGCCGCCGAAGAGCTCCCCCCACTGCCGCTCACTCCAGTCCAATGTCGGCACCCCCACATAATCCGGCGCATGCGCACAAATGAAGCTCCCGGTGATCCGCATCGGCAGCTCATACAAACCGCCGCGCCCGCTCAGATACTCCCGGTTGCTCCGATTGTGGTCCTCGACCAGCCGGGATGACCTCTTAATATCCTCCAAAGAGGGTTCAAACACATTAAATCCCGCATAAGTTCCAATCTGATACATAGCTTCACTCCTTAATCAAAACCCTATGCTCCGCCGTATGCCCCGAAGCCAGTTCTTTTACTTTTATCAGCCATTCTCCCGAACGGCAGTTCATTGGCGGAACAATGACTGCGGAGTAAGCTCCATCCGGAGCAACGGCAAACCTGCTGTCATCCGTGGGCTTGCCGTCTGCATCCAACACAGTAAGCTCAAACGGTATCAGCGCATTTATAGCCGAACCGGTAGAATCCAGAATGTCCACCGCTAATTCCAATGGTTTGCCACAGACGGCTGCCTTCGGAGCTTTGATATTTACCCGGTCAATCGCCCGGTCCAACAGCAGAAACAAACGTCCGCCGCTACCGATAAAATCAACCTCAAGGCTCGTCTCCCCATTACGGGACTGAAATGGAACCGGCCGCCGGGCAACCAGATCATAAGCGGCACCGGTTGTTCTTTTTACGATAGCATTTCCAAAATTCGGCATTCCTTTATCCATAACCAGTTTATACTGACCGATATAATCACCATAAGTACGTTTGTCGTTAATGACAAAGAGATAATCGGCATTGCGGTATGAGCGCACCCGGGAGACCAAATCGGCATTGGATGAATCCGCATATGGGAGAAAATAGGGAGCGAGTTGTTTCCGGATTTCTGCGGCCATACCCTGCAAGGCTTTTTTATCGGTATCGGCGACTCCGATCCGGGTATACGCTTTGACCTGAATATCGGGCAGAATACCGGGAACAAGATATTCATCGGCAATAATTATTCCGCCTTTGGCCTGAAAATCCTGAATGGCCTTGAAAACAGGTTCTGTCAGCACGTCGCAATGAGGCATCATCAAAACCTTGATTTTCCCGAAACCGTCGCGCAGAATTGATTCCTCATAAATTACCGCGGGAGCAAGATTTGCCCATTGCAACATCAGATTTGCGTCAAAAATCCAGTTATTCTGCCACCCCCAGCTGCCACGTCCGGCAAATATTGAAGAGGCGAAACTTTCGAATACCGCCACTTCAGCGGGACGTTCCGGAATGCACTTCAACATGGGCCCCAACGGACGAATGACCTCATCAATCATTGAAGAGACAACTTCCCGGGTTTGGAGATTGGTGCATTGATACCCCTTTTCAGTGCCATAATTCGGATGTTCCGGATTCGGCACCAGTGAGCCATAACCATGCAACATGATTCCAGAAATATGCCGTGATAACTGAGTCCACAGCGCAATCCGCATGGAATCCGGCGGCAAAGTAATGAATGAAGCTTTCGGATGTTCTTTGAACCAGGCGGGCAGATTTGGCGGTTCTTTGCCAAGCGGAGCCGTTTGCGAACGGTAGCAGATGATTTGAGTCGTGGACATGACGCCTTGCCCGTTCCGGGAAGCGGCCATTGCCTGAAGCTCGGAGATCGCAACACCGGCGTTGACCGGGTCAGGGTAGGCGTACGTCCAGCTGTTCAGATAGTCGACGTCACCGCCGCTTCCCCATATAGGCGGCACCCGGATAGCCGGATCAAAAAACGTCCAGAAAGAACGACTGATCCGCTTTTGATATTCTTGATTGATCGCACTGTGAAGGGGGTTCCAGCCGTCACCCTCTTTCCAGAACCAGCGATAGTAAACCAACAATGGAAATTCATCCGAAATGACCCTGCTGAACGGGAAATTTTTCAGCCGTTGCCAAGGTACGCTGATTTTAGCATTGACCTCTGGAGGAATATCGAAACCGGCATACGTCCGAAATGCCGCGGGCTCACAACTGCCGAACGACGGATGAGTGTAATCACGAATCTCAGAGTTAATCAGCAACGCATCAAACGCAGGATGGTCCCCAAAAGCCGTTGCTGCCGCCGCTGCCACTTTCCGACACATTTCAACCGCGCCGGGATTCGAAGCCTCCATATTCGTAAAATCCGCTTTCCCATCCCGGTTGAACCGAGGATACTTCCTTTTGGCGAATCCCATATGTGGAACCACGTAATAATCAACATGCCGAAAACCATCGACCAGCATATCATCCAACATTTTGATTTTTTCCGGTTTCAAACCTGGGTTTCCGCCCTCCTGAAAAATGACCGACAACCTGGTGTCGAGCGCATGTCCATGCGTGAAACCAATTTCCTGAAGTCTCCTGTAAGAGCCCTCATAACCCCAGGAAACGACTGGCATGATTTCATGCTGCTGGGCAGCAATCTGCAATTTCATGAGAAACGATTCAACTTTACCGTTATAACTGATTTCCAACGGATATTCATAATTACCCGGCAATAGTCTGGTCTCAACGGGAAGCTTGATTTCTGCCGGCTTGCCGGGCTGCAATTCAGAAAATGTGTTCAATTTCCGCCCTTGCCAGTTTACGGTCAAGCCGCTTACCTTTGCCGTCCCGGTATTGCATAATTCCACTTTCAGCAACGCTTTCGCCTCATTACGGAGGAAACTGCTCCGTTCCTCCGTAACCACCTGTATCGCGGCGAAATTCAAATACGGCAACAGCATCATCAATATCAATAATTTATGCATTATCATCCTCACTCTTTATTGGATGCATAGAGTTTAAGTTCAAAAATATCACCATCGAAATGAAAGAAATGCGAGCCGAAACGGTCTCCGATTACCGCCGGGCGTACCGCTGGCGACATTGCGCCGCCGCGACCGGCTTCTCCTGCCGCATTAAGCTGTCCATCGAACTTGAAGGAAAATTTCCGAATTCCATCGTATTCAAATGACAGAACATAAGGCTTTCTTTCTTCTAATACCACTTCTCCACCGCGGAACATTTCAGAATGAGTTCCACATCCAATCCAGGCAATCGGTTGGAAACGCTCCTCGGATTTACGGAGCAAATACAACGAAAATCCATGATGCATATTCTGGTGGTTGCCCCCGAAAAGATACTTGCTGTCCCAAAGCATCAGATTCGGCAATGTGGAAGTCTGTTCCCGAACCCGGAATCTTGCTTCGAGCCGAAACCCGCCGGACGGTGATAGTTGAGGATATATCTCCGCCATTGCCAACCCTTCAGGTTTCTCTTTCGGTGACATTCCGATTGAAAGATATTTCCCATCCTTTTCATTGCCGCCAATCCTGGTAGTACCACGCAGAATCCCCTTGAATCCGCCGACACGACTGCTGATATCGGCAGTAGTGAAATCCCAATGTGCAATCAATTGCTCACCTTTCAAGGCAAGAGCCATTGATAATACGATCACACTTAAAATCATTCTTTTCATTATACGTTCCTTTACTACTTCAAAATTTCAATAGTGACCGGTTTCCAGATACCGCCAGCTGATGCCGTGTCCTCCACCCGGACAACCAATACATTTTCCCGTCCCCAGATCATTTCTTCACTCACATCCAGCCAGAACGGCTTGTTCCAACCGGCAGGCCCGATGTCATGCTGTCCGATGTACCTGCCGTTCAGCCAGACCCAGGCCATTTCATCCACCCCCTGAAAAGCCAGTTCAACCGCATTGCAGTCGGGTTTCGCCGGCATCGTGAATTTGATCCGGTACCAGGCCACCCCATCATATCCTTGATATCCTTGCTCTTCCCAGGTACCGATATTGAGTTTCTGCCAGCGGCTATCGTCGAAACCGACTTTGAACCAATCTTTCCGATGTCCATCCCCCATGGGATCGGGACGAAAACTCCAGCCGTTCAACGGTAATGGAATCGATTTCACTGTTATAATCTCATGATCATGCGTCGGATTATCGCGAAGCCGTTTGTTCTCGCGGTAAAAACGGAATGAGCTGATTTGTCCCGCTTCGCGCCGGATTCCGGCATCCACTGCCGATTCAGCAATCTTCCGAAGCAGCTGGTCCGATTTCTCCTGACTGTTCAAGTTTGCCGCACAGGCAATCAATTGCTTCATAACCAGAATATCCGGGTCGTTTATCATCCCCAGCAATTCCGGTAATGCTTTTTCGCCATTCTCCTGGAAATAACAGTACAGCGAATAGCGTCGAATCACGGGGTCTGAATCACTCATTCCCCGTTGCAGAAGTTGGCCGGGCGTGGTACTCTCCGCCAATGACCGCCGGAAATCCCGGCGGCGGGTGATCAAATCATCCTGTCCGACAGCTATTACGACATTCATGATTAAGACAATCAACAGAGTCAATTTCATCATATTCACTCCGTTTTAAGATTGTCGTTAATGGTAAGGCTCTGAGGATTCCTGGCTTCAACATGTCCATCGACAAACAAAACATTGGCAAAATTATTGTGTACCCGGTAATCGGGACCATAGAGGTAGCTGCTGATATTTGTCGTTACATCATTTATCACATAAGTCGTACATGGGATAATATCGGCGGGATTAAAACTTTGCCAACCATCAGAAATCAGCAATACCTGCGACGGGCGTTTGATCTCCGGTCGTTTTTTGGGCTTCGTAGGCATAACATTGCCGACATAGTTGTTATACGCATAATTCATCGGAAAACGATTTCCGCCGCTGCCGTCGGCTTTGCCGGCATTGCTGCCATACAAACTGCGGCTGGCCGGACAAATCATGAATCCTTTCTCCGGCGACTTGCCTGCTTCGAGCTTATAACCCAGGTTGCAGACATTGGACAAATTAACAAACCAGAATTCGATTGGCGTCGCATTATAACGCGTGGGATAGTAATCATCACTTGAATCCAGATAAAATTCGAACGTTAACCCCACTTGTTTCAGATTTGAGGTACAACTGGCCAGATGTGCCTTGCTTCGGGCGGCATTCAGGGCCGGCAGCAGCATTGCTGCTAGAATCGCTATGATCGCAATTACAACCAGCAATTCGATAAGTGTGAAATTCTTTTGCTTCATTTTCCGCTCCTTGTGCGTTGTTATTTTATAATTTCTTCACTTGATTGATCTTCCGGGTCGGGACGCCGACCTCCGGTGCTTTCGCGAATAACCAGATATGGCTTCAGCGTTTCATCTCTTTCCTGTCCGCCGTAAATCATCTGAATCAGTTTTTCCATGGCCAACCGTCCTTCCCTGCGTGTCGGCTGGTGTACCGTGGTCAAACTCGGCTCGAAACGAATACTCGTCACCTGGTCGTCGAACCCCGCCACCAATACCTCTTCACCGGCCCGAATCCCCTGTCCGCTGAGCTCCGTCAGCAATTTGTAGGCAATGAAATCGTGCTCCGCAAAAATGCCGACCGTATTCTTTTCTTTCTTCAGCAATCGCAGCTGATCATCGGTCAACTCTTCCATCCGGAATCCGTGCGCTTTCAATACCGACATAAAACCATTGCTGCGGTTCGCGTAGGACCGGGTTTCACTCCGCCGGTAAAATTTCCGGCAGCCGCGCTCAAGAAAATGCTGCGCCACCAGCTGCCCGCCATAGAAATCATCGATATTCAACTGCGGTATATCCCGGTAAGCCGAATCGAGGCTGTTGCCGCCAGTATTCGAGATCACGTTCAACAACAGAATTTTGCCGCCGTGCTGATGATAACGGTTCAATTCGCCCTGCATTTCCACCGGCATTTTGACCGGCGGATAAGTGATGATGCCCGAGTGCCCGATCTTCTCTGCCTGACGGATGAACTTACCGAAATCCCCGGCATTGCTGCCAAAGAAAAAATTGACCGGAAAGTTTTCGTGACAAGCCGTTTCCGAAATCCCCATCATCAAATCCGCAATCAGCCGGTCAGCCACGTCGGGCAGGAAACAGAGGATAGTGGCCGCCCCTCCCTTTTTCAGGAACGACGCCTGACGGTTCGGACGGTAACCGAGCTTCCGCGCGGTCTCCTGAATCAGCAGCCGCGTCTCCTCTTTGACTACCGCATGCCGGTCCGGCCGTGGACTCAGTGCCCGCGAAACCACCGACACATCCAGATTCACCGCCTGCGCTATATCCGTCAACCTGATCATAACAAACCTTTGTTTTTCTTCATCCCAAAATACACATCACCAAAAACAAACCTTTGTTTTAATTATACAACCGAATTCCTAATTTGTCAACACCCCTTCGGAAAAATAAGTATTTTTTTATTGTCCCTTGTGACCGAAACAACGAGGGGTAGACGTCGTCTCCGAACCCCTCCGGCCGAACATCGGCACCGGCGGGGCAACGCCCTGCACCAAAGAGCTTTTTGCCGGGCTTCAGTTTAGTTACACTAAACTGAGGCCCGGACTTTGGTTTTTTATGAGGTTTCCTGAGGGCTTGTTGCGCTAACTGTGTATAACTCTAAACTATTTTCGGCGAAACTCAGTTGGCAGGTGAACTGCCGTCCGTCGATATAACGAACCTTTTCCCACAGGAGATATTCGAACAGTTTTTTGAGGGACCCGGCAGAGGAAATCCGGACCTGCCCGAATTCGCACATAAACGAAATCGACAGGAAATCCCCTGATGCTTGAAGCTGTGTGATCAAGGCCCAGGAAAGAGCGAAATTTTTATTCTCCATCTCCAGCCACAAGCGTGGAACCATTGTTTTCATGTCTACGGCATCCCATCCTTTTTCATCCATATTTACTTCCTCCTTGGGTTATTCGGACGGAACTTCCGCCTCGGCGGGCTGCTCCAGCAGTTTTTCCTGAAAGGCGTTCAGTTCCTGGAGCGCGGCCTGAACCTCCTCCAGGAGCAAAGAACGGTCTTCGCCATAGTCGGAGGCGTCAAGGCAGGCGGTTTTGACTTTGTTCAAGAGACGCTTGAACTCGGGAAAACGGCTTTTCTTTGTTTTGGCCGATTCTTCGGGTTTCGGAAGGCATGACATGATGGCTTCCGTTGTTGGCTCGCGGCCCTCCGATTTTAGGCGTGTTAAAAGCGCGACTTGTTTTTCCAACTGACCTGCTTTTTTGAGCTTGTATGCAGCGTCAATGCTACGCGGCAGGCTGAAGGCGTCAGGTGTTTTCTCCAACTCGATTTCCAGCTCATGCCGAATGTGCCAGGCATTTTCCATATGGGATGCGTGGGACTTTCTGAACCCGAAGCGGGTTTGAACGTATTCATCGAACGTTTTGTAGAGGTGGATGAATAATTGTTCGCGGCGGATTTCGCCCAGGAGCTTCCCAATGTCGAACCGGGAAACTTCGCTGTCGGCGATGTCGGTAAGGTACTTACGAATTTGCCGCTCTTTTTCCTGCAAACGGAGATTGTCTTTGCGGTAAAGTGTCATTTCTTTTTCTTCTGTGATGGTGTCTGTTGTCATTTTTCATTTTCCTTTTTGGTTTAATATTTACTTAACTTGCCACCGGCCGCTTGGCCGGGCGCGGTGCAGCGGCGAACACGCTGCCCGCCGATAAGGCGGAATCTTTTTTCTATATCACCTCCTATAAGTCCATACCGCGGCTTCTATTTTTCTTGGCTTGAGCTTCGTGCTGTTGGCGTTCCCGTTCCAATTGATTTTGACGGCTGACCTCGCGTGCCTCTACCCAGAGATCGGCAATTTTGGCTTCCGCCTGATCCTTGGTCAAGTTTCTGGAATAAGATTCGATATAGCCCGCGTCGACGAATTTATCCAACTCCTGACACTGTTTCGTTGTGATCCGCTTCGGCTTCAGGCTTTCTTCGTACTTGGCGTATTCATTTTCCGCCGCTTGTTTCCGCTCAAGCATCTGATCCCGGTCAGTTGGGTCCATATTGCCGTTTTCCGCGCCAGGCGTGTAACCGTGTATACGATAGAGACTGTTCCGTATCTTCAATTTGAGCTTGGGCGTCGGTTTACGCTCCGCCATCCATTTCGGCAGTTTGTCCGACAGAATTTCTCGGTCATACTCCTGAATCTTTTCCTGAAGCTGCCCCATCTGAATCTCATAAATTGCCTGTTCGACTGACCCTATGGGAGCTTCCGCATCTTCTGGACGGATGCCAAGCCTTTGCTTGAGGCGCTCGATCTCATTGTCTCGCAGCCGTTCCGCGAGTTCATCCTCGTTCAGCATCCATGAAGGTGCTTCCTGCGGTAACTGATGTTCCGCCCGCCGCCGCTCCTGTATCTTGAGATAGGACGCTTCGCACGAGGTGAGTTCCTGCTTCGGTGAACTCTTGTCACGGTACTCTTGCCATTTTGCGTCAAATTCGTTCCAGGCATCCTGCCATTTTTGCTCCTGAGCAGCTCGTTCTGCCGCTTCGGCGGCGCGGGCTTGTTCCTCGCGGCGTTGCTGTTTCCGTTCCTGCTCCAGTTGGAGTTCGTGCTGGCGGTTGCAGGAAGTTTCGAGGAGAGCGTTGAGTTTTCCGGCATCGGTACGCGACAGCAGCCATTGCTCGATTTCGCTGGCGGTGAGTTGAGGTGGGATTTTCATCGGATTCAGGTCACCCTCCTGGATGAAAATAAATTCCATCCTTTCGCGGAACTGTTCATGGGCGGTCTTTCTGGCGGCTGCAATGGTCTGCCGGTACTGCCAATCGTATTCGGAAAACCTGCAGTAGGAGAATGCCTTGCTCCATAGTTCCTGATTCAGAGCAGCGCTTGGCACGGCTTTATGCTCCTCGAGACGTTGAGCCTCATGCTCGATGGCCTGCTGCATACTCCGAACACGTTCATCGTGTTGCTGGCGGATTTGACGAAGCGCGCCGCCGCGATAGATATCCATCCGGGATACAATCGCTTTTTGGGCCCGGTTGAAAACCTTGTATTGCTCCTCGGTTTTCGGAAGTTCCCGCAGCTTTTTCAGGTCAGTGCCGAACAACGTATTGCCCCGGCTGATCTGCCAGGTCATTTGCCGCACGTGTGGCATTTCGCCCGGACGGGTGTTCCGCCACCAGTCGCTGAACGTTTCAAACGTACTGTTTTTGGCAAAACGCACCAGCAAATGATCGATTTTGGTAAGCTTGGATTGAGCTTGCCGGATAACCCGATCACCCCACGCCGCCAGACGTTGCGGGAATTTCAGCGGCGCTTCCGACTGCATGTTAAACGTCGGCTTTTGCATCCGGCTGATATCGTCCTCGGCATAAATCGCTATGATTCTGCATTTTTCAGCCTCATTCTCAAGCGTCTTGATTTCAGCGCGTAACTTATTATTTTTGCGCTCGGCCAGGCGATTGCTTATTTTATCGATCAGGGATATTTCGCTCCACCTTATGTGCTTAAAACGGCCTTTCAAATCCTCAATCTGACTTTTGAGCTCATCGATTTTTGCACAGCATTCTTTGGCCGTTTTTCGCTTGTCGGCCACGGCATCGTGGTACTCGTTCAAGCGCTGATCATAAGCGCTCTTTTCCTGCTCGAATTTATGTTTGTACTCCTGCCGATTCTGCTGTATCTGATTCAGATCGATATGCGGCTTCGTCGGCAGCGCGGGGATTTTCCCGATATACTGACGCTCCCGCACCTCGTGAACGGTCAAACGATCCGAACTATTCCGCAGTAAATTATCGCGCAGATAGTCTTTATCCGGGCAGAACAATGCCAGATTGCGCCGCCCACGGCTGCAGGCCACGTAAAACGCTTTCTGATCGAGTCTTTGCGCAGCCACGATCACGTTATTGGCGGTACGCCCCTGCGACTTGTGCGAGGTGGTCACCCAGCCATAATCATACCCGCCGAAACCCTCCGGCAACTCACGCAGCCCGTCTTTAATTGGCTGCATGTTCTGATTCAAAAGCTGGACCACACCCGGCGAATCCGTAATCCGGGCGAGATTGCCGTTATAAATCTTGCGGTCGCGCAGATTCACCTTGAACTGGATAATATCGCCGTTTTTGAGCTCGATTTGACGTTTTTCACCCGCCGCGAGGGAATCCCCGGCTTTCGAGATATGGAGCTGCTTGCCATTGCTCAAATGCAAATATTTCCCCTTGATCGTTTCCACCGTGACCATGTCGCCCGGATTCGCCACATCTTTGAGCTTGCGGACGAACATCACCGGCTGGCCGGGCTCATAGTTTTTGAGGTTGCCGAGTTTCGCCTTTGACCATTGCGCCGAGCGAAACACGAACGGCAAATCGACCGTCTCGCCGAGCGGAATCGCCCTCCGGATTTCAGCGGTCAGCTTATCGCATTCGTCATGCGTGGGAGCAACCGCAATGGTCTGTGAAAAATCGTTGCCGTTTTCCGTGAATTCCAGGTATTTTTGCGCGGCCTGGCTGATGTAGCCCGCCTGCGCCTCATGGATGTACTCCAAACGGTCAAAACGCTCAAATGCCGCTCCAAAGCACCCATCGGCGCAATCCTGAATCCCGGCCTTGTAATCAGCCACCTGTTGACGGTGAATCTCCGTAAGCGAAAATTTATCGATACTCGAAAACTTTTCCAGCAATCGAAAAAAATCGCCATTCTCAACCGCGCTATGCTGCCTCGAATCTCCCACGAAAATCAGCCGAAAATCTTTCTCCTTGGCCGCTTTCAACAGCGCCACGCCCTCACGCAGAGAATTCAGCCCGGCCTCGTCAACGATCACCACGCTTTTCCGGGGTATGTCATCGTGATTCATGATAAAGCTCGCCACCGTCTGTGATTGCTCAAATCCCTCCGATTTGAGCACATCCACGGCGCTATTGGTTGGAGCCAACAGCTGGATTTCCTGCGTTCCACCGAAACGCATTCCCTGACAAAGTTCCTGCAAGGTCGAAGTCTTGCCCGAACCCGCCACGCCACGAAGAAGTATGAAACGGTCTTTGCTCTCCAGCATGCCCTTGATGACCTCCGCCTGGGCGTCACGGTTCGACTGCCCCGCGAACGGTATAAAACCCTCGCCCAACGGCTCGAATTGATCGCATTCCTGCTCGACGATCTCGACGGCGTACTGCTCGGCTTCAATGACCGCTTCCGGGCTCAAATACGGATTGTGCGCCTCACCACCGATATTCCATAATTCTTCCATCCGAGCCAATGCCTGCTTCCACATTTCGAGATTGTGCTGACCGAGATTCTGCGTCAATGCCTCAGCCAACACCTGATCCTGCCGCAAAACGCTGGCATTCTCATACAACTCCGGTATAATCTCCTCAAAAGTCAATCGAGGCCGACGTTCGGCCGCAGAGCGCGAGGATGCGCAATCCTCGCATCCCCTTGCTTTCCCGGCCAAATCTTTGAGGTCTTTCAACTCTGTGAAGTCAAGCCGCCCCAGCTGCTCCTTACGAACCGTGGCCGCATCGCTCTCCAACATTTTCCGCGAACGCGTATCCAGCGAAATCTCATGCTTTTCCGCCGCCGTCAGACTACGCCCGAGCTTCTGCTCTTTCAAGGCAATCTGCTCATCAATATCCCGCGTCCGCTGCGAAAATTTTTCTAATACATTTTCCGGCACGCCCTTAATCTCAAACCCCTTGAATTTGCCCTTAAAATCGTGCGAATTCTCAATCTCATATCCGAGCTCGATACAACGCCGCGCCAGCTCATTCTGATAAGCCCGCCCGCAATAACGAATTGCCTGGCACATATCCGCATTCTCCAATGCCTTATAAACGCCGTCCTTATCCTTAGTCACGTTGCAAACGACATTATGCGTATGCAACTGCGGATCAAGCGCCCGACTCACATCATGATGAAATTCCGCATAAACGATTTGCCCCGTATTCTCATGATTCTGCGTATGAACATTCTCGCCCGACCGCAACCGCACCGCCGCAAATTTCTCCAATTCCCGCATCCCCACCAACACCGCCTCCCGATGCGCCTCGACCAACCGCTCGTCGAACATACTCATCACCGACACCGACTTCTGCGCCGAACACTGAAAATCATAAAACCGAATCCCACCCACCACCGTCCGCTGCGTCAATTTATCACCCGTCACCGGATTCAAATTCTGCTGAAACAAACTGAACTCCTTACTCCAGACCTCCGCTCCCTCCAGCCCCAACTCCTTAGCCAGACTCCCATGCCACTTCCCAGTAATCTGCTCTTTCTCCGAATAATAATCATCGCACGACAAATGATTGAGAAAAAAATCCTTCCCCTTACCGCGCGTCGCCTTAATCCTCGCCATCGTAAACATCCAAAAACCTCTCCCGAATAACCAACCCAAAATGATCCGACCGACAGAAAAATCCTGCCATAAATCATCATACAATTCTCCCGCAAAATAAGCAACAGAAATCCCATCCACAAAGAGAACACTTATACAAACGTTCACATCATCCCAAATATTCATAAATGAAGACGCAATATTCCTTTGCGCTGAAAGGAGAAAAAAAGCTCCTGACCCAGTTGAAAAAATATCGCTACGATTTTATCTTATCAAGAACAATTAAACATGAAGGATATCATGAATAAACAGCATTTTATCAATGAGGAAGCCGGCGGCAACCTTAAGCTTGAAATCTGTCCGACGGCCAATTGCAATTGCGGTACTCTCATCGTTACTTTCAATGCTAATTCGAGTCGTCCGGCTGAGTTTGAGTTGAATATCCATGATTGGGATTTCTTTACGGATGATGAAGATGAAATAACCGATCAGTTTCATGATATTCTGGGTATGTCGTTGCAGGATGATGACGTCAGAGGTTTTTTCTTTGACCGTTATTTTGAACTGAAGCGCGAGCAAGCGGCGGAAGACCCCATGTCTACGCCGTACCGGTTCAGTGATTCCATTCTGGCGGTCCGTTATGCTTTCGCGTTTCCATTTGACGAGCACTTTACGATCACTTGCGGAGCGACGAAATATCCGGTGCTGGACAGTTATTTCGAGAATAATGATATATGGAACTGCATGCTGACGCCTGTCGATATGGAAAGTAATGAGGAGCTCCAGCCTGTCATGTACCATGTCAACCGGGAAGAAAAAACATTGATGTTAGTTCCGATTCCGGGACTGAAAGCTCCGTTTACCGAAGACAAATTGCTGGAAATGATTAACGCACAGATTCCGGATTTCTGGGAGCGGATCGAAAAGCGTTTTTCAAAGCTTAAAGCTGCATGTGAAAGCTATATGGAGTCGGACGATTTTGATGGCCCCGACTGTCCTTACAGTTACGACGATGACTTCGACGATTTTGACGACGATGATGATTTTGAGGATGACGATTACCTGGCTGAAGAGATGGAAGATATATTCGGCCGGGCATTTGCACCGCCCCAAAAAACAATGCCGGAACCACCGCCGCCAATCTTCGAAAGCACAATCTCCCTTCACAAGAAATTGCAGCCGATCCTGATAGGCTTGTCCGAAGGCAATATCCCCCTCAGAATCGATTTTACCGCACAGATTCCCGACCGTACAGAAATCAGCATGATGCAACGCAATAGCGACGAACTGTTGACCTGGCGAACCACATCCCTGCGGGAATTGTTTCGTGGCAATGCCCAGGCTCCGCAACTTCCGTTATCCGGAGCTCCACCGGAAGAATATGAAGCATATTTCCGGCTTATCGAAAGTTTTATTGCCGATTATTGCCATATCGCCGGAATAGAACCCTCCGACAATGAATTCATGGAGATTTTCTCGGCGGTCAGGCGACGACCGGACGGCAAACCCATCAGCGATCTCCACAATGCGATCTGGCAAATCGCGGCGTTGCTGTTGGGCCTGTTTCCACTCAGCCAAGCGGAATTTGAAGCCATTTTTCTGCGTCTGGAACAAAGCGCCCGCCACGTCAAGGCGCTGAACTTCACCAGCAGCAATTACCTGCACATGATCAACAACGACAACAACCGCATGTACATGGCCTGATACAGTCGAACGCCAACAGATAATCGGACATTCACGGCGAATTCGTGCCCACCTCCACGGCGATCGCCATTTTCGCCGGACAAGGTAACTCATCCATGAACTTCTTTATCGAGGCTTTAGAAAATAATGTTTAAATCAAATCAAAAACATTGCCATGTTTCCACCCTTTCACCGGCATTAATCCTCTCGGCAATGCGGTAGGCGTCGAAAATTATCAGCCACGGCAAAATTAATACACTGAATCCTCCGGAGGATATAAACGCTATAAGTGTGAATATTGCAAGTGCTATTCCTTTGGTAACTTGTTCGTTATAGATTTGTCCGAGGCCACACCAAAGGAATGACAGAAAAGCTGCCAGAAAAGGGGATTTCTTTTTTTTAGTTTGTTGTTCCATGGAAAACCTTCTGTTGTTTGGATGAACAAATTTTTTTCATTGATATTTGATATTTACACTTTCTGATCTCGAATTCCAACCGCAGTCAATTTCCTGTCGGCGATATAATGTATTGTGGAATTGCAACTGGATAAGGAATTGAGGTCTTGGTCCGGGATGCTCAATTCAAATGCATTTTCCAGTTTTTCCACAATCTGATACAACTTTCTCCCTGCTATATTGTATACTGTAGAAAAATTTCCATCCCAATCCAATTGTCCTTCTTCCAGCCCTATGACTTCAGCTATAATGTCCGATATTGTAAACATCCAGCCCGGATAATGCAATTCCATGAATATATCTTCATGATCATGAATAAGTTCCTCGTTTTTCCGCAGAAGGTCGGGAAATGCTTTTTGTGCCTTGGCAAAATCAATTTCCAACTCAAACACCGGTATTTCGCGACCACTTTTCGTTCTGCCGAAAATCTGTATCGCGACGAGTTTATCAGTGCTGTGGTCTTCGGGGTTTTGATCAATCAGTCTTTCATATATGCCTTCGAGCTCCATGGCTAAATCCGGTTGAATATCGAGCCATTCCTGAATCCGTTCAAGACACCAGAGCCCATCCACTTCGTCCGCGTTTGCGGCAGTCGTATTCCCGCAATCATCGGTTTCGCGACTTTGATCACATTCTAGAGTGGCTTCTCCCTCATCCGTATTCACTGAGCAAACACCTTTCCAGGTATAGGTTTGTCCGGGATAAATGATATCGGCGGTTAAAGATAACCGGGTACGCTCATTGTCATGGAAAATGATATCAAACCGGACGTTGGTAAATGGGAAATCCATTTTGTTGGTTAATTGAATATCAGTACTGAAGAAACCGGGGTCAATGGCCCATTCCCAAGGATTAGCGGAAACGCCTGACTCATCCATTGCGAAAACGAGATTATCGTCATTGGCGATCAATATTTCTGACTCATCGGAGTTGTACACGAGTGCCTCATCGTTGTGTTGCAAATCGGGGAATTGTTCTTCAACTTCGTTGTGGTCAAGCTCTCTTTGATCGATTATCTCATCTTTCTCTAGCCGGTTTGTCCTTTTATCTTTGGTTCTGGCAACCGTACGATAGAGCCATTGTGCGGCATTATCCGTTTTATGAATACATGTTAAAAATATTTCTACATTTTTATCCGGATTTTTTTTCTTATATTCATGTACCCAAGTCTGAATTTTCTCGCGTAATTCGTTCCACCAGGCATAAACATGTTCGAGAATATGTTTACCGGTGATTTCTTTGGTAACGGCATCTGCGGTAACTGCTACGGCAGCACCTGCAGTTACACCTATGACAAGATTCAAAAGCGCATCAAGCATGATTATCTTCCTTTTTGTTAAAATCCTCCGGCTTGAATTCAACGACATCATCCTTAACGATTTTCCGGCCTGAATTGCCGACGACGTCTTTCGCCTTTTTCAAGTGCTCTATCTCCTGCAATATGGTCTGCATGACATGGATATTCTCCCATTCACCAGACTCTGCAAGTCTGGCCAGTGAATTGATAACCGCATTTTTGATATCACCACCGGAAAATTCCTCCGAATTGAGCGCGAGCGCTTCCCAATCGACCACATTTTTGAATGGCACTTTATCCGGGATGATTTTCCGCCAGAGCTGAACCCGGCATTCGTGATCAGGCAATGGGATTTCAATATGCAAGGCAATCCGGCGGGTAAAAGCGGTATCGAAATTACGCACCAGGTTGGTGGCAAATGCCACGATCCCATCGAAAGCATCGAGCTGCTTGAGCATGACCGCGCGTGCTACATTGACGCCATGGTCGGCCGCTTGGGTCACGCTGGTCATACGATGCCCGAGGATGGAGTCGGCTTCATCGAAAAACAGAACCGCATTTTGCTCCCGGGCTGCATTGAAAGCGGCCACGATATTTTTCCCGGTATCACCAACATATTTCGATTCAATTTCGGCGTAACTGACGTCAATGATTCGGTGCCGCCACTCTTTGGCGAGAGCCTCCACGCACATGGTTTTACCGGTTCCCGGCGGGCCGTATAAGTTGAACGCGGTATGTTTACCCTGCGGGTCAACCGCCGCCAATCCCCAATCTTCGTAGAGGAGGCGGTGATTCGCCAGGCGCGCCTTCAGGGTCCGAAGTTGTGTTTTTACGGGCTCGGAGAGAATGATATTTTCCAGGCAATAAACCGGTTCTCGTGCCACAAAAACCGTGGTTCTGTTTTCCGGTTTGGCTTTTTGAATGGCAGGATTGCCGTCCGGCTTGAAATTGACGATGGAATCTTCGGGTTTGATTGATTTTCCGATCATGAGTAAGCCCCGGCTTCATAGATTTGAAACCCTCTTTTATCCTCTCCGGACATAATGAAATCCTCCCGAATCCGGTCTGGCAGTTGATGCCATTCCAATTGATGGCGAATTTTCCGGATGATCACTTTTTCTGCGGTCTTCAATTTGAAGGCCACAGCCAGTTCGCATTGCATCAACGACGGGGATTCTTTTTCAAAGACATATTCGATTTTGTGGATGTCCGGTAGTGGTTTCGTGAAGTCTTTTTTGTTGGTGATGCAATCGTCCAGCAGTTCCAGTATTTTATCCTTGTCTGTGTTTTCGCACTCGGCGGCAATCAAATCATAAATTCGTTCCAGTGTCCTGTGATTGAATTCCTTTTCGTATTCCTCGGTGTTCTTTTTTAAACCGCGTGCCAGTAGAATGCCGCCGCCGACAGCCGCAAGGCCAATCGCTCCCCATAATAATCCATTACCCATAATTCCGTCTCCGATTTTTAAGTGGTTAATATTAAAAGTTCTTCCTGATAACCTTCTTCCGTTAGACGCTCCTTGATTTTTTCCAGAGTGACAGCTTTCTCATCCAGCTTTGATTGCGTGGTGTTCTGGCGGATCATTTCGGCTCGGATTTCATCCGGCAACTGATCACGGCCGATTTCCTCCTCCACGATCCGGCGCTGGCATTTGCCGTTACCGAGATTGACGTAGACGGTTTCGGTTTTCCTGTAGGTACTGGCGTCAATCCGCTCGTACTGGGAGTCCATACGGAGCACCTGAGATTTGACGAACCTGACTCCGGCGTCAAGCACTCTTTTGAGCGGCGTGATCTTTTGATCGAGCCAGACCAGAAAATCACCGAAAATATTTTCGGCATTGCTTCCAAAACATTTACCGATCAAAGAGCGAAGCGTTCCCTGCAGAAACGCTAAAATATATGCCCAGAAGTAAATCAGGGCTGCAGCAATGCCGATAATGATAATAATCGCCAGCAACATTTATTTTTCCCTTTATTTGAGTTTGTAGAGTTCACGAATTATGAGTTTTTTATTTTCCCGGATGAACATGGCCCGGAGACTGTCGGGAGCTTCGCTCCATTCTTCCGGAAACGGCAACAGGATTTCCTGTTTGATTACCGAGCCATCTTTATTGATCAGCAATATCAGGGAATACCTGATTGCATTGACCGATTCCCGGGCGATATGCAGTTCCACATGCAGCAGCTTTTCCGCCGCCGTATAGCGGAGCGACTTGCCGGAAATCAGGGCTTCGCGGATCGGCGGCGCCACAGTTTCAGGCTTCTCATCAAATGTCTCGACATAAGCGGCGACAATTACCTGCAGGGCCACAATCAGCATTTCTGCCTCAACCGGGTCTCGTGCCATTTCCCGGCTCAAGTTGCACCGAACTTCATCGGAACCGTAGACAATGTCATCGAACCATCCTTCGAGGCGCCAGAGATTCAACTCACCGGCACGCTCGATCAGCCGCGGATGCGATGCATAAAATTGCTGTTTCATTGCAAGTAGGTTTCTCAACCGGCCTTCGCCGAGGCTTTGTTGAAAACGCTCGGCTTGTTCCAGAATCAACCCTGGCTTCAATTCGTGATAGTATTTTTCCGGAAAACCGGCAAGCTTGAGCATAGCGGAACACGCCGCGTCCATATCCTGGCATACCAGGAGACCGGCCCGGTCACAACTATATTCAGCACGGCGGCTCCAGACGCTTAACAGCGGAAACACGGTATGGTCGATTGTGAACTGGGCTACTCCAGCCATTGGGATTGCCGTACTTCCGATTTGAGCCAGGAATAATGCCAAATTATGATACAGGGTATGCCCACAGGCATGATGTCCCAGTTCATGGCCCAGCACATAAAGAAGTTCAGCATCATTGAAATTGGACACCATCCGGGTTGTCATACAGATCAAAGGATTTTTTATCCCGACCATACTGGCATTGAGATCCATGCTGTCTTCAATATACAGGCGCGGTGGCTCCTGACAAAAGATGTCGCACGCCTCCAGAAAAATCCCATGGATATGCGGACAGGATTTCGCCGTTACCTCAAATGCACTTCCGCTTAAAGCAATTTCGTTTTCTAGGCAATGTTTTTCCATTATATAGCCGACGACTTTATCCAGTACTGGGATTTTCTTTATAGCGTTCAAGGCCACGCGATCGGATGGATGCTGGTAGGCATAATGCTCAAGCCCTGTCAATTTCTGGCGTTTCATAGGTGTTTCATTTCCTCAGATTTTTCCGGTTCTTATCCACATATGGGAGCCGCCGCAGGGACAGCTCGAAGCATTCGGCGACCTGCTACTGTAAATCAGCATATAACATTTTTTGCAAACCCAGGCGTACATAACATTATCCTCCTGTCATATTTTGAATATTTTACAGCATTCGAAGCAATAAAAATGGCGGTTGTAATCATTCTGCAGACGCATGCTTTCCTCGCGGGCCGCCTCCAGTTTTTTCTGGTATTCCTGGCTCAGGCGATTGAACGTACACGCTGAGGCCACGCAACAAAATATTCCCACCGGGAAAAATACAAGCAATATAAAAATCGATACTCCCCAGGCCACCCAACCCATGTGAACCGGCTTGCGCTGTTGAGGCGGTTGGAGGCGGTATTTTTCTTCCGGCGGTATTTTTCCCTGTTCGTAAGCTACGCTGGCTGGTTGGATTTGGGTTCCCCCGCAATGCGGACAATTGGTCGGCATGGAAATCATATGATCATCAACTCCTTTGTGATTTTTGGTATTGTTGAATTGTTCAGCAGAATTCAGTTTCTCCACAGTCATGATTGCCTGCAGGCTGGGAAATAGTCAAGTATCCGTCCGTACTGCCAGCAGGCTTTGCTGTTTGGGAATAATGTCATCTTGTGACAGATAACCGGACGGAACCCATCCAGTTGAACCATGTCATCACTGACGGTGGCAAAATGGCGGTTAAATACAGCCGGATGTGTTCCAGTAAGCTCAGAGCTTTAATATTGTCTTTAGTATCTTCCGTTTCCATAATTCCTCCTGAATCCGTGAAATTTTTTGATGTTTTCTATTTTCCAGGCACAAAAAAAAGGGCGGCATTCTGCCGCATTTCACTGGAGGTACGCCAATACCCGACAAGACATGCGGACGGAATGCGCCCACATGCACATTATTCAGGCTGCCTTGCTCAGAAGATTTGGCGTTTTCCAGTGAAAGCCAGCCGACTTACGTTTAAAATATCACAAGAATAATTTTTCGCAAGTCTTTTTCTAATGCTTTTTGCCAGGGATATCGGTAATCTAAGAAAAATGCGGCGAATGCCATGTCACAAATTACCAGAATAAATAAGCCAAAAATAACTTTTCAATATAGTTTTCCTCTTTTTTGATTCTTCAATGTCGACCGGAAATAAAAATAGGATAAGTGCTGCGGATAATATAACCATACCGGAGGGACAAAAAGTGTCCCTGCCAGTAAAGAATGATGAAAATTTTGCGTGAATATTTCAGACCAGTATCTTGCCGGATCGTGTTGGATATGATATAATACTTTGGAGGCCAACCAATGAAACAATATGTCAAGCGGATTCAACGGATAACTTATATTATCGCGGAATTGAAAGCTAGGCGTTATCCCAACGCGCATAGTTTGGCGGTGTATTTCCGCAAATATGATATTGATCATAATATTGATTGTTCCGTATCGGAAAAAACCATCAAGCGCGATATGAAATTTATCAAGGATGACCTGGGCGCTCCGCTCAAGTACCATGCCGCGTTTCGCGGATATTACCTGGAAGACGATTGGGAATTGCCGTATCTCCACCGAACCGCCCGCGATATTTTCGTGTTGCTGATGATGGCGCAATTGGCCGGAGGTGTTATCCCGGAGCTGTATCGCGAAGATCTCAAGCGGATCGGCGAAAATATTTACAGTTTTTTAGACGAAGGCGAACACTCATTGGATCTTTTTGAAGCGGTGGGGGTTGTTCATCCCTTGAAAAGTGAAGTCAAGCCAGAAATCTTTCAAATATTGATTGCCGCCTGGGAGCGCCGGCGCCGGCTTCTGGTGAAGTTTGACGACCATCGTAATCCTGAAGTTTGTGCCGGCTGCGATTCACGTCTGCGCGAAATAACGATCGAAGTACACGCGTTTTTTATTTACGAAGGAATATGGTATGCGAAAATAATCAATCATACCACCGCTGAAGTCCGCAATTTGCCCCTACACCTGATTCAAGAGGCTACTCCGCTCGATCAATACTTCATTCGTTCCCGTGATCTGCTTGACGGCTTGAAATCCCAATACAACATATTCGGTTACGAAGAGGTTGAAAACATCATCATCAAATGCGATAAACGTACTGCCGGCTGGCTCGCGGGAAAAAGCTGGTTTCCCGGACAACGCATGGAGAGACAACCGAATGGCGAGTATTATTTTTACTTCGACCGCGCCGCCAAACCAGAATTGATCTGGTTCATCATGCAGAACGGCGGCCATCTCGAATTATTGGAACCCCATGCTCTGCGCAGCGAAATATCCAGCCGTGCGGAATTGCTCCACCGCCAGCATCAAAATAACGATTAGGAAAGCGATCCGCCCCGCCAACTCGAACGAGCTGAACGGGGTGAATTTTGAACCTGGACTGTAATTATTTGATCAGGCTCCTTTCGAATTAAACCGTTTTTCTTTTATCGCTATATACGGTAATTCATGGTTTATCAAATTCTTATTTTTTCCGATAAGCAGAAATAGGCAAACAGAATTGACGATTTTGAGCTTATACGAGAGGCTGACGCCGCCTCTCGCGCTCTCCGCGGCAGGTCACATGACCTGCACCTTAGTACTTTTTGAAGAGGAGATCCGCGAGTTTCCGACTCGCGCCAGAAGGCTGCCGCCTCTGGACACTGCCGGAGATTTTGCGATAAGTCTTAGGTTTTCGGCGGGTTTTCAGGGTGGGAACCCTGAATGCGAAGGCGTATAATACAGTCAGGATGCGGAGCATCCGTCAGGTGCAGGCCGTGCGGCCTGCCGCGGAGAGCGCGAGAGGCGGCGTGAGCCTCTCGTATTATTGGCCGAGGAGGCTTTTCAGTGAATTGGTGATTTCTTTGGCCAGGTCGGGGTCGTGGCGGAAGCGTTCGAGGAGGGCGGCGGCTTCGGCGGCGGCCTGGGTGCGGTTATGATACGCCGTGACCTGGATACTTTCGATGGAGGCTTCCAGGACGGCCTGACGGATTTCCTTGATCGACTCGGAGGCTTTGTTCAGTGCGGGATAAGCCATATTGCCGCCGTAGACGGCCAGGAGGGCCTCGAATTGGCCGGGATCGTTGCTCAGGGGGCTGCCGGCCTGACTGACCAGCGACTGAAGCGTGGCGATGTCGAATTCATACCAGGGGCGCGAGCGCACCGCGCTGCCGGATTGATAGAAAATCGCTCCGGAATCGATCATGACCACCTGACCCTCGTTGGGCATTTTGGCTTTGGTCAACCGGGATGTTTTGCTGTAAAACAGGGTGTCGAGCTCTTCCAGCTGTCCCAACAGATCCTGATATGATTTGAGCCATGCTTCGTGGGATTTCGAGCGGGTGGCGGACTGGTACTGGACGAAAGCCCGGGCGCGTGAATAGTCGCGGGAGCGTATGGCAGAATAGAGGCCCACCAGAAATTGGTTTTTCCAGAAGTGTTCCTGCGAGGTATTTACGGCCTGGGCGGAACGCTTGAGATTATCGAGTTCGGCCTGCAGCTTTTTGAGTTGATCCTGAGCGGCTTTTTCGTCGGTTTTCATCTTGTTCTGCATCAGGTCGTTGGTTTTTTTGAGTTGCAGGATTTCATCGTTCAGGGTTACGTGCCACTGCTGCTCGCCATCGAGACGGTTTTTCAGGTCCTTCACGTCGCCTTCGCGGTCCTTGAGTTTGGCGGAGGCGGAGCGCTCCTTCAGGTCGGAGAGATAGAATCTGACTTTCCAGAAAAGCTCTTCGGTGGCCTCGTCACGGCGCTTGGGGAAATTGCTCAGAATACTGTCGCCTTCGGCCTCCAGGACGCCGGCGCTTTGTTCTCCGGACTGGACGCTTTTCTCAAAAAGGTCCACGCGCTCCTTCAGTGGCAGCAGCGAGGTATTTTTGACCTCCGAGGCCCTGCTCAGGTAGTATTGATAGCCGTAACTGGCGACCATCAGCAGAAAAAGAATGACCGAAATGATGATGAACGGCACGAAGCTGTCGCGTTTCTTTACCGGGGGAACCTCGGCGGCGGTTTCGGCTTCGACTTTGACTGCCTGGCGCTGCAGCTCGTAGTTGAGGCGGTTGATGGAAATGGTGTGGACGTCCGGGATCATGGCGCTGTCCGGCGCGGTGGCCTGGCGGACCTGCCAGATTTCGTCCAGCAGTTCGTTCATGTCGTCGAAGCGGTCCTCGGGCAGTTTTTCGATCATCTGGCGGACGAGGTTCGACACCTTGATGGGGATATTGTGGTCGAGGCGCCTGAGCGGCACGGCGTCTTCGGTGAAGTGCTGGGCGGCGACTTCTTCGAAGGTGGTGGCCTTGAACGGCAGTTCACCGGCGAGCATTTCGTACAGGGTAATGCCGAGGCTGTAAATATCGCTGCGGGTATCGGGGCTGCCGCCGGCGAGCTGCTCGGGGCTCATATAGGAGGGGCTGCCGCAGATATCGGAATTTTCGCGGAATTCGGAGAGGATCACCGCGAGGCCCATGTCGGTGAGTTTGACGATGCCGTCGTTGGTGATCATGATGTTTTCGGGCTTGACGTCGCGGTGGACCATGTGGGCGTTTTCCCAGGCGTACCAGAGTGCCTCGGCGACTTGCTGGGCGATATGGAGCGCCTCGTCGACTTCGAGGCGGCCTGCGCGCAGCAGCCGGGCCTTGAGGGTTTCGCCGTCCACGAGGTTCATGGCCATGTAGTAAATGCCGTCTTCCTCGCCCAGGGCCAGGGCCTGGATCAGGTTCACGTGGTTGAGCTTGGCGGCGGCGCGGGCCTCGTGCATGAAGTCTTCGTAATTCTTCGGATTGTCGTTGTCGGGAATCAGGATTTTCAGCGCCACGGTACGGCCGAGGGAGAGCTGGGTGGCCTTGTAGACCTTGCCGGCCGAGCCGCCGCCGATTTTCTCGCGGATGACGAAGTCGCCGATGACCCGGTTTTCGGAAAAGCGCGAGCGCGGCACAAAACACTTCCGTTTGCAGCTGGGGCAGTTCAGCTGTGTCCCGAAATCCTGATTCGTGTCGATCAGCGACAAACAGAATGTGCATTGAAATCGCATCGTCTGGTTCCTTTTCCGGCGTTAATATAGACGACAAATCCGTACTTTACAAAAAAATAATGTAAAATAGGATGGTCGAGACCCTGTTTTGCATTTTCAGGGAAAATAAGCGGCAAAAAACTCGCTATTTAACTTGTTAAAAGTCCGTTTTGGTGTATGTTATTCAATTGCAGAAAAATATTAATAAAATTCAGAGAGAAAATATGAGTGAACTAGAACGCAAAGATTTTCCCATCAAGATAGAAGATATCATGCATACTGCGTATCTGCAGTATTCATTGAGTGTGAACGTGGGACGTGCGATTCCGGACGTGCGTGACGGTTTGAAACCGGTGACTCGCCGTATTCTGTTTGCCATGCGCCAGCAGGGGCTGACCAAATCCCATGCTTACACCAAGAGCGCCAAGGTCGTCGGGGACGTGATCGGTAAGTACCATCCGCACGGCGACAGCTCCGTTTACGACGCCATGGTGCGTCTGGCGCAGGATTTCGCCATGCGCGCCCCGCTGATCGACGGTCAGGGGAACTTCGGTAGTATCGACGGCGACCCGGCGGCGGCTTACCGCTATACCGAGTGCCGCATGGAGCGCCTGGCCGAAGAATTGCTGCGCGATATCGACAAAGACACCGTGGACATGACCCCCACTTTCGACGAATCCGAAGTCGAGCCCGCCGTGCTCCCCGCCATGTTCCCGCATTTGCTGGTGAACGGCAATACCGGTATCGGGGTGGGTATGGCGACCAATATCCCGCCGCACCGCCTGGGCGAAGTCATCAACGCCACGATCTGTTTGCTGGATAAGCCCACGGCCTCCATCGACGAACTGATGCATCATCTGCCCGGACCGGACTTCCCGACCGGCGCGATCATCCGCGGCAAAAATGAAATCCGCCGCCTCTATCATACCGGCAAGGGCTCCATCCGTATCCGTTCCCGCGCTACCATCGTGGAAAAAGACAACCGTGAACAGATCATCATCTCCGAAATTCCGTACGCGGTCAACAAGGAAAACATGGTCAAGCGCATCGCCGACCTGGTCCGCGACAAGAAGATTCCGGATATCAGCAATATCCGCGACGAATCCAGCCGCCGTACCGGCATCCGCATCGTGGTGGACGTCAAGCGCGGCGCCATGGGCTCGGTGGTATTGAACCAGCTTTACGCGATCGGCGGGCTCGAAACGACCTTCGGCTCGACCATGCTGGTCGTTGACCATAACCGTCCGCGCATCCTGAATCTGCAGCAGATCCTGCAGGCGTTCATCGACCACCGCATGGAAGTGGTGATCCGCCGCGCCCGCTTCGAGCTGCGCAAGGCCGAGGCCCGCGCCCACATCCTCGAAGGTTTGCTGATCGCCGTGGCCAATATCGACGAAGTCGTCAAGACCATCCGCGAGTCGCGCACCAAGGAAGAGGCCGGCGAACAGCTGATGGCCCGCTTCCAGCTCACCAAGATTCAGACGAATGCGATCCTGGAAATGCGTCTGCATCAGTTGACCGGACTGGCCATCGACGACCTGCAGAAGGAATACGACGAAGTCAAGCAGCTCATCAACTACCTGAACGAACTGCTCGGCAGCCGCGAAAAGCGTATCGAACTGATCAAGAAGGAACTCGAAGAAGTCCGCGACAAGCACGATACCCCGCGCCGCTCGGAAATTACCTTCGATGATACCGATTTGAATATCGCCGACCTGATCCCGCAGCAGGACTGCGTGATCACCGTCTCCAACACCGGTTACATCAAGCGCATGTCCTCGAGCGAGTTTGAAACTCAGCACCGCGGCGGCAAGGGCAACCGCGGCATGGAAACCAAGGACGGCGACTTTGTGGAGCACCTGTTCTATGCGAACAGCCACGATTTGATCTTCTTCTTTACCGACAAGGGCTTCATGTACTGGCTCAAGGTTTACGAGATTCCGGAAGGCTCCCGTACCTCCAAGGGCAAGGCCGTTGTCAATATGATCAAGATCGAGGCCGGCGACCGCATCCGCGCGATGCTCACGCTCGGCGAAGGCGAACTGGACAACGAAAAACGCTATATCGTGATGGCCACCCGCAACGGCTACATCAAGAAAACCTCGCTCTTCGCCTTCAAGAACCTCCGTCGCGTGGGTCTGCGCGCGCTGCATATTGAAGACGACGACGATTTGATCGACGCCTTCATCTGCGAAGCCGGCGACGAAATCATGATTTGTACCGGCAAGGGTATGGCCTGCCGTTTCGACCAGGGCGAAGTGCGCCCGATGGGCCGAGGCGCCCGCGGCGTGACCGCGATCCGCTTCAAAATCAAAGACGACTACGTGATCGGCATGGTGGTGATCAAGGGCATGAACCCGGACGCCAAACTTGAAGAAAGCGCCGAGGTCGTGATCGAAGAAGGTGAAGATGCCGCCGTGACCGTGATCGAAGTCGACGAAGAAATTGAAGTCGAAGGCGAAGGCGAAGATATCGAGCCGAGCGAAGGCCCGGAACTGCTGGTCATTACCGACGGCGGTATCGGCAAGCGCAGCTATGTGGCCGCTTACCGCAAGACCCGCCGCGGAGCCAAGGGCGTGACCAATATCAAGTTGCGCCCCGGCGAACTGGTGATTGCCGCACTGCCGATCCAATCGGGTGAAAAGGCCATGCTCATCACCGAGCGCGGCCAGGTCGTCAAGATTCCGATCGACGAGATCCGCCTGGTCGGCCGCGCCTCCATCGGCGTCAAAGTCATGAATATGAAGTACGACGGCGATCGCATCACCAGCGCGGTGAAGATCACCGAAGACGACGAGCCGGAGGAAACCGAAGAAAACGCCGAAGCCATCGACGTCACCGCTGAAGAAGTGGTTGAAACCGTGGCCGAAGGTGCGGTCGAAACCGCCGGTGAGGACGCCGCCGCTGAAAGCACGGGGGAAGACCTCGATGGTGAAGGCAAGGAATAAGTTGTCCATGCAGTGCCGCGGCCGGATTGTTGAATTCGGCCGCGCGCCTTTGTTTATGGGAATCGTTAATGTCACGCCGGATTCGTTCAGCGACGGCGGAGCCTTTTTCGATCCCGCCAGAGCCGTCGAGCACGCCCTGCGGCTCCTGAGCGAGGGCGCGACTATCATCGACATCGGCGGCGAATCCACCCGTCCCGGCAGTGAACCGGTCGCGCCCGAAGAGGAAATCCGCCGGATCATCCCGGTGGTGGAGAAGCTTCGCGCCGCCGCCCCGGAGTGCATCATCAGCATCGACACCCGTCACAGCGCCACCGCCCGCGCCGCATTGCGGGCCGGAGCCGACATCATCAACGACATCAGCGGCCTCGCGGACCCCGCCATGGCCGCGACGGCGGCGGAGTTCGACGCCGGGCTGGTCATCATGCACATGCGCGGTACGCCCGCCGACATGCAGTCGCCGGAAAATCTGGTTTATGACGACGTGGTCCGGGAAGTTTGCGAATTTTTGCGGCAGAGAACCCAAACCGCGCTTGACAATGGCGTGAATCGGGCGAATATTTTATTAGACCCCGGTATCGGCTTTTCCAAGGATCTGGCCGGAAACCGGTCATTGCTGCAGCGTATAGAGGAACTCAAGGAATTGGGCTGGCCGCTGCTGGTGGGGCCGTGCCGGAAGAAGTTTATCGGGCAAGTGTTGGGTATCGAGGAACCGGCGGCGCGGATTTTCGGCACGGCCGGCGTTTCGGTGTATCTGGCCGCGGCCGGGGTGGAAGTGATCCGGGTGCATGAAGTGCGTCCGGTCCGGGAAGCGGTCACCATGTTTAAATGGATAGTTGACAGTTAGGAAAAGAGGGTCAAAGGGATTCGTCCCTTTCCTTCATTTTCAATTTTCAACTTTCAATTTTCAATTAAAAAAAGGGTAGTAGTAAATGGAAATGTTTGAATATGTAGGCAAAGCGGTGCTGGAAATCGGCATCCTTGCTTTTATTTTCTACAATGTCCTCTACTTCCTGCGCGGTACCAGGGGCTCGAACATGCTGATCGGGATCATCATGGTGCTGCTGATCATGTGGGTGCTCTCGACGCAATTTTTCAAGCTCGAAGTCATCGGGTTCCTGCTGGACGGCATCTGGCCGCTGCTGGCGACCGCGGTGATCGTGATTTTTCAGCCGGAACTGCGGCGCGCCTTCGCCCAGCTCGGCAGTGCGCCGTTCATGTACCAGAGCCGCAAAAAAGAAGCCATGGCCGAGGTCGCCACCGCGGTTTTGAACATGTCCAAACGCAAATGCGGCGCGCTGATCGTGCTCGAGCGCGAAACCGGGATGCGCCAGATCGTCGATGATGCGGTCAAGCTCGATATCAAGCTGAACGCGCTGATCATCGAATCGATTTTTTACCCGAATTCACCGCTGCACGACGGCGCGATCATCATCCGCAACGACCGGATTATCGCCGGGCACGCCATTCTGCCGCTGTCGCGCAATACCAAACTGCCGCATGATATCGGCACCCGGCACCGCGCCGCGCTCGGTATTTCGGAGGAATCGGACGCGGTGGTGATCGTGGTTTCCGAGGAAACCGGCCAGATCAGCCTGGCTTACGAAGGGGTACTGCACAAGAATTTCAGCCCGGAAAAACTGATCCGGTACCTGCATTCGCTGCTGGTCGAGCGTACGACCAACACTTTTACCGAAATGAATATCAATGTCGACGGCGACGATATCGTCAACGAAAACAAGGAAGAGGTGGACAATGCCCGGTAGTCAATTGGGGTGGGGTCCGCGTGACCTGGTGAAACGCCTCATCCGCATGGTGAAAAACGATCCCTGGCGCAAGCTCTTTGCTATCTGCTGCGCCACGCTGGTTTATTATGTGATCTCCAACAAGAGCATCAACAACGCGCGCAGCGTCGACGTGCCGGTGGAGATCATCATGCCGCAGGGATATGTCAATATGATGCCGCCGAACGTCAAGGTCAACGTGACCTTTACCGGCAACAGCGGGTTCCTGAACGATCCGCGGCAGATGAACAAGCTGCGCGTGGTGCTGGAAATCCCGGAACTCGGCGCCGCCAATTTCCGCGAATACCGCGTGCAATACCAGAAGGAATACATGCGCGGACTGCCGAGCTTCGGCGTACAGGTCAGCGAATTCCGCCCGCTGGAGCTCACCGTGAAGCTCGACAAACTGGCCACCAAAGACGTGAGCATCCTCGCCAATTACAATGCCGAACAGGAGCTGCCGCCCGGATATTCGGTGACCGGAGTCGCCACCGTGCCCGAGAAAATTCATATTTCCGGGCCGGAGTCCGTCGTCCGTGATATCAAATATGTCACCACCGATAAAATTCCCCTGACCGGAATTACCGATGCTTTTGAGTACGAGGCCCGTCTGCGCCCCATCGACTTCATCAGCACCGACCGCGGTTTCGTGCGGGTACGGATGGATATCAGCCGTGAATATGAGAGCCGGCTGATGCAGAAGGTGGCGGTGAGGGTCTTGCGCGCGCCCGGCGAACAGGATGATTTCAAGGTCGAGCTGACCGAACCGGTTGTCGACGTGACGCTGCGCGGCCCCCGGAACCGCCTTTCGTCGCTGAAAAATACCTCGATCCGTCCCTATATCGATATTTCGCTTCTCAACGAAAGCGGGGTCTATTCCGCGCAAATCTACTGCTGGCAGGACGACGACAGCTTCACCGTGGAAAAAATCTCCCCGCCCCGCGTCCAGATCAAGCTGACCAATCCGAATAGCAAAAAAGAATAGAAGTCTATAGACTGAAACTTCTTTAACCACGGAATACACGGAAGGCACGGAAAATGTTTTCTTTTTTTCTGTCCACAAAATAGCACAAAAAAACACAAAGAAGAATTTTAAAGTCAAAAGATTTTGTGTGTTTTTGCGTATTTTTGTGGTTATACCAATTCGCTTTCAAACATAGATGACGCTATATGCCTTCGAGCCGTTTGCAACCTTAAATCCTCGTCCGATATTCATATCGGCCTGCGGTTTAAAATTGCAAGCTGTCTCAAAGTCATCATAGGTCATTGTCTATGTTTGAAAGCGAATTGGTATTAAAAAAAATTTCCGTGCCTTCCGTGGTTTCCGTGGTTAAACAAAAAGGGCGATTATCCCGCAAAACTTTTTTTCGGCATTTTTTCCGGTGGGGTATTGACAAGTGATTCCTATTGCATTATAATAGTTATGCATAACACTTTTGGATTGATGCAAAACATTTGGAATGACTATGCAGAGTACTTTAGCCAACGATCAATTGAAACATGAGATGGTTTATAACCGGCTGATCGCTACGATCACCGAGGATAACTATCAGGTCGGCGACCAGCTGCCGTCCGAGCGCGCCCTGGCGGAAAAGCTGAACGTGAATATGGCGACTGTGCGCCGGGCGTTCAAGGAGCTCACGGTCAGCGGGATCGTCGAGAAGCGCATCGGCTCAGGGACCTATCTGGCGCAGCCGATCAACGCCTCGTGGTACGAGAAACCGGTCAACGTGGTGGTGGCAGGCTATGACAGCGGCCCGGTCCAGCGCGAAATAACGCTGCTTGCTCCGCAGGTGGGCGCCCGGTTCGGGCGTAAATGCCGGCTGGTATTCGCCAATCCCGAGGACTTGGTCGATCTGGTCCGCAGTTACATCCGTTACCAGCAGCCGACAATCATGCTGGGTGGCGGTGGCGAAGAGGTTCAGACGGAAATCCGCAAGGCGCCAAGACTGTTTGCAGTTCTGGCCGCGCGTCTTGACCAGACGGGCATTCCCTCGGTGTTGTGCGATGACAACCATGGAATCCGAACGTTGATGGAGCATTTGCAGGAGCACGGGCACAAACGGATTGCACTTTTTCACAGTCGTGACAATATTCCGTTGGAGGAAGTTCAGGCGGCAGTGTGGAAAACCTGCCTCGGCTCCGCCTATACCCCCGACCTCAATATCTGCGCCAACGTGACGCAGGGGTACGAGCCCATGGACAGCGCTTACGAGTCTATGCTGGCGGCCGCCGCCAGGACGGATTTCTCCGCGGTGCTGTGCCTGAATGACGAAATCATGATGGGCGGCATGGCCGCGCTATACAAGCTCGGCAAAAAGATTCCCGACGATGTTTCGGTGGTTTCAGTGGGCAATTCGCACCTGAGCCGTCACTGCCAGCCGCCGGTGACCTGTTACGACCCGAATCTGGAAGAGCACCTGGGGCAGGCATTCATGCTGCTCGATTGCAACCACAGTAATCCGACCGGTTTCGACAAGCTCCGGCTGGTGAACCCGGTATTGATAAAACGCAACAGCGTAGCCAAACATAGATAAAATAAAGGAGATTATCATGAAACAGAGACAGAAAACATTCACACTTATTGAGCTATTGGTAGTGATTGCTATTATTGCCATTCTTGCTGCCATGCTCCTCCCCGCCCTGAACAATGCCCGCCGGGCGGCGCGAAATAGCTCGTGTGTCAATAATCTCAAGCAGATCGGACTGGCACACCATCTTTATGCGGATGATTTTGATGATCTTTTTGTTCCGACGTGGGGACCGAATGCCATTCCCGATGTCATGGCCTGGAATAAGGTGTTCTGGCACCATCGTCTCCGTTATCATAAGTATCTGGAAGAAAAAGCAGACGGTGGAATTCTGCATTGTCCGGAAGCAGTTTCGGAGAATTATGCCACAAAAGTCGCGGCTACCGTAGCTGGCGATGCCCCCGCTACCGTAACCGAGCCGACTTGGCTGCTTGGTTATTCCCAAAATTATTATATCGGTTTTTGCGTGAATATTCACAATGGTCCAGGTACCACTCCGCCTCCGCCCAAACGAAGCAAATGGAAAAGACCCTCAATTCATGTTGTGACCATGGAAGACAGTATGACCGATACTCCCCGCAGTGGCCTGCATGATGTTAAAACCCGTTATGCGTCCAATATTATCCGGCACGGCAAGATCAATCTGCTGCTGATGGACGGGCATGTGGATAATATCAATTCTTACTGGGATCCGAAAGAATATGTGACCACTGATGATGAGAATTATTGAACTGATGAAATATCTTGCAGCAATATTGATGATCGGCGCGGTGCTAATCTGCCGCGCGGAGGACTTCACTTGGAGCTTTCTGGGGGGGCCCGGCAAGAATTCAAAGAACGTTGAAACAGCTTTGTTCGACCGGCAGCTTACGTTCAAAGATCCGAGTGTGATTTGGGAAGCGGCAGAGGCAACGAAGGGATGCGGCGTTTTGATCGAATTCGCGAAGCCGGTGGCGCTTTCGCGGGTGGTGGTCATCTCCTCCAAGCCGAATGCATTGAGCTGGGGACCGGAAAAAACAGAATTCACGCTGTGGGATGAGACCGGAGCCAAATGGCTGGAACCCATAACCGTGAACGACGTGACCGGGAAAATATCGGACAAGAATTTTACCTCGGCAGCCGTCCGAACCGAATGGAAAATGGATGGCCGTGCCAGCAAATATGTCCGGATTCTTGCCTACGGCGGCGGCATCTGGATGACCGAGGTCGAAGTCTACGCCAGAAATGAGGACGGTATGGAACGGTTGCTGAAAGCGCAGGCACCGTCTACGGCATTGCCTCAGGCGGAGATGCTCAAGACCGCGTCATTCGGCAGCGGCGCCAAGGCTAACATCGGTATGTGGCAAGTCAAAAACGGCTGGATCGGCAACCCCAATGCTTTGAACCGCAACGACCGGGTGATTTTTCACTTCGACCTTTCCGCGTATTTGCTGGCGGGTTCGGTGAAACAGGCGGTTTTGAGTTTGCCGCTGGAGCCGTTCGGAGTGCTGGACGGCAATGAAGTCGAACTTGAGTATTTCACCAAAGAGCACGCGCCGATCATGGCGATCGACCTGGTGGCGCAGGATACCGAACCGGTCGCGGTACGGATGATCGACCGCAGAACTTATCAAAAACACCGGTTTGACATTACCGCCATGGTCAACAAGGCATTAGAACACGGGCAGGGTACGATTGCCTTCCGTTTAAGAAATATCACCACGGAAGCGAAAGGTAACCGGCAGAACAATGCCGAGGGCGTTGCAGTAAATCCCGGCCTGATTGAATTGGAGATTATGAAATGAAATTCCTGAGTTTATGTGCATTATTTATTCTGATCGGTTCTTTGTCCGGGGCGGTAGTTGACCGGGCCGGAAATACATATCGCGAAATCGTCGTTTCCGCCACAGCTCCCGATTCGGTACAGCTGGCGGCCCGCGAATTCCAGAAATTCATGGCTGATATCTGCGGCGCGGAACTGAAAATCGTCCAGAAATCGGAGTTGGGTCCGGTTATCTACATCGGTGAATCAGAGGGACTCAAGGAAAAAGGTATTACCGCGGAAGGAATTCCGTCCGAAGGGTATATCATCAAAACGGTGGGCAGCGACCTCGTGATCATCGGTTCGGATTATGCCGGCAAACCGCTGCTGGGCATTCGCAACCCATGGCGGGGAATGGAAGCATATAATCCGCAGTTGAAGCTGTGCGCGTTCGGCGATGCCGGTACTTTGACCGGCGTATATGAATTTCTTCGCCAGGTCTGCGGTGTACGTTTCTACATGCCGGGTGACCTCGGCACCGTCTTGCCGAAAACCGATAAACTGGTAATCCCCGAACTCAATATCAGTGGTAAACCGCAAGTCGAATACCGTTATCCGTGGTTTTCCATGTTCGAACTCAGCCCGGAAAGCGCGCTATGGGCGCGGCGGGTCGGCTTCGGCGGCAGGGCCCCGGTGATGATTATTCATTCCTATGATTTCTTTCTCAAGTACCGCGAAACCAACCCCGAATACTTCGCGTTGGTGAACGGCAAGCGTGCTTTCGGTAACGAATGTGTGGCAGATGGCAAGGGGCATTTGTGCCTGACCAATCCGGCGGTTATTCAACGCTGGACCGACGACATTATCTCTTATTTTGAAGCGAATCCGCAGATGGACATCTACCCGCTCGGCCCGAACGACGGACTGACCCGTATTTGTGAATGCCCGAACTGCAGTGCCGAGCTTCGCCCGGATGAGCCGGAAACCGGACGCTTTTCGTATCACATCTGGAATTTCACTGCCAAAGTTGCCGCGCTGGTCGCGAAACGTTTTCCGGATAAATATGTCGGAAATATTGCCTATGAAAAATACCGCAAACCGCCGGTTGAAATCGAAAAAATGCCGAATGTCGCGGTTATGTTCTGCAATGCACGCAGCGCATTGGCCAATCCGGAACAGGCTGCTGCCATTCATTCCGAAATCGAAGCATGGTCGGAAAAGGTCGATCGGGTTTATCTCTGGAGCTGGTATCTCGATCACTGGCTTCCCTGGACCGGCTTGCCGGTGGTTTACACCGATACCATCGAGCGTGAACTCAAGTACCTCTTCAAGAACCCCAAATACCACGGCGAATTCATCGAAGCCGAAGGGCAGAATGGCAGCCACAATCAATTGGCCACGCCCGGTTTGGAACACTTAAATTTGTACGTGACCGCCAGAATTTACTGGGAACCCGAAAGCAAGGCTGCCGATATCGTGGACGAATACTGCAAATTATTCTACGGCCCCGCCGAAGCCGAGATGAAATCCTTCTGGAACAAAGCACAGGAAACCCGTGAACAGGCGTTCATCAAAAATAGCAAGGTGACTCCGGACATCGTATTTACGCCGAACGTGTTGAGCGAACTCGGTGAACTATTGAAAAAAGGCATTGCCAAAACAGAAGAGGGCACCCCGTATCGGAAGCGGGTTCAACTGATTCAAAAAGAGTTCAATACCGGCGCCCAGCGCCTGACCCGGCTGAGCGATGCGGGTGAGCGCAAATTGAACTTGACACAGCTGCAGAACATCGGCGACCTCGACAAAATCAAACCGGTTATTTTCAGCGGCAAAAATGGGGAAGCTTATGCGCCGGCGACCTGGATGTATGCCGGTTACGATCGCCATAACCTCTACTTCCGTTTCCTCTGTTTCGAGCCGGAAATGGACACGCTGAAAGTCAAAATTACCGCGCCTGACGACGGCCGGATCTGGGAAGACGACAGCATCGAGCTTTTCATTTGTTCCGACGAAACCAAACGCGAGAAATGCTTCCATCTGATTGCCAATGCCAACGGTGTCCTTTTCGATGGTACCAAGGTTACCGCCGCTCATACGGATGCAACATGGAACAGTAATGCCACAGTCAAGGCGGTCAAGCAGAAAAAACGCTGGATGGTAGATATTGCGATTCCGTTTTCGTCGATCGGTATTATCGATCCGTTCTTTACCGGCAATCTGGCGGCGAACTTCTACCGCAATCGCGCAGCGGGCGGTGAGCTTTCCGGCAGTTCCTGGGCACCCACCGGGGTATATTATCACTTCATCCCTGAAAAATTCGGCATCATTGAATTAAAGAAATAAATATTTCTTACAACCTGGTAAATAAAACAAGTCATTCAGCGGATTTTCTGCAGCAGCTCGAGGACGGTTTGTCCGGAGTCCGGGAAAACCGTGTCGGGGGCGATTTCGGCGAGCGGGGCCAGGACGAATGCGCGGCCGGCGGCGCGCGAATGCGGGATCGTCAGCTTCTCGTCGGAGTAGATGATGTCGCCGTAGAGGATGATGTCGATATCCAGCGGACGCGGCGAATTCACCGGGTAATGCTCGGGGCGCCCGGCTTCGTGCTCGAGGCGTTTGCAGAGGGCGAGCAGTTCCCGGGGCGGCAATTCGCACAATCCGGTCAGGGCCATGTTAAGGAAATCCGGCGAGCCGGGCGGGCAGTCCACCGGCGCGGTCGCGTGAACGGTCGACGTCCGTATTTCGCGGATGCCGGCGGCGGCGAGTTTGGCGATGGCGGCTTCGAAATTGGCGCGTACGTCGCCGCAATTGCCGCCCAGCGCCAGTGCAATGATCTCAGACATGGGGCACTGTTCTCCGGGAATAGAACGTATGGGACAAATAGGACCTATAGGAAAGTTTCCTATGAGTCTTATACGTCCTGTGGGTCCTATTTTCCATGATATTATCGTTTTCTATTCGAATTTTCCGTATTACTGTATTATATTACTCGTGTTCGACATTTATTCAAAGCGAAAATATGAATGACAACAACAAAATAAGATTATACTTTCTGGGCTCAGGCGAGATCGCGGTACCGGTGCTGAAAGCAATTTCTGCATCCGGGATCATCGATCTTGTCGGCATTGGTACCCAAAAGGACCAGCCGGCAGGGCGGCATATGATGCTGCACGAGACTCCGGTGGGCCGGTTCGCTCCCGAAACCGGCGCGCCGCTGGACAAGATCGACAATCTGAACACCCCGGAAAACCTGGCTTATCTCTGCGGACTGAATCTGGACATCATTCTGGTGGTCTCTTTCGGCCAGCTCCTCCGCGAAGCCGTACTTCATTTACCGAAATTCGGTTGTATGAACATTCATTCTTCGCTGCTGCCGCGCTTCCGCGGGGCCTCGCCGATCACCAACGCCATCCTGCACCGTGACAATGAAACCGGAATCACCTTCATGCAGATGGACAAAGGGCTGGATACGGGCGGTATTTACTGCTCTTACCGCTATCCGCTGATCGGCAATGAATACACCGATGACCTGGAAAAGGCCCTGGGTCGCTTCGCAGCGGAACATGTCGTAGAAGTAGTGGACCGGACCGTCAGCGGCAAGATGAAACCGGTACCGCAGAACAATCATGAAGTAGTCATTACCCGCAAAATCAAGAAGCATGACGGTGCCATCGACTGGAACATGAGCGCGGAAGAGGTGGAGGCACGGGTCCGTGCGTACCACCCCTGGCCCGGCGCTTATTTCGTCGCCGAAGTTCCCGGTCGCCGCTCCGTCATCAAAGTCACCGCCGCCAGAGTCTGTAATCTCCATGGCACTCCGGGAGAAGTGCTGCAGGCCGATCGCCACGGCTGGATCATCGCCTGCCGGACCGGCGCCCTGCAACTGATTCGTATTGTACCGCAGGGACGCAAGGAGATGGGCTCGACCGATTTTTTGAACGGCTTCAAACTTGCCGCGGGGACGACTGTATGGGGAGGCGACAAAGCATGATCGCACCCCGGAACAATTTAACGTATGGAGTGTTAATTCAACCCCCATGGAAAAGATCAACAAACAAATCATTTTCAATGCCGAGCAGCTGGAAACCAGCTGTGCTCTGCTGAACAACGGCAAACTCGAAGAGTACCACATCGAACGCCCCGCTGCGGGCCCCACCGTCGGCTCCGTTTACATCGGCCGCATCGTCAATCTCGAACCCTCGCTGCAGGCGGCGTTCGTTGATATCGGCGTCGGCAAAAACGCCTTTCTCCACTACTGGGATATGATTCCGGCCACGTTCGACATGGATTCCGACGACATCAAACCCATCAGCGACGAAGCCCTCCACGGCGATGCCAGCCCCAAGAAGCGCACCACCTTTTCGGAGCGCCTCCGGACCTTTCTCCGCACCAGCGCCCAGCGTTCCAAACAGCTGCGCGAGAACGAAAAGCACCGCCGCAAAAAGAAGATCACCGTCAAGGATATTCCGGACATTTTCAAGGTCGGCACCGAACTGCTGGTTCAGGTCGTCAAGGGCCCCATCGGCACCAAGGGCGCGCGGGTCACGACGAACCTGTCGATCCCGGGCCGCTACCTGGTGCTGCTGCCGTACTCCGACCACATCGGGCTCTCCACCAAAATCGAGAGCTCGGCCGAGCGCTCCCGCCTGCGCAAAATCCTGAAGGAACTCGACGTGCCCGAGGGCATGGGCCTGATCTGCCGTACCGTCGGCGAAGGCAGCAAAAAAGTCTATTTCCAGAACGACCTCGACCTGCTGCTCGATACCTGGCACCGCGTCGAAGAAGCCCTGGAAAAACCGCAGGTTCCCGCCGAAGTCTACTCCGAGCCCACACTGCTCGAGCGCTCGATCCGCGATATCATGACCGAGGACATCAACGAAATCGTCATCAATACCCGCGAGGCCTTTGAGTCCATCACCCAGACGCTGGACAAATTCGGCGGCCGCCGCCTCTCCAACAAAGTCAAACTGTACAAAAAAGCCGACCCGATTTTCGAAGCCTACAACGTCCAGTCGCAGATCGAAGACATCTTCAAACGCGTGGTTCCGCTCCCCGGCGGCGGCTATATCTGCATCGACGAAACCGAGGCGCTCATCGCCATCGACGTCAACACCGGCAAAGGCGGCGCCAAACGCACCGGCGACCAGCCCGAAGTGATCCTGCAGACCAACCTCGAAGCGGCAGATGCTGTCGCCCGTCAGCTGCGGCTGCGCAACATCGGCGGACAGGTCGTCATCGACTTCATCGATATGCGCTCCGCGCAGGACCGCGACACCGTTTACAAACACATGAAAAAGCTGGTGAAAAGCGACCGCGCCAAGACCCATCTTCTCCCCCTGAGCCGCCTCGGACTCATGGAAATGACGCGTCAGCGCGAGCACGAGAGCCTCAAGGACACGATCTATATTCCCTGTCCGTACTGCAACGGCACCGGCCATATCAAGAGCGAACTGACCATGAGCGTGGAGATCCAGCGCCGGTTGAACACCGTGCTGCGTTCCAACCGTGGCAAGGAAATCCGGGTGATCATGCATCCCGAAATTCTCGCCCGCTTGAAAAACCAGGACGCCTCGCTGATGAAAGAACTCGAGGGCCGCTACGGCAGAAACCTGAGTTTCCGTGCCGACGACACCATCCACCACGAAGAATTCAAGCTGGTGAACCCCGAAAACGGCAAAGAATACTGAGGAAATTGAACGGGGCCGTTGGCCCCTGAATTGGAGAATTGGAGAATTGGGAAAACCTTTCCCATGGGTCCCATTCTCCATTTTTCTTTTGATTTTCTTGAAAATCAATGAGTTTGGCATTATTTTATGGATATGATCGCGAAAAAAATCATATTATTATTGCTGTTATTTTCCGGCATGGTCTGTTGTGGCAAAGAGTTTGTGCCGGAGCATCTGCCGCTGGAGTTGAAGGGCCGCCGCCTGACTGGATTATACGGCGAAAGCGCCTATGGCCTCGAAGTCAAAACCACCCGGGAAGATGATCTGCTGAAAATCGATTTTACCCCGGTTTGGCGCGGCAACGGTACCGTAGACTTCACCATTCCGCGCGGTATCCGGAGGCTGGCCCTGTTTGGCGGTGAATTTATATTGCCGGAGACGAAGGGAAGCATTTATTTTCAATCTTTTCTGCTGGAAAATATCGATGAATCATCGCCGCAGTTCAATGGCCAAACGGAGTCGTTGCGCCTGATTTCCATGGTCGCCGTGGAACCCCGGACCAGAATCGGAACCCGTTTTCATGGACACAATTACTATATCGATAACTTCGGCGAGGAAACCCGAAATCTCATGTTCATTTTCAATGGCCTTATTACAAACGATGGCGGCGTTTATTTATATGTGGGCGAGTATCATTACAAAGCCTTTGATTATTGCTATTATCATCATGCCATCGATTTCCAGAATGTTTCCGGTAAACTGGCCGTATATGCCCGGGAAAGGCTTGCCCATTATCAGATAACGGTCGAAAGACTGATCCCGTTCTCCCTGATCGACATTCCGAAACCGGACCCTCAACTGCTGACTCTCGCCAATCTCAACAAATCCGATTATCTGAAATACCTGAAAAAGATTGCAGGAAAACCCCTCAGGCCGGGCATTGCGCGCAAAACCGTTCAGGAGGCCGAGCTTTTCTATAAACAACTGAACCAACTGAAAGAGGGAATGTCCCCCGCTCAGGTTGAAAATTGCCTGGGTAAACCTCTTGACGGTTCCTTTTACCGGAATATGGGAAAAGACCAATATCTAATGCGTTACGGGCTGGGGGAAGATTTGGGGATGTTTCTTTATTTCGATGTCAAGCCGGATGCCCCCGAAGAAAAAACTCCCGCCCATTACGGCCTTTCTTCAATCCGGTGATTTTCGCCGATTTCATCCTTGTTTTCACTTGAAAATCAACGGTTTTGGTGCTATCTTTCCATTTATTAATTTTATTACAACTTTGGGAAAAGCTGATGAATGAAAAAGTGAAAAAATCTCATCGTGTCGATATCATCTCCGATGAGTGCAAAGGCTGTGCCCGCTGTGTCAATGCCTGCCCCAAACAAGTCCTGGAAATGGGCGCCAAACTCAATTTTATGGGTGTCCCGTTTGCGGTTTACAAGGGCGAGGGCTGTATTGGCTGCGGAGCGTGTTTCTACAATTGTCCGGAACCCGGCGCAATCACCATTATCGAAATAACTCCCGACGCGTGAGGCCAATCATGGAATACACCAACAAAATGTTATTGAAGGGCAACGAAGCGGTCGTTTTCGGCGCCCTGCTCGCCGGCTGCGACTGTTATTTCGGCTATCCGATCACCCCCGCCAGCGAAATCGCCCATACCGCCGCCGAATATTTCCCCAAGCTCAACCGCGTTTTCCTGCAGGCTGAGTGCGAAACCGCCTCCATCAATATGGTGATCGGTGCCGCGGCCGCCGGACGGCGCGCCATGACTGCATCCTCCGGCCTCGGCATCAGTTTGAAGCAGGAAGGGGTGTCCTACGCGGCGACCATGGAACTGCCCTGCGTCATCGTGGACATCACCCGCGGCGGCCCCGGCCTCGGCAACATTGCCCCCGAACAGTCCGACTACAACCAGGTGGTCAAGGGCGGCGGCCACGGCGGCTACAAAGTGATCGTGCTCGCGCCGTCCTCCGCGCAGGAAATGTGCGACTTCGCCGGGCTGGCCTTCGACCTCGCCGACAAGTACCGCACGCCGGTTTATATCCTGACCGACGGCGTCATCGGCCAGATGCTCGAATCCGTCAATCTGCCCGCGCCCAAACCGCGCCGCGAGTCCCCCGACTGGGCGCTCGATTTCAAGGTCAGCAATCCCGCGAACTACATCTCGTCTATCTACATGGAAAATGACGACCTCGAGGCCGTGAATCACCGCCTGAACGCCCGTTATGATGAAATCCGCAAGAACGAACAACGTGCCGATACCTACATGGTCGACGACGCGGAAATCGTGGTCGCCGGTTTCGGCATCTGCGGCCGCATCATCCGTACCGCCGTCGAACAGCTCCGCAAGGAGGGTTTGAAAGTCGGTATGATCCGTCCCATCACGCTGTTTCCGTTCCCGACCGATGCTTTCCAGCAGGCCGCGAAGAACGCCAAACAGTTCGTCAGTGTGGAAATGAACAACGGCCAGATGATCGACGATATCCGGCTCGCCATCGAATGCAGCAGACCCGTCACGCTGATCAACCGCATGGGCGGCAACCTGCCGACCGTGGAAGACGTGGTCGCCTACTGCCGCAAGGCCGTCAAAGGAGAAAAATAATCATGAGCGAAAAGATAAAACTGACCCGGCCGAAAGGCTTTTTCGAAACCTTTGAACGCCGCCCCGGCGCGGTCAAAAAGAACATGCACTACTGCCCCGGCTGCGGCCATGGCATTCTCCATAAACTGATCGCCGAAGCGCTTGCCGATTTCGGCATTCTGGACAAAACCACGCTGATCTCGCCGGTCGGCTGCGCCGTGTTTGCCTATTACTATTTCGACTGCTTCGGCGTCCAGGTGCCGCACGGGCGCTCCGCCGCCGCCGCCACCGGGCTCACCCGCGCCAATCCCGAGAGCGTTGTCCTCGGGTATCAGGGCGACGGCGACCTCGCGGCCATCGGCTTCAACAATTTCCTCCAGGCCGCCAACCGCGGCGAAAATTACTGCGTGTTTTTCGTTAACAACGCCATTTACGGCATGACCGGCGGCCAGATGGCCCCGACCTCGCTGATCGGCCAGAAAACCACCACCAGCCCCTACGGGCGCAGCGAAATCAACGAAGGCTATCCGATGAAGGTCAGCGAAATGGTCTCGCAGCTGCAGGCCCCGGTGTACGTGGAGCGCGTTTCGCTCACCAGCACCAAGAACATCATGAAGGCCCGCCAGGCCGTCCGCAAGGCGATCAAAAACAACATCGAGAAAAAAGGTTTCTCGCTCGTCGAGGTCCTCTCCGGCTGTCCGATCAACCTGAAGATGAACACCAAGCAGATGGACGAGTTCATCGACACCAGAATGACCGAATATTTCCCGCTCGGCGTGTACAAGGATGAATCCGACACCCGCCAGACGATCACCAAGCCCCAGCCGATTTTCGATGCGGAGCAAGTCCGCCAGGCCATGTACCCCGCCAAAATCGGCGAGGGCGTGGCCGACGATTATCGCGCCGGTTCCGCCATTTTCGACCGCGAACTGCGTGTTAAGATCGCCGGGTTCGGCGGACAGGGCGTATTGAGCCTCGGACTGATCATCGCGGCCATGGGCAAACAGCGCAACTTCAACGTTTCGTGGCTGCCGTCCTACGGTCCGGAAATGCGCGGCGGCACCGCCAACTGCGCCATCATCATCAACCGCGGCACCATCGGCTCGCCGATCGTCGACAGCAACTGCGACCTGCTGATCATCCTGAACAAGCCGTCCATGGAAAAATACCTGCCCGAGCTCGGCGAAAACGGCGTACTGCTCTACGACAGCTCGACGATTGAGGAAGCTCCGGCGGTCAAGCCCGGCCAGGCCATATTCGACCTGAACGCCTCGGACATCGCGGAAGCCTTCGGCAACCTGAAGTGCGCCAACGCGGTCATGCTCGGCGCGCTCGCCGCCGTGCTGAAAGCCAATTATCTGGACGCCCGCGACCAGGCCGACATCGACAAACTGGTGCCGGACGCCCTGACCGAGTGCTTCCACGGCAAAGAAAAGATCGTAAAAATGAACACCGAAGCCTACCTGCTCGGTCAGCAGAAAATGGCGGAAAAATTAGTTAAGAGTTAAGAGTTAAGAGTTAAGAATTTGTCTGACCCGTCCGACTTGTCCGACTTGTCCGACAAACAATCTGGAGATATAGCATGGCGAAGACAGTATCGATTATCCCGTGTCTCGACACCAAAGACGGCCGCGTGGTCAAGGGTGTGCAATTTGTCAACCTGGTGGACATCGGCGATCCCGCCGAGGCCGCCAGGCGCTACGCGGAGCAGGGCGCCGACGAGCTGGTGTTTCTCGACATCACCGCTACCCTCGAAGGGCGGGCGACCCGCCTCGACGTCATGCGCCGCGCCGCCGCCGGGGTCAACATCCCGATCTGCGTAGGCGGCGGCATCCGCACGCTCGAAGACATGCAGGAATTGTTCGACGTCGGCATTGCCAAAGTCTCCGTGAACACCGCCGCCGTCCATAATCCGGACCTGATCAGGGAAGCCGCTCAGAAATTCGGCACCGGCAAGATTGTCGTCGCCATCGACGTCCGCAAGTTCCCCGGCGAAGAAAACCGCTGGGAGGTCCTGATCAACGGCGGTAACAAAGGCACCGGCATGGACGCCGTGGAATGGGCGAAAAAATGCCAGGAACTCGGTGCCGGCGCACTGCTCCCGACCAGCAAGGATACCGACGGCGTCAAGACCGGTTACGACCTGCCGATGACTCGCGCCATTGCCGAAGCCGTCACCATCCCGGTGATCGCCTCCGGCGGCGCCGGTACGCTCCAGCACATACTCGAAGCGGTCACTGTCGGCAAAGCCTCCGCGGTGCTGGCGGCCAGTGTCTTCCACTTCGGCGAACTCACCGTCAAACAGGTCAAAGATTATTTCAACGAACATGGCATAGCGACCAAATAACGAGGTAATTATGAACAAAGCACAGAAAGCAAAATTCGACAAACAGAGTCTTGAATATCATGCCAAGCCGATTCCCGGCAAAATCAAGGTCATCTCCTCCAAATCCTGCGAGAGCCAGCTCGACCTCTCCATGGCCTACACCCCGGGCGTAGCCGCCCCCTGTGTCGAGATCAACAAAGATCCCGCCAAGGTCTGGGACTACACCGCCAAGGGCAACCTCGTGGCAGTGGTCAGCGACGGCACCGCCGTCCTCGGCCTCGGCAACATCGGCGCGGAAGCCGGTCTCCCGGTCATGGAAGGCAAAGCCGTGCTTTTCAAGCGCTTCGCCGACATCGACGCCATCCCGCTGTGCATCAACAAAGTCGCCAACAAATCCGGCCGTACCGACGCCAAATTGGTCATCGAAACGGTTGAGCGCCTTGAGCCCACGTTCGGCGGCATCAACCTCGAAGACATCGGCGCTCCGGCCTGTTTCGAGATCGAGCAGACGCTGAAAAAGACGATGAACATCCCGGTTTTCCACGACGACCAGCACGGTACCGCCATCATTTCGCTGGCCGGGATCATCAACGCGCTGAAACTGGTCAATAAAGAAATCGGCAAATGCAAGTTCGTGGTCAATGGCGCCGGCGCCGCCGGTATCGCCTGCAGCGAATTCTACATCACCGCGGGCGCCAAACGCGAGAACTTCATCATGTGCGACTCCAAGGGCGTGATCCACAGCGGCCGCACCGACCTGACCCCGGAGAAGAAACGCTTCGCCGTCAAGACCAAGGCCCGCACACTGGAAGACGCCCTGGTGGGCGCGGATATTTTCCTCGGCCTCTCCGTCGGCAATATCATCACCAAAAAGATGGTGCGCAGCATGGGTGCCGGCCCGATCATTTTCGCCATGGCCAACCCGATTCCGGAAATCTTCCCGCAGGACGCCTGGGATGCCGGCGCGGCGGTGGTTGGCACCGGCCGTACCGACTTCCCGAATCAGGTGAATAACGTGCTCGGGTTCCCCGGCATTTTCCGCGGCGCACTCGATGTCCGCGCCCGCGATATCAACGAAGCCATGAAGCTGGCCGCCTCCCGCGCCCTCGCCGAACTGGCCTGTCAGAAAATCCCGGCCCCGGTCCTGAAAATGCTCAAAGCCGCCTATCCGGAAGACGCCAAGAACAAAGTCTTTGACGGCGACTGTCCGCTGAAAGCGACCTACGTGATTCCGAAACCCTTCGACCCGCGCGTGGTCCCGCACGTGGCGCGCTACGTGGCCGAAGCCGCCATGGAAACCGGCATGGCCCAGGTCCGGATCGAAGATCTCGACGCCTACGAAAAATCCGTGGCCGAGCGCATCAAAAGAGCCTGACCCGGGGATTTTTTAACCACGAAAGTCACGAAAAACACGAAAAATCCCATTGGCAACCGCCAATGGGATTGATTGTTTTTATGCTCTTTGCAGTTAAATCTACTTTTTCAGTTCGTTGATCCGGTGGAGCACGTATTCCTGCTCCGGCTTGAGGAGAGACATATCGATTTTGCGGACATCCGCCCCCAGAGAGATCAAATTCTCGAAAAACTGCATGTCATCCGCCAGGATCGATTTTTCGAGCGGTGTTTTGCCGTTCACCGGAGCATTGATGTTCGCACCGTGCTTCACGAGCATTCGGATGATATCGATCTCATAGGACCCGAAATAATTATATACGATCTGGCCGGGGCGGGGATAATCAAAGGGGGAGGACCGCCTTCTCTCCGGTTTATCCGTCAGCAGCGACATGGCCGTGTTGCCGGCGTGGTCGGCGATATTGATATCCGCACCGTGGCGGATCAGGGCCTCGACCATATCCCCTTTTCCCCAGGCACTGTTGGCCAGGAGACACACCAGCGGAGTTTTCCCCTCTTTATCCTGTCGATTTACGTCCAATCCCTGTTTCACTAGAAATTCGACTGTTCCCGGATGCCGTGCATAGTGTAATACAGTCCGGCTCAAAGAATCCTGATAATTCAAAGAATCCGGTTTTTTCGTCACGAACCACTTGACCACCTCCGGATACGCCGGATTCGAGGCTGCCCGGCTGATTAAGGAAGCCTCGAAATCGTCCAGTTTTTCACCGAAAAATTTGACTTCCTCGAATGTTCCGTTGTGCAAGGCTTCTTCGAATTTCTTGCCGAACATCTCCGTTGTCGACTGCTTGTCCAGTACCGGCAGCCTTTCATAAAACGGTTTTTGCTCCGCGAAAATCAAATCCCTCAGTTTATTGTTGAACCAGCGAATATTCGGGTACTTTTCGCCCTTTTTATTATCTTCATAACGGACCCCGGCAGCCAGCAGGATTTTTTCGATTTCCGCGCTCGGAACCCAGAAACTTAACGCATTCTCCGAGTCATATTTCACCTGCGGGTCCGCGCCATATTCAAGCAGCAGTTTCAGCAATTCCGGTTTATCGCGGTGAACTGCGGAAAAGAGCGGGCAGGTCCGCCAGCCCATGGTATATTGGCCCTCGGCCACCGTAAGCGTCACACGCATCTCGGACGGTCCGAAACCGTGGGCCATCATATTCCGCTGCTGTGGTTTTCCGTTTTTCACCACACTGTTGGCATCCGCCCCGGCGTTCAGCAGCAAACGGATGGCAGCAAGGTCATTGTTGAACGCGGCGGCATTGATGATCGCATTGATATGATACTGATTGCGGGCGTGGATGAGTCTTTTTCCGCCCGCCGCCAGCATCAGTTTCAGCGTATCCCTGTCGGCCCAGGCGGCCGCGCCGATCAGGGCGCTCGCCCCGAATTCGTCCAGCGTATTGCCTGCGGCGTTGTGGCGCAGTAGAGAGGCGATGATCCCGGCGTTTTTTTCGATCTCGGGCTGTGGTATTTCCCGGTCAAGCTGCCAATAACTGTGGTACCCGAATTTATGTGAGGCATAAAACAGCGGCGTCCAGCCGGTGATATCCCTGGCATTGATGTCCGCTCCTTTGCCGATCAGATAATCGACGATGCCGGCTTTACCCGTCATGGCCGCCAGCATCAGCGGGGTGATGCCCTCATTGGTGGCTGCGTTGACGTCCGCCCCCAGCTCGACGAGCCGCCTGATTACCTCGTCCGGCGTATTGGTAATCATCGCAATCACCAGAACCGGCATGCCGAAACGATCTTTCCGCTTGACATCAAGCCCATGTTCGGCCAGCAAATTCAGCGTTTCCAGCTTGTTTCTCGGGCCGGTGGTCGAGTGCGGCGGCCCGCCAAGCAGATAAAACAACGCCGTTTTGCCGTTTTGATCGCCCACATTCGGGTCGGCCCCGCGTTCCAGCAGGTATTTTACCGTCTTCAGATTGTTCCACCCGATGGTTTGCCCCAGCAGTGTACGCTTATAATCATTGCCGGGCCAGGAAAACGGCTCATTGATCCTGGCGCCCTGCTCAATGAAATAATCCACTTTGCCAAGCGTTTCCGGTGAGTTCTGCTGCCATAATAAAGCCGAATACAGCAAATTCAAGTTGGCGACGTCTGGTTTTTCCCCTTTGGCCGCCAGAAATTTGATGTTTCCGAGCGGGCCTTGCTTAATGGCCTGGGTTTGCATCTTATCCAGCGGCGGAGCGTCCGCCGATTCCTTTGTCATACGGTCGAAAATCTCCGGCAGATTGGGATTTCTCGCGGCTTCGACAAAACAGTTTGCCGTAATCTTAACTCCTTTGCCGATCAGTAAATCCAACGTTTCAAGATCGACCCATCGGGCGAGGAGATCAAGATTCTTCAGCCCGTCCAGCCGTCTGCCATGACGCAGAAACAGGTCGAACTGTTTTTTATTCCGGACATGAGATACAGGCAGTCCGCCGAAAGCCCCGGCAAGATTCGGGTCCGCCCCGTATTTGAACAGCAGCTCCAGCGCCTCGGTCGACCCCGAATCATCGTAATTGATCGCACCAATCAGCGCGGAGGGGTAGCACCGGAAATTGGGGCTGGCTCCAAGCTTCAGTAACCTTTTACTGATATCCAGGCTCTGCTGATAGGACAGGGACATGGATAGCGCGAAATCCAGATTCCACTCCACCGGCATATCCAGCAGCAGATGAACAACCTGTTCCATCTCAGCGGTTCTTTCATTACTGCTGTTCCAGCGCCGGCACGCGGATATGACTTTGCTCAGGAACAATTGCGGTTTTTTTGCATCGGCCCCGTTGCTCAGCAGTGCTCTTATGATTGCCAGTGGATGTTCGTTTTCGAGGGCGAATTCAAGAACCGTCACTTCGCAAACCGTGGTTTTGACGTTGACATCGGCCCCGGCTTTGATGAGCCTCTCGACTTCATTCACATCTCCTTCGGCACAGGCCTTCATCAGAGGCGTGATTCCGGCATCCGGGGCCGGCATGGCCGCAAACAGCGCCAGAACCGAGAATAAAAGCAGGAAAATTTCATATTTCTTCATAACAACCTCGCATTACTTAATTATAGCACAGGTTGTTTTATTTTGTTCACGAAAAGTACAAAAAAATACAAAAAAATCCCATTGATGGCTGCCAATGGGATTGATTCATTTTCGCGGTTAAAAAATTTCCGCTGTTACCCGAGGATTTCGCGGACTCGCTTGCAGGTGAGTTCGGCCAGCGCCTGGTCGGGCAGCACCATGTCCGGCAAGCGGCAGAACGGGATCATTTCTGCTGAAATCGGGCCGGTGTAGCCGATCTTTTCGAGTTCGGCTTTGACTGCCGGGAAGTTTGCTTCGCCCACGGCGATGTCGTCGCCGAAGCCGTGCAGGTTGCCGCCGCTGTCCTCACCGCTCCAGTTTTTGATGTGGATGGCTTTGATTCGTTTGCCGAGGGTGCGGATGTAGTCCTCCGCCGGGGCGTAAATCAGGCAGTTGGCCATGTCGAAGTACATGCCGATGCGCGGTGAACTGAACTGATCCAGATACAGACGCCATTCCATCGGCGACAGCAGGAAGCGGCCCCAGACGTTTTCCAGCGCGATATTGACGTTCAGCCGTTCGGCCAGCGGCAGCAGTTCGTTCAACGACTGCACCGATTTTCTCCAGACGGTTTCGTACGGAATCACCGGGGCGGACGGGTCCCATTTCACGCAGGTGGCGCCGGGGACGGCGAGCACGGTTTCGGCGCCGATCCAGTTGGCGATCTGCAGGTATTTTTTGGTGAATTCGATGGCTTCGAGGCGGACGGCTTCATTGTCGGAGCCGAGCGATTTACCCCAGTAATTGCCGGTGGCGAGGCTGCGGATGCCGATGCCCAGGGAGGTAGCATAGGCTTTGATCTTGCGGCATTCTTCTTCGGTAATGTCCAGCGGCAGGGCTTCAGGTACGGTCAGTTCCGCGCCGTCGAGCCCCTGTGCCTTGACGAAATTGATCATCTCATACGCGGTTTTTTCGCCGGTGAAGCCGCCGTATACCCAATAATTCAGTGCTTTGTAAAATGACATGATGTGCCTCAATAGTTGACCGTTACGGTTTTCTTGCTTTCCACGGATTTGACTTCCGCGTCGTACATTTTGAAGGAGTCGACAATCTCGTCGATCGTCTGGTATTTATCCGCTTTGGTGCCGTTGACGATGCAGGAGACGAAGTAGAAAAGCTCCTGGTGCCAGCCGGTCGGGAGCTTCGGGTCGACCACGCCCGGACTTTCGATGCGGCCGTCTTCCCAATAGATCTTGTAGCCTTCGCCCATGAAGCGGACGGTGGCCTTTTCGCAGATCAGCTGGAAGCTCATTTCAAAGGGCACGGTCTTGCCGGCGGCCCAGCCGCCCTCGGCCACCACCAGCGTGCCGTCGCCGAAATCGTAGTTGGTGATGACGTGGTCGACGCCGTTGTCGCTGCGTACGCCGCGCGCCCCGAACGAAGTCACCGCCTGCGGGCGGCCGAAGAAGTAACGCACCTGGTCGATGTCGTGCATATGCAAATCGAGCATGGCACTGCCGGAGCGTTCGTTGTTCATGAACCAGTTTTCCCACGAGCCGCCGTCGACGGACTGCGAGAGGCGGCGGAAGTTGGCACTTTTCAGTGCGCCGAATTCACCGGCCTTGAAGCGGGTGCGGGCGTCGAAATACTCCGGCCAGGAGCGCACGCACATGCCGATGTTGAAGTTCTTGCCGGATGCTTTGGCGGCGGCCGCGAGTTCCTCGACTTCGGCGAGGTTGCGGGCGATCGGTTTTTCGAGGAAAACGTGTTTGCCGGCCAGCAGTGCGGCCATGGCGTATTTTTTGTGGACGAAAGTCGGCACGCAGATGTCGACCATATCCACATTCGGATTGTTGATCAGGTCGTAGGCGTCCTGGTAGGTGGCGATGCCGGTGAAGTCCAGCTGGTCGCTGTCGCGCGTGCCGATGTTGCCGGAAACGGCGCTGATGTCGCCGCTCAGCTTGACCGGGTCGATGTCCGCCACCGCCACCACTTCCGCCTGCGGGTTCATCTGATGAATGCCGAAATGCGTGGTTCCCATGAAACCAAGCCCGATAATACCGATTCTGACTTTAGCCATTTTATCAAATCCTTTTTGTTTCGCCTGTGGCATGTTATTTTTATGTTATTATAAGAATACTCTGAATTCGGTATTTTTTGAATGGAAATTTCAGCAAATGGATGGACTTTTGTGCAATCCAGTGCTATTTTTTGTCTATGAAGCATACGATCGATATTATTTTGCATAACGAAGTCAAACGGCTGCTGGATCATTTCGCCGCGGTCATGGACTTGCGTATCGTGCTGTTCAACGCCGAGGGGGAAATCATTCAGCGCGGGCTCGACCGCCGCAATTCCGAGTATTGCCGCCTGATGCAGGAGCAGCTGTTTGGCTACGCCCGCTGCCAGACGCTCGACGAGGCCAAACAGGGCGAGAGCGTCGAGAGCCGCGCCATGGTCTGCTACAAGTGCCACGCCGGGCTCAACGAAGCCATCGCTCCGGTCATGGCCGAGGGCGATCCCGCCGGGTTCGTGTTGATCGGGCAGTTTCGCACCACCCGCAAGCTGCCGGAGCATGTGCGCAAGAAGTGCGGCAACGCCAAGTTGCTGGAAGCGGTCGAAGCGGCGTTTCAGAAGCTGCCGTATATTTCACCGAAGAAGCTCGAGAGCCTCCTCGGCATGTTTTCGCTGCTGATGGACTATATCGTGACCAAGGAAATGGTCGGGTTGCGCCGCGACCGCACGCTGAGCCGCATCGAGCGCTACGTGGACGACCATATCCGTGAAAACATCACGCTGGACCAGGTGGCGAAGCACGTCGGCAAAAGCCGCTCCACCATATCGCACCTGGTTCGCGCCAAGCTCGGAGTGACGTTCAAAAATCTGGTCATCGAGCGAAAATTGAAGTTTGCGGAAAAACTGATGAAAACGCACCCCGAGAACACCATTGAGGAAATCGCCGGCCAGCTGGGTTTCAACGACCAGTTTTATTTCTCGCGGATCTACAGCAAATACCGCAACATGCCGCCTTCCGAATACCGCCGCATCATGAAGGGGTCCTCGTAGGGATATTTTCGTATTTTCGTGGACTTCCCTTCTTTATTTTTGGCGCGGGCATGTTATATTATGGGGAACTTTAACAGCTGGAAATGATTATGATGAAGAATTTAGTGATGTTGTTTACCGTGGTTTGCCTGGGCGTGTCGTTGTGCGGCTGCGGCAACACCAGTTATTTTGCGGCCCGCCAGAACATGAAGAATTCCGCCAATCTGCGCGTCGGCATGAGCAAGGCCCAGGTGCTGGAAGTCATGGGCGAGCCGGTGAAGGACGAGGAATACTGCCGTCCGGACGTCTGGTTTTATTACATCGATCCCCAATGGTATGACGGCCTGACGACTCAGGACGAGTGCATGCCGCTGGTTTTCAAGGACGACAAGCTCCTCGGCTGGGGCAACGAGTATTACAATAAATACTATTACGGCACTCCCGAGGACCGCTGATCATAACTACTTCAGCTCGTTGTGATAGAAGAGCGGGGGATCGGTCAAGTTTTCCTCGGGCAGGATGGTGGTGACGCCGGTAGATTTGTCGTACCGGACCAGGAATGAGTTGCCGCGGGCGTCGCGAATGTGTCCCCGGGCCTGAATTCCGAATCGGCTCACCAGCAGCTCCGGCTGAATCACCGGGCACGGCTCCAGCGGCAGCGGTGATTTGGCGGCAAACGCTTCGATGGCGGCTTTTTCAAGCTCCAACCATGGCTGCGTCTGCGTCACCCCGAGCTCTTTCAGCGCCAGCGCCGCCTGCGAATTGCAGACCGGCAGCGGAAACACCGCCGCGATTTCAATATCCGCAAACTCGCGCAGCAGTTCGAGGCCGTAAATACCGCCCAGCAGGAAACGGCGCTGGCCGTTTTTGTAGGCTTCCTGCAGTTGTTTCCGCAAGTTTCCAAGGTCACCCTCCGCGCAGAATCCGGGGATGAAGAATCCTTTCAGCGCCGTGGCCGCCGGGGATGGCGCCAACCGCTGATAATCCTGGTAAAACTGCATCTGCGCCCGGGAGACCGGGTCGCGTAAATCCAATGGTTCGATTGAGCCGGCAACGAAGTCCCAGAACTCGCGGCGAAGCTGTTTCAGCTCGCTGGCCGGGATGAAAACGGCGGCCTTGATTTTGGCTTTGACCTTGCCGGCGGCGAAGGGCTCCGGGGCCCCGGCGCTGAATTCGGTGGTCAGCCGCGCGGCATCCAACGGTTGCTTGACGGCCTCGGCGAACGTTTGCGCCTTGTGCCAGGTCAGCTTGACCGGATACGTGAGCTCGGCGGTGATGCCGTCGCGATCGAGCGTCAAGTTAAAATGGAGTTCATGGCGGAAGGGGGGCAACGCGGCCGCGCGGGCAGTGAAGTCGTAACCGTTCTCGCCGATTTTGTAAACCGGCCACGACGGCGCGGCCTCCGGGTAATCGCCGGGGATGAAGCACTCCTGTCCGCGAATGGCCTTTAACGCGGGCTGCCCCTTGATTTCCATTTTAATAATGGTAAAAGCGAAGCCCTCGTCGCCGTTCGGCGGCACCGCCCGGAAGCGGTCGCCGACATGGATGCGGCTCTCCGCCGCGATGTTGAATCCGTTCCGGCCGCCCCGGGTGATCACCCCGACTTTGCTGCCGAAAACGCCGATGGCGTCCGGCTCGATCAATTTTTTCCGTCCGGCCGCGGTATAAAACCCCTGCGAGGGCGTCCGCCCGGCGGTCGAGGCCAGGATCTGGTGCGCCTCCTCGGAACGGTCCTCCTCCGAATCGATCATCATACGGTAGGCGGAAACGGTTTTCCAGACGTAATCCGGACGGCGCAACCGCCCCTCGATCTTGAACGACGCAATGCCGATTTTCTTGAATTGCGGAATCAGTTCGACACCGCATAAATCCTTTGGCGAGAGGTAAAATCCCTTGCCGTTATCGCTGTAATACAAGCGGCGGCAGGGCTGTTTGCATTTGCCGCGGTTGCCGCTCCAGTTGCCCATCCATGACGAAAGCAGACAGCGCCCCGAGAGCGAGCAGCACAGCGCCCCGTGAATGAACACCTCCAGCTCCACCGGAGATTTCCGCCCCATGGCGGCGATTTCCTCCATGGTCAGCTGGCGCTCCAGAATCACGCGTTCCACCCCCATGCGGGCGGCCAGCTGCAGCCCGGCGGAGTTGTGAAACCCCATTTGGGTGGAGGCGTGGATATGCAGCTGCGGGTAGTATTCGCGGATCATCCGCAGGACCCCGGCATCCTGGACGATGACGGCGTCCGGGCCGAGCATGGCCAGTTCGCCGAGATACTCCATCATTTCGGAGAGCTCGTTTTCCTTGATCAGGGTGTTTACGGTCACGTAGACGCGGCGGTTATTTTTGCGGGCGAAGCCGATCAGCCGGCCCATGGTGTCGAAATTAAAGTTGTCGGCGCGCTCGCGGGCGTTGAATTTGCTCAAACCGGCGTAGACGGCATCCGCCCCGGCGTCATAAGCCGCCAGGGCCACTTCCAGGCTGCCCGCGGGCGCCAGCAATTCCGGTTTTTTAGCCATAAAATCTCTGCATAGTTTCAATGTTTTATGTAATATAGTCCTATTTGCGGAAAAAACGAAACCGGACGGTGACATTTTCATAAAATGTACTATATTAAGGGATATTCAATTGAATGTGGAAACAACAGTAGTGAATTTAAAGACAGAATTTCTGCTGGCGCTGCGCTTCCTGAGGCCGGGACGCAACGCGGTCAGCGTAATCACCGTGATTTCGGTGCTCGGGGTGACGCTCGGCGTGGCGGTATTGATCGTCGTGCTGTCGGTCTTCACCGGGTTCATCGACCTGATGCGCGAGAAGTTGCTCGACACCAGGGCCCATGTACAGATTTATTCCTCTTATAACTCGCCGATCCTGAACCCGGATTCCGTGGTCAAAGCCGTCGAGGAAACCGGCGGCAAGGCCGCTCCGGTCATCAATATGCCGATCCTGATGCTCAGCGAAAAGGATTTCGAGCCGAAGCGCATCCTGGCCGCGGACCCCGCCAAAATCCGGGAACTTTTTAAGGCCAAAACCGATGCCACACTGGACCCCGGACAGGTCTGGATCAGCGAGGAAATCGTTTTTCAGGACATTTCGGAACTGCATGACCCCAAGTTGCCCCAGGAGGAAAAAGAGCGGATAAAGAAAGAAGCGATCAAAGCGAAAATCGGACAGAAAATACTGCTCTACACCCCGGAAAAGCTCGCCGCCATCGCCATGGAGCAGGTCTCCGACGACAAGAAAACGGCGGCGGCCAAGCCGGTCAAAGCCTCGTCCTATGTCATCAGCGGGGTGTACTCGATCGGCAAATACGATTTTGACCGCGAAATTATTTTCATGACCCGCAAAGACGCTACCGCCATGCTCGACTGGCCGGAGTACGTCGCCTGGTCCGTTTACGTCTGGATGCCGGACCCGTTCAATATGGACGCGCAGCTGGAGCAGCTGATGAACAAACTGGACAACAGCCGGCAGAAATACAATTTCCTGACCTGGAAACAGCTCAACGAGCAGATGTTCGGCATGCTGATGTCGCAGAAAAATATGATGGTTTTCATCTTTTTCTTCATCATCCTGATCGCGGCGTTCAGCATCGGCAATACGCTGATCACGGTGGTGGTGCAGAAGGGCCGCGAGATCGGGCTGCTGAAGGCGCTCGGGGCGTCGCCCGGCATGATGATGCGGGTTTTCGTCTGGGAAGGGCTGCTGGTCGGGGTGATCGGCAGTCTGTCCGGTTTGGCGCTGGGGATGCTGGCGCTGGCCTACCGCAACGATTTCATGACGTTCCTGGAGAAGCTCAGCGGGCAGGAATTGTTTCCGAAGGAGATGTATTATTTCGAAGAACTGCCGGCCCATACCGGCACGCTCGATGTCGTTTTGATTGTAACCATGGCGGTGGTGCTGTGCACGCTGGGCGGTTTCCTGCCGGCGTGGCGCGCGGCGCGTCTGGACCCCGCCAAAGCACTGCGCGATGAATAAAGGACCGAACCCATGAACCTGCGAACCGAATTGAAGCTGGCACTGCGGTACATGCGCCCCAAGCGCAATGCCATCTCCGTCATCACGCTGATTTCCGTGATCGGGGTGGTGCTCGGGGTGATGGTGCTGGTGGTGGTGCTCTCGGTCATGAACGGCCTGACCGACCTGAAAAAGAACGGGCTGCTCAAAACCACACCGCACATTCAGATTTCGCTGAAAGACAAATCGGCCATCGAAGAGCCGGCCCGGATCCTTGAAACCCTGAAAAAGTACAAGGGTCACGGCGCCGCCGTGGTCGCCCGCCCCGTGGTGGTCCAAACCAAAGAACGGCTGCTGCCGAAACTGGCCATCGGCGTGGATTATTCGCAGCTGGAGGGCTATATCGATATCAACTGGCAACTGAACGATTTCGGCAAAATGGGCCAGAAGCTCACGCCGTTGATGCAGGGCACCGTGGCGACGGGGCAGCGCTCCACCGCGCGCCAGCTTTTCGTACACTTCGGCGACAAAGTGCTGCTGCACTCTCCGGCGCAACTGATGAAGCTGGTGAACATCGACAAAGAGGGCTCCATCAAAGCGGCCGAGCGGCGCGAAATCACGCTGCCCACGGAGTTGACCCTGGATGCATTTTTCTCCACCGGCAGCCGGGAATTCGATGACAACACCGTATTGCTCAATCTCGACGACGCGAACGATCTCTTTGACATGTCCTGGGGTTCGGCGGACGTGGTTTACGGCTGGGTGCGCGATCCCTTTGACATGGACCGCGAACTGAGCGGGCTCCGCGACGAACTCGGGAAGACTTATATCGTACAGTCGTGGATGCAGATTCACCAGAAAATACTGGGGGTGCTGCAGGTGGAAAAAAATATGATGTTTTTCCTGCTGATTTTCATCGTGCTGGTGGCGGCGTTCAGTATTACCAACACGCTGATTACGGTGGTTCACCAGAAAACCCGTGAAATCGGCTTGCTGAATTCGCTGGGGGCCACGCCGGGGACGATCATGCGGATCTTCATCCTGCAGGGATTGCTGGTGGGGCTGATCGGGGGCGTGCTGGGGGTGATCGGGGGAATCGTGATGGTGCATTGGCGCAATCAGATCATCCGGTTTTTCAGCCGGGTCACCGGGCAGGAGATACTGCCGGACAATGTGTATGTGATCACCGAGCTGCCGGCGCGCCTGGCGGCTTCGGATCTGGTGACGGTGGGGTTGATCGCGATCTTGATGTGCACGCTGGCGGCGCTGATTCCGGCGCTGCGGGCGGCGAAACTGGACCCGGCGAAAGCTTTGCGGTACGAATAGTAGTTGAACCGAGGATGAAACATGGAAAACAGTGATATTTTTTTAAAAGCCAGTGGGGTGCATAAGACATACCATATCGGCAAAAAAGGCATTCAGGTCCTGCGGGGCGTGGATATGGAGATTCCGCGCGGCAGCTGGACCTCGCTCCTCGGGGCTTCCGGCAGCGGCAAGACGACTTTGCTGAACATGCTCGGCACACTCGAACGGCCGGATTCCGGGGATATCGTCTGCGACGGCATCAGCTACAATTCGCTGGGAGCCCGGCAGGCCAGCAAGTTCCGCAACAAGCGGATCGGGTTCATCTTTCAGGCGTACCACATGATGCCGGAACTGACGATTCTGGAAAACGTGACGCTGGCCGGACAGCTCAACGGCAGCGCCTCGTTCGACCTGAGAAGCCGCGCCGAAGCACTGCTGGAAAAAGTCGGGCTGGCGGAACGCCTCAAGCACCGCCCCACCGAGTTATCCGGCGGCGAACAGCAGCGCGCGGCCATCGCCCGGGCCCTGATCAATTCGCCGGACCTGATCCTGGCGGACGAACCGACCGGCAACCTCGACTCGAAAACCGGCGGCGGTATCCTGGAGATTTTTCAGAAACTGCGCGAGGAAAAATCGGCGCCGACCATCATCATGATCACCCACAATCAGGCGGTAGCCGAGCTTGGCAACCATATTCTGTACCTGAAAGACGGTCAGCTCAGCGCCGAAAAAGATCCTGAGCCACATTCTGCCAGCCCCGTCCATATTTGAAGTAACGGCGGTTCCTGACTTCGCGCCAGACCAGCGGCAGCCGCCGGAAAAACGGAATATTCATTCTGCGGCGGGCCCGTGTATGCCGGCGGCGGTCCTCCAACTGCATCAGTACGGTGGGATCGGCGATTTCGTGCACCCGCGCCAGCAGTTCACGGTAAATGGTTTCGTGCCACGCGAAAGTCCTGGTTTCCGCCGGGTGGCGCTGGCGGGACAGCGTCAGGGGCTCCGCGGTAAATTTCCAACGGTTCAGGGCGGCCAATACCAACCCGATCCAGGCCGCGTGGCACTCCGGCAAATCGGGAAACGGCAGCAGGATCTCCCGGAGCCGCGCCTCAAATGCCATATCGTGCCCGGCCGCCGGAACCCCGCGCAAAAATGAACGCAGGCTTTGCAGGTCAGGTACACCCTCAAAATAAGTAATACCCAGCGGATGCAGATTTTCGTCCACCAGCAGGCTGTTGCAAAAAGCGCCGCTTGGAGCGTCGATCGCGGCAACGAGGTCCATCAGGGTCTGGATTTTTTCCGGCAGCCAGACGTCGTCCTGACCGGAGAGAAAAATAGTATCGCCGCTGCACAGCGAAATGGCTCTCTCGAAATTCCGGCTTGTGCCGAGCCGTTCGGGATTGCGGTGGTATTGGATGACGCCCGGGCGGGCGGCCTGCCATTTCGCCATCAGTTCCGGGGTACGGTCGTCGGAACCGTCGTCGCAGACGACGATTTCATCCGGTGCGAGGCTCTGGTTGAACAGGCTTTCCAGCTGTGCATCCAGATATCCGGCACCGTTGTAAACGGCCATGGCGATTGAAATCTTCATATTGTTTCCCCGATGTTATTACCGAATATACTGTTGACGGGTCATTTTTCAAGTGCTTCCGCTCTTCCGGAGTTGAAAATCAGCGTCCCGAATGCTATTTTCTAGCTGGAACAGAACTATGTGGTCATTGGTCAATAAAATCCGACAACTGTTTTCGCCGAAGGATAAATGGAAAATCCTTCTGGTGACCATTGCCATGATCATGGGCGCATTGCTGGAAATCCTGAGCCTCGGGTGCATCCTGCCGGTGATCGCGGTATTCGTCAAACCGGAACTGATCGAGCAAAACCAGTACCTGAGCCGGATTTACAGCGGGCTCGGCTTCGAGAACCACCTGTCATTCATCATCGCGGGCATCGTTTTCATCTGGGTGCTGTTTTTGCTGAAAACGGCTTTCACGTTTTTCACGATCCGGCTGCAGGCGAATTTCGTGTACCGGAAACAGGGCGAACTGTATGCCCGGCTGCTGGATATCTATTTGCATATTCCCTACCGCAACGCGCTGGCTCTTTCCGTGGCGGAGATGAATACCAACATCAACCGGGTCGACCGGTTGTGCAACGGTTTCATTTTGCCGCTGATGGTCGCCGCCAGCGACATGGTGGTCGTCCTGATTCTCGCCACGGCCATGCTCTGCTTCATCCCCTGGCTGACGATTGTGGGGATTTCATTTATTTCGGCGGTCGGCTACGGGATCTATTACCTGATGCGCAACATGAATCTGCGCTGGGGGCAGGATTATGTGCGGTGGGACAGCGAGGCGCGGCGCTTCAACCTCAGCGCCCTGACCGGTTTGAAGTACATAAAAACGGTCTGCGCGGAAAAGTTTTTTCTGAAACACTATGCCAAAGCTTCCGGTGAAAGCATGAAGTACCTCGGCAAGATGTATTTATTCGGGCAGCTGCCGCGCCTGACGCTGGAAGCGGCGGCTTTGCTGCTGGTCATGGTTTTGTTTCTGCTGATGGTGCTGCTGAAGTACTCCGATACCCGGATACTGCTGACTTCGTCGATGTTGATCGTGGTCATGGCGCGAATCCTGCCGGCCTTCAGCCGTATGCATTACAACCTCACGATCATGCGGCAGTCCATACCGGTTTTCGAATCGCTTTTTCAGGAATACACCCAGCAGGTCAAGGAAGAGTACAGTGACAATGGAAAAATGCTGACCCTGGAGCAGGGGCTGAGCATTCGGAATTTAAGCTTCGGCTACGATGGGAAACAGGAGATTCTCCATGATTTCTCCTGCGAGATTCCCGCCCGCAAAAGCGTCGCCGTCGTCGGCAAAACCGGCCGTGGCAAAACGACGCTGGCCGACCTGGTGATCGGACTCCTGAAGCCCCGGAGCGGCGAAATCCTGGCCGACGGCGTCAATATCGAAGACAACATGACCGCCTGGCGGAACATCATCGCCTATGTCCCCCAGCAGGCATTTCTGCTGGATGACTCCATCCGGGCCAATATCGCTTTCGGCATCGAGCCGGAGCGGATCGATGACGCCAAAGTCGTGGAAGCGCTGAAAATCGCCCAGCTGGGCGAATATGCCGACAAGCTTGATTTCATGATCGGCGACCGCGGTGTGCGCCTCTCCGGCGGCCAGGCCCAGCGGTTGAGCATCGCCCGCGCGCTTTACCGTGACCCGCAGCTGCTGATTCTCGACGAAGCCACCAGCGCGCTGGACAATACCACCGAGGCCGCGTTCGTCGCGGCCCTCGAACAGTTGAAGGGCAAACTGATGATGATCGTGATCGCCCACCGCCTGACCACCGTGGAAAAATGCGACCAGGTCATCGACCTGGATAAGTGCAATTAATCATTAATCTTTGACCAGAATCGCGGCATAGGCGCCGTCGTGGAGAGGATTCGGAATCAGCTGCTTTTCGGCGTGCAGCCGGAAAAGCGGGGACTCGACGGTAAACCGCCTGGCCAGCTCGCAATTTTCCGCCGGTTCAATACTGCATGTACTATAAACAATTCGTCCACCTTGCTTGACCAAGCGGGCGCAGGCTTTGAGCATGTTCATCTGCAGCTCGGTAAGTTCGGCGATTTTATTGTCGCTATAGGTCCACAGGACATCGGGGCGGCGGTGAAACACCCCCGAGTTGCTGCATGGCACATCCAGGAAAACCACATCGAAACTCTCGTCCTCAAAAGGCGGCTCCAGCGCCGAAAGCATCAGAATCGGGTTCTGATAACCGCGCAGCGACAGGTTCTGGGCGGTGAGCTTCTGGCGCGTGGCGGAGCGGTCGCCCACGACCAGTTCCCCTTTTTCGCCGAGCAGCTCCAGGAGCATCAGCGATTTGCCGCCGGGCGCGGCGCAAAGGTCTGCCACCCGGTCGTCCGGCCGGATGCCCGCCAGTGTCGGCGCCAGCGCCGTAGCCGCATCCTGAATATAAATGCGCCCGGTCGCCAACTGATTGCTCTGCAGGAGTTTGACGATATTTTCGGTCCGGTAGAAATGAAACCCTTCGGAGGGAATCGGAGTTGCCTCGAGTTCCTGCTGTTCCGCCTCGCTCAGTGGGGCGCGGCACGCCCGGAAGGCCATGATGGCGCGCTGCTGCAGAAGCGCACAGAGCCCGGCGAGGTGTTCCGGAAATATCTGCTGCCAGCGCCGGTAAAGCAGCTCCGGCAGTCCGCTCCGCTCCACCTCGGTCAAGCTGGCCTCGAAGGCTTCATGATTGATCCTGGTCACGTTGCGCAGCACGGCATTGATAAATCCCCCCGACTGCCGGCTGTATTTCCTTTTGGCGAAGTCCACCGCCACATTGACCGCGCTGGCGGCCGCAATGCCGTCCTGATACAGGATCTGCGTGACTGCCGCGGAGAGAATCCGCCGGTATTCGGGCTTGCAGGGCGTCGAAATCAGGGCATCGAGAATCTTGTCGACGATGCCCTTGTGCCGGAAATATTCAAACAGCAGACTGGAGATCGAGCGCCGCAGCTCCGGTTCGGGCAGGTGGAAATTCAGAAAATCGTCGACATTGGCCTGGCCGGTCTCCCACTTTTCCAGCCCCAATACGGCGTTTTCCAGAATTCTGCTTGCAGTGTTTCGGGGTTTATTCATCGCCGAGATACTTGTCGTGAACCCGGTAATTGCGAATATAGTCGCTGACGGCGTCGTTCAGCGTCATGGGCTCTTTGTCATATCCCAGGCTCTTTAATTTGCCCATTTCGTTTTTCGTGTAGTACTGATAGCGGTCGCGCAGCGTCTCGGGCATGTCGATGTACTCGATGTCCTCCTTCACGTCCAGAGCCTTGAAAACCGCTCCGGCCAGCGCGTTCCAGGTCTCCGCCTTGCCGCTGCCGATGTTGTAGATGCCCGTGCCTTTGGAATTGTTCAACAGAAACATCATCATGTCGACCGCATCCTTGACGTACAGGAAGTCGCGCTTCTGCTCGCCGTCTTTGTAGTCGGCGCGGTACGACTTGAAAAGCCGCATCTTCTTCTCCGCGCTGATCTGCTCGTAAGCCCGGCAAACCACGCTGCGCATATCCCCTTTGTGCTGCTCGTTGGGACCGTAAATATTGGAAAATTTCAGCCCGGTGACCCGTTCCAGCCAGCCGCGCTGCCTGACCCACAGGTCAAACATCTGCTTGGAGTAGCCGTACATATTCAGCGGGCGCAGGATTTCCAGCTCGGCTTCATTGTCGTCGTAACCGAAATTGCCGTCCCCGTAGGTGGCGCAGCTGGAAGCATACATGAACCGGATACGGCGCTCGATGGCGAACTCGCAGAGCATTTTGCTGTAATTCACGTTGTTTTCGATCAGGTAAGAGGCGTCGCGCTCGGTGGTCGAGGAGCAGGCACCCAAATGCACAATCGCATCGATCTGATTGGCATTAAAAGATTTATTCAAAATTTTACTGCGGAAATCGTCTTTTTCCACATAGTCGGCAAATTTCAATGCCCGCAGATTCTTCCATTTGTCGCTGGTACCGAGGTGGTCCACCACCAGGATATCCGTGATTCCTTCGCGGTTAAGCTTCCAGATGAAAGCACTGCCGATCAGCCCGGCCCCGCCTGTCACAATATACATAATTTTTACCCTCCGTAGCCGCGCACCCGGTTGGCGGCGGATTCCTGCATCCGGTTCAATGGCCCGCTCAGGCCGTTCAGGTACAACATCACACTGACGGAATAATCGGTTTCAGCGTCCCCGTCGTCGTTGCGGCTGCGCTCCTGGGCCAGTTCCACGGCCACGTCCCAGCAGTGAAGCGTCTTCACGATCCGGATTCTCGCGTCTTTGATATAACCCTGTTCGAAGTCATACGACATCTCAAATCCGCCTCTCAGCGAATGATCCAGGGACAACGGCAACGTTATGCCGAAATTGATCTGTTGTGACCGGTTGGTGTAATAACGGTCGAACGTACTGCCGCCGTCGAGCTCAAAGAACGTACTGCCCATCGAATACGCCGGCCGCGAATGATAAGGGTCGTTGTAACTGTAGCTGACATTGACGGTGCACCCTTCGAACAGGGTATAGCGGATACCCATTTCCAGTTTGTTGAACACATCGCCGCCGATACCGGGACGCCCGGCCTCGCGCTTGACGTCCCTGCCGTTGATCTCGCGCTTGCCGCGCGTGGCCTGGGTGTCGTGGCTGCTGTTTTTGCCCGCGTCGATGGACATCAGGAAATACATATTGATATCGGAGTGCGGCATGAAGTTGAAAACGGTGACGAAATCGCCGACATTGTTGAACCCGTCGGTGTTCTGGAAGTGATAATCCCAATAGGTTTCCAACGTCATCCAGTTGTAGATCTGCTCGTTGCCGTAATCGCCGCGCCGGGTCTGCAAACGGTGCCGCATACCGAGGCGGACAAAGTTCTGCTGGGTAATCCGGTCGACGTCGTCAAAGTAATAAATATTGTCGCGGTCGACCGTCGGCTCCGGGATGTAGGTGTAGTTGACATACGGTTCCATGACATGGCGCAAGCCGTCGAGCTGGAAATAGGAATTGCGGACATTCTGCCACGCCTGGTAGATCTTGGTATTGGCTTCCACCCCGACTTCAAACACGAAACGCATTTTGCTGCCGCCGTGCGAATCGTAGTGGGCCACGTCGCCGCCCGCGGTGGTATCCTCGCGGTCAATATAACTCATGAAGCCAAGATCTTCCGGGGTCACATCCCCTTTGGACGTCCGGTCGTAATACGTCATCCGGAAACCCGTGCGGGGCGTAATATGCAGCCACGGCAGCTTGATCGGGTAGTAGAACATATGCAAGGTATCGAAGCGGAACGCATTGTAGTTCGAGTTATCCTCGTAGGTTTCCCCGGTGCGCGAATTTTTTATGGGGCGGTCCTTGTCGAATTCGCGCCACCGCATATGCAGATTGGAAACGGAGGTTTCGCCCTGGTAATACAAGTTCCAGAACAATTCCTGGCGCGGGATATCCAAACGCCACTCCGGCAGGCGCTGCATGGTGGTATAGAAGCTGTTTACCTGGAAATTGGCATAAATCGAGGTCGAGAAACGGTCAAACTGATATTCCAGCGCCGCATAGGACGACGGCTCCGGGTTGGCGTCATAAGCCGCACTGTCGAAGTCATTCCGGAAATAATAATCGCTGCTCAGATTGAACGCCCCGCGGAAATCCATCCGGGAGGTCAGATGCGTGACGTTGCTCATCTCGAAATTATAACGGTAATGCGGAATCTCCAGCCGTTCCTCTTCCACGTCGCTGGAGTTATACGGGCGCAAGTCGTAAATGCCGTATCCCTTGATATAGGTTTTGGAATTTTCCAGCTCGATTTCGGTTTCGTTGCCGTATCCGACGCCGCGCATGGTGTAGTAGTCGACGAAGAGCTTGGTGGAGATATAAGGATCGTCCCAGATATCGAACCGCTTGTACATTTTGATGAAATAACCGAAATCGCTGTCGGACCCGAACTGAGTTCCGAAGAAGCCCGGCGCTTCATCCTTCGGCTTGTAAAACACCGGCAGCCAGAACACCGGAATCCCGTACACCTTCATCACCGCGTTGTAAGCGAGAATGCTGTGGTCGCGCGGCAGCGGCTCGTAGCCCTCCAGTCCGAAATTATCCTGCAACGACGGCCTGAAGGTCGCCTTGGTCAGGTAAATCTGGTAATGCTCGTTTCCCTCCGCCATGTATTCGCAGGAGGAAATTTCCGCGTTGTGAACCTCGAGTTCGCCGGACGGCTTGCGGATAACATACGGGGCGCGTGCCACAAACGTCTTGTAGCGCAGATTAACGTTCGAAAACTCCATGGCCCCGGTTTCGAGGTTGCCGCTGACCCGGTCCGCGGTGATCATGTCGCCGCGCTCCTGGATCTCGATCGCAATCTTCTGGTTGCCCAGCGGATCGACCTCGTAACCCTTGATCGTGACACTGGTATCGGCGAAATTGCGCAGCTTGATCAGGTCGCCGATCGTTACCTTGGCCGGACGCGTCGCGGTACGGTAAACCCGGATGTTGCCGGTGGCTTCCAGGTCCTTCGACTCCATATTGATAATCGCCTTGTCGGCATAGATGAGGAACCGGCCGAACGGCAGGTAGACATTGCCGGTCAGCATGATATTCTTGCCGACAATCGTCCATTCGTCGGTCCGGGCATTGCTCAGGTCGGTGACATTGCGCCGGAGGTCGAAGTCTTCCTTGAACTCGTCGGGACCGACCAGCCCAAGCTGCGCGTATGCGGACCACACCCCCAGCAGTGCGATTACCGCGATCAGACTCTTTTTCAATATCACCGGTATACCCATCGATTATTTACAGCTGCAGTATTTGTCAAGGAGTTTCTTTTCAGTGTCGGCGGTGTAAAATCCTTCGCCGTCCAAAGTGCCTGCAATATCACTGTCGAGCTTGCCGATCTCCGTAATCGGAGTCAGCGGCATATCGATACAATTCGGGAAAATCACCGTTTTGCCCGGGAACTTGGCCGCGATCACCGCTTCCAGACCTTCCTTGAGCGAGCGCATGCCGCCGATCGCCGCCAGCGCGGTCACCGGTTTCAGCTTGCCGGTCTCGGCCAGGTCCAGCGTGTGGCGCAGGTGCGCGGTCTTGCTGCCGCTGGAACCGATGAAGCGCTGGCCGCAGTTGGCGATGCCCTTCACGTTCAGCTCGCCTTCCTTGCCGGCCGGAATCCCGGCGAAAATATTCATCAGACCATCGGTCTTCAGGAACGACGCGGACTGGTTCAGCACCGGCACCACCGGCACCAGCATGATGATATCATCGTAGCCGTCCGGCGCGAAATCGTGCAGCGCTTTCTCGAATTCCTGCGGCGTCATTTTGCCCGGATTCAGGGTTTTGAACTCAATGCCGCGGGCCTTGATGGTATCGGCCAGCAGGCGTTTCACGTTCTCGATACGGGCGTCGTCCATATCGCTGACGATGATTCTGGAGGGACCGTCCGGGGATTCCACCGCCATCTGCGTGTGCATCTGGCCCATGGCGCCGGCGCCGCCGGGCAGCCAACAGGTGCCGCCGCGCTTCAGTTCGGTGCGGAAGTTGCGCCCGTAACCGGCGGAGAGATTGCTGCCGGTCGCGCCCTGATAATACCAGCCTTCGTAGTGGATGCTGCCCACGTCGAACGACCAGTTTTCATTTTTGTATTCGCCGATGAAGCTGATCATGGCGCCGCGGCTGCCGAGCTTGCCGATCTTCTCGCCGAATTCACGGCTCTGCATGTCGCAGATGAAAATATCGTCGAACTGCTCGGCGGCAGGGATTTCCTTGATCGCCACCACCGCTGCGCCGAGTTCGTCGGAGAGCTTCTTGACGGCGGCGTCGCTCAGGTTCAGTGCCTTGATTTCGGCGGCTTTGGCGTTTTTCAGCAGCGCGCCGGCTTCGTAAATTCTGGTATTGCCGCTCTCGGCCGCGATCAAAACTTTGCCGCCGGCCTTGGGCGCGGTGCGGTAGTCGATCATATAGGCAGCCTGCACGCAGGTCCACGGCTCCATCAGCGCGGCGATCGCCACCGGGGTGCCCGCGTCCAGCGGCAGAAGGTAGCAGCCTTCGTCGCCATTGAGCACGCGCTGGTCGATCACGCTGTACTGGGCCATGCCGCCGTTAATGGCATAGCCGTAGGCAAAACCTTTGCCCTTCACATAAATATCGGCCTGGATGATGAAACGCTGGCCGGCTTTGAATTTGGGATCGATCTTGGAGCCGACCTTGACGATGGTCATAACCGCTTCATGGCCGGGGATCACCGGATCTTCTTTCAGGTTCTTCGAGATTACCCGGGGGTGTTCTTCGCCGGCGCGAATCAGCTTCACGTCCGAGAAACACAGCCCGATCGCGTCAATCT
>JBEBRW010000026.1:0-68803 GCA_040394635.1 Victivallis vadensis | reverse complement strand
TTTATCTCTCTTTATTAATTTTTCAAGCTCAACACTACTCACTATATAGGGACAGTCCCCGATCTGAATAACAGACCCCGATCTGACCCCGATCTGACAGCCCGATCTGACAGCCCGATCTGACGACAGACCCCGATCTGAGACCCCGATCTGAGTCTGACCCCGATCTGGACAAGTTCAAAATATTCAAATTAGTTTGGTCAGACCCCGATCTGATCTGGATCTGGCCAATCTGGGACCCCGATCAGTACCCTGAATCTGATATCTAAGGTATATTCTTATCTTCTGAATCTCGATGTTTCTGTAATGCAACAGCTTCCAGAGCCTTGTTCAATCGCTCAACTTGTTTTTTGTCTGGTGTAATTTTTATCTCTTTAACAAGAAAATATTCTGCCAATTCTGTTCCACCAATTCCTATTATAGCCATATAAATATACGGTAGTTTTGCTTCATCGTCACAATTTTTTAGTGTATCAAGAAGAGGTTTCACTGATGGCAGTCCTATCTTGCTTAAAGCTGTAGCTGCAGGAGCTGGACCATACTTGGGATATATTTTTAAATTACCCGTATAGTCATAGTTAATATGGGCTAAGCATAATGAAATTGCCTTTTCAGCACGCAATTCTCCCAAGGTATAAAATACGGCGAAATTAGTTTCCTTATTATTATTTTCATTAAATAAATTTAATAGTAAATCTATTTTTTGAGTTCTTTCTTTTAGAACCTCTGCGACAATTTCTTCTTTATTTTTTTCATTTCCAAATAGAAAAGTCACACTACATATAAGATACATACACAATAAAGAGATGATTTTTTTCATAACTATTTTTCCTTGTTTTATTTAATAGTCTCTAGGGGCCGCTGGTAAATTAATATGAAGATTAGCATAAATTCTATTGTATATTCTTGAATAAGAGGTACTCTCCATAGTGTTAACTGTTTTGATGTATTTATATTCCACTGTCCACAAAGCGTTTGAAGAATATCGATCTCCATTTAACTCTATCCATTGTACAAAATTATTATGCGATTCTGTAAAATACTTAAAACTATTTACGGTAGAACTTGGACCATCTATATCATATAACGCATCTTTTTTAGTAGACTTAGTGGTCACGTCACTACTATCATCATTTCTATCTCCTTCAGTCATGTTCCCATCTATCCAGTCTATATACATTACATGGCGTTTAATAGTCCAACCATCCTTTATGACACTAAGAACTCCGGCTGGAGATACTATTGCTTCCAAGCACATGGCCGCTCCCACACGAGTATCATTCTCAAAACGTCCCAAGGTTCCTCCTCCAAATGTTGGAGCAAGTGGATACGAGCCCGCTGGCTGCTTTCCGCTTACATGAATAGTAATATCGCACCAAATAACCCAAATGTCAACTTCCTTTTCTGAGGTTCCGCAAGTTGCTTTCACTGTGGTCTTTGCTGAAGTTGTTCGAGATACCTTTCGCTGTAAGGGGTTTCCTTCTATTGCCTCTCCGCCAGCCCAGGTCAATACCGACGAGACTTTTTCCGTAGGAACTGGAGGATCGAGCTCAACTGTGATGATTACATATTCAGGTGTTTCTGGAACTTCTGTTGCTCTTTTCTTGGGTGTTATCCAATTTTTGTCATCATATTTTTTTGCATTTGTTACTGTTATCGACTTGATTTCAACAATATTGGCGGTAGCAATGGCCTTGCGCTCGCCGGCAGTATTCCGTGAAGCAGTCAATGTATATCGGTCTTTCGGCAATGCAGTCGGAGGAAATTCGAACTCTTTTCCTATATGGGTTCCGCTGTTGCTCGAATTTGTAGTTCCGGTGGCAGTGCCCGAGTATTGCCACCAGCCGCCTGGAGCCAACTCTCCATTCACCTTATACTGGAATTTCTTTTTTGTTCCTCCGATGGGAATGTATTCTTCCGGTGGGTCAATCGTTGTGCTTACATTCATGCTTCCTTTTGCCACGAGTCCCCAAGGCACAAGCGATCCTCCCTCTCCCCCGGACTTATACATTGTCCCGGAGATTCTGGTTCCAAAAACAGTTGCCGAATCCACCCAATAGGTGACACCATTATTATCCAGAGTTTCATAGGAAGCTGAATATGAAGTTTCCACCGGCGAATCTCTCTTCCAACCATTTCCACCTGTCAAGGAGAAGCCTTTTGTAAATGTCCAGCTACTATCAGGAGGGGATGCACTAAGCGTGTAGCCAGTGGCCGTCGTAGCTAAAGTTACATCCTTATCCTTACCGTCAGCATTGACGTTTTCCGCCAGTAAATTACCGGCCAGCATGAGAAATACCATGCATCCCATCATTCTCCCAAAACACTTGATTTTCATAATGCTTTTCTCTCCCTTTGTTCGTTGATTTTTAATTTTATGCGATCTAAGTAAATTCCAGCAGGATATTTTTTCTGATATTCTTCAAAATATTTGTTGGCATATTTGGGGTCATCATGCAGATTATTCAAAATCAAGTAAAACATCGAAGCTTCAGCATACTTACTGTTCGGGTTATCTCTGGCGCATTGTTCAAAGCATTTGTTGGCAAGGGTTCGCCCATCGCCATCATCCTGTAAAACAATCCATGCAGTATTATATTGAGCCCTGGCCTTCACGGGCGTTTTGGATAATTCCTTATCCCGCCACACTTTCTCATACAAAGCCACCGCGTATTTCCTATCTCCGCCCAACATTCTCAGGCAATCGCCTTCACCCAACATCGCTATTGCTCTACAGGTATTATTGATTTTACTTTTTTGAACCATCTGCCAATGAGACAGAGCCTGCTCAAAACGTTCCTCCATATAAAATAATTCACCCATCATGACATACAGTCTTTCCTGGTCAGATAATCCTTTTTGTTCCACTTGATCCGTAACCATAAATTGTTGCCCACAAGCAATTTTTAACCGCATAAGCAGATTCGGAAAACCTTCTGCATTCAAGGACAAAATATTATTGTCAAGATTGCCTGCCTCAGTAAATAGTTTTTCAGCTTCTTTGAAATCCGCATACAGGAATTTGAGCAGCCCCACATATAGAAGGCAATTTTTTTCTTTGTCATCGATGTACCAGAGGGGGGCGTTGCCGATGTTGTAGAGCTTGAGGGGGTCTTCGTCGTGGTAGATTGTTCGTTTCCATTGGTCGAGGCTGGTGGGTTTCTGGGTGGGTTGGGATTGGTTTTTGAGGTCGTCGTTGATGGCGGCGTAGAGGCTCAGGGCGTCGCGTTTTTCGCGGGCTTTGCGGAAGTAGGTCAGGGCCTGGGTGTAGTACTTTTCGGCTTCTTTGGCGTTCCATTCGATCTCGAGACTGATCTTGCCGAGCAGCATCAGGGCTTCGCCGCGGTAGAGGCCATCGGGGCGTTCTTTGACGAACTTATCCAGATAGGTTTTGGTGTCGGCGATGGCTTTTTTCGGGGACTGTTCGGTCAGGCGGCTGGCCATGATCTCGCCTTTCAGGTAGCCCGCGGCGGCGGCGAATTGGCTGGCGGGGTCGGTTTCGATGATTTCGTCGGCGACTTTCAGCGCTTCTTTGCGGTAGCGCGGGGTGTTGGAGCGTTTGACGAGTTGCTGCAGGCGGCGGAGCTTGACGTAACTGCCGTAGGTCGCGCCGAATTTGACTTTCATCTCTTCGGCTTCGACCTCGGCTTTCAGCACGTCCGATTGATCGCGGAGTTCGCGCCAGGCCGCGCCGGTGTCGACCTGCTGGCCGCCCTGGCCGATGGCCGCGCCAGTGTCGGCGGTGGTGACGCGTTTGTTGATGATCTCGTCGGCGTTTTTCAGGTAGGCCCCGGCGCGCTCGAATTCCCCCATATCCAGTAAGATTTCGCCATATTTGATGCAGGCGATCGAGCGTTGGTAGTCGTCGGTGCGTGACTCGGCCCAGTTGAGTAACGATAACGCCCCAGTGGTGTCGTCCCGCATTGCTTTCAGGTGCGCGAGCTCGAGCAATCCACGCAGGAAACGGATCTTGTCCGTGCTGTTGAGGCTCTCGAATCCGGCCGGGGATTCGTAGTCTTTGAGTAGTTTTTCCGCTTTGGCGGCTTCGCCGGCCTGGCGCAGTTCCGCCGCTTTCTCCCAATCGTCCTGTGCCAATGCGCCAAGCGCCAAGCACAACAACACCATCCATATCCCGGTTTTCAGCACCAGATACTCCCTTTTTCTATTTCGCCACACGGCAACCAACAGCGGCCACGTACCGCTGCAATATCATTTCTATACTATTACTCTAAAAAACCCGCTCTCTCAAATTTGCTTGTTTTTTATTATAATAACTGGCAATTTGGCGTTTGTCAATATATAATAAATAAAAAAGAGGAATTTATTTTTGCAACTTTCGTTAAGTCAATAGGATAAATAGACTAATTCATTAGACTTCATCGGTCGGGAGCGGGAAAAATATGATTATAGAAACGGATGCTTTCGGGAATAAAGCACCGCAATTTATGGAGCATTGAATATAGAATGCAAAGTAAAAATATGATTATTGCGGGAGAGAGAATTTAATGAAAATCAAGAAGATTCCGATAGAGCTTTTGGCGGCTTTGTTGGTGAATTTATTGGTGTTTCTGATCTTCTTTCTGGTACGGCAGGAGACGCCGCCGGCGAATCCGCCGATTGAGATCGCCGTGGATATCAGTGATTTCGAGCCGCCGAAGCCGGAGGTGATGCCGCCTCAGCAGACCGTCAACGGAGAGGCCGGGGGTGGCGGGATCGACCAGCTCGCGGCGCTGCCGTCACAGCAGGAGGCGCTGCAGAGCGCGATGCGGGAGGTGACGCCGTCGGCCATGAATATGGATACCATTGCTAATCAGACGGTCAGCGAGCGCGGGCAGGAGCTCGAGCGCATCAGCCGCAATATCCAGACGTTTGACGGCATCAATGCGGTGAAATCGGGGCTGGCGCCGCGCGCGATGCCGGCCGGGCTGCAGACGGTGGCGTCGTTCAAAGAACGCGGCAACGGCGAGAGCCGGAAAAAGCTGCTGAAGCAGCACGGCGGCGGCAATGATACTGAGGCAGCAGTGATGAAGGCGTTGCACTTCCTGGCGAAGGTGCAGAATGACAACGGCAGTTGGGGGAGCGAGGAGAGTTTCAAGACGGGCGATGCGGCGGCGTTGACCTCGCTGGCGCTGCTGTCGTTTTTCTCGCACGGGGAGAATTTCCAGTCGCAGGAATTCGGGGAGACGATCCGCAAGGGGGCGGACTTCCTGATCGAGCTGTCGAACATCCCCGATATCGAGTATGCGGGGAGCGGTTTCGGGCACGCGATCCTGACTTATGCATTGGCCGAAGGCTACGCGATCAGCGGCAGCATGAGCTTGCGCAATGCGTTGGAGAAACGCCTGAAAAGTATTATTTCGCGGCAGAATAAATTCGGCAGTTTCGCCCCGAATTACGATAATGCGCCGCAAGCGCCGTTGACTGCCGAGCAGAAGGAAAAACCATTGGCGCGGGAGACGGTGCTCGGCGAGCCGATCTGCGATTTGTCGCTGCTGGGCTGGCACATTCAGGCAATGACGGCGGCGAAAAACTCGGGAATTACGCTGGATTCGTTCGATAAATCATTGGCGATGGCGGCGGAGTCGCTGATCAAGATTCACCAGGCGGAAAAAGGCGGATTTTCGCAGGGAATCAATATGAAACGGTTCCCGGATAACGAAAATATGAACGCGGTGGGTTTGCTCGGTCTGCACCTGCTGGGCTCAGGGAAAAGCAGTCCGGCCAAGCGTACCGAAAAACTCCTCGAAGAGGGGCCGCGCCCGCAGTGGACCCACAGCGCCGGATTTCCGCTGTACCGGTGGTATTACCAAACCCAGGCGGTGTTTCACGCCGAGCGCGGGCGCGGTAAAAATTGGGACAGTTGGAACTTTAATTTAAAACGTGAACTTTTAGGCGCGCAACAGTCAGACGGCAGTTGGAAATTACCCGGTGGCGATACAAGTTTCAGAGTCAAAGATAAGCAGGATTTATCGATATACGGTACAAGTTTATGTAGCATGATGCTGCAAGTGTATTATCGTTATCTGCCAAGTTATAACATCGGTGAAAGTACGCGATACGGTATCGACGCCGACAGTTATGACATCGGCGGCGGCGATCTGATCTCGTACCTGCCGGGCGGTGCGGACCCGATGGCCGCGGTGATCCTCGGCATCGGCGCCACCGACATGGAACCGATCAAGGCAGGTGAGTTCAACGGCAAGCCCGCGACCAGCAAATCGGAATGGGAAAAGGATGAGTTCAGTTTGTTCGCCAGCATGCGGTCGACGGTACCGATCAAGGAACTTACGCAATGGCCGCAGACGCTGCAGCCAAACCAGCGGCTGGCGCTGTTTTTCGATGATTTATTGCCGCGCAATTTTAAGGGTCATGTGAGAATTACGCTGGGGGTGGTCGGACGAAAAGAAGACCTGACGGACTACAAGTTATCACTGGAAACGATCATCAATGGACAGCGCCTTTATAATTCACTGATTCACCGCGAGAAACAGGTGGTTGAAGTGATCATCCCAAGCGATGTCCTGCAATCCTATAACAATATCTGCCAGATCCGCAACAACGGCAAGGCCACGCTGGCGTTTGACGCCGTGGAAATCGGCTCGATCAGCAAGGTCGGCAAGCCGATGTACCTGCTGGCGGAAAATTTGCAGGAACTGCCGCCCGAACTGCAAACTTATTTTCAGGAAAAAGCCCCGAACGAAGCCGAGGCGGTGGTGACCGAGTTATCCGGTTATATGGAAAATAAACAGCTCCTGGCGGAAGTCGAATCCTACAACCGCGAAAAAATTTATCTGGCCGAATGGTCCGGTACCGGCAGCGAGTATATGGGCAACGAATTTCAGGTGCATTACCTGCGGCAGACCGGGCGCGAAATCACCGACTGGCTCTCCGGCGGCGGCTCGGGCGTCAAGTACAAGGATATGATGACCGGCGGGCGCTTTTTCGACTCGGTTTTCAAAGTGGAGTATCCGGCAGTGGCGGCGTTGCGCCAGGCGGCTAAATTATTCGAAGGCAAGCCGCATCAATTACCGGTGCAGGTCTATCCGAAGCAGGGCGAAAAACCGTTGCTGTACTGCAGCGCCGCCGCGAGTTATAACGCGCCCGGCGTGGCGACGATCGTGGTCGGCAAACGGTTCCCGATTCCGGAGGAAACGGAGCTCGTTTCGATCCTGCCGTGGAGCGGTGCCACGGAGGTAATCATCGAAAAAGGCTTCCTTCCAGATAACTCGCCGTTTCGCGGGCTGGCCGCGCCGATCACGGCGACCGTCAAATCAGTAACGATAGAAAACAATATATTCCGCTATTCGGATAATTTCCCGGAACTGACCGTCATCCGGCTGGTCCGGCAGGATTCCAAATTGCCGCAAATCCAGCATAGCGGCAAGGCTTATAACCCTGAGGTGAAATTCGATTTCAATTCCATCAAAAACATGATGCTGAAAGCAGACGAAGAAAAGCTGAAAAAACAGCGTCTGCGCGAATCCCGTGGCTTCGCCGCCACGTTTGGTATCAACAGCAAATTCAACCATATTCCGGCGACCAAAGGCAAGGACGGCGCCAACGAAATCCAACCTGCGGAAAAAGAAAGCATCGTGACCACCTTTACCGTCAATGTCAATGCGGCGGGGCGCGTCGACAGCGTGTATCTGCCCTGCGGTGCCGCCAAGGGCGATCCGCAATACCTGACCATGCTGGTTTACCTGCGGACCACCGGCAAGAAAAAGACCGCCGGTGCCAGCGTGCCGTTCCGGTTCGTGCTGGACGGACAATGCTACTCCACGATTGTCCGGCCGGAAAGCTGGCAAAGACTGGTTCTGCCGCTCAAAAACATCAATCCATACTGGAAAAATATCCGCATTCTCGAACCCGGTTACATGATCGAAAAAGACCTCGAAACCGTCTCCTACGAAATCAACGACATCTCCGTGTGGTGCAAATGAAAAAAATAAAGTCACTCGCCACCGGGCGCTTGCCCGGACGCGGTCCAGCGGCGGACCGCTGGTCGCCTGCAAGGCGAAATCCCTTCTTTCTACTGCTTCTTCTCTCTCCATTTTTCCTCTGCGGCAACGACCTGAAAACCGCCGAGGAATTCTTCATGCAGGGCAAATGGGACGACAGCCGCAAAATTCTGGAAAAACTGCTGTCCGAAGAAAACCTGAAAAATCTCTCCGCCGCCGACAAAACCAAGGCCGCCGCCATGCAGGAATACATCATCGGCAACAACCCGAATCTGATCGCCCAGCAGGTCAAAATGGCCAAGGAAATCGCCGCGCATCCGAACTGGCTTACTGCCGATCTGCTGAACCACTCGACACTGCTGATCCGGCGCGCGGCGGACTGGAAGGACCGCGGCATTATCGAATATCAGGAATTGAGCGCGGCCGCCGCCAAGTTGCTCGGTCAGGCCAGCGACAACGGCGATCCGAATACCGCCTTAAAAATCATCCTGCTCCAGATCCGCAATCATAATTTGAACGGCGAATACAATGAGCCTTTGAAGCAGATCATCCGTACGCTGCAGTTTTATTATCCGGCGGAGAAAAACCGGAGCAAAAAACTGCCGGAGGGGGCCGTGCGTCTCATGATTCTGGCGGGCGACCAATACATGGGACTCGGCCTCCGCGCCAACAGCGAACGCGACAAAAAAGACGCGTTTTCGCAGGCCGCCGTTTTCTATGTCCGCTCGCTCAACAACCTGCCGTCATCGGACCCGCAGTTCCAGACGTTAAGCGACCAGATTCACTACTGCGCCGAAGCTCTGAAACTGCTCGGTTTTCAGCTGAAAATGCCTGCCCGAATCAACCCGCGCCGCAACATGGATGCGGCCATGATCGATGAAATGCTTAAACAACGCCGTTATCAGGACGTGATTCTGGCCACTGAGAATCAGAACACCTCCGTCATGCAGATACGCTACGCCGCCGCGCTCGCGGGGCTCGGCAACAGCGAAAAAGCCGTCGAAATCGCCTGTAATCAGGAGCTCGCGGCCAACGACGCGCCGCTGGTCCTGAATATCGCCCGCACCTTCCTCGCCGGCGGCAAGAAAAAGGAAGCGCTGCTCCTGCTTCAACACTACCTCAAATACCAGGCCGACCATCAGGACGCCGGTTCCGCGTATTCCGAATGCGCCGCGCTGTTGCTCGACAGCGGCAGCTACGGCGAGGCCGCCGATTACTTCCTCAAATTCAGTGCCCAGACCAAAGATCCTGCCAAAAAAGAACGCGCCATTTTAACCGCCGCCCAGTCCTATTATAACGCCAAAAATTTCCAACAATGCCTCGACCTGCTGCAGGCTCAACCGTTTCAGCCCGACAACGCCCTGCTGATTGCTCAATCCTACATCAGCCTCAACAAACACGAAGATGCCCTGAAACAGCTCAAAGATATCATGCCGAAAAAAATCCTGACCGACGCCCAACAGAAAACCACCCTGCAACTGGCTATCGCCTGCCTGAACGGCAAATCACCTCAAGAAGAAATAATCTATTGCAACCAGATCCTCGAGAAATTCCCCGAAGACCCCGACAGCTTCGAATACGCCAAACGCCTCCTGAAATTATTGTCCAAAGAGAATGAATTTCAGCAACTCGCCGTCTGGGCACTCACCAACCATCTCGAACACGCTGAAACCGTGGCATTGGTCATCCAGTCCGGCGAACATATTCCCGACCTCACGAAACGCGACAAACTCTACGAAAAATTGCTGATGCGCCGCAGTTTTGAACCCGCCGACCTGGCTGCCATCCTCAAATATTTCAACGCCACCGAACTGAAACTGAAATTCCTCGAACGCTACCGCCGCCCGTTCGTGAATACCCCCGACATCTGTGAACTCTACTATCAGATCGCCATCCTCGAAGCCGCCCGCGACAACCACGCCGAGGCCCGCAAACACTGTGAAACCCTGCTCAATCAGAAACCGATCTACGAGTACTTCAAGGTCAAAATGCTCTACGCCGACACCCTGACCGCCGCCGGCAACGACGACACCGCCCGCCGCCAATACCAGGAGCTCCTGCTGACCAAACTAAAACCCCATGAAATGCAGCAAACCGTCCTGAAACTCGCCCAATCCTACGAAAAATCCGGCGACCACAAAAAAGCCATCGCCACCGCCTGGACCGCGATCCCCCTCGACGGCAAGGCCGACGCCGAAACCAAACCAATCATCCGCACCCTCCTCGAACTGATCATCCAAAATGCTCAAAAAATCAACAGCCCAATCGACCAACAAGACGCCCAAGCAATTCTCCAATCCCTCTGATCACTCATGTGGACCGCAAGTTTATTTTATTTAGTCTGGCAGATTATTTATTTGCCATCTATACGCATATCCGCAATATGTACTTATCCGTACCAATGCGGACTCTTTGAGAAATACGCAAATTTCAGCAAAATAAAACTGGGACTTTGAAGCTAGCCGGAATTGCTGTCATTGTCACGACGCCTCCGGAACTGCCAAAATCATCAGTTCTGCGAGGTTTACGCCTTCACCTTGATTTTTCGTTATTTTCAGGCGATAATGGCGGTATTTAGCGGGTTGCTTCAAGTGGAAGGTGTATGGCATGGCGCGCTGCACAAATTTGTAATCTTTTTGTGAATCGAGTACAATCCATTTTTCTCCGTCATGAGAGCCTTCGAAATCCCAGTCGGCCGGATCCGTTTGCTGTTCCTTATAGGGAACAGCCAGTGCGTAGGCAATCACTTCTTTGCCGGCATTTTCCGGGCCGACGTCGTAGCGGATATTGGAGATCGATTTTTTCTGTGAGGAGCTCCAGAAAGTATCAAAACTTTGATCAAAGGCTTTGTTGGCCCCCTCCAGGCCATCGTCACTGTTCCGGCTGGCTCGGGAAATTCCTTTGCCGGTGATGTTAACCAGCTTCCGTTGCGGCGCGGCGAAGACGGAAGTTGAATCCGGGCCATTCAGCGCGCTTACTTTGTAATAATAGGTGCGGCCGTTTTCAGCGGTGGCATCAAAATAAAAGGAGTACTGCGTGGAGCCGATAATTTCATAAGGGCCATCGGCTTGCATGGCGCGTTTGATCTGATATTTGGTTGCCCCGGCGGACTGTGACCAGCGGAGTTGAACCTCATGATCAGCACCATTGGCCAGGATTTTCAAAGGGGCGGCGGGAATGGAATGAGGTGCCTTTCCATCGCCTCCGGTTATGGACACATTGGAAAAATTCACCTTGATCGGGGTTCCATTCTGCAAAGAACAAACCGCCAATCCCAAGTAACCTTTGTCTTCGAGTTTTTCAAAATATCCGGCACTGATGCAACTCCAGCTGGTACCATCCGGCGACCAGTATTGATACAGCATTTTGCCGATCCGGTCGATTTTCAGCCAGACCGGGAAATTATCAGAAAAGGGACGGGCTCCTTTCTCCCAATTGCCGCGAATAGTGGTCCAGCCACTCATGAAGTATTCCACGTTTTTATCCGGTATGGCAGCAATCCAGGCTTTGCGACTGTCCGGGGAAAGTTCCTGACGGTACATCACGGCGGCTTTGCCGTTGCCGCGCGGACCTTCGATCGAGTCTACCCGGGCAATGATGGTACAGTCGCCTTCCGCTTCTTTGAATGCATAAAAAAAGCTGTCGCCGCCCTGTTTGTTGCCATGACGCCAGATTTCCTCGCCGCCGCCGGTGAGCGTCCAGACGCCATTGGAGTAAACAGCCTTACCGGATGGAGTACTGTTACCGATGTCCTTGGTTTTCAAGCCTTCAGATACGGATTTAGTCTCCGGAAAATTAAACGTTGCCGGTTTTGCGGTCGACTTGTCCTGAGGCAGGTAATGGCAGAACGCTTCCGCATCAATCGGGGCCCGCAATCGGCTGAGGTCCAGACAAGGGGTTTGGATTCCCTTGCGGAACTGATAGGCGGTAATGAGCATATTCATGCCGCGGCGGCCGAGGTTCCAGCCCGATTTGGCCGGAACATGATACCAGAAATCGGTCGTACCGTATGTGATAAACGGGATCTCATATCCCTGGGCGTGACGCGAATAATATTCGCCAACGGCCAGCAGGCGGTTATCGAGGTAACTGTAAACATCATAACCCTGCTTCCACGCGACTTCAGCGGCGTAAGCCATGGAAACCCATTGCCCGTAATTGTGCCCAAGGTCACGCCCCGATTCACCGATCTGACCGGTCGAAACCGTATTCGGCAGCGCACTTGGCCCATGCGAAAGCAACAAATCCATGCAATACTCAAACTTCTCGCGGTCATCCATGAAAACCGCCATGCCGATACCGGCGGCAATCGCCAGCGTGCCTTTATTGGCTGGGCCGATCCACTTTTGCGACAAATTCGTGGCCGGCCAGTAGACGTCGTTGAAAAGCTTCGATACCTTGCGGGTATCTTCATCGGTCCAGCCGGACCAGGTACCGCGGAGGATATCGGCTCCGCCGGCAAAGCGATGCACGTAATCGCCCAGGTCAAGCATGGATTCCCAGCCGTCGAATTTCTTCTGTGTTTCAGCCCAGGCAATAATAATATCGCGCCCTTTCCGGGCATACGCTTCATCTCCGGTGAAATACCACATTCGCGCCAGATTATATACGGCAATCATATCGTCCCTCCATGGCCGCAGATTGATATTTTTGCTGGGGAACCGGGCGATTTCCTCGAAGGGCCCTCGCATTTTATAGTCCAACTGAGAGTGATAATCATTTTTCAGCAGTTGATAACCGCTTTTCCACGGTTCGCGGTGGAGATTCGCTTTGACAAAATCGAGATCTTCTCTGGTCAACGATGCGCCCGGATGAACAAAAACATCTTTGCCCAAAGCGGTCAATGACAGAACAACAGTCAGATAAATTAAGATTCTTTTCATTCTTTTCCTCAAAATATTTTATATAAGAACATATCAAATACGCAGATGACATGATTGCTTACGGGAGTGAACCGTATGCGTGCCTTCTTCTGGCCAGACGAAAGTTTGTAAACGAGCCACTTCCACTCGTCATCAGGTGCGTGCGAACCGGATAACTCTAATGGAACGTCATTTGCCGTAACCAGCCAGAGAGAATCGGAAAATGTCTTCTTGACCAGCAATTCCAGTGACAGGGGTTGACCTGGAGTGCAATCCAGCGTATATTCGAAAAACCCGCCCGGCTCGCATCGCCGGTATTTCCATTCAAAAAAATCGTGGGTCCGGCTTTTTTCGCCATAATATTGATGTTCGATTTCGGATTGCTGATAACCCGGCTGCACCCGGTCAACGACTCTGGAAGCTTTCTCTTCGTTTTCAATCCTTTGCGCTTCCATTTCTTCCACCACTTTCCGGTATTGTTCCGGAGTGAAACGATCCAGGTACAAGGCATAATGTTCCTCATAAACATTCATCAGAGGAACCAGGTGCAAATCCTGTTCTTTCAACAGCCCGTTCGTTTGAAATTCACCGAATTTTTCTGTTGCGCACAAATGTCCGGCGATGGAATCCGTTTCCGGCAATACCAATACTGGAGGTCTTTCCTTCGTCCGTCCCCGGGCTTTCAAATGATCTTCGAAACGCTTCTTCGCGTCGTCCTCCGGATCATCGTTTGAGGGTAATACCGCCGACAAAAGCAAAGGACCATAAAAAATAGCGTGTTTATTGAGATTTCCGCCAAGGTTCTCGGTTGTAATATGCATGTCAAAAACAATATTCAATTCGTCGCCGTCATTCCACAAATGCTCGATTTCCCAGTAGCCGGAATCATTAATGCACGGAGTAATTTCCTTGCCGTTCAATGAAATCCCGACAGCATCCGTCCAGCCCGGTTTGCGAAGCCGCAAAGCAAACCGTTGCGGAGCTTGGGCCTGAATTATCAACCGGACTCGGTCGGATAGCGGAAAACCCGATTCCATGTTCAGCCGGACCCCAAACTCTTTTTCCGCATTCAGACTGGCCCCGAAAAAGCTGTTGACGATAATTCCCCGGTCGTCATAGGCGAAAAGCAGTTCCCCGTAACGGGTCGGATTTTCCAGCCCGGTTCCGACACAGCACCACCAGGAATCGAACGGAGTCGAAAACACCTTCAACGATACTCCGGCCATGGAAACAAAGTAACCGAATTCGCCGGGCTTGCGGCCGATATTGGCGCAGATGTGGTTGATCAGGGCGCGTTCCGTGAAGTCGATGATTTTCGCATTGCAGTTATATTCAAACAAAATCTTCGAAAGTTTCTGCATGTTGTAAGAATTACAGGTTTCCGTAGTGTGGGTGGACAAATGATGTTCCCAGCGGTCTAACGGAAAAAAGTGTTCGCTGTCGCCATGGCCGCCATTGGCGTAACTGCGGAAATTCACCACCCGGTCCCAGAAAAATTCCGCGGCTTGCAGATAGCGTTCATTGCCGGTAAGTTCTGCCTGGCGGGCAAGCCCGATTACTTTTGGGATCAGCGTATTGCCGTGTTTCCCGTCCATGTCGTCCACTTGCCGCAGAAGCGGATTCATCGAGCTGTTCTGATAAAAATATTTCTGTGCCGCTTCGAGGTAACGTTGATCGCCGGTGTCTGCCGAAAGATCCGCCAGCACCTCGTTCATACCGCCGTATTCGGCGCCCAGCATTTCCTGTATCCGCTCATCATTTAAACCGGACAAAGTATTGAGAATATAATCCGCCAGCCGACGTTCCATATCCAGCGCTTTTACGTTTCCGGTATAACGAAACCCATCCCGGAGACCGGCAAACAGTTTGTGAAGCGTGTAAAACGGAACCCATACTTTATTTAAACCAAACGGTTCCACTTCAAGCCGCCCTTCGCGGATCGACTGCCACAACGATTTCGGGACACTGCCGACATAGCCATCGGCATCCTGACATTTTGCCAGTTCATCGACGATATATTCCAATTTCTCCTTCGCCCGGATATCTCCGGTGGAGCTGAAAAGCAGAGCCAGGGCCGACATATAATGGCCCAAAGAATGACCGAAAATATCCCGCTTTTCCCAACCTCCGTAACCGGCGGCTTTTTCCTTCAATCCGGCCTGCCGGAAAAACGGCACCAGCAAACTGTCCGGGGATAACATTTCCAGCAGATATTTCCGGTTGATTTCCTGACGGTCAAACAATGGTCCTGCGTTCAATCTCACTTTTGCAAGATCAAAAAAGTGACAACATTTTTCCATATTTATTTCGCCTGTTCGGTAAAGATCAACTGATCGTTTTGGTATTCTTCCATGGTGATGGAAACAGCTTTCCCATCATCTCCCAATCCGGTAATTTTGAACTGGTGTTTGCGCCCGTCTTTCAGCATCACGGTCACACTGTCGGCGCTGTTTGCGCTGACGGATTCGATGACGCCATCTTTTTCAAAAGGCTCGATCACGGTCAGGAACCGGGCGTCTTTGCCGGTGTGGCGGATGCCGAATACCCGGCGGCGCTGCGATTCATCGCCCACCGGAAAATCACCGCCGACGCAGCCGGTCAGTTCCACGGCATTCAGACCGGTGAGATCAAACGTATATTGAGCGGCGGTATCGCCGGTTTTCTCCGGCTCGGCGGAAAGACCGTCGCGGATAATCCGGCCGCTGATCGCTATAGGGCCGTTTTCAAAATCTTTATCCGCACCGTTCTTGTGGTCCAATACATTGTTCTTTACCGGTTTCAAGGACGAAACAGGAATCGTTTTGCCATCGGCGGTTCTGATCGCCACATCGCCCCAGAATAAGGTCAGCAGCGTACCGCGTTCCCGGCCTTGCAGGACCGTGGAGAGCGTCAGAGTTTTGACGCTTTTCAAATCGACCTTGAAATCGCGGCGGCCGATGACCCACGTTCCGAGCGAACCGGCATCAACTTCCCGGTTGTCGCACTTGATGCTCCAGGAGAAGCGGCGCTCGACGTTCAGGCGCTCCGGCGCGAAACCGGCAAAAACGGTACGCTGCTGGTTCGGCCACGCATTAAATACATTCATTTTCAGGACGCCGTTTTCGCCTGCGATATTTCCGCCGCGATTGTCGGCTCCGGGTCCGAATATGGTTTCAAATTCCGCCTTGAAAGTTCCTGCCGGTTCATAGACGTCCAAATTGGTGATGACCTGGGCGGACTTCAAAGGATCGGAGTCCAGTTGTTCCCAATGCTTGACCGGGGCGGCCGAAGTTTTCCGCAGTCCTTTGATTTGAAAAAGCTGGTCGTAGTTGTGTTCCTTTTCGCCTTTGGCGTAGTCGGCGATAACGATGTAGTCATCCGTGACCGCCATCAACCGGCGCTGTAGAATCGGTTCGGTGAAGCCGGTCAGATGACCGAACTGCGGCTGGTCTTTTTCCGGCACGGCGATATGGCGGTTTTCATGTTCCGATTTTGCCTTGACGTCGCGATTGAATCCCCCCATGCTGTGACGCAGACCGCCCCACGCCGGATAATTCCATTCTGCAAGGCTTTCCACACAACCGGCCTGAAGATGCTTGCCGGTCGAAAACAGCAACCGGCGATTGTCCTCGGCGGCCTGTTGTTTGGAGTCTACCGTGACCATATTTTTGGAAATGGAACTCTGCACATAGAAATTATAAAAAATGGAATGATATCCGAACCAGATCATTTCCGGATTGTAGAAACTCCTGCCGTAGCGCATCAGCGACAGCAGCGCCGTACGGTCGAAGTGACCATGGTAGCCGCCATGGGTTCCGTACTTCAATACGGCCTGAATCCGTTCGCGCGGTTCGTTGTTTTTCGGATTCTGACTGCGCAATACAATGGTGCCGAAATTATCGCTGAAGTAAGATTCGTTACCAACCTCGACATTCACCTCCGGCAAATCCGGCACGCCGTAAATGATGTTGCTCCGGCTGGGCTGCATTTTGATGAAAGGTACGGCCCGCGGTTCGCGGAACGCATAGTAGATCAACTCCATGACCTGTCCCGCGACAAATTTTTCCGTCGTATCATTGATGCCGAACATCCAGCCGCGATAATCGAGGCACTTCAGCATACCTTCCGACATATCCCGAATGGTGATATAAGGTTTCTGGATGCCGCCGCGAATCCGGAAACTGTGGCCGTGATGAAGCTTCCGGCTGTCTTCCTTTTCCTTCGCCGGATCGCCGGCGGTAGCGAAATCCGGCACCTGCAGATAATTCACCGGAAATTGTTCGGTCAAGATCGAATATCCGAAAGGCCGCAGGGCCAGCCCGACCTGGATGTACTCCTCCGTACACCATACGTTGTAGGAGATCGAGCACTCATACCACCAGCCGTCGGACATCGTATAAGCCCGGAATTTATCCATCAGCATTGACGGAGCATACACCAGTTTTTCGGCCAATGCCAAATCTTGCGTAGCCAGGGCCGCGAAAAACGCTCCGGTCAAACTCGATACCGCCCAATTCGCCCCGCCGGGTGCGGCAAATTCCGACATTTCCCGGGCGAATTCATGAAACATATTCTCGATCTCGCGGCGGTCGTCCAATGAATATACCGGAGATTCGGCCGTCAGGTCATAGGCTTGTGCCAAATGTTGAAAATAATGTCCTTCCTGAACGCTGGCCTGATCGCTGGCTTTGCGGGTCATCAGCCAACCGGTTTTCGGATTTGAGTGAGCCAGCAGGAACTGGCGGACTTTTTTGGCATACATATCTTTTTCGGTCAACTGATAAGCAATGGCCGTATCCATCAGGTTCCACTCTTCGCGGGTGCTGAAAAGCGAAAACCCGCCGCGGGTCGGATGCACCGTGGGTACATTCCAGTTTTGTGCCCGTTGGATATAGCCCTGCCGGGCGGTTTTCATCCAGTCGATTTTCTGGGTGTTTTCCCGGATTTCCAGCCATTTTTCTTTGGTATGGATCAGGTATGGATGAGGGAGCCGCTTCACGGTTTCGAAGGTGAGTTCCCGGGCAGCGGCGCTATTGGCGCCGGGAACCAGGCGGATCAACTGTTTTTCCCGTCCGGCAAGAGGAATCTGTTCCGGAATCGTCACCGTCAGGTTGACCGTTTTGGACTCTCCCGGCTGCAGGAAAACGTTGTCGGCGGAAAGAGTACTGGTCATATATTCCCAGCCATAACGAACCGGATAAATCGAAATCGTCTGTGCCGTTTCCTCGGTATTGGTGACGGTGATCGGGTAAACAGCTTTTTCGTTTTCCGCCAATGAATAGCGCGACGAGTCCGCGGTAAATGAAAGTCCTTTCAATAGACGAACTTTTTTCAATTTCAACTCGGCGCCGTCGGAAAGGGCGCAGTGGATCGAGCGGACGTTGGAAACAGCCCCGGTATGGGCGATGGGGGTGGTGAATTCTTTGAACGGGACCAGAAATTTCTTTTCGCCACGCCCATTCAAGGTCAATGACAACTCTCCCTGCGGAACATCCGTGAAAAGCTGAAAACGCAACGTGGCGCTGTCGCTACCGGAAAGTTCCCCGGTGATTTCCAAGCCGTAAAATCGATTGGCATTCAAGCCCCGTTCCCGGGCGGTGTGGAAACCGGTGACATCCCAACCGGCCGGTTCCGTATAGATCATCGTTTTACCGCCCTGCAGGATATGGTCTTGCGTCAGGCCCTGATAACTGGACCAGTTTTCGAAGTCGCCCTCGGTGGTTTTCCGTGGTAATACGGCAATATCGTAAATTTCCGCAACCCGGCCGCGCTTGACGTCGCATGGCTCCAGGATGACGGTGACTTCTTTTTTCCCTTTGGTCAATTCAGTCGGAATCGCATAGCGCATATCCCAGAAATGCAGCGGATAGCTGTGGTTGACCACATGAGCGATCAGCGCTTCTCCATTCACCTTGATTGTGAAGAACAGTTCTTCGCCCTTCTTTGGCCTTTGTTCTCCCGAATAACGGATATGGAGATACTGCGGTTTGTCGGATTGTTCGACCGAAAGTTGAAATATGACTACCTGTCCAAGTTCCGGCTGATAACAGGGGGCATCCTGAAACCCCTTGCCCTGTTTCAATTGGGTCCGGGCAGCCGGAAGGGCCATTGCCGCATTGACCAACAGAAAAATAATGGCCCATAAACAGTACTTCATAAGATTCTCCTTCCAGTCGTTCGTTTTTGTGCTTATTTAGCGGCGGCAAGGCTGTCGTGAATCTGCTTTACCTCGCGGTCGCCCAGCGGAGCGTTGTAAATCTGGATTTCATCGAACGTCGCCGCCAGCGATTTCGCGTTGCGCCCGGCAGTACCGCCGAACACGCCGTAACGGATATCGCCGCCCAGGCTGCCGGGACTGCGGACATACGCGAGATCCATGATCTTGACGCCATTCACATACATGTTTATTTTCATGTGCCCCGAATGCCTTGTCGCGGAGATGACAATGGAGTTCCATTCGCCGATTTTCAGGTCCACTTCCTTTTCTTCGCCGCTCTGTTTGGCGTGGCCGCCGACACTGGCAAAAGCCGATATTTTGTTGCCATTTTCACCGTCAAACGGGATAATGCTGTAGTACCGGACATGGTCCTTGCCGGTCGTAAAAAGCGGAGCACTCTGGTTTTTATCGAAACGGACAATCATGACAATCGTGTAACGGTCGCCCAACTCAAAGGTCAACTCTTTGGGGAAACTGAAGGAGTCGCCGGTGCCTTCCAGTTTCGCCGCCTTGCCGAAAACACCGTCGACGATGGCGGGTTCGCCGGAGATCGTCAGGTCGATACCCGGTTTTTCGGCGGTTCCGACCGTGTCCACAATCTTGCCATCCTTGTCTTCCGAGAAATTCCAGGCGTGAGTCAACCCGTTGAATACCGGCAGTTTTTTCTCTCCTTCCTGAGCGTTCAGGGCACAGACGGCCAGAGCCGCCAATAACATCATTGTAAGTGTCTTTTTCATTTCATATCCTCCATTGTGGTTGATTTATTATCCTTTCACTCCGCCCATCATGATCCCCTTCACCAGGTATTTCTGCATGGTGACGAAGATGATGATCATCGGGACCACGCTCATGGCCACGGCGGCCATCAGCAGATTGGTCTGCTGCCCCTGGGCGCTGTCAAACGCCATCATGCCGATCGGCAGCGTATATTTCGCCGGGGTCTTCATCATGACCAGCGGCCAGAACATGCTGTTGTAGTTGCCGATAAAGGTGAAGATCGTCAGTGTAATCACCGCCGGGCGCGCCAGCGGCAAAATGATGTGCCAGTAAAGCTGGAATTTACTTGCTCCATCGATTTCTGCGGCTTCGTCCAGCGACGACGGAATCCCCATCATGAATTGCCGCATCAGGAACGTGCCGAAGGTCGAAAACGCCGCCGGCACGATCAGCCCCGCGAAACTGTCCACCAGGCAGAAGTGAATCATGTTCTGGTAGTTCGGGATCATCATGACCAGCCCCGGCAGCATCATTGTCGCGAGGTACAGCAGGAAACAGGCGTCGCGCCCGCGCCATTTGACCCGCGAAAACCCGAACGCCGCCAGACTGCTGGTGAAAACCTGCAAAAACGTCACCCACAGCGCCACGAAAATACTATTGTAATACCACCTGCCGAAACTGATGCCGCGCATTTCAAACACTTCGCGGTAATTGCTCCACCGGAACACCTCCGGAAACCACGATTCCGAACCGACCTCGTGCAACTGCTTGAGGCTGGCCAGGATCATCCAGGTAAACGGCAGCACCAGCATCACGGCCAGCGCGGCAAGCGACAGATGAATGGCGAAAACTTTTATGCTCCTGTTCATGGCCCCTCCTCAGTCATTCATATAGCGGTTGCCGAATTTCCAGTTGAAAATGGTGACGAGAAACACCATGGCAAACAGGGTCCACGACACCGCCGAGGCATACCCGAGGTTGCCCGTGCCGAAGCCCTCCGTGTAAATGTAATACGCCAGCGTGGTCGTGCTCCCGGCGGGGCCGCCCCCGGTCATCACCCGCGCCGTCTCGAAGCCCCCCTGCAGCCCGCCCATCACCGACATGATCAGGATGAAAAAGGTGATATTCGACAGCTGCGGCCAGGTCACGTGCCAGAACTTCTGCCACGCGGTGGCGCCGTCCATTTCCGCCGCTTCGTACAGCTCCCGGGACACGCCCGACAGCCCCGCCAGGTACATCAGCATATTGTTCGAGCCCAGCGAGCCCCACAGCCCCATCAAGATCAGCGCAGGCTTGGCCCAGTAATAATCGCTCAGCCATTTCGGGGCCTTGAAGCCCGCCGCCGCGTCGGCCGGCAGGTCCGTGAAAACATTGCACAAGCCGATCAGCGTGAACAAACCGATCATGAACACACCGTTGATGATGACCGCGTCCGACAGCGCATAGTCCGATATGCAGCGGTACAGCCGCCCCTTGATTTGCACGCCCGCCATGACCATGAACGCCGCCCCCAGGACATACGGATAAACCGCCGCGCTCCATTTCACCGGGCTCCAGAATTGCAGACAGAACACCGGGATCGACAGGACCACAAAGCCCACCCAGTAACTGGTGCTCCCCGTGTCGCCGTCGCGCCACCTCCGCACCATGCGACGGATGCACAGCGCGTAGCAAACGAAAAACACCGCGCAACAGACCCCGGCGCAGAGCTCCGCCCCGGTCGCCGACACGTGCCGCGCCAGCGGCGTCAGGGCGTCGAGGATCGGCTGGATGAACGTATTTATCGGGCCGGTTTCCGAATTGTACATCTTTTTCCACAGGATAAACGTGGCCACGCCCGAGGTGAAACTCGGGAAATAAAACAGCGTCCGGTACACGGTTTGCCCACCGGTCGTGCCGCTGACCAGGATCGCCCCGAACAACGAGATGATCAGCACGGTCAGCGCCGAGCCGCCCATGCCCGCCAGCACCAGCGCCGCGCAGCCGATGGTCAGTACCAGCGTCGTGATCAGGATGCCAAGCGCCCGGCGGTTGACCTGTTTAAAATCGCAATTGAGCAGCAGCGCCGCCCCCAGGCTCCCCGCCACGCCGAACGGAATTCCCAGCATCAGGAACAGCGTATTGCCGAGAAATGTTGCGAAGTCGTGTTCCTTGAACAACCGGATGAAATTATCCAGCCCGACAAACGAAACCGGGTTGTCCTGAAATACATTGTGCATTTGCAGGTTCCAGTCCGTGAACGCCATCACCAGACTGATCACCAGCGGGATCAGGGCGAACGCCAGGAAACCCGCCAGGTTCGGCAGGATGAACATGCCGCCTGTCAAAATGGATTTCACTTCCTGTTTCCAGTTTATTTTCATTATTCCTCGAGCATCCCTTTTTGAGCGTAATACGCCTGGTAGAAACTGTTTCTGATCCAGCTTGCCGGGATTTTGCGCCCGGTTTTCTTGTATTCGTCGATCTTCCGCTGGGTCTCGCAGTCCTTCTCGTACTGAGCGCGCAGCTTGGCGTTGCGGGCGATGGTCCATTCGATGCCCTCGCGGTAGCGCAGATTGCCGTAGGCGGCCGCTTCGGCGGCGGTCATCCGCCCCGCGCTGTAGCGCTCGAGCGCACCCATCAGGTGAATGCCGCCCTCGGGCGGGTAATACGGGCTGTAGGGCATGGCGTAACCGATGCTGAGCGCCCATTTCAGCTCATTGGCGTGCAGGTTGCCCTCGTTCGGATATTCCGGCGGCGCCAGGAAAGCGGGGTTGTTCAGGGCGTATTGGGGATTGGGCGGCAAGCCGTCGCCGCTGGCGATGATGTCGTCGTTGTACTCCCTGCCCGCCATGAAGGCAAAAAAGAGCATTACTTCGTCCTTGTGTTTACTCCCCTTGTAGCAGATCAGCGAGCGCACCGAAATCGGCATGTTTTTGAATTCGTACATCGGCACTTGCGAGGTGGAAATCCGGGTTTTCAAGTTTGATTTGCGCATCGTCATGACCTGGGAGCGGATGGTGGTCAACATGGCGTATTTGCCCTCGACGAACTGCGCGAAGCTGACCCAGCCAAGCGACGCGTTGCCGCTGACGGCGTTTGCCTCGCTGGGCGTCGGGCAGAGGTGATCCACGTAGGTCCATTTGTACAAATATTCGTACAGTTTCACGAACGCCTCGTGATCCAGCTGCGGCGCGGTCAACGTTTCATTGTACAGATCCACGCCCAGCGAGCGCGCGAAGGACACCGCGAAGTGATACCCCTCGGAGATCAACGGCTGGATGAAGAACACATCCTGCTTGGTTTTCCCTTCATTGGCGCGCTTGACGAATTCCCGCCCGATACGCTCGAATTCCTCGGGCGTCCATTCTTCCGGCGGGGGCTGCATGCCATATTTTTCAAAAGTATCGACATTCGACCAGAGATTGCGGCAGAACGCATTCGCGCTGGCCGCGTACTGACGCCCGTCCACCGCCATGATCGCCGCGAAGGAGGGATACGAATCTCCGAGCGTGAATCCACCCTTCCGCGCCGCCTCGGTTATATCCTCGCACAACCCCATCGGCTGGTATTGCAAAACCAGCGCGTCGATGATATCCCCGCCCATGCCGGAAACCGCCTGGATCAGGCTCGACTGATTGCTGGCGTTGTCCACCGACACCTCGCAGGCCGGATTGCCGTCCTGGTCGACGTGCCCGTTTTTCCGCTGCCATTCCAGGAAGAGATCCGCCTGGCGGAAACGGCTTTCGCTCGGGTCCGTCTTCCAGGAGATCATCACCCGGTCGCTTTTTTCTTCCGACAGGAAGTACATCAGCGCGGTCAGCAACGCCAGCAGGATGATTGAGATGAGGATTGCGTACTTCATGAATATCGGCTGTCCGGGTTATTGCATGTTGGAATCTTTCCAGCGGTTTGCTCCGGGGATATCGGTGGTTTGCGGACGTAATTTCTCCACATGCCCGTCGAGGAAGAGATATCCTGCCGTATGATTGTGCATGGCATGCGGCTTGGTCGTGTTTCCTTCGAAGTAAAGCTGCCGGTCAACCGTGACGTTGTAGTTGTTGGTGACCTGGATACAGCGCCCGCCCCACATCTCGCCCAGGACAAACAGCCAGGAAGGAGACTTCACGTTGCTGATCTTGGCCCCGGAGATATAGCCCTCGGTGGGGTTGAACCCGCGGCTGCCGCCCACCTGGTCGGTCCCTACTCCACCCTTTGCCAACGCATAGATGGTGGCGTTATATCCATAGGAGCGCCTGTAAGTGCCCCATTTTTTGACGGTGACCGGGTAAGGATCGGAGGGGCAGCTGAAAATATTATTCTTTTCATTTCCCAGGTTCATCTTCAACATGTCCTCCATAATCACCGTCGGGTAGGAAATCCAACTGTTCGTGATCCCGTAATGCCCCAGGATATGATCGTTGTAGGCGTCGATATAGAACTGTACCCCGGTCCCCATGCTTTTCATGTTGTTCGTGCAATAAATGCTCCGCGCCGATTCCCGTGCCTTGTTCAAAGCCGGCAGCAGCAGCGCCGCCAGGATCGCGATAATCGCAATCACTACCAATAACTCGATAAGCGTAAAACGTGATTTCATTTCATTAAGATGTTTTCCCATTTCTTATCTCTCCTTATATTCAATATTCATGGGTTAAATTCACAATATCCGGGGTCAGGATCAAGTTTGCGCGCGGCAGCGTGTTGTTGCTGTTGATCTTCTTCAGCAGCCGGTCCGCGGTATGGCGCCCGACTCCCGCCAGCTTGATGTCGATACTGGCGGGGATGTTTTCAAAAAAGTCGAGCATCTGCAAGTTGGCGTTGCAGCCCAGCAGGAGATATTTGCTGAAATCCCCGCCCATGGCCCGGTACTCGATCATCACACCGGTCATCACGCTGTCCGAGGCAAAAAACAATCCGGTTACATCCCGGTATTTCGGATTTTCCAGCAGTTCCTTCGCCACATGCCTGGCCCGGACAGGATTGGGGTATTCTTTTTCCGGCAGGGATTGTATGGTATCCGCCTCGAGCCCCAATTGCCCGGCATACTTAATAAAGTCGCGTACACGTGCCGCGTATGCGAGATGCTCGCAGGTATTGGTCAATGCCAGCACCTTTTTGTGCCCTCTTTCGAAAAAATAATCGACCGCGATCTTGCCGACGGTATTGTTGTCGTAGATGATCTTGTCGAACTTGGCGTCGGGGTCGTAGGAATTGCTGAAGGACCACACCACCGGCAAGTCCTCAAGCCGCTCATAAAGGTACTTCATGAATTTACGGTCGCGCAGCTCCTGGAACAATATGACCCCGTCGCAGTATTTCGGCGAAATCCGGTCCGGCACCCGCTGGTCGGGCGTCAAACGGCAGAACTCCAGCGAAATATCCCATTTATTGAACTCACTGACCATGGAATCGAGATACAGGGAATACGCCGGCATGCTGAAGAGCGACGCGGGGGCAATATCGCCCAGCGTCAGCAGGATCACTTTGTAATGCTTCAAGCCGACCCGCTCGGAGGTTTTCCGGCCCGGCCGCCGCGGACTCGGGATATAACCCAGCTTGTCCATCGCGCTCTTAATCTTCAGTGCGGTGCTTTTCTTCAGCGCCTCCGGCTGATTCAAATAGCGTGACACCGAATTGATTCCAACCTCCGCGCAATCAGCAATATCTTTTATATTCGCCATTTTGCACCTTCAATAATGATTTGTTCATGGTATCTATTATAATCATTATTTTGAAAAAATCAATAGCATTTTGGTGAATAAATAAAAATAAATCATTATTATTTTTAATCAACCCTGCGTATTTTGGTGAATTATTTGATTATATTTTACTTTTCTCTATTGCTTTTATTTTTCTTTGCTGTATAATTATTCCAGAACACAACCCGACGAGGTTTTCCATGTCGCAAAACAACAATCCGGTTCTCATGGGCGCGTACGCCGATCCCGATTTGCGGTATTTCAACGGCAAATTCTATCTCTACCCGACCACGGACGGCACGGAGGACTGGCTCGGCACGCATTTCGAGGCATTCAGCTCGGACGACCTGATTCACTGGCGCCCGGAGGGCGAAATCCTGCGCCTGGGGCGCGACGTGAAGTGGGCCGAACAACGCGCCTGGGCCCCGGCGGCGGCGGAGAAAAACGGCAGATTCTACTTCTATTTCTCCGCCAATGCCAATATCGGCGTCGCCGTGGCGGATTCTCCGACAGGGCCGTTCCGCGACGGCCTCGGCAAACCGCTGGTCGTGCCGGGCGACATCACCCGCCACGGGCGCGGACAGGCTATCGATCCCTATGTTTTTCAGGATGATGACGGCCGCAATTACCTTTATGCCGGCAACGGGCAGCTGGTGGTGGCTGAACTGAATGATGATATGATGTCTTTCCGGGAACCGTTCCGCTGCATCACGCCGCCCGGATTCCGGGAGGCGATGTGCGTGGTCAAGCGTCGTGGGCGCTATCACTTCACCTGGTCCGACGACGATACGCGCAGCGAGGATTACCACGTCAATTACGGCTATGCCGACAACCCGTACGGCCCGGTCATACCGGTCGGCCGCATCCTGGAGAAGCGCCCCGAGGCAGGCATCCTCGCCACCGGCCATCATTCCATTCTGCAATTGCCGGAAAAAGATGAATGGGTGATTGCATACCACCGTTTCCGTATTCCGGACGGCAACGGATTCAACCGTGAAGTTTGCATCGATAAACTAGAATTTGATGATAAAAACCAGATAAAAAAGGTAATTCCATCGTTATGAAAAGCAAAATCACCGTTAACAAAAAATTTACCATCAGCCCGATTGACCGGCGCATTTATTCCGGATTCATCGAACAGGGTGGCCGGGCCATTTACGAGGGGCTCTACCAGCCGGATCATGCCTCGGCCGACGGGGACGGATTCCGCACGGACGTCATTGAGCTGTTTCGCGAGCTCGATATGCCGCTGACCCGTTATCCGGGCGGCAACTTTGTCTCCGTTTACAACTGGGAAGACGGCGTCGGCCCGAAAGAGCAGCGCCCTGCCCGGCTTGAGCTTGCCTGGCAGGCGCTGGAGCCGAACCAGTTCGGTACCGATGAATTCGTCCGCTGGTGCAAGAAGGCCAACACTGAACCCATGATGGCCGTGAACCTCGGCACCCGTGGCCCGAAAGAAGCACAGGAGCTGCTTGAATACTGTAACTTTCCCGGCGGCACCGCACTCTCCGACCGTCGTCGCGCGAACGGCGCGGAAGAACCGTATGGCATCAAAGTCTGGTGTCTCGGCAACGAAATGGATGGCCCCTGGCAGCTCGGGCAGCGTTCGGCCGAAGATTACGGCCGGGTCAGCCGTGAGGCCGCCAAGATGATGAAATGCATGGACGACTCCATTGAGCTGATCGTCTGCGGCTCCTCGCACATCGGCATGCCCACGCTGGGCGAATGGGATGAAACGGTTCTGGATTACACCTTCGATCATGTGGACTATATTTCAATCCATCAATATTTCGGCAATCCCTGCAACATGACTCCCGGCTACCTCGCCCGCGCCGAGGCCATGGAAAAATACATCAACAACATCGTCGCCTGCTGCGACGCCGTCGCCACCAGAAAAAAATCGAACAAGAAAATCATGCTTTCATTTGACGAATGGAACGTCTGGTATCATTCGCATGGCGACCGCAACCGCAGCCCGAAATGGACCGTCTCCCGCCCCCTATTGGAAGACATTTACAATACGGAAGACGCTCTGTTGGTGGGTATGATGATGATGACGCTGATCAATCATGCCGACCGGGTAAAAATCGCCTGCCTGGCCCAGGGCGTCAACGTCATCGCGCCGATCATGACCAGCAAAGACGGCAAGGCATGGAAACAGACCATCTTCGATCCGTTCGTCTACACCAGCAAATACGGTCGCGGTACCGCGCTTCAAGCCATCGTCGAATCCGACAACTACGAAACGGAATTCCAGACCCTGCCGCATGAAAAACCGGAAAAAGTGGCCGCCCCATATCTCTACTGCAGCGTAGTGGACAACACGGAAGCCGGTGAAGTAGTTATTTTCGCCTGTAATCGCAACCTGGAAGAAGCCATGGAGCTGGAAACCCTGCTCGAAAACTTCGTACCGAAATCCGTCATAGAGGCGGTCACGCTCCACCATGCCGATTTAAAGGCCGTGAACTCCGAGGAGAACGAACAGGTTAAGGCGGAACCGCTCGCCGGCGGCGCCGTCTCCGGCAACACCGTAACCATCAAACTGCCCGCGGCATCATGGAACATGATCCGGGTGAAATATTAAAAAAGGAAGATTTATCATGTCGGCATTTTTATTCATTCATTTTCGCTACGGCAAACCGGAAGTGGAGCAAGTCCATTTCGCGGTCAGCAAAGACGGTCTCCACTGGGAAGCGCTCAACGGCGGTCAGCCGATCATGGAGCAGACCGAAGGCGAAGAGGGAGGCATCCGCGATCCCTTCATTTACCGGAAACCGGACGGTACATTCATCATTCTCGCCACCGATCTGTGCTTGTTCAAGCATTGGGAGCGGGGCTGGGGGCCGGTGATCGACAACGGCAGCAAAGACATCATCATCTGGGAATCGCCGGACCTGGTCAACTGGAGCGGCCCGCGGCGGCTGACCATCGACCTGCCCGGAGTCGGCTGTGTCTGGGCTCCAGAGGTATTTTATGACGAAATCCGGCAAAAATCGCTGATCATCTGGTCATCGAAGCTCGCCGGCGAGGAATTCATGAAAGTCTACGCCGCCTATACGGACGATTTCATGACCTACGAGAAACCGTTCATGTTCGTCGAAGGCAAAAAAGCCGTTCTGGACACCGACCTGGTCCGGGATGACGACGGCACGTATTACCGCTTCACCAGCAATGCGTTCCATGACATGACCGTGATGGAAAAAGCGCCGGCGCTGGAGGGCCCCTGGTCGATGGTTGAAGACTACAATCTGATGGACCGCCGGGTCTATGAAGGGCCCATCGCATACCGTTTGCCGGACGGCCGCTGGTGTTTGCTGCTGGATCACTTCGGCCCGGTGAAATCCCGTCACGGCTACAATGCATTTTTTACCAATGGTCTGGCTTCCGGCAATTTCGTTCAGGCCAGGCCGGAAGAATACTCCATGCCGTACAAAATGAAGCACGGCGGCGTCATGAAAATCACCGATGAAGAATATCAGCGCTTGAAAAACGCATTTGGAAATTTATAATATATCAGGAGACTTACCACTATGAAAAGTAAAATCACTGTCAATAAAAAATTCACCATCAGCCCGATCGACCGCCGCATTTACTCCGGATTTATCGAGCACCTCGGCCGCGCCGTGTACGAAGGCATTTACCAGCCGGACCACGCCACCGCCGACGCGGACGGCTTCCGCACCGACGTACTCGAACTGGTACGCGAACTCGATATGCCGATGACCCGTTACCCGGGCGGCAATTTCGTCTCCATTTACAACTGGGAGGACGGCGTGGGGCCGAAGGAGAAGCGCCCGGTTCGTCTTGATCTCGCCTGGCAGGCGTTGGAGCCGAACGAGTTCGGCACCGATGAATTTATGCGCTGGTGCAAGAAGGCCAACACCGAACCCATGATGGCCGTAAATCTGGGAACCCGCGGTCCCAAGGAAGCCCAGGAACTGTTTGAATACTGCAACTTTCCCGGCGGTACCGAGCTCTCCGACCGCCGCCGCGCCAACGGTGCGGAAGAGCCCTACAACGTCAAGGTCTGGTGCCTCGGCAATGAGATGGATGGCCCGTGGCAATTCGGCCAGCGCTCGGCGGAGGATTACGGCAGGGTTTGCCGCGAAGCGGCCAAGATGATGAAATGCATGGATGATTCGGTTGAGTTGATCGTCTGCGGTTCCTCCAGCAGCAGCATGCCGACCCTGGGCAGCTGGGAAGAAACCGTGCTGGATTACACCTTCGATTACGTGGATTATATTTCGATTCATCATTACTTCGGCAATCCCCGCGACATGGCGGCCGGCTATTTCGCCCGCGCAGAGGTCATGGAGCAATACATCAACAAAATCGTCGCCTCCTGCGATGCCGTCGCCACCAAGAAAAAGTCGGACAAGAAAATCATGCTTTCCTTCGATGAATGGAACGTCTGGTTCCATTCACACGGCGCCAAAGAGGTTAAGCCCAAATGGACCGTCGCCCGCAATATTCTGGAAGATATTTACAACACCGAGGACGCGCTGCTGGTCGGCATGCTCATGATGACCCTGATCAATCACGCCGACCGGGTGAAAATCGCCTGTATCGCCCAAAGCGTCAATGTGATCGCGCCGATCATGACCAGTAAGGAAGGCAAGGCTTGGAAACAAACCATTTTCTATCCCTTCGCCTACACCAGCAAATACGGTCGCGGCACCGCGCTTCAGACCATTATCGAATCCGATAACTATGAAACGGAATTCCAGACCAGAGTCTACGAAAAACCGGAAAAGGTGGTTGCCCCATATCTCTATTGCAGCGTGGTAGATAACGAGGAAGCCGGTGAAGTCGTTATTTTCGCCTGTAACCGTAATCTGGAAGAAGCCATGGAGCTGGAAACTCAGCTCGAAAACTTCACGCCGAAATCCGTCATTGAGGCGGTCACGCTTCATCACGCGGACTTGAAAGCGGTCAATTCTGAAGAAGAGGAGCTGGTCAAAGCGGAACCCCTCACCGGCGGAACCGTCTCCGGCAATACCGTAAAAATCAAACTGCCTGCCGCCTCCTGGAACGTGATCCGGGTAAAATACTGATCTATGAACGTGACCAAATACAACGGCTGTCACTGGCCTGACCACAACGGAGTGCATATCAATGCGCATGGCGGGTGCATTCTCAAACACGGTGATTTCTATTACTGGTACGGAGAGCACAAAACCGAAGGTTCGCGCGGCAACCTGGCCTGGGTCGGGGTCCATGTCTACAAGTCGGAGGACCTGCTGCACTGGCATGACGCCGGTATTGCATTTGACGTTCACGAATTGAAGCCCGGCTGCGTGATCGAACGCCCGAAAGTCGTTCGCAATCCGGCCGGGAAATTCATCCTGTGGTTTCATCTGGAGATGGACAATACCTATGCCGACGCCATGCTCGGCATAGCAGTCAGCGATTCGCCGGAGGGCCCCTTCAAGCTGATCGACAAATGCCGCCCCAATCCCGGCATATGGCCGCTCAATACGCCTCTGGAGTTGAAAGATCCGGAACGGATCAGGGCCGCCAGCGAAGAATACAGCCAACTCCGTTATGACAACAATCCGCGTACTCCTCAAGTCAGCGTGCTTGGCATGGATTTTGAACATGGACAGCAGAGCCGCGATATGACTGTTTTTGTGGACGACGACCTCACAGCCTACTTGATCTATTCTTCAGAGAAGAACAGCACGACTCATGTAGCCGAGCTGGAGCCATCCTATACCGCTTTCACCGGGCGTTACTGGCGGATTTTTCCATGGCGCTGGATGGAGGCGCCGGTGATCTTCAAACACGGAGGCAAGTATTATTTCATCGGCTCGGACTGCACCGGCTGGGCTCCCAATGCCGCCCGTAGCGCGGTCGCTGATTCCATCACCGGCCCATGGACGGAGCTCGGCAATCCCGCCATTGACGAAGGCGGCGACACCACCTACGGCAGCCAAGGGACTTTCGCGTTCAAATTATCGGAGGACCGGATCATTTTCATGGCCGATCAGTGGCGCAAGGAAAACGCCATCGACGGCCGTTACCTCTGGCTCCCGGTCGAGTGGATGGATGACCGTCCGGTATTGCGCCGGCCCCTATAGGAGCTATGTGGAGCCGTTCGGCGGCGGCGCGTCGATCCTGATCGCGAAGGAGCCATGCAAAGTGGAGGTCTATAATGACGTCAACCGGGCGCTGGTCAACTTCTTCCGGGTGATCTCCGATCCTGATTACTTCGGCTAGTTCATGGCGCGGGCCACGCTACTGCCGTACAGCCGCGAGTTGTACGAGGAATTTCTGCGCACCTGGCCCGCGATCCATGATCCCGTCGAACAGGCCGTCCGGTGGTATTACGTAGCCCGGCAGAGCTTCGGCGGGCAGTTCGGCGCTTCCTGGGGGACCGGCATCAATACGAGCTGTACAGACCGCTGGAAATCGAGTTTCGAGAACCTGCCGAAAGTCCATGAGCGCGTTCAGCAGGTTCAGATCGAATGCTGCGACTGGCGCGATATCCTGAAGCGGTTTTCCGGGCCGGGCTATCTGGCTTATTGCGATCCGCCGTATGTCACCGGTACCCGCAAAGCCGGTGGGTATGACCATGAGCTCAAAGACAGCGATTACGAAGCGCTGATCCGCGCGTTGATGGATTATGCCGACGCGGTCGTTTTAAGCGGCTACAATAGCCCGTTGTACGCGCCGCTGATGGACGCTGGCTGGGATATGCAGACGGTCGACGTCGTTTGTTCGGCTGCCGGACGAACCCGCGTCAGCGGACTCCAGGGCCAGGGCAACGTCAAAGCCAAGCAGCAGCGCGTCGAATGCATCTGGCGCAACCCCGAAGCGATGCGCCGATTCCGCTGATCCAATCCACACACACATGCCCTGGCCGTCAAAACGCCGGGGCTTTTCATTTCCGCGCACACCGGCCATGCACACCGCCGTCAATGATCCGATTCCCGGCCCCGCACACCGAAAACAGGCCCGTTTGCGTAAACCATGAGGCCAGCCAGGTTCCCCTCGAACCCGTCAAGTGCACCTGCGAGAAGTATTCCTTATTCTATATGCATATCCACGGCAAGGATGCGACCATCCGGCAGAATATCATTGACAAACACGGCATTTCCGGCCCGGAGCAATACGTCTGGCACCGCACGCCCGGTTTCGGCGACAGCAACTGGACCGATATCATCAGCGAACTGCGCCGCTTCGGCTATCGCGGCAACATCGATATCGAAGGCTGGCATGATCCGGTTTATCGGGGAAAACTCGAAATGACCGGACAGGTCCATGCCCTCAATTATCTGAAACATTGCCGCGGCGGCGCTTACATCGACTGGTGATCTCAGATGGGAGGTATTGGATTTTATCATAATACCATTTAACATATCCCAATATACCATAAAAAGTATTTTTATTACTTGTTTTGGTGTTATATTAATTGATATAGTTTTCCCTTTTATAAAATCCAATCAAAAAAACACAGCCAAGGAAAGAACCATGACGATCATAAAAAATTTCCCGCACATCCTGCACGGTGGGGATTACAACCCCGATCAATGGCGCAATTACCCCGAAGTCATCGACGCAGACTTCAAACTGATGGACCTGGCCAACTGCAACACGTTTTCCGTGGGCATATTCGGCTGGGGACAGACTGAAGTTGAAGAAGGCAAGTTCGACTTCGGCTGGATGGATGATGTCATGAACCGCTGTGCGACCGGCGGCAAAAAAGTTTTTCTGGCGACGCCGAGCGGGGGCCGCCCCGCCTGGCTCAGTTGCAACTACCCGGAAACCAACCGTGTCGATGAAAAAGGCATTCGCGCCAAATGGAATGACCGGCACAATCATTGCTGGAGTTCTCCGGTCATGCGGAGCAAAACCGCCGCCATCAACCGCAAGCTGGCCGAGCGCTATGCGGCGCATCCCGCCCTCGGCGGCTGGCATATCAGCAATGAATACAACGGCGCATGCTTCTGTGAGCTTTGCCTGGGAAATTTTCACGAATTTCTCAAGCGGCGCTACGGCACGCTGACAAATCTGAACCGGGCTTACTGGTCGGCTTTCTGGAGCCACACCATTACAGACTGGCATCAGGTCAATCCGATCGATGATTGCTCCGAAACCGCCCGGTTGGACTGGCTGCGATTCAACTCCTGGCAGATCACCGATTTCATGCGCATGGAAGTAGCGGCGGTCCGGGAGTTCTCCGACGCGCCGGCCATGACCAATATGATGGGATTTCACCCCTGGCTGGACTTCTGGCGGATTGCCGGAGTTTGCGATTTCATCTGCGACGATTGCTATCCGCACTGGTATAACGGACAGACGGAAAATGTGGTCGCGTTGTTTGCCATGATGCACGACATGCATTACACCATGCTCGATAAACCGTTCTTCATGATGGAATCGTGTCCGGGTATCCCGAACTACGTGAAACATCCGAAAATGCGCCGCCCGAACGAGCTTGAGCGTGAAATGCTGCTCGCTATCGGCCATGGAGCCGACGGCACCTTGTATTTCCAGTGGCGCAAGGGACTCGGCAACTGTGAGAAATATCATGGTGCGGTAGTCGGACACGACGGCACCGATCAATCCCGCATGTTCAAAGAAGTGGCTGAGTACGGTCGCAAACTACCCGTACTGGACCAGCTGGTGGACTCTCGAATCAAACCACAGGCCGCAGTGATTTTTGACTGGGAATCGAACTGGGCGCTGGACATTTCCAATTGTTGCGGAGGCAGACAGCTCAAGAAAACCAAAGACACCATCGTCGGCCATTACCAGAGCCTGATGCGGCACAATATTCCACTCGCGGTCATCGAAAGCACCTGCGATTTTTCGCCCTATAAACTGCTGATTGCTCCAATGCTGTTCATGTTCAAACCCGGCGTGGCCGAACGCATGCGGCAGTTTGTGGCCGATGGCGGCACGCTGATCGTGACTTATCTCTCCGGCTATGTGGACGAAAATAACAACTGTTTCTTCGGCGGCAATCCCGGCGGCCCGGAAATGCGCGAATTCTTCGGCGTCTGGAACGACGATATCGACTGTTTCGAACCGACCGATGCCCGTTCTCTGCGATACAAAGGCAAGGAGTACAAGGTCGAGGAAATGGCCGAATATCTCCGCCCTGAAGGCGCGGAAACACTTGCGGACTACACCGATGAATTCTTCGCCGGAGTCCCGGCCCTGACCGTGAAGAACCATGGCAAAGGCAAAGCGTACTACCTCGGCGCGCGAACCGGCCTGGATTTCCTGACGGATTTCTATGGCGACATGCTGACTGCCAGTGGCATCGCCCCCGTACTGCCGGGGATTCCCGATACACTCCGCGTGAACAAACGCGGCGAGTGCTACTTCGTCTATAATATGACCTCCACCGAGCAGGAAATCACACTGCCCGTACCGATGCGCGACCTCTGGAACAACCGCGAAGCCTCCGGCTCCGCCAAAGTCCCCCCCCAACGGCGCCATCGTCTTGAAAAAATAAACCAGGAAGAGGATATAAAAGATGAATTACAGGAATATACCAAAAGGATTACTTGTTAATTCGATTATCAGATTACGGATAAATACAGGGCGCGTAGTGCCTCGTATTGCATGATTTTGAATGATAGCCACAGGCTTCGGTTAACGGGTGGGGTGAAAACCGAAGTCTGTGGTATTGAATTTAAGCAGTAATTCGGGATTTTCCTGAGCGGCCAGTTTCCATTGTTCATGGTATTGGGGCGGAATGGTCGGAAGCATTTTCAGCACCAGCTCAGTCAATTGAGCCTTTTCAAGCTTGCGCTCGTCCATTTCACTGAAAATCGCTCCCGTCACCCGGCCCGCACCGGCCAGCATCAGCGACAGAATGGTGAGCACGCCGAAGAACAGCAATCTCTTGTGCGCCATAAGCATGATCCTACACCTCCTGTCAATTTCTGATGATCAAGTCATCCGCCATTTCGCTTTCTCCGCGGGTAATGGCATGTTCATTCATTTTTGCCAGCTCTGCATTCCAGCGCTCGGCACTCCAGAGTTCGACCCCTATCTCAACTCCGACAACGACAATATCCGTACCGGGCAACAGCCCGCCGTGTTCCCGAAAACCATGCGGAATGGTCAGCCGGCCCTGCGCCGTGATCCGGTCGGCGCTGCTCAGCGCCCCGAACCGCCGCATTTCGCGCCGGAACACCATGCTCGTGGCCGCGCGTACGGCGGGGGCTTCCTCCCGGCGACGCATTTCCAGGTAAATGCTTTCCGGATAAATGGCCACAGCCCCTTCCGGCAAGCAATGCATAACGATCTCCCCGCTGCATTTCTCAATGAAATCATTGATCACGCGGGGGCTCAGCTTCACCCGGCCGTTCGCATCGATCTGGCATCGGTCCTGTCCGCAAAATGCCAACATGTTCCTACCCTGCCTTCATCACATAATTTTCAAAAATCTTTTCCATTCTATTCCAATATAATCCATTTTATTCCAAATATCAAGTGCTTTCAAGAAAATTTCCGGAAATTTCCCGGAACCAGCCAAAACCGCAAAATCCGGTCCTGTTAAAAAATTTTCGCATAAAACAACTTTCCGACGGTGAAATTCGTCATAATTGCTCTATAGTAAATACATGTAAAAAATTCAATGAAAAATGAAGGGACACTGAAATGAACAAAATTATACCGATATTTCTGTTATCACTGCTGACGCTGGTCGTTTCGGCCGCTAAAATCGAGACGGTATCCGCCTCGGGACACGGCGAAACCTACGCCAAGGCGATTGAAGACGCCCGCCTCACCATCACCCAGGCCACCTCCGGCAGGATCATCGGCTGGGAAATGCTCGAAGCACCGCAACTCGAAAACGGCATATTCACCGTTAAGCTCAAAGCCCGGGTCGACGGCAGTCAATGGTCCGAAGCAGACTCCGACGACGATGCCGTCACCGCAAACAGGCGCTCCGGCAAGCAGATCAAATCCGACCTGATCATGGCAGCACTCGAATCCTACGGCGACTGCTATACCGTTTTCCCCGTGAGCAGGATTCCCTGGGTGGATAAAGAAGGCAGGCAGTTCATCTACATCAACTACCAAATCAGCTTGAATCAGGAAAAATACCAGGCCTTCGTGCAGCAGCTCGAAAGCGTCTTGCCGCACCTCGGTTTCGAGGAAACCCCGCATCAGACCAAGGACAGCACCGTCCTGCGTATTTACAAAACCCCGCGCGACGCCAAATACCTGAGCTACTATAACATCGATCCCGCCCGCCTCAATCCGGAACGACTGAGAACCCTGACCGGCGGCACTCATATCTACTGCATGTTCGAACTGCTGGACAAATCCGGCAAAGTAGTGGCATTCCGCAGATTCTGCGTCATGCCGCGTCCCCTGCTCGCCGGCGGCACCTGGAGCACGGTCTTCGCCTCGCTCAACCCGCCGGCCAAGCCCCTGATGCTGAACGTGGACGTAGTCAATTTCGAATCCCCCGAAGCCATCAAGGAAGTGGCCACCATCAGAACCACGCTGACCTTCGAAGAAACCGAATTCAAACCCGATGAAAAACGCTGGATCTCCGAACCCGGCTGGCACGGCCACCGCTTGCCGATGGACGAAACCAGAAAGAGCGAAAATTTATTCAAATAACGCCAATGGTTTCGAGGTTTTGATTTATTCGTACCGGGGTGAACGATATTTCCGGCAAAACATGCATTCGTTGCTGTCGCAGAGTAAAATATCCGGCTCCGCCGCCAGTAGTTTCATCCCGGTATTATAGAGTTCTCCAGCATCAATCAGGCGCAATTCGCCAGAGCCAAGGTGAACTTCACTGATCTGCAATCCGGCCTCTGCGGCCCGACTGAAAAACTTGCTGTTGCCGGCAGAATCGCGATAAAAATCACGGTCGCCGGGCAAGTTTTGCGGTACATAAACCGTCCGGAGTTGCCCATTTTCATCTTTAACCCGGCAAACCGAGCTTTTCAGGTAAGGTACCTTCGCCTCCGTTTCCAGGAAATGCAGAAACGTACTGGCACCGAGCCCGCAGCCGAAATAAAGGATTTTCGCTTGATTTGACATCAATTTGGCGAATGGACTGGTCGGTCCGGCCGGCGGATCGTTTTCGCGATGATCTTTCAGGCATGGTTCCGCCTGCGGTCCAAACCCGGCCACCGAGTGCGACGCATGGGACGTTCGAATTACACCCGGACGCAGCAAAAACGCCCGGGGAACCGAACCGACCCAGATTTGCGAGGAATCGTTTTTGTCGAATGGCCGGTAAGCACGGTTTTTATTCAACTCTCCTTCGAAAGAGCTGAACGACATGGTAAAAGTCGGCATCAGCACGGTTCCGGTTGGGCCGACCGCCTCCAGCAGCGCGTCAATTACCGCCTCCTCGTCACCATCAATCCGCCCGAACGCGGAAATACTGCTATGGACAAACAGGCAATCGCCGGAGTTGACTCCAATACGGCGCAGCGCATTCACCATGTCGGGACGCGTCACTTGCCGGTGATATTCAAGCTGCAAATAACCATAATCGCCAAGGTACATAACCGCGCCGAGATATTTTTTTATTTCTGCGTCGCCGAACGTTACCTGTTCTTCCCATTCCGCTTCACGGATAACGCGTTGCAGACTTTTTTGACCGTCCATATTGGAGAGTATTCGTGAAAACGGACCGTAGATTACCCGATCTGGCAGCATTCGCCGCAGTTTTTTCGGTACCCTGCCCTGGTCGTAAGGAAAGCCGGTCACTGCGCGGGAAGGAATCACGGTAGCGACATAGTCGAACCATTTGCCTCGGTAACTCTCGACAGCCGGATACCCGGGCAGTTGCTCCGCAGCAGCCGTAACCAAGGCGATTTGGCGATCGATTTCCGGAATGTCCGCCACCTTGCGGAAATCATTCAAGCGGGCGACATCGATCCGTAACCGGTATTTCATGCGGTCAGCCGCATCGCTGTGCCGCATTGCGCGCCGGTACTCCTCAGTGATATGACGCAACGCATATGCCCCGGCACGAGTCACCATATCCGGCAGCGCTTGCCGGTTCAGTGTGGTAACGGCGACAATCCACGTGCCGATGGATGCACAGGTCCGGGCAAAGACATCGCAATCGAACATCTGCATGGTCAGCGCGGAATTGTGCCAGAAGGCTTTGTCGACTCCAATGAACCACACGGTGGGTAAACCAACCGTCTGATCGCTCAGGAACGTATCATCATCATACCAGCCGCTCTCGACGAATTTCGTTACCGGCAACGCGCAATCATCCAGAAACATTTCCAACAGGGCATTGCCGAAAAACGGCGTGCCCGGTGCTGCCGCGTAAACATGTAAATTCTGGCCCGGATTGCCCGCCATCAGGCTGTCCAGATTGACTGCGCCTATGGCTTTATCACCCAGGAAACCACCGCAATAGTCCGCAAACGCCGCAAACCCGTACAATTCCGCGCCAAACACCAGCCGAATGGAAAACTCCAGCTCCGGCAGCTCGCCTCTGGCGATCAATGCCTTGATGCAGCGGACCATTTCAATGGCTCCGGCCACCCCTGTTGAATTGTCATCGCTCATCGGTTCATAGAGATGGGCCATCAGCCAGAATTCTTTCTTTTGCCTGCCGGGAACCAGCGCGGTGACAACCGGCAGAACGCCTTCGTAACGCTGTCCATCGCATTCGACCAGCGCCGTCAATTTGCCGCATTCCGCCGCCCGGCGCAATTGATCGCCAGTGCGCGCCGCGACACTGAAGCAGATGAACGGACGGTCCCCGCTCTGTACGTGCCACTGCATTCCCTCGGTACAGGCGGTGACCCAGCCGACCGCGTCCGGAGCAGTTTCCCGGCAGGACTGAACATAATAATCGGTAATCAATCCCAATGCGCCCATATCCAGCGCCGCTGCCAGAATTTCCGCACCCGGTACGGTTTCGGGTGAGCAGATGACCAACGCTCCCCCGGCATCCTCACCGGCAAATAATTGCGCCTCCGTGATGATTCCGGCCATTTGTCCGCCAGGCGGAGTGGCGACCGAACCTTTGACCAGGTGAAACGAGTGGCGCCGATAGTCAGCGACAACCGGATCGTCAAAATGAATCTCTGATATTTTGATGGTCAGTTTACCGGTCGACGCCTCCCAGGCCAGCGGCATGCATTTATCCTGATAAGTCGTTTTTCCATCGGCCGGAAAATCAATGATTTCAGCATTTTCAATTCCGGCCTGGTTCAACAATTCCAGCGTATACGCAGCAGCCCCGGCATGTGCCTTGGAGGTCTGTGGCAGTTCACGCTTCCACAGGTTTTCGATGTTGTCATAAAGCCGCTCCCGGTCTGTTTCCCGCAAAATTTTCGCAAAAACATTGTTCATAAATATTCCCGTAACTATTCCGACAACAGAATCCGGTCCACATAAACTGCATTGGTTTTGGTTGACCCCTTCACATAAGCGGGACCTTCGAGCTTAATGGAGGCATATACATCATACGTGTTATTGCCGGTGGCCCGGTAATAGCGGTCAAAGTGCTGTTGAATGAACCAGGAATTGTGAATCCACAGCAATGTGTTCGGGTCGAGGGTCATCCTGCCAAGGTGATACAGATGATAATTTTCATCGGGAATATTTTTCAGGTAAATATCAAAGAGCAGCTTGCCGCCTGAGCGGCTTTGAACTCCGCAGCGGAATGCCTGTTCATGGAACCCTTTTTCCGGTACGGCGACAGGTTTGGCCAGGCGCATGGCTTTACCTCCTACTGCCGCCGGATCATCAACCAGCCGGACGCCGTGCTTGCCCAATTCCTCAACGGCATTGAAATCGGGCCAGGCAATATCATAAAGACGGCGGCCCGTCAACCGGGGGTCCGTCAGCGGGTACTTGGCGCCGGTCTGAACCGGAGTCATTTTCTGGAAAAACGTTTTCATGATTGCCTGTTCCCTGCGTTGCCAGACGGGCCCCTCATACCAGCGGTCGACACTTTGCGGCCAGGCTGTTTTCAACCTGTCCATGATCTTTTCCGGCGCAGGCAGGAAAGGTTCCTCCGGCCAATTGTCGCGACAGGATAACCGGGCAATGTCAAGGGGAACGCGTTCCTGCGTGATATGAGACAGGATAACCGGATTGCCGTTTGCCAGTTTTTCGGCTTCGCTGAAACGGCTTTCTGCAAAGCGGAAGAAATCCGCATCCAGGTATTTGCGTCCGGATGAATCCGGGACGTCAAGAACAGGGCTTTCGCTTTGACGTTTCACCATGTAATCATACAGTTGACGCATGGGAAGCGCCGCTTCCCGGTAATAACCGGTGAAATAACGGTCCAGGATGGGTTCCACCGAACGGTCGGGATTCCATTTCATCTTATAACCCAGATAAAGCCGCAACGGATGAAAACTTACCGTATCGGGAAACTCGCATTCGGAAAAAACATAATCGGACTTGTACTGATGAAAGATTTTCAGATTTTCAAGCATGGCGGGAATATTGACCAGGCCCGCATTTTTACCGGGATAGGGACCGAAAATAACCCAGTAGTTCCAGATTTGAATGGAACCCAATTCGGACCACTTCCGCAGATTATCCAGAGTCGGCCGGTTTTTTGGGTTATTCAACGGCAGCATGGTCTCGCATTTGCTGCCCCAGGGGCTGGGAGAAACCCTGACTGTGACATTGAGGGCGGGTTTGATGCCGACCGGGGGCTCCTCGGTAAAAAGATATGCCGAGGTTTGAAGCCGTACATCCTGATATTCAGAGGAAATTCCATCCGCCACCGCATTCACAAACTCCAGCATGGTTCCTGAATATGCCTGATATTTTTCAGCTAATTTGCGACAGTCGGGACAATGACAACGGTCCTGGGTATCATTGATGGAGAGATTATATAATTGGGGATAATTATCAGGATATTCCCGGCGGTCGGCCGCAATAAATCCTTTCAGTTGTGCGATAAATTTGTCGCGTGCTTTCCGGCTGGAGAAACAGACCTGTCCGGGGCCGGCAAACGAGGTCGGCCGGATTCTGGAACCATCCGGATTCATGGATAAACAATCTTCAAAGCCATCTTTCGGCCAGTCTTTGATATAATAATACAAGGTGTTCAACGGAGAGGGCCGGCCAAGTACAGGCGTGATACCCCATTTGGCGGCTTCGGCTGGAGTGATTTTTTCATCCCAGTAGATATTTTCCCGGCAGCGGACCCGAAAACGGATACGTGTCTCACGATCAGTGCTCCGGACGGAATAAATTCCCCTGTAAGCGAAAACAGGTTTATCCCGTAAATTCAGGTCCTGCGGCCATTTAATTCCGGAAACCGCGGGAATATGAGTCGTCCACTCGTCCAGCCATGTCACTCCGGTGAAGCGTTCCAGAAATTCATAAACGCCATAAAGTGTGCCGCGAGGAGCGCCACCGCCGATAATCAAGTCATTGCCGACGGCTTTCAACAGATACTCTTCATGACCGAATTGGTTGAAATCCACACCGTTTTTCCGGGAGAATCCGGTATTGCCGAGATAAATTTTGCGTCCGTCAATATTCTGCTCTTCATTCGCGATGGCGAATTTTTCACCGGTGGCGGCAGTTAAGTGCTCCGTGAGTTCCTGTGCTGCGGTTTTATCGACTTCGGGCGCATTCGCCGGAACAATCAGAGTGATCTGCGAGGCAGACAGGACGAGGCAGCCCAGGCACAGAAATGCGATCATTATTTTTGAGAGAAACATGGTAACTCCTTAAGTTTTTTTACCAGTCTGCCGAAGCGACGCTATAAACACCGGGAAGCCAGGCATCGGCGATGTTCGGATCATTGCAGAAATCAGTTTGATTCAAGCCGGAGGTTATAGCGCCGATAACATTGGCCGCATGTCCATCGGCATACAGAATATTGATTCCTCCGCACGGCGTAGTGACCAGAGTGATGGTCTCCAGCAGTTTGACCGGATGGCGATAACCGAAACGACTATGACAGGTACGGTCGCCGGCCAGATTGAGATCCAGCGGGGAGCCGTCCATAAACACCATCAGCTTGCTCGGCCGCCTGACTTTGCTGGCATGAACACCACCGCCCGTGGGCGGCGGCCAGGACCCGGTCACATAAACGTTGGTTGAATATGAAATACCAAGGGCGCCACCGTCAACTGTTCCCGCCAGTGGCTGTGTGCCGGTTGAAGCGGGGCAAAAAAAGATCCTCACCACCTGATCGGTGGTAAACTTGTTGTTGGTCAGCGAGATTCCCAAGTATGGCGACAGTTGAAACATGCAGGCCCAATTGTTACTGCTGCCCTTACGGCTGGGATAGTAGTCATAATCACTCACATACATGGCCGTGGCAGTGCCGATTTGCTTCAGATTGCTCAGGCACTGATTGCTTTTGGCTCGATCACGGGCCTTGTTGAGAGCCGGCAGCAGCATGGCAGCCAATATCGCAATAATAGCTATAACAACCAAAAGCTCTATAAGTGTAAATATTCGATGCATAAATCCTCCTTCAGGTATTGATGATTTCGCTGCCGTACCGGTCGATCCATTGCCGGGTCTGTTCGACAGTGGGCAAGCCGATGTCGGCAATACAGTTTGAGCACAGAATCATGCCTTCCAGTTGGCCGGAACGAATATACTTCAGGTAAACACCCAGCTGATGCTCCATTTGTTCCGGGGTCAGCGGACAGGTTTCGCCATAATTCCACATGTAGCAGCCGGCCAACCGGCGCTTGCCGGGAGTGGCTTCGATCATCCGGTCCAGAAATTCCTCGAGTTTCGGGATATTGTAACCGTACCAGGTCCAATAAGTAATAACATCGCACACATCCAGATAACGCCGGACCGGAGCGTCGATTTCACGGTCATACCAGACTATCCATAAATCCATGTGCCTGCCGGTTTCCCGATTGAGGCGGTCACGAATCCCGGCCACGCGTTCCGGCGAATAAATCGCCATCCGGTGCTCGGAGAGAAAGTCGTCCAGGACGGCCCCGGTAATATTCGGAAACATCCGGGCCTGGCGGATGACCTCGTCCAAATCGCCGTTCTGTTCTTCATTGCGGCTGACGCTGCCGGCTCCGATCACCGACCAGATGACTTCTTTCAGGTGGGAAATTTGACGGCTCTCTTCATCGAACGGCGGAAACGGTCCGGCGCCCATTGCCACCCGGCAGCAGTTCGGAATGCCGAAGTACTCGCAGCCTTCCGCCGGGGTCATCCGGTTGACACCCGGCAATTTGTAGCCGCCGCCGGCGTGGTGGGAGTTCGGGGTTTGCCCCCATAACCAAAGCGTGTCACGTAAAGTCTTCATAAACCTCCTTATTGGAACAAGTTTAAATATTTACCGGGATCAAGTAACGGATTGGTTCCAAACATGGATTTTGCATGCGTTCGTACAGACGCTGCGCCGCCAGGTACCCGATGCGTTCCATGTCAAAAGAAATTGGCATATAGTTATCTTTATCAGTGTCGTTTTTCCCCATTCCACTGGTATTAATCACCGGGAGAGTCTGGATATTGCAGGTATCGGTTATATTGGAGCAGTCAATGATGCAGTCGACCTTTTTCTCCCTCAGCACCTTGTCAATATCAAGCTTAAAATGTTCATTTCCGACAAGCTCTCTGTAATCTACGATATGCTGATGAATTGCAATGGAACTGGCCGCGAGAAAATCCCGAAACCCTTTCTGGGCGGACTGAAAACTGGACTGGATGAAATCTTCCTCTTCATAACGAAGAGTCAACAATAATGGATTTTTATATCCGTGTTCCGCAACTTTCCGAGCCGCATGTATCCCCGCCTCATAAAAATCGGCACAAACCGCATCCACTCGAACCGTATAAGGCAGAGCATCCACCACAACAACCGGCATTCCGAGTTTCATCAATTGAGGCAACCGCTCTTCCAGCCGTGAACCGCCGACAATAATTCCGCTGATTGAATCATGTATGGCCGGCTGACGCAAAAAATTCTCTCCTGACTGAACCAACAACCCCAAATCATGCTTATCGGTAAATTGTTCAAGTCCATGATAAATCCGGGCGGACGCTCCCCATTGTGCGATCGGGTGTCCCTTAATACTGGAAAAATAAATAAATAAAATACTGCCGGGCTTCTTTCTGTTATCGATCATATCGTTGTGAGGTACCTGTTTTATGATCGTTCCGCGCCGGCCGTCACGCTCCAGAATACCTTCTGCAATCAGATTGTCGACTGCCGCACGAACAGTCATTCGACTCACATCCAGCGTGGTACACAGCTCCCGTTCCGGTGGAATTCTTCCGGCCAATGGATATTGACCCGATAATATCCGGAATATTATATTTTTCTTTACTTGCTCTTTTTTCAATGCGCTATTTTTCATCTATTAACATCCATTGGTATCTTAATAATAGATTATAATACCAAAAAAGACCAAAGTCAATACCCGCTTCTTATTTTTCCATATATTTTGTTACAAATTCCAGGATATTGCAGGGATGTGAATATTTGCACAGGTTTCGACAAGAATAGCAATGCAGCTACTCTCGTCTTCCGGAAATACTAAGTTTGGCTGGGCACTAGCTGTCGCTTAAATTGGAGTGCAGGAACTGGCGGCGGCCGGCCTGGTTGGGCAGTTCGAACTCTTCGGTGATATCCCAGGTCATGCCGTGCTCCGCGGTGAGCATGTTCATCTCGGTGAAGTCCGCGGCGGCGTGCTCGGGGGTTTTGTACAGGATGTATCTGCCGTGCTTGCCGTTAAGCATATTGGCGGTTTCGTTGTAAATCGTGAACGCGGGGGCCACTGCCCGGGCGGTGATTACTTCGAAGCGCGCACGCCAGTCCGGCAGACGGTTCAGTTCGCAGGCGCGCCCATGAATGGTGCGGAGATTTTTCAGTTCGAGGATCGAGCTGCTCTGTTGCACGAATTTGATCTTTTTGCCGGTCGAATCGATAGCGGTGATCAGCAGATTCGGATAAGCCAGCGCCAATACCAGCGACGGAAATCCCGCGCCGCAGCCGATGTCGGCCATGTGCACCCGTTTTTCGGTCAATTCCGGATAATAGCGGGCAATCGCCAGCGAGTCGGCCACGTGCTTGGTCCAGAAGCCCTCCGGAGACTCGATGCGGGTCAGGTTGAACTGTTTGTTGGTGAAAGTCAGGACGTCAAACAACGAGCAGCAGCGCTCGATGAAGCGATCGACATTCGGTACATGACAGGACTCGCAGTAGGCTGCAACGTCAAAACCGGCTTCGGGTATATTCATCAGACTGCTCCTTTGACCAGGTGGTAAATGCCGACCGTGAGCGACCACAAACCGTAGACGGTGAAATACGCCACCCCGATCAGGCGGTAGCGCTCGTCCTTGACGATCCTGCGAAAATAGTCGCGGATCAGATGCGGTTTGGCCGCGATAAACATGCCGGTAATCGCCAGAATCCAGCTCAGAATCATCAGCCATCCGGCCCCCGGCGTGTGAAACGTATAAGACTCCTGCGCCACGTAGGCCGTGTACAGGATCATGATGCCGCCGGCCGCGCGGGCCGGAAGATACTCAAGGAAGAAATACATCAAAATCGTCAATACGACCGCCAGCGGCAGCAGCCACGACCCCATCCAGCCCCAAAGCAATGGCTTGGCATAAGGCACGCACCAGAGGAGTCCCGCCAGCGCCGGCAGGAGGCCGATGTTGCGGTTGCGCAACAGCTTTTCGGTGGCGGGCAGGCTTTTTTCTTTGAATTTGAGAATAAGAAAAGCAACGGCAAAGCTGAGCAGTGCCGCTACGATCAAGACAATTTTGTATAACAGTAAAAAATCCATGATTATTTCTTTACATGCCTCGAGATAGTCGCTTTATAATCTTTCCCGGCCGGGATCATCGGCAACACGTGTTCTTCATAGTCGGTGTGGATGTCCAGCAGGAAGGGACCCGGGTTGTCGAGCATTTCCTGCAACGCGGAATCCAGGTCCTCGAGCTTGTAAACTTCGCGCCCGGGGATGCCGTAGCCTTTGGCGATGGTGACGAAGTCCGGGTACGGACGCTCGACCAGCGGATTTTTCAGCACCGTATTGCCGCGGCGGCCGCCGTAGAAGCAGTCCTCCCACTGGGCGACCATGCCGAGATGCTGGTTGTTCAGAATCACCATTTTCACGTCGATTTCTTCCATATGGATGGTGCCGAGCTCCTGGATATTCATCTGGAAGCTGCCGTCGCCGTCGATGTTGATGACCAGTTTTTCGGGACAGGCGACCTTGGCGCCCATGGCGGCGGGCAATCCGAAGCCCATGCTGCCGAGTCCGCCCGAGGTCAGGAACTGCCGCGGATATTTGAATTTATAGAATTGAGCGGAGAACATCTGGTGCTGGCCCACGCCGGGCACGATCACCGCTTCGCCCTTGGTCAGTTCATACAGGCGCTCGACCACCCGCTGCGGCTGGATGATGTCGGTACGCTCGGCGAAGTCCAGCGGAAATGCCTTGCGCCATTTATCGATCTGCGCCAGCCAGTCGGTGTAATCCTGACGGACCGGGGCCTTGTTCAGTTCTTTGAGCACGTCGAGAATATCGGCGCGGACGCCGATATCGGCCTGCTTGTTCTTGTTGATCTCGGAGTTGTCGATATCGACGTGGACAATGGTGGCTCCGGCCGCGAAGGTCATCGGATTTCCGGTCACCCGGTCGTCAAACCGTGCGCCGAAGGCCAGCAGCAGATCGCATTCATTGGCCGCGTAATTGGCGTAAGTGGCCCCGTGCATGCCCAGCCAGCGCAGGTAGAGCGGATGGCCGATCGGCACCGCGCCGAGCCCCATCATAGTGGACACCGCCGGGATATTGTACAGGTCGATGAACCTCCGCAGTTCGTCGGACGCTCCGGACGAAATAACGCCGCCGCCGAAGTAGATACACGGTTTCTTCGAGTGGCGGATCGCCTCACGAATGGCCTTGATATCTTCCGGGGTCGCCAGCGGTTTCGGCTTATAGGGCATAATGATGTCGGCATTGAAATCCGGCACGCACTGCTGCTGTTGAATATTTTTCGGCAGGTCGATCAGGACCGGGCCCGGACGGCCGTTCGCCGCCACCATGAAGGCTTCCTTGATGATGCGCGGCAGGTCCTTGATGTCCAGCACCAGATAACTGTGCTTGACGATCGGGCGGGTCATGCCGATGATGTCGATTTCCTGAAACGCGTTCTTGCCGATCAAGCTGGCGCCGACCTGGCCGGTGATGAACACCACCGGGATCGAGTCTGAGAAGCAGTCCGCGAGCCCGGTGAGCAGGTTCGTCGCTCCCGGTCCACTGGTCGCCACGCAGACTCCGGTCTTGCCGGAAACCCTGGCGTAGCCGCCGGCCGCGAACGCCCCGCCCTGTTCATGACGGGGCAGAATAACTCGAATACCGGAATCGATAAGCGCCTGGTGGAGGTCAATCGCCGCGCCGCCCGGATAGGCAAATACGGTGTCGACTCCCTGCCGCTTCAGGCAATTGATCACAATCTCACTACCTTTCATCATTCCGTCGTTTTCGTGTTTTTCTTCACTCATTTGGGTCTCCGGTTTTCCTTTTTTTGTCAAAGTACAATACGGAGCAGGGCATGGAATTTCGGAATTACAGTTATCCCCGGAGCGGCTGTGATCTGGCTGCTTGACAGAAAAACTGCATTCACGAAGTTCCCGGCCTTGCCGGGCGTCATACGAGAACCAGTTTTTCCGTAATAATTTTCATCTTGCCAGTTTTGACCTTGATAACTTCACTGTTAAGAATGTAAAGTACTGCCGGAATGGCCGATTTTCAAACCCGCAAAATATTTTTCTCCGGATTTTTTTTGCCCCCGGCAGTTGCAAATAACAAAAGAGCGTCTATCTTTTCATCATCTGTAACATTCAATTTGAGGTAAAACCATGAGCAAAGTCCTGATGAAAACCAATTTCGGCGATATTACCATCGAACTCTTCGATGCCGAAGCCCCGCAAACCGTGAAGAATTTCCTGCAGTACGTAGACGACGGCTTCTACAACGGCACCATCTTCCACCGTGTGATCGACGGCTTCATGATTCAGGGTGGCGGTTTCGACGAGTCGTTCTCCCAGAAACAGACCCGCAAGCCCGTCGTCAACGAAGCCGACAACCGCATCAGCAACCAGACCGGCACCCTCGCCATGGCCCGCACCAACGACCCGCACAGCGCCACCGCCCAGTTCTTCATCAACGTCAAGGACAACAATTTCCTCGATTTCCAGGCTCCCGTGCCGCAGGGATTCGGCTATTGCGTGTTCGGCAAAGTGGTCGACGGCATGGACATAGTGAACCAGATCAAGGGTGTCGCCACCGGCAGCCGCGGCGGTCATCGCGACGTGCCGACCGACAATGTCGTCATCAAAGAAGCAACCAGAGCGGAATGAGGTGAAACATGCGTAAATTTTTCGTATTTTGTGCCATGATGCTGGCGGCGCTGGCCGTTTATGCCGAGGACAATGTCATCATCAAAACTTCGATGGGCGACATTACCGTCCAGCTGTTCGACAAGGAAGCCCCGGCGACCGTGAAAAACTTCCTGTCCTATGTGGACAAAAAATTCTACAATGATACGATTTTCCATCGCGTCATCAAGGATTTCATGGTCCAGGGCGGCGGTTTCGATACCAAGTTCAAGCAGAAAAGCACCGACGCCCCGGTCGCGAACGAAGCCGACAACAAGCTGAAAAACGTCAAAGGCACCCTCGCCATGGCCCGAACTCCGGACCCGCACAGTGCCACCGCACAGTTCTTTATCAACACCAACGACAATGACTTCCTGAATCACACCGGGAAAAATACCCGGGGCTGGGGTTATTGCGTGTTCGGCAAGGTCGTGAGCGGTATGGACGTGGTGGAAAAAATCCAGAATGTCAAAACCGGAAGCCGCGGACCTCATGATGATGTCCCGGTTGAAAATATAGTGATCAAAGAAATTGTCCGCGTCAAGCCCGAAGCGAGAGTCAATCTCTGATATTGAATACACGCTGATCCGTTCACCGCGGCGGCGGAAGCTGACTGTGCAGGTTAACCACCTGGGCGAGGTAATCGTCCGGGCGCCGACCTTTGTCGCTCAGGAGGAGATCGAACGCTTCCTGATCAAATACGAATCCTGGATCAAACAGAAAGTCCGGGCGGCACAGCAGAATCCGCCGCATTCATTTGCCGCGGGCGAGGAATTTTATTACCTTGGGAAACCGTATCCGTTGATGTTCGGCGACAGCGGCAGCCATTCGATCAAGTTCGACAACGCCTTTATCGTGGCGGAAGAACTTTCATCCAGAGCCAAGGAGCTCCTGATCAGCTGGATGCAGCGGCAGGCGCTCAAATATCTGGACAAGCGCTGCCGCGAAATCGCGCTTCAATACGGTTACGAATACCGGCGTTTGAATTTGAATGACGCCAGTACCAATTGGGGGTCATGCTCGGCGCACGGGTCGCTGCATTTCAATTGGCGCTTGATTCAATGCCCGCCGGAGGTGATCGATTATATCATCATGCACGAGCTCGCGCATCTGGTTGAGCTCAATCATTCTTCGCGTTTCTGGGAACTGGTGGAAAAGATGTGCCCGGAACATGAACAGTGCAACACCTGGCTGAAACGCAATTCCTCCCGTCTGAAATTACTCTAATCAGTTAAGAGTTAAGAATTAAGAGTTAAGAGTTAAAAGAAACAACCCGCCACCGGGTGCTACCCGGACGCGATGCAACGGCGGAACGTTGCCCGCCTCTAAGGCGGAAGGACGGAGATAAAATTCGAGGTGTCCTCAACAGTTTGGATAAACCATTGGGACACCTCGTTTGAATTCGATCAGTCGATATTGATCCGCTTGCCGGTCGCGCTGGATTCGTAGCAGGCAAGAGTAATTTTCAGGGCTTCGAGACCTTCGGCGATGCCCGGAGAGGGCTTGGCGCCTTCGGCGATCATCTTGGTAAATGCCGCCATCTGGTTGCCCCAATGCGGACGGGAACCGCCCTCGTGGATTACGGTTTCGGTCATCTTCATGGTGCCGTCCGGCGAGGTTACGCCGCAGGTGGCGGAGACTTTGCCCTTGGCGTAATCAACCAGCATGAAGCCGTTGTCGCCCATGATTTCCACGCCGTTGAATCCGGCGGGACAGGTCCAGCCCGCATCCACATAACCCATGCAGCTGTCACCGACTTCGAGCAGGGCGACGATGTTGTCGTCGAGCTTGATATCCTTGCGGAGGGTGGCGGCTTTGGCGCTGACCGCGGTCACGTCGCCGATCAGGTAGCGAATGATGTCGAAAGCATGAACGGCCATATCGAGCAGCGCACCGCCGCCGGCGACTTCCGGGTTGTAGAACCAGTCGGTTTTCGCCCAGCCCGGCCACGGACCGTTATGCGCGAAGCGGACGCGGAACATGTAGGGATTGCCGATTTTGCCTTCGTCAATGGCTTTCTTGGCGGCCGAGATCATATCGTTGAAGCGGTGCGAGAAACAGACGAAAATCCGCTTGCCGGTGCGTTCCCCGGCGGCCTTGATGGCTTCGCCGTCGGCCATGGAGAGCGCGATCGGCTTTTCCAGCACGATATCAGCGCCGTGTTCAAGGGCGAAAATAGCGATTTCAGCATGGAATTTATTGGGGGTACAGACGGAGACCACGTCCGGCTTCTCGGTTTCGATCATTTCTTTGTAGTCGGAATACTCTTTCTTGAACTGCCATTTGGCGCGGACCTGTTCCAGCGATTTGGCACAGGGGTCGGCAATGGCGGTCAGTTCGAAGTCCGGATTTGCGGCATAACCGGGGATGTGGCTTCCCTGGGCGATGGCGCCTCCGCCGACGACACATACTTTGAATTTCTTGCTCATACTGCAGATTCTCCTTGTTGAATCGTGTTTGTAAATATTTTGTCGCCATGATCGTTCATAGCGCAGTTTTCGGGCCAGGGAAACTCGTCCAGCGAGACCAGCCGGTGCTCCTCGGCGCTGCGGTCGGCAGCGAGGGCGAGACGGGTGGCGGTGGCGCCGTCGGCAAGAGTGCTGATGGGGGTGTCGCCGCGGTCGATGCTGTCGAAGAAATCGTTAAGCATCATGGCGTCGCCCCCGCCGTGCCAGCGGCGTGACGGGATCGAATAATTCAGTTCCTCGCGGGTGCGGTAATTATGCACGGTGATCTTGCCGCTTTCGAAGTCGCCCTCCAGCATGCCCTCGGTGCCGTGGAGCAGCAGCGTGCGCCCCGGCTTGCCGCTGTACATGAGCATGGTGAAAATCGCCTGGCTGCCGTCCGAAAACAGGATGGTGGCGCTCTGGTCGGTCTTCACGTCGGCGTCGGTATGGTACACGCAGCGGTCGACGTCGCCGAGGTCGCGCTTGAAACTGCCCTGCGCACAGCACAGCTTCTCCGGCGTCAGGCGGAAAGGACAGGTCGAGTCGCTGCAGCGGGAGCAGTTTTCCGGCGTGTCGGGACGCGGCGGAAACAGGACCTGCCCGCCCAGCGAAAAGACCGCCGTGGGCACTGCATCCGGCTGCTTGATCCAGCAGAGGATGTCGAGGTCGTGCGAGCATTTTTCGTTCATCGAACCGCCGGTCGCGGCGATTTTGCGCCGCCAGCCGCGGCGGTAGCTGATGCTATGCTCGAGGAATAGCCGTTCGTCGGCCTGAACCATGGCGATTTTGCCGAGGCTGCCGCCCGCACAGATTTCCTTGACGCGGCGGTAAAAAGCCGAGTGACGCAGCACGAAACCCGGCAGTACCAGCCGGTCCGGGCTATCGGCGGCGGCCCGGGCGATACGGCGGACTTCCTCCCACGAGGTCGCCACCGGTTTTTCCAGAAACACATGGCGGTGATGACGCAGCGCAAGCTCGGTCAAATCCGCATGCGTGGCGTTCGGCGTGATAATCATGACCGCGTCCGCTTCCGATTCCGGAATCTTCGCCAGCGCTTCCTCAAGCGTGCAGTAAATGGCGGTTTCGGTCAGGCCGTAACCATCCAGTTCACTGCGGATGCCGGGGTGAATTTTTTCATTGATATCGACGACAGCGGCGACGCGGCGGTCGATCAGGTGCATATTGGTGGAAGACGCGATCTGCGTCCATTCCAGACCGTTCTCGACGACGCGCGCCCGAAACTCCGGGTTCGCCGCCGCAATCAGCCTGGCAAAGAGCAACCCGCGGCCGGCACCTGCGATTATAACGCCTTTGGACATGAGATACTCCTTAAACCTCCAGCCACTTGCCCGGATCTTTCGACGCACGGATGACCGTGTCGAGCATGGCGGCTATTTCAATGGTTTGTTCTTTGGGGACCGGGGTCGCGCCACCGGCATAGAAATCCAGGATGGCGGCGATCAGGTTTTCGAACGTATTGGTCATATTCGGCATCACCAGCGAACTGGTGTCGCCGCAGGCGATGGCGCCAAATCCGACTTTGCACATATTCAAGGTGGCACGGCGGTTGTCGTTGTATTCGATAGCCGCCATATCGGTGTTGCCGTTGCCGTAATACATGATCCGTTTGGCGCCGGTGCCGAGCACGGAAACAATCATTTCAAGCTGATGGATCGCGTATTCCGGGAAATTGCTGCCGCCGCCCCAGGTGACGACGGAGTTGGTCGGCTTGTTGTCGGTGCCCTTCACATGTGCAAGTAGCTGGTCGCCGAAGCGCAGTGCGGACGACGAAAACATGGGGGTGTTGTGCTTGGCGGCCAGCTCAAACATGCGTTCGGCGGCGGCTTTGTTCGGGGCGAACGGTTTGTCGATATAAACCGGCTTGCCGCTCTTCAAGGGGAGCTCGGCGAGTTTCTCGTGGGCTTCCGGATTTGAGGGGGCCAAGACGCACAGCGCATCGCAGGCTTCGACGACTTCCGCGATGGATTTCGCCGGCTTGCAACCGAACTTTTCGCACCATTGCGCCAGCGGCAGACTGCCCGGTTTGGTGTATTCTTCGTAAGCCATATACAATTCGAATTCACCGGCGCGCTTGTCCTTGCTGAACCAGCCCGGATAATTATTGGCATGCCATTCGTCGATGAAAAGGTCGATAAATCCTATCTTTTTCATGATTTCACCTTTGCGGTTGAGTTTCTTATGATAAATGTCGAATCCAAAACATAATGATCGATTTTATTGCCCTTCATCAGCTCGATCAGCAGATGCATGGCGGCTTCGCCCTGCTCCTGGCGCGGCTGCTGAATCGTGGTCAGGGGAGGAGTCAGCAGTTTGGTCCAGCTGAGGCCGTCGAACCCGACCAGCGACACATCCAGCGGTACTTTGATTCCCGCGTCGTTCAGCACCTGCAGCACGCCGCCCGCGATGAAATCGCTGGTACAGACGACCGCGGTAAACTGATGATTTTCGGCCAGGAATTTGGAAAACGCATAATATCCGACTTCCGGCGAGGTTTCACTTTCCACCAGACAAAGCGTTAACTTTATACCCAGTTTTTCAGCAGCGGCCCGGCTGTACAGCAGCCGCAATTCACTGTAGCGCGACATGCTGTGACAATAAACGATATTGCGGTGTCCCAGCTCCGCGAGGTGATGAATCACCTGTTCGCAAGCCGCCCGGTTATTCACCGAAATGCTCGGGAGTCCGATAAGCTTCTCCGGGCCCAGGCAGACGACTGGAATATTTTTCTCATCCAGCATTTTCTGCAGTTTCTTGCTGATGACTCCGGTATAAGTGATAAATCCATCCACTTTGTCGGCAATGCGCCCGATGACCTGGTCGCCCTTGAAATAGCGCCCCTCGATGGTGTGGACGATGGCGTCGTAATCCTGTTCGCCCGCCACCTTTTCAATACCGGCGAGAACCTCACTGACGAACGAACTGTTCAGCTGCGGCAGGATCACGCCGACCTGCCTGGTTTCGGGGCCCCCGGCGAAACTTTTGTAGTTCATTTCCGAGGCGCACTTCATGACCAGCTCGCGGGTGCGCTTGCTCACGCCGGGCTTATCGTTCAGGGCCAGCGACACGGTACCTTTCGAGATACCGAGTTTTTCGGCCAGCATTTCCAAAGTTGTATTGCCATTCTTTTTCATATCATATATTATACAGTTTTTATTTAAAAAAACAAGGGAAAGTTTAAATTTTTTAAAACTATTTAAAAAATAACGATTTGTTTAAATTCTGTTTGAAATTCCCCGATCTGACATTATAATATGGAACAGACACCGCAGCGGCACGTTGCCGGTCGCGGTTACAGGGCGCGCCCGAGGGGCGAAACAGCAGGAGTAAATGTTATGAAAATCGGTGTAATCGTTGAAATGTTCCGTTGTCCTCTCGAAGAGGGATTCCGCAAAGCACACGAACTCGGCGTTTCGGGCATTCAGATTTATGCGCTGAGCAAATATTTCGATATGCTCAATGAACCGGAGTCGCGTTTGAAAGAGCTGAAAGCGCTGGCGGACAGTTACAACCTCGAATTTGCCGCGGTATGTGCCGACCTTGGCGGACACGGTTTCACCGACCCCGCCGGCAATCCGGCGCGGCTGGAAAAAACCCGCAAAATCATGGAACGCTCAAAGATTTTTAATACCAAGGTCCTGACCACCCACATCGGCGTTGTTCCCTCGGACCGCGACTCCGCGATTTATGCGGATGTGGTCAAAACCATGCAGGAAGTCGGCCGTATGGCCCTCGATAACGGCATGGTGCTGGCCATCGAAACCGGTCCCGAGTCGCCGGAACTCCTGAAGCAGTTCCTGATCGATGTCGGCAGCGCCGGAATCGCCGTGAACATGGACCCTGCCAACCTCGAAATGGTGATCAACTGCAATTCCGCCGACGCCGTCCGTACATTGTCCGGCCGCATCGTCCATACCCACGCCAAAGACGGCATCCATCTGCGCGACTGCAACCCAAAGGAAGTCTACGACGCCTTCGCCGAGGGTGGTTTCGAAGCCCTCGTGGAACGCACCGGAGAGCTCTTCCGCGAAGTGGAACTCGGCAAGGGACAAATTGACTGGGACGCCTATCTGCAGGCGCTGCGCGATACCGGCTACGACGGTTTCCTCACCGTAGAACGCGAAGTAGGCGACAATCCCGACGCCGAAATCACCAACGCCGTACGCTTCCTGCAAGCCAAGCTGTCGAAGTAACGCCGCGACGCAAGAACATGCGAGGGGGCACACAGCCGCCCTCGCATTGTATCGGTATTAATTAACGTTGAATTTGAGTTTGAACGGAAAATCGCGTGAGGAGCGCCCGACCAGGACTTCGAATTCGCCGTTTTCCACCACACGCTCGCCGGCGGCATTGACGATTGAACACTCGGCAACCGGAATTTCGAACGAAAGCTCTCTTTCTTCTCCGGTCTTGAGCTCGACGCGTTCAAAGGCTTTGAGTTCTTTGTCCACCCAGGTGGCGGAGGTGACGAGGTCGCTCACGTAAATCTGTACGACTTCGGCGATTTCACGGTTGCCGGTGTTTTTCAGCTTGACGTTGACCTTGACGTTTTCGGACCGCGTATAAGTTTCTTTGTCGATCGAAGCCGCCGTGTATTCGACCTTGCCGTAGCCGATTCCTTCGCCGAACGCATAAAGCGGGCTCTGTGTCAGGTCCGCGTATTTATCGCCGTGCTGGCCGCGCACCTGCATATACATAATCGGCTGCTGGCCCACATGGTACGGAATCGAAACCGTCAAGCGCCCCGAGGGATTGATATCGCCGAAGATCGCCTCGGCCAGCGCCTGTCCGCCGAGCATGCCCGGGCTGAACTGCTGGAACACCGCCGCCGCGCCCTGTCGCACGTCTTCGGGGAAAATCATCGGCTTGCTGGAGAGCATCACGATAATATACGGTTTGCCGGAGGCCTTGACCTTGCGCAGCAGCTCCTGCTGGCCGCCCTGCAGCTCAAGCGTGGCCGTGCTCTTCCATTCGCCCCAGTAACAGCACTGGTCGCCGACCACGGCCACCACCAGATCGGCGGCGGCAATGGCCTTTTCGGCATCGGCCATCAGCGAGCCGTTTTCCTCGGCGTTGCCGGTGCAGCCATCGGCCTGCAAGGTATTACCGCCAAAGCGCTTGCTGATACCGTCAAACGCGGTCACGACGGTGTCGCGCGGGTGCGGCGCACGGATTCCGGCCTGGCCGGTGCCGCGGCTCCAGTCGCCGCATTGGGTCAGGACGTTGTTGCTGTTCGGGCCGACCACGGCAATGGTCTTGAAACCGGTCTCTTTCAGCGGCAGAATGCCGTTGTTTTCGAGCAGGACCAGCGATTCGCGGCAGGCGCGCAACGCTTTGTCGCGGTGCGCCTTGCAACCGGTGACTTTGGCCGCTTTTTCCAGATCGATCGGACGGTCGTTTTCAAAGAGACCGAGCTTGAATTTAACGGTCAGGATGCGGCGCACGTGCTCCTCGACTTCGGCCATGGTGATCCGGCCGCTTTTCAGCGCGTCGAGACAGCCCTGGAAAAATTCCGGCGTCGACATCATCATATCATTACCACACCTCACCGCCAGCGCCGCCGCGTCCTCGAAGTCGGCGCAGATCTGCTGCGCGTGAACCATGTGACCGACATTGTACCAGTCGGTAATCACGAAGCCCTTGAAGCCCCAATCTTCTTTGAGGTTTTCGGTCAAAAGCCAGCGGTTGGCGGTGGACGGCACGCCCTCGATCGACTGGTAGCCGGTCATGAAGGAGCCGACACCCGCCTCGACCGCTTTTTTGAACGGCGGCAGGAAATACGACTTGAGCTTGCGCGGACTGATATCGGCCTCGGAAGCGTCACGCCCGCCGTGAGTTTCGCTGTACCCGGCGTAGTGCTTGGCGCAAGCGAGAAGTTTGTCGGTGGATGCGTTGAGCTCATCGCCCTGATAGCCCTTGATCATGGCCGCGGCAAAGCGTCCGATCAGGTGCGGGTCCTCGCCGAAAGTCTCGCCCACCCTGCCCCAGCGCAGGTCGCGCGTGATACACAGCACCGGCGAAAAGGTCCAGTTCGGCCCGGTGTGCTCCATTTCCTTGGCGGTGACTTCGGCCATGTCGCGCATGACGCTCTCGTCCCAGCTGCCGGCCGCGCCGAGCTGAGTCGGAAAAATCGTGGCCCCTTCCCAGAAGGAATAGCCGTGGATCGAGTCCACGCCGAGCAGCAGCGGAATCCCCAGCCGGGTCTCGCGCGCGAGCTCGATCGCCCGCTGGCAGTCCTTGCCCAGAATCTGCAGGAAAGAGCCGAGGTGCTGCTCCTTCAATTTTTTCTCCATATCCTCGCGGCCGTCGAGCTGGACCAGCTGGCCGACTTTTTCCTCGGTGGTCATGCGGGCGATCAGGTCGTCGACGCGTTTTTCGACCGGCAGCGAAGCATCTTTGTAAGCGATATAATCAGACATATTGGAAATCCTTTTCTAGTTGATTTATTCGAAAATTGAGTTCAGCCATTCGGCGGCGGAGGCGTCGGACGGCATGCGCCAGTCGCCGCGCGGCGAGAGGGCGATGGTCCCGACCTTGGGGCCGTCCGGCACGCAGTTGCGCTTGAACTGCTGCTGGAAAAAGCGGCGGACGAAAAGCCGGAGCCATTTTTCGATGGTGTCGGCGTCGTATTGATCCTCAAACGCATGCTTGGCGAGGTACAGCAGCTTGGCCGGTTCCGCGCCGTATTTGATGAAGTGATAAAGGAAAAAATCATGCAGTTCATACGGCCCGATCAGCGTCTCGGTGGTCTGCTGGATGGAGCCATCGGCGGCGGGCGGCAGCAGTTCGGGGCTGACGGGCGTGTCGGTGATATCGTAAAGCACCATGGCCATATCCTCGTCGGAATTTTCGGCGATATTGTTGATCAGGAACCGGATCAGGGTTTTCGGAATCGAGCAGTTCACCGAATACATTGACATGTGGTCGCCGTTAAACGTGCTCCAGCCGAGGGCGATTTCGGAGAGGTCGCCGGTGCCGATGACGATCCCGCTGTGCTTGTTCGCCAGGTTCATCAGGATGCGGGTCCGCTCGCGGGCCTGGACGTTTTCGTAGGTCACATCGATCTGCCCGGGGTCGTGCCCGATATCCTCGAAATGCCTCAGCGAAATCCCCTTGATGTCGATCTCGCGGAAATCGGCGCCGATCAGCTGAATCAGCTTGACCGCGTTGTTATACGTGCGCCCAGTAGTGCCGAAGCCGGGCATGGTGATCGCCATGATGTCGGAATAGGGCCGCTTCAGAAGCTTGCAGACTTCGGCGCAAACCAGCAGCGCGAGCGTCGAATCGAGCCCGCCGGAAATCCCGAGCACCATCGTCTGTGCGCCGGTATGTTCGAGGCGCTTGGCGAGTGCCGCCGCCTGAATGTCGAGAATCTCCCGGCAGCGCTCCTGCCGCCGGTCGAGGTCCTCCGGCACAAACGGATGCGCGGGAACACAGGCATATTCGAGGTCCGGCGACTCCGTGACTTCGGCGAGGCGAATATAACGGAATCCGGCGCTGCATTTCACATCGTTGAACGAACTGTCCGAGTAGCGGGCATTGCGCAGGCGCTTCAGGTCGACGTCGGCCAGGACCATGCTGCTTTTGCGGTTGAAACGGCGGTTTTCGGCGGCCAGACGACCGTTTTCGGCGATCAGCGCGTGACCGCTGAACACACAGTCGGTGGTCGATTCATGAACCCCTGCCCCGGCCAGCGCGTAAGCGGCCAGGCAGCGCGCGCTCTGCTGTTTGACCAGCTCGCGGCGGTACTCCGACTTGCCGGCGAGCCCGGTCCCGGCGGAAAGATTGCAAATCATTTTGGCCCCGGCCAACGCCATTTTCGAGCTCGGCGGGATAACGCCCCAAAGGTCCTCGCAAATTTCCACGCCCAGCACGAAATCGAGATCATCGGTGAAAATCAGATCAGTACCGAACGGCACTTCACTGCCATCGAAATCAATCTGCGCGTTGCGGATATCCATACCGGAGGCGAATTGGCGCTTCTCATAAAATTCCCGGTAATTCGGCAGCAGCGATTTTGGGACAATGCCCCGGACCACGCCGTTCTGGGCGACCACGGCCACGTTGTAAATGGCGTCGCGGTAACGCAGCGGCAGGCCGAAAATCAGGATGGGTTCTCTGCTTCGCCGGGCCAGTTCGGCCCCGTGTTCTACTGCGGCATTCAGGAGCTGTTCCTGAAAAAACAGGTCGCCGCAACTGTAGCCGGTCACACATAATTCGGGAAATACCACCACGGCCGCGCCTGCGGACTTTGCTTCTTCGTATTCCTTGAGCAATACCTGAGTGTTGAAATCGACGTCGCCGACTTTCAAAACCGGCACCGCCGCCGCCATGCGATAAAACCCGTACATAGACTATTTCCTCGTTTTGTCGGCGTACCACTCGGGCGTGATCCCGAGGCGGCCGATTTTATAATGAATCACCCGGGGGGACAAATCCAGCTCGCGCGCCGCCGCCGACATGTTGCCGTGATTGCGCTTCAAAGCCTCGACGATCAGCTCGCGCTCGTAGGAATTCACCAGCGTGTTAAACGATGCATTGTCATCCGGCAGCAGCGCCGTGCCGGACTCCTTGCCGGTCTGCAGCGAAGCGGGCAGATTGTAGCCGTGAATACAGTCGTCGGAGGCGGTCAGAACCGCGCGTTCGATGCAGTTTTCCAGCTCGCGGACATTGCCCGGCCAGTGATAACTCATCAGCATATTGATCGCCGGAGTCGAGAGCCGGACGATGTGTTTGCCGTATTTCAGATTGTGCTTGGCCAGAAAATGCTCCGCCAGCAGGATAATGTCGCAGCGGCGCTTGCATAAATCCGGCATGGTGATCGGGAAAATATTCAACCGGTAATACAGGTCCTCGCGGAACTTGCCCTGCATCATCAAATCCTCGAGATTGCGGCTGGTGGCCGCCAGGAAGCGCACATTCGAGCGCAGTTCCTCGCTGCTGCCCACCCGCGAGAACGTCCGCTCCTGCAGGAAACGCAGCAGTTTCACCTGCGTGGACAAGCTCAAATCGCCGACTTCGTCGAGAAACAATGTCCCGCCATCGGCCAATTCGGCGCGCCCGAGGCGGCGGTTCACCGCCCCTGTGAACGCCCCTTTTTCGTGGCCGAACAACTCGCTCTCCACCAGATTTTCCGGCAGTGCCGCGCAGTTCAGCGTGATGAACGGCTTATCGCTGCGGTTGCTCAGTTTGACGATCGCCCGGGCGCAAAGTTCCTTGCCGGTGCCGGAACTGCCGCGGATCAGCACCGTGGCGTCGCTCGGCGCCACCTGGCGGATCAGCTCGTAAATCATGCCCATGGTCCGGCAGTTGCCGATCATTTCGCCGGGGTTGCCGTTCAACATATTGCGGAGTTGACGGTTCTCCTCCAGCAGCAATTCGTGTTCCTGCACGTATTCGAGCAGCGCGGCCACCGCCTCGGCGGTCATGTTGCCGATGATTTCCAGGAATTCCAGGTCGGATTCGAGGTCCGGGGTCTCCGAGACCTTGCGGTCAATGCTCAACGTCCCGATAACCCGCTCCATATGAATGATCGGCACACAGAGAAAGGCGATCTGCTCGCCGCTTTTGCGCGCGCCGGTGCGGTTCAGGAAACGCTTGTCCTTGGAGATATCCATCACGATCAGCGGTTTGCCGGTGGCGGCCACCTGCCCGGTGATGCCCTCGCCGATGTGGTAACGCCCCTTTTTCCGGGCGTTGTCTTCGAGGCCGTGCGATACCTCGATCGCCAGCGTGTCGCCCTGTAAAATAGCAAAAGTACCGCGCACCATGCCGATGCGGATACTCAGAATTTCCAATATTTTATTGAGCAGCGCCTTGATATCGCGCTCATGCAGAATGGCCGAGCTGATTTCCCTCAGCGTTGTAATCTGCGTTCTTAATCGATCTTTCATATCTCCATTTCCATGATTCTGGCCACCGCCTCCCCGGTGCGGGCGCGGCTGCCGAATGCCGTCAGGCGGAAATAGCCTTCGCCGCAGGAACCGAACCCGACTCCGGGCGTCCCCACCACCTGACACGACCTCAATAATTTAGCCGCAAAATCCATGGAATCAAGTCCGCGGGGCAATTTCCACCAGATATATGGCGCATTTTCACCGCCGAAAACCTTGTACCCGGCTTTGCTCAACCCCTCGCGGATAATCGCGGCATTGCCCATGTAGTAATCGATCATCTCCTGCGTTTCGCGCCGGCCGTCCTCGGAGTAAACCGCCTCGGCGGCGCGCTGTACCACATAGGAGACGCCGTTGAATTTGGTGCACTGGCGGCGGTTCCACATGGCGTTCAGTTTCTTCAACGCCTTCGGCACCACTGTAAACGCGCAGCGCAAACCGGTAAACCCGGCGGTTTTCGAAAATGACTTGAACTCAATCGCCACTTCTTTGGCGTCCGGAATCTCATAAATGCTGCCCGGCAGTTCAGGGTCGCGGATGTAGGAACTGTAGGCGCTGTCGAACAAAATCACCGCGTCCTTGCGCAGCGCGTAATCCACCCAGCGCTCCAGGTCGCGGCGGGTCAGCACGGTCCCGGTCGGATTGTTCGGCGAACAGAGGTAAATCAAATCCACCGGCTCCTGCGGCAGCTCCGGCGAAAATCCGTTCGCACTGGTCGAGGGCAGGAACACCACCTCGCGCCCGGCCATGATATTGCTGTCCAGATACACCGGATACACGGGGTCGCAAATCGCCACTTTGCAATCGCTGGAAAATATTTCCTGAATATTCGCCACATCGCACTTCGAGCCGTCGCTCACAAACACCTCGTCGGTATCCAACTCGATGCCGCGCGACTTGTATTCGCCGTCGATAATCGCCCGAATCAGGAAATCATGCCCCTGCTCCGGACCGTAACCGCGAAAGGTCTTCGCATCGGCCATTTCATCCACGGCCGCATGCATGGCCCGAATCACCGCCGGCGTCAGCGGCAAAGTCACATCGCCGATCCCCAGCCGGATAATATCGGCCCCCGGATTCTCCTTCTGAAATGCCTCGGTCTTCTTCTTTAACTCGGCAAACAGATAGTTTCCGCCCAACTTCAAATAATTCTCATTGATCTTATTCATTTTTAACTCTTAGCTCTCTCCGCCCTTTCGCTCAATATTGAAAAAAATTGTTTCACGTTTTTTCAACCTCGCTTTCGGGCGAACGGTGATTATTTCATTAGCGTCTGCGGCTTACATTTGTTTCGCCCTGCAGGCGACCAGCGCTGTCCGCGCGCTGGTCCGCGTCCGGGTAGCACCCGGTGGCGGGTTTGTTTTTTCAATTCTTAACTCTTAACTAGTTCGCCCTCAAAGGCGAACGTCGCCGGTCCGGTCATGTAGACGTGATTATCTTTTTCACTGTATTCGATCTGCAGTTCGCCGCCATCCAGCAGTACGCTGATGTTGCGCCCGGTGCGCCCGGTCAAAACCCCGGCCACGGCCGTGGCACAGCTGCCCGTACCGCAGGCCATGGTGATTCCGCAGCCGCGTTCCCAGACGCGCATCCGGACCAGCTGCGGACTGATCACCTCGGCGAATTCCACATTTACTTTGCGCGGAAAAAGTTCGTGCGTTTCAATTTGCGGTCCCCATTCGGCCAGCTGAATCTGATTGATGTCATCCACGAAAATCACAATATGCGGATTGCCCATCGAGAGCGCAGTGCCGGTGAATTTCCGTCCGCAGGCCTCGAAGCGGAGCTCCAGCGCCTTTTCGCCGGGGTCGCCCGCTACCGGAATCTCGCCACGGGTCAGGCGCGGCTCGCCCATGTCCACCCGCACGGCGCCATTTTCCAGCACCAGCGGCTTGATGATCCCAGCCTTGGTGTGCAGCTGAAATTCGCGGCCGGGCGCGAGCTTGTTCTGTTTGATGTACATCCCGACGCAGCGCGTGGCGTTGCCGCACATTTCGGTTTCGGAACCGTCCGCGTTGTAAATCCGCATTTCGAAAGAATGCCCGCCGAGCGGCGCGACCGTGACCAGGCAATCGGCCCCTACCCCGAAATGGCGGTCGCAGATTTTCCGCGCCGACCCCTGAAAATCGAATTCGCGGTATTTCTCCGTATTGACAATCACAAAGTCATTGCCAAGTCCCTGCCATTTTTGAAATTTCATTTGTCATTACTCCTTGACATTAAATGCTCATTGACTTCCCGTGCAATCTGGCGGGCATGGGTCATGGCGCGGACGACCAGCGATTGCCCGGAGGCCGCGTCGCCGCAGACAAACACATCGTCGCCGCTCACGCCCGGCGGAGGGGTATTGACGAACCCCATCGCCAGCAGAATCAGGTCGGCATCGATGTGCCCGCCCGAACCCGCTATTTCCTTGAATTTGAGCGGCTTGCCCTCCGGACTGAACGCCCATTCCACCTTGACATAATCCACGCCGCTTCCGGTAAATTTCTTGCTGGCGATGCTCCACAGCCGCGATACGCCTTCCTTGTGACTGGACGACGTCCGCAGGAGATACGGCCACTCCGGCCACGGCGTCGAATCCGAGCGGTTCTCGGGCGGCTGCGGCATGATTTCCAGCTGCACCACGGCCTTGGCCCCCTGACGCAGCGAGGTGCCGACGCAGTCGCTGCCGGTGTCGCCGCCGCCAATCACCACCACGCACTTGTCTTTGGCGCAGATCGGCGGTTCGGCGAGCTCGCCGGAAACCACCCGGTTCTGGCCGCACAGGAAGTCAAGCGCGAAATGCACATGCGGCAGCTCGCGCCCCGGGATATCCAGGTCGCGCGGCTGAGGCGTGCCGATGGCGATCACCAGCGCGTCGTAGCGCTTGCGCAAATACTCGAGCGTCACGTCCTTGCCAATCTCGGTGCTGCATTCAAAATGAATCCCGGCACGCTTCATCAGATCGATACGGCGGCGGACAATGCTTTTTTCCAGCTTGAAATCCGGTATGCCGTAGCGCAGCAGCCCGCCGGCTTCGGCGTTTTTCTCGTAAACCGTGACTTTGTGCCCCATGCGGTTCAGCTGCTGGGCGGCGGCGAGTCCGGCCGGGCCGCTCCCCACCACTGCGACTTTGAACCCGGTCCTGCCTTTGGGCATGAAGGGCTGCGCATAACCACGCTCGAAAGCCGTCTCCACCACCGCTTTTTCGAGCTGGCGGATCATGACGGGATCGGTGTTGATCCCCTGCGTGCAGGACGCTTCGCAGAGCGCGGGGCAAATCCGCCCGGTGAACTCCGGGAAGTCATTGGTCGAGCTCAGGATATCCCAGGCCAGGCGCCAATTGTCGGCCGCCACCGCGGCGTTGATTTCCGGAATCACGTTTTCCAGCGGACAGCCGCGCCCGTGACAGAACGGTATGCCGCAGTCCTGACAGCGCTGCGCCTGAGTTTTCAGCTCGGTCGCGGTCATGTTGCGTTCCACTTCGTTGTAATCCTGCAGCCGGGTCGAAACCGGACGGTATATTTCCTTGATTCTCATTATGCCTTGCCTCCTCTGGCCATCAGGGCCTGACGGTATTCCACCGGGTACACCTTGACGAAACGGTTGCGGTAGTTCACCCAGTCGTTCAATATGGCTTGCGCCTGCGGGCTGCCGGTGGCGTCCAGATGCTCGCGCAGCAGGCCCATCAGCTCCTGTTCGTCGTCGGAACCGGCCAGGACCGTTTCCAGGTCGATGGTGCCGATGTTGCAACGCAGGTCGAAGTCGTTCGAACAGTCCAGCACGTAGGCGATTCCCCCGGTCATCCCGGCGGCGAAGTTCACCCCGGTATGGCCGAGCACGACCACCCGGCCGCCGGTCATGTACTCGCAGCCATGGTCGCCCACACCCTCGACCACCGCCGTGATGCCGCTGTTGCGAATGCAGAAGCGCTCGCCCGCCTGACCGTTGATGAAGAGTTTGCCGGAGGTGCCGCCGTAGCCGATCACATTGCCGGCGATGACGTTCTCCTCGGCCTTGAACTTGGCGTCCCCGGGCGGGCGAATCACGATGGTGCCGCCGGACAATCCCTTGCCGACAAAGTCGTTCGCCTCGCCGATCAGTTCCAGCCGCAGTCCCGACGCGAGGAACGCCCCGAAACTCTGCCCTGCACAGCCCTGGATGCGCAGGGTAATCAGGTCGCGCGGCAACCCTTTGGCCCCGTACAGCTCGGCGATTTCGCCGGAGAGCTCGGTGCCGACGGTGCGGTCGGTGTTATGGATTTTCAGCTCCATTTCCGCCGGTTCGCATTTTTCGATGTTATCCTGTAGCTGACGCAGCATGTACTTGCGGTCGAAATTCGAGAGCTTGTTCATGCGCGGCCCGCGGTAACGCACCGCGCCGCCCTGCGGCTTGGTGAAAATCTTGCTGAAATCCAATCCCTTCAGCTTATAGAAATCCAGCGCCTGATTCATCTGCAAAAGCTCGGTGCGTCCGACCGCGTCGTCCAGCGACTTGAGCCCCAGCGAAGCGAGAATTTCGCGGACTTCACCGGCCAGCAGGCGCAGGAAGTTTTCAATGTATTCGGGCTTGCCCTTGAAGCACTTGCGAAGTTCGGGGTCCTGCGTGGCCACGCCCACCGGGCAGCTGTTGTCATGGCACTTGCGCATCATCACGCAGCCCAGGCAGACGAGCAGCGTGGTGGCGAAACCGAATTCCTCGGCGCCGAGCAAGGCCCCGATCACCACGTCGCGCCCGGTCTTCAGCTGACCATCCACCTGCAGCCGCACGTGGTCGCGCAGGTGGTTCATCACCAGCGTCTGATGCGCCTCGGCCAGGCCGAGTTCCCACGGCAGCCCGGCGTGCTTGATGCTGGTCAGGGGCGAGGCCCCGGTGCCGCCGTCGTGACCGCTGATCAGGATGACGTCCGCATGCGCCTTGGCCACCCCGGCGGCGATGGTACCCACGCCGACTTCGGAAACAAGCTTGACGGATATCCGCGCCTTGGGGTTGGCGTTGCGCAGGTCATAAATCAGCTGCGCGAGGTCTTCGATCGAGTAAATATCATGATGCGGCGGCGGTGAAATCAAGCTCACCTGCGGCGTCGAGTGCCGGATGCCCGCGATGAATTCATCGACCTTGTGACCGGGCAACTGGCCGCCCTCCCCGGGCTTGGCTCCCTGCGCCATCTTGATCTGCAGTTCACGTGCATGGCGCAAATAATCAATCGTCACGCCGAAGCGTCCGCTGGCGATCTGCTTGATCGCGCTCGAGCGGTCCTCGCCGTTCGGGCCGGGTGCTTTGCGCCTCGGGTCCTCGCCGCCCTCGCCGCAATTGCTCATCGCGCCGAGGCGGTTCATAGCCACGGCGATGGCTTCGTGCGCCTCCGGGCTCAATGAACCCAGCGACATCGCGCCGGAAACGAAGTGACCGATGATCGACTCCACGCTCTCGACCTTTTCGAGGTCGATCGGCTTGGCCGGGGCGAATTCAAAGAGTCCGCGCAGCGTACAGAGATTTTTCGCCTGATGATTGATCAGATTCGCGTATTCGCGGTATTTGGTCGCGTCGTTGCCCTGCACTGCCTGACGGAATATCGACAGCGTTTCGGGCGTCCACAGGTGATTCTCGCCCTTGCGCCGGTAGCGGTAACTGCCGCCCTCCGGCAGCAGCGGCCCCTGGTCCTGCGCTTCACGGTAACGGTTCCGCGCTTCGCGTTCGATGTCCTCGAGCTTGATGCCGCCCACGCGGCTGGCCGTGTTCGGGAAATAGCGCCCCATGACCGACGAATCCAGTCCGACCGCCTCAAACAATTGCGCCGAGCGGTAACTCCGCAGCGTGGAGATTCCCATCTTCGACATGACCTTCAGAATGCCCTTGTCGACCGCGTTGATGTAGTTCCCGGCGGCGGTCACATCGTCCTTCCTTACTTCCTGATTGCGAACCAGTTCACTGACGCACGCCAGCGCCAGATACGGGTTCACCGCCGTGGCGCCGTAGCCCAGCAGCAGCGCGAAATGCATGATCTCGCGGACTTCACCGGACTCGATGATAATGCTGGTCTCGCCGCGCAGCCCGTTGTCGGTCAGGATACGGTTCACGGCGGCGGTCGCCAGCAGCGACGGAATCGGAATAACCCCCGCTGCGAGGTTGCGGTCGCTCAGCACCAGAATCCGGGATCCGGACTTCACCGCGGCCAGCGCGTTATCGGCGAGTTCGTCGAGCGCCTGCTGCAGCGACTTCTTGAAACCGAGCTGCAGCACCATGATCTCGAAACCGCTTTCGTGAACGTGATACAAACGCCGCAGTTCGTCGTCGGTCAGCACCGGGCGCGGCAGGCGGATCAGCCTCGCGTGCTCGGGCGTTTCCGCCAGGATGTTGCCGCGGTTGCCGAGGTAGGTCGTCAGGCTCATCACCAGTTCCTCGCGGATCGGGTCGATCGGCGGATTGGTCACCTGGGCGAAAAGCTGCTTGAAGTAGTTAAACAATAATTGCGGGCGCTCCGAGAGCACCGCCAGCGCGGCGTCGTTGCCCATCGAACCCAGCGGTTCGTGGCCGGTGGTGCACATCGGCTTGATGATCAGCTCCATGTCTTCGCGGGTGTAGCCGAAAAGCCGCTGCTTCGGCAACAGCTCGCTCTCCCCCTCCGAAGGCGCCAGCGAGGCGAAAAGCCCGTGCACCGAAATCTTGTTGTCCTCGACCCAGCGGCGGTAGGGCTGACGGCGCGCGATCAGGTTTTTCAGCTCCGCGTCTTCGATCAGCCGGTGCTGCTCGAGGTCGCAATAAATGATCTCGCCGGGCTTCAGGCGGCCCTTGCGGACGACCTTGCTGTCCGGAATATCGTAAACCCCAGTTTCCGAGGCGAGAATGAACAGTCCGTCCTCGGTCAGGGTGTAGCGCGCCGGGCGCAGGCCGTTGCGGTCAAGGATGGCGCCCGCGTTGACACCGTCGGTGAACGCCACCGCCGCCGGGCCATCCCACGGCTCCATCAGCGCCGAATGGTACTCGAAAAATCCGCGCACGTCGCGCCCCATATAATAATTCTGCCCCCACGCCTGCGGAATCAGCATCAGCATGGAGTGGCACAAACTGCGCCCGGACGCGGTCAACAGCTCAAACATATTGTCAAGCGCGGCCGAGTCGCTCAGCCCCTTGCCGATCAGCGGCAGGATTTCCTTCAGGTCGTCGCCGAGCAGTTCGCTCTGCAGATACGGCTCGCGGCCGCGCAGGTGGTTCAAATTGCCGCGCAGCGTGTTGATCTCGCCGTTGTGCGCGAGGTAGCGGAACGGATGTGCCAGGTTCCAGGTCGGAAATGTGTTCGTGCTGTAGCGCTGGTGGACAACCACCACCGGGGCCTCGAAATCCGGTTCATTCAGGTCCGGGTAAAATTTTTCCAATTGAGTCGCCAGCAGCAGTCCTTTGTAGACGATACTGCGGCTGGAGCAGCTGCAGACATAGGCCTCCGGCACCTTCTTTTCGATCAGCCGCCGGATGACGAAAAGCTTGCGTTCAAACTCCGCCTGGTCGGCGAAGCCCTCGCCGCCGATGAAAAGCTGCCGGATCACCGGGCAGCTCGCCTGCGCGGCCTTGCCGATGGTATAAGCAGCAGTCGGCACTTCGCGCCAGTTCAGCACAGCGGCCTTTTTGGACATCACGATATCTTCGATGTCCTTTTCATGACCCACGCCGCCGAAAATCATCGCCACGCCGTACTTGCCGACCGGCGGCAGGTTTTCGATGCGGTGAAAAAACTTGTGCGGCA
>JBEBRW010000025.1:0-71780 GCA_040394635.1 Victivallis vadensis | reverse complement strand
AAAATGGCGGGAGCGACGGGACTCGAACCCGCAACATCCACCGTGACAGGGTGGCACTCTAACCAATTGAGCTACGCCCCCGCAACTCAACATCAGCGATTATGGACTGATAATTTACCCCATATCATCGCTTTTGCAAATCCATTTCTCATCTTTTTTCAGAAAATTCTGTCAATATCCCCGAAAAAACCGTTCACTGTTTGGAAAATCACTCTTCCGGGTGTATTTTAAGATAAATTTTTTAATATTTACGAAAGAAGGAATTTTATGTCGAAAGCAATCATCTTTCTGGCAGACGGCATGGCCGACGAGGCCCTGGAGGAACTGAACGGAAAATCGCCCGTGGAAGCGGCTCACACGCCCGCCATGGATTTCATCGCCGCCAACGGCGCATCCGGCACCTTTCTGACGCTGCCGGACGGCTTGCCCACCTCTTCGGATGTGGCTAATATGTCCGTGCTCGGATTTCAACCGGAACTCAACTATCCCGGCCGCGGCCCCATCGAAGCCGTCAGCCAGGGCATCGAGCTCGGCGAAAACGATATCGCCTGGCGCTGCAACCTCGTCACTGTGTCGCCGGACAATATCCTGCTGGACTACTCCGCCGGGCACATCGACAATGCGGTTTCCACGCAGCTCATGCAGTTGCTGCAGCAGGAGTTCGGCAGCGACAAGGTTACGTTTTACCCGGGCGTGAGCTACCGCAATCTGCTGGTGCTGCACGGCGCGGAATTTTCCGATAAAATCGATTACCATAAACCGGATTCCTCGCAGGGAATCCCCGTGGCCGAGCTCGGCTTGACCGCGCTGGCGCCGGAAGCCGAATACACGGTGAAATTCCTCAATGAATTATCCGCCAGGGCCCGCGCCTTCCTTGCCTCGTGCCCGGTGACGTCCGAAGCCACCGACATCTGGCCGTGGAGCCCCGGCCGCCGCCCGCACATCAAGCCGTTCAGCGAGCTGTACCACGGCCGCACCGGCGCGATCATCAGCGCGGTGGACGTGGTCAAGGGCATCGGCAAATGCACCGGCATGGAAGTGATCGACGTCCCCGGAGCCACGGGTTTCATCGACACCAATTACGCGGGCAAAGTCGCCGCCGCGCTCGACGCGATCAAACGCCACGACTTCGTCTATCTGCATGTCGAAGCCATCGACGAGTGTTCCCATATGGGCGATTTGCAGCTGAAACTGCAGGCCATCGAGGATTTCGATGCCAGGGTGATGACGCCCGTCATGGAAGCGCTGCGCGGACAGGACGTGCGTTTCGCGATCCTGCCCGACCATCCGGTGCCGATCAAACTGCGCAAGCACACGACCACCCCGGTGCCGGTCTCCGTTTGCGGCCCCGGCATCGAACCGGACGGCATCAAAGCGTATTCGGAAAACCTCGCTCCGCAGGGCCGCCTGGGCCTGATGAAGCGCACCGAACTCGTCGACTTGTTATTGAAGTAATCAGCAATATTTCGAAGTGCCGGCGATGTGCTCGATGCCGCCCGCAAAGAGCTTGTGAAAATCGCCGGTCGGATAGACTTCCTGAGGGATTGTCTGGTCGATAAAGCTTTCCGGGGTGAATTCCCCGTGATAAAGCTTCCGGCACTCGATGATCAGTTCGGCTTCGGCATAACCGGGCGCGGCCACCTTCTCCGAGGGGATCGGCGTCAGGTTCGCGGCGGCGATTTTGTTCATGTCGCGCCCGGATTTGGAGCCGCAGAGCGTCAGCGCCGCGCGCTTGCTCTCCGGAAACGCGGCCAGCGTAAACGAGTCGAATTTCTCCATGAATTTGAGCGTATGGCGCTGCGGACGCACCACCACCAGCGCCGCCGGGCGGTTCCAGATTACGCCCAGAAATCCCCAGCTCACCGTCATGCAGTTCACCTCGCCACTGGCATAATCTCCAGCCGTCAGCAGAAGCCATTGGCGGTGAAAGAGATCAAACAAATCGGACTTGAACTGCATCGGATCGATTGAAACGCGTGCTTCCATGATTCATTTTCCTTACTGGCTGATGATTTCCTTGATACGGGCGTCGCCCAGCGGATTGCGGCCCTCATGGCCCATGCCCGGCTCGGAATACATAGCCTTTTTGGTACCTTCCGGCAGGCTGTTATAAACCGCATAAACCGAGGTCGGCGAGCAGGTACTGTCCACGAATCCGACGGAAATAACGGTCTCCGCCTTGATGCGTTTGGCGAAGTTGACGCAGTCGAAGTATCCGGAAGTCTCCGCCACCTGCGGAATGCTCGGTTTGCCGTCTCCGCCAAGCGAAATCAGCCGCGGCCAGCCGGACAGCCGCCCGGCCAAAATACCGCCGTGGTCACTGAGCGCCGGCACGCAGGCCACGCACAAAGTCACCTGCGCATCCATGGCCGCCGCCACCAGCGCCTGCGCGCCGCCCTGGCTGCTGCCGTAAACGATCAGGTCCTTGCCGTTCCATTCCGGACGGGTCTTGATGTAGTCCAGCGAACGCATCACCCGCAGGAACATTTCGCGGAAATAGAACCGGTCGCGGTCGATCGAATGACGGAAGCGATAATCAAAAAGATCGTTTTTGTTCAGATAATCATAAAATTCCCTGGACTGTCCGTTGATGATCCCATGGGCGTTGATCTCCAACGTGATGGTATTGGGGAAGCATACTTTGTTGGCGGAGTAGACCCCTGCCCCCTGGAAGCGGACCATGGCCTTCAGCGAACGGTCCCTGGCCCCTGCCGGCACCGTCAGGTACCCGGAAACCGGCGTGACGCTGGCGCAATCGACCTTAATGTCATAACATTCGAATTTGCCAAACTGTTTGTGATCGATGCCATCGACCGGCGTCACCGTCGCCCTGGCCGGCACAGTGTCCAACAGCGTACGCTGGCCCTGCCAGAATTTACCGAAATCTTCCGGCTCGGCGGCGCCGGGCTGAATTTCCTGCGCATCGAACATGGCGCCGACCTGCGCCCGGTTCTTTGTGGTCGGTTTGCCCTTGTCCAGATTGGAAACCACCAGCCAGACCCAGCCCTGTCCGCCCTTGGCCCTAGCCACGGTCGGCTCCTCCTTGGAATCGGTTACCAATTTCGTGATCGATTCACCGTTCCAAAATATTTCATACTGGAACTTCTTGCCGACGACCGGCTTGTCCTTCTCCAGCGCCTGAATGGAAAAAATCACTTCCTCATTTTTCGAATAGAAACCATCCGGCTTGTCCATGCTGATTTTGAAGGTCAGATCCTGAGCCGCGAGCCCCACCGCCCCCATGGCGCAAACCACTGCCATTGCGAATTTTGCAAACATATCCATCTCCTTGTTAAGTTGTCTTTTCGATGATTCCGCCGCCGAGCACCAGTTCGCCGTCGTAAAACGCCGCCACCTGCCCTACCGCGGGCGCGCTGACCGGGCTTTCCAGTTCCACCAGCGCCCTGCCCCCGGATTGCAGAGTAACGCGGCCCGGCACCGGTTTCTGGCGGTAACGGGTCTGGACCAGGCACTCGAAACGCTCCGGGTAATCCACCATCATATTGACGCGGTCGAGCTCAATTCCATGGCGCAGCAGCAGCCCGGCGTCGGTGGAGAGCACCACGCGGTTCCGGACGGTGTCGATCGCCACCACGTAGGCAGGACGGCCCATCGCCACCCCCAGTCCCTTGCGCTGGCCGATCGTATAAAGATGAATCCCCTGATGTTTTCCTAAAACTTTGCCGTTGGTATCGACAATCTCCCCGGGCACTGCTTCTGCCGCGAAATAAGTCGCCAGTGTCTGCGAAAACGCCTCGCCGGGCACCCCGAAACAGGCGTCCTGGCTCTCCTTTTTCTGCGCGTTCTCCACGCCCAGCGCCGCGGCTCTCACACGTACTTCGCTTTTGGTCAGCGAGCCCAGCGGCATCCGGCAGAATTTGAGCTGTTCACGCGTCAGGAGCGTCAAAAAATAGACCTGGTCCTTGCCGCTGTCCACGGCGTGGCGCAGCTCGCCCTTTTCGTAGTCAAGCATGGCATAGTGCCCGGTGAGCATGGCTGTGGCGCCAAGCTCGCGGGCATGTTCGGCCAGCAGGCCGAATTTCAGGTGGAAATTGCAGAAGGCACACGGGTTCGGGGTGCGCCCGGCCCGGTATTCACGCCAGGAGTACTCCAATACTTTTTCGCGGAATTCACTGCGCAGGTCGAGGAAATGATGCTCGATGCCGAGCTGCTTCGCCACCCGGCTGACCTGTTCGCGGTCGTCGCTGCCGCAGCCGCCGGCACCGTCGCACTCGCGGAGCTGCAGCGTCACGCCGACGACCCGGGCGCCGCTTTCCAGCGCCAACGCCACGGCCACGGTGGAGTCCACTCCACCGCTCATCGCCGCGACAACAAGCTCGTTCCTCTTCATAATTTCTGTTCGATCATCCGGATAATCGGCAGCCGCGCCCGGTCCATCAGATCCTTGTCCATCTCGATTTTGTTGACCATGTTTTTCAACGAATTGAGAACGTCCGTGAGCTTCGTTTTCTTCATATCGGGACAGGTCAGGTCACAGGGCAGTTCATGGAAAATCTTGCCGGGACTTTCATTTTTCAGACGGGTCATGATGCCGTATTCGGTGCCGACGATGAATTCCCTGTGCTCGGATTCGCGGGCAAACTGCAGGATTCCGCCGGTGCTCAGCGCGTAATCCGCTTCCGCCACCACTTCCACCGGGCACTCCGGGTGCACCAGCACAATCGCGTCCGGATGCGCCTTGCGGGCGGCCCGGATCATTTCCGGCGTGGTACGGTGGTGAATCGGGCAGAAGCCGGGCCAGAAAAGCATCTTCCGCCCAAGCTTGCGGCTGATATTCGCACCGAGGTTGATGTCCGGCAGGAAAATGATGTCCTTATCCTGCGGGATCAAGTCGATGATCTTCTCGGCATTGGACGAGGTGCAGCAGATATCGACCTCGGCCTTGACCTCGGCGGTACTGTTCACGTAGCATACGGCCACGGAATTCGGATACTGTTTTTTGAAGGCGCGGACCTTTTCAGCGTCGGCCATGTCGGCCATGGGACAGCCGGCATCGAGGACCGGCAGCAGCACGGTGCGCTCGGGCGAGAGGATTTTGGCGGTTTCGGCCATGAACTTCACGCCGCAGAAAACGATGACATCGGCCTGCGCGTCGCGCGCCTTGATGCTCAGCTCCAGCGAATCCCCCAGGAAATCCGCGACTCCCTGTATTTCCGGCAACACATAATTATGCGCCAGAATAATTGCATTGCGTTCTTTTTTCAGCTTATTGATTTCGTTGATGATTTCCTGCATGTCAATCCTCCTTTATGTGCCCAAGTGCGTAAGCCAGAACCAGGTTTGCCTGTTTGGCGGCGGCAATGTTAACCCGCGGCGCACACGGCGGCGCGGTATCGTTCGATTCGGTAATGTTGTCGCCGATCAGGAAAAAATTGCGCCGGAGCCGCTGCGTCACAATCGCGTCGCCATCGCCCCAGCCGCCGATCCCGGAAGCGGCCACATAAAAACATTTGCTGCTGTAAAAAGCCTCGATCAGCATCTTTTTGTACTCCGCCTGATCGAATGCCTCGACCATCACTTCGCAGGAGGCGAAAACTTTCGCCGCATTATCCCGCTCGATCCGGCCGTTGAAAGTCTGTACCTCGAGATCGGGGTTCAGGCGCAGCAGGTTATCGCGCAGCGCCTCGACCTTCGGCATGCCGACCTGGTCGGGGAAAAAGAACTGGCGGTTCAGATTGGCCGTCTCGACCACGTCGAAGTCCGCAATCACCAGTTTCCCGAAACCGCTGCGGACCAGCATCTGGGCGCAATTCGAGCCCAGCCCGCCCGCGCCGGCAATTCCGACCCGGACACCGGACAATCGCTCCAGCTCCTCTTCGCTGAAGTATCTCGACAACCCCTCGCGCAGTATATTCATAGCTCTCAACCGCCCCCCACGAAGGTCACCGCGAAAATCCGGTCACCGTCCCGCAGCACCGTCCGCCCCCACGCCTCGCCGGGGATCAACTCGCCGTTCAGCTCCACAATCACCCGCTCCGCCTTCAATCCGGCCGAGACGATGAACCGGTCCAGCGTAGTTGCGGTCTCGGCATTCAGTTCTTTATCATTTAAATAAACTTTCATTATAAAAAAAATTTTCCCGGTTTTTACATTTTAGAAATCTAATGCAAAACCGGGAAATTTCAATCCTGAATCAATTTTTATTCGGCGAATGTCGTCAGCCACAAAAGAGTCCCGTTAATAAACAGCGCCTCCAGTGCCCAGGCGATCGCGACCGGCACGCCGATCCGCCAGTTGCTCCGGTACTCCGGCCACAACGAACTCAGCGCCACTACCAGCCCGACAAACGAGCTCGTGTAGCAGATGATTACCAGCGGAATCCAGCCGATCGTCATGAAGTATGATATATCGCCGAACGTGCACACGATCAGCGAAAAGAAGCAGGCCTGCGGGAAAATCAGCCAGGTACTGATTTTGCGCGTAATGCCGCGGGTCTTGAAAATCCGGTCGACCGTGGCAAAAAGCCCGATCAGCACCGGACTCGCCACCGCCAGCGCCCCGAGGACGATGACCCAGGCGTAAATCTGCCCCCGGTTGCCGAAAATGTTGATGATCGCCAGCGCGATATAGCTCAACGCCGCCCAGCCGGCCAGCAGCTTGTAGCAGAGCTTTTTTCTCTTTTTGATGAAATCCTTTTTCATGATCAGTCCCTGATGAAATTCGTGCGGAGCGGCGCTTCGGGCACCGGATAGGGCACCGTGGCCCTGGCCGTGTCGATGCAGCGCAGCAGCCAGGCCATGTTGTGCCCCAGCGTCCGCATGATCTGCAGCCCCTCGGCGTCCTGCCGGACCTCGTCGGGGGTGTTGCCGTGAACCGCGTTCCAGTACTGCGAGGAAACGATCGGCATATTGGAAATGGTGAAATACTTGTTCAGCCGGTCAAACGCGGCGCTGGCCCCGCCCCGGCGGCAGCTGACGATGGCCGCCGCGGGCTTGAAGGCGTACGGACCGCTCTTCAGGAAAAACATCCGGTCGAGAAATGCGCACAGCGCCCCGTTCGGCCCCGCGTAGTACACCGGCGAGCCCACAATGATGCCGTCCGCCTGCTTCGCCTTGTCAATCCCGGCGTTCACGCTATCATTCTTAAATATACAATAACCGCTCTCCCGGCAGGCGCCGCAGGCCGTGCATCCATGAATCTCCTTATTCCCTATATGAAATATCTCAGTTTCAATATTATACTTTATCAGGATTTTTTCGATCTCATGCAGCGCGGTGTAAGTGCACCCTTCCCGATGTGAACTACCGTTTATCAGCAATACTTTCATAAACTTCCCCATACTCTTCGAAATATTCATTTTAACGCCTCATTAAACATATTCTTCTTCGTTGGAAATGCAATGACCTTTTTCATTTTTTTTGTCAAAATCCCCTTTGACACCGATTTTTTCTATATATTTTTGAAAAAAATGATAATTTTGTCACTTTCCTTACTTGCTTTTTTGGGATTTAGCAATACCTTACTTAGTAAATAGACATTGATTTTAGATTATCAAAATATCAGGAGGCACATATGAACCTTTCTAGTAAATCAAGATACGGCGTAAGAATCTTGATTCAATTAGCCTTGAATTATGATACTGGCGTATCGGTAAAAGGCAAAACCCTGGCGGAAACGCAGGAGATTACCGAACCTTATATCGAACAGATCATGATATCGCTCAAGCGTTCGGGCATGGTCCGCGCCGAGCGCGGCTGCGCCGGCGGCTATCTGCTGAGCCGTCCGCCGGAATCCATCACGCTCCTGGAAGTCATCGAGCTCTTCGAAGGCAAGCTTGAGCTGGTCCGCTGCACCAAGGGCAGTCATGTCTGTCCGCGTCTGCCGGTCTGCGAAACCACCCGCACCTGGAAACGTCTCTCCGAGACCTTCCGCCGCGAAGCCGCCGCCATCACTCTGGCGCACATCCTGGAAGAAAACGCCAAGGAAAAAGTCAAAGAACCGGAATACATGATCTGAGGATTCGATGCTGAACCCTTTAATCCTGAATGCCGGTAAGGTCCTCGACGGTCACGTGCTGTCGAGGGCGGAAGCGCTTGAACTCGGTGAACAAATTCACGGTCCCGACCTCCTGGACCTGATTTCCCTGGCCAACAAAGTCCGGGTCAAGTTCTGCGGAGACATCGTCCCCTGCTCAATCATCAATGCCAAATCCGGCGTCTGCAGCCAGAACTGCCGTTTCTGTGCGCAGTCCGCGCATTACGACACCCAGGTCGAGTGTTATCCGCTGCTGGACAAGGCCGAGGTGCTCAAGGCCGCCGGCGAGATCGTGTCCGCGGGCGTGGCCTTTTTCGGCTACGTCACCAGCGGCATCGGCTATACCGAGCCGAACGATGAGTTCATGACCATTCTGGACACGCTGGACGAGCTTCACCGCTGTTACCCCGAATTGAAACTCTGCGTCTCGCTCGGCATCCTCAGCCGCGAAACCGCCCGGATGCTCTCCGAGCACCACGTCAGCCGTTACAACATGAATTTACAGGTATCGCCTCAGCGTTACGCGGAGTTGATCGCCACCACCCATACCATCGAAGAAAAAATCCAGACCATCAAATATCTGCAGGAATTCGGCCTCGACATCTGTTGCGGCGGAATCTTCGGGCTGGGTGAAACGATGGCGGACCGCGTCGACATGGCGCTGGCCGTGCGCGACCTGAAGGTTCAGGGCTCGCCGCTGAACATCCTGCTGCCGATCAAGGGCACCCCGGTCGGCGACCAGCCGATTTTCAGCCCGGCGGAAGCGGCAAAAAGCTTTGCGATTTACCGCCTGATCAACCCCGCGCTGCAAATCAAATTCACCGCCGGCCGCGAGACCATCATGAAAGATTTCATGGGGCTCCTGATGCTCAGCGGCGCCAGCAGTCTGATGACCGGCGGCTACCTGACCACGCGCGGACGCTCCATCGAAGAAGACGCCAAATTTATCGAAGACCTGTCAGCCTTTTCACGCTGAAGGGACTGAATGCGAGAGCGGTCCGCGCTCCCCGCATTATTTTCAGAAGAAGTGGTGCTGGTTCGTGATGTAACGCTGTTCGAATTTCTCGTCAGGGGTCAGCAGGTAGATCGTGGATTCGAGGATGGCTATGATCAGGACGATCAGAACCAGCGGGAGATAAATCGTCGCCAGGATCAGCGTGATCAACAGGTAGAGGGTGCCGGTGCCATTGTAATTCAACACGAATTTGTGGGCGCCGAAAACGCCGAACGTATAGCCCAGCACCACGGCCAGCAGACGCCGCTGGTGGACGTTCAGGTGCAGCTTTATCAGCGGCCCCTTGTTCATGCCGGGCGGTTCGGGGATGACCGTTTCATGGCAGAGCGGACACTCGCGCTCCAGAAAGCTCTCGCTCTCGTCCACCATGAAATATTTCTTGCAGAACGGACACTTATATTCGTATTTGACAGTTTGATTTGAGCTCATAGACAAAAAACGCCGGACATTTGGGATATCCGGCGCATGCAATACGTTACATTATTTGACGAACTTCATATAGCCGTAGGACGGAATATGATGGAACGACTTGCTGCCGTCCTTGAAGGTGGTAATACCGCTGAGTTCCGGAGCCGTGAGGTATCTGGAATAATTATAACGGCCGACCAGGAAACGCCATACCGAATTTTCCTTCAGCTCGGCGCCGTGCTGGAGCAAGTCCTTGATCGGGATGGCCATTTCCACGGTCCAGCCCTTGTCGGTGTCCTGCCAGTTGTTGATGGTGCCGTCGATCTTGGCGACGACCTTCAGGTCTTTCATCAGGTGGGATTCTTTGGCGATTTCGTCGCTGATGAGCCTGCCGCCGCCGGCGATGAAGAACGAAGCACGGGCATTCAGCGGATTGGCGTAGATTTCCCAGTAATAGGTATCGGTCATCGGCTTCAGGAAGATTTCCAGCAGGTCGCCGTCTTTGTAAAGATGGGTCTGGTCCTTGTCGCTGACGGTGACGACGTCATCGTCAGTCAGTTCCGCGCCGACGTAAATGTACTGGTCGTCCCAGGCGAACTTGATCACGCCGTTCTGCTTGCATACCTCATTGTAAGCGTTGAAAGTGTACCCCTGGGCCCTGGTCCAGATTTCGTCATCGAGGACGCCGTCGATTTTCACCGGGTTGGCAGTGTAGATGACGTCAACCTGCGCATTGTCGAATTCACCTTTGGTACAGCAACCGGTCAGCCACAATGCCATTGAAGTGAATACTGCGGCCAGAAAAACTTGCTTGATCATGAGCGTTTCCTTTTTGTTGTTTGTATGAACGGAACTACAATAACCGCCCTATGAAATAAATCAATGCGGAATAACCACTTTTCCGGAGAAAAAATTTGATATTTGTGCCGCCATACTGTATTTATAAAATAATTGAAAATGGGAAATGGAAAATGGAAAATTATCGGGAATTCATGAAGGTTCTGAAGTCGCTGGGCTGCCCTGCAGACGCCGAGGGGATGAAGTGGTATCACAAAGTCGATCACCTTTATCTGGGGGTGCGTACACCGGAAATCGCCCGGTTGTGCAAAGAGTTTGCCGCCGCCCACGATGAACAGGAAATCCTTGATCTGTGCGATGCGCTCTGGGAGTTGCGTTGCCACGAGGCGTATCAGGTGGCGGGCAGGCTGCTGGACCACCCGAAGGTGACGGACCTGGACGCCATATGGGCGCGGCTGAGCCGCTACAAGGAGGATCTGGAGGCCTGGGCGATGGCGGACGGGCTGTGCCACGGCGCATTCCGCGTGTTGAAGGCAAAACCGAAGTATCTGGATGAAATGGAGGCGAAGTGGCTGGGGCACCGCAGCTTCTGGGTGCGGCGGGCATGTCTGACTTTCACGCTGTATTCGACCAAAAAGGACGGCGACCCGCGGCGCTCCCTGAAGTGGGCCTCGACCATGGTGGACGACCGCGAGTGGTTCATCCAGAAGGCCATCGGCTGGTACCTGCGCGAGCTTTCCAAAGTCAAGCCGGAACCGGTGAAGGCATTTCTGGCGGAATACGGCTCGAGAATGAAGCCGTTCGCAGTTCGCGAGGGCTCGAAATATCTGCCGGATTGAGATTTATTTTGAGCTTAATCATAAAAAAAGTTTGAACTGTTTCCATTTGATGTTATTGTATGGGTGTACTGGAGGTATTATTTATGGAACCCAATCGTAGATTACTGATCGTTGACGACCAGAATGACCTGCGGGAACAGCTCGCTCAACTCCTGCTGAACAGCGGGCGGCCCAACAAAACCGCACTGCTGGTCCGCGGTATGCGTGCAAGGCTGATGGGATTGCCGGAGGATACCGAAGCCGAGACGGAGGACCAGCCATCCTATGACATCGACACCGCGGGACAGGGCGAGGAAGCCTTTGACATGGTCAGGGCCGCGCTCGAGAACAAAGCGCCGTATGCGGTGATGTTTGTCGACATGCGGATGCCGCCCGGCTGGGACGGCCTGAAAACTGCGCAGAAAATCCGCGAGATCGACCCCAATATCGAGATCGTCATCATGACCGCCTATGCGGATCATTCGCAGGATGACCTGTCACGCGAAATCGGCGCCCCTGAGAAGCTTCTTTACATCAAGAAACCGTTCCAGTCCGAAGAAATCTGTCAACTGGCACTGTCGCTTTGCGCCAAGTGGAACATGCTGGTGCTGGAGCATAAGCGCCTCGCCATGCTGGAAAAACTGGTGGTCAGCATCCGCAAAGTCAAACAGCAGGAAAACCTGAAGGAAACGTTCCGCCAGATTCTGGACGCCTACCTCGATTTTTTCCAGACCGGCAAAGGGTTCATCGCAGGCTGGATTCCCGAGAGCCAGGTCTGGCACATTCAGTCAAACCGCGATTTCGATAACGACGAAGCCATGGCCGTGCTGACCCGCCACCAGACCCAGTTGCTGGAAACCACCGCGCAAAGCGAAGTCGACCGCCTGCAGGTGGTGCCGCTGCGCGAACGCGGCTGCAATTCATTTATCTTCGCCGACAAAGCCGTCACCAGCGACGATCCGGTGTGGTTCCAGGCCATCAATTCATTGAATCAATGCGCGCTCGACCAGATCGAATTCGGCAAGAAGCTCGGCACAAGGCTGCAGAATTGCCCCTCGATGGCTCAGATGGATGACTGCCGCGAGGTGATCAATGTGCTGAAAAAGAAATACCTCGGCGATCCCGATATCGCCCGGCTCTCCGCCCGTTTGAACGACATATCCTATTGATATCATGAATATTATACCGCTGCAAGATTTCGAGCAGGCCGTGGCCGCATGTTGCGAAGTCCTGCGCACGCCCGGCGCCGTACTGCTGATTCCCACGGAAACCGTTTACGGACTGGTTTGCCGCTGGGACGACCACGCCGCCCGCGAAACGATTTACGCCCTCAAGGTTCGCGACGGCCGCAAACCGCTGGCGATGTTCGCCGCCAATGCCGCCGCCCTCGAAAGCGCCGGCGTCATCCTCGACGGCAATCCCCGGAAACTGCTGCAGGAATTCACCCCGGGCCCCATCACCATCATCGCCGCTGGCCGTGAAGGCGTCACCATCGGCTTCCGGATTCCCGACCATCCTTTCGTGAAAATGCTGCTGGCTCAATGCGGTTTCCCGCTCGCCTCCACCAGCGCGAACCGTTCCGGCATGCCGAATGCGCTGTCCATACAGGAAGCCCTGGCGGACCTGGCCGGTCAACCGGAACTCGTAATCGACGCCGGAAACATCCCCGCAGACAGCAAAGCCTCGACCGTAGTCGACGCCTCAAAAGCAAATGAATGGAAAATCCTGCGCCCCGGCCCAATCCCCGAAGAAGCCATCCGCAGCGTATTAGGCTGATAATACGAGAGGCTGCCGCCTCTGCATCTTACTTGGCTTCGCCGCTTATGAATTCGACTTTGCCGGTGGGGATGTCCGCGTAGGCGCCGACGACGCTGATTTTGCCGGAATTGACCAGGCGCTGCAGGTCGTTGCTGCCGGATTTGATCTGATGAATCGCCATGTTGACGTTTTCACGGGCCACGGCTTCTTTCAGGTTTTCGCCCATTTGGAGAGATTTCCGGGCCTTGAGCACGGACGGAATGATTTTGCGGGTCACGTCGTCGAGGTCGTAGGACTCGCTCATTTCGGGGTGTTCGACGGCGTTGATGGCGTTGCGGACGGCCTTGGAGTCTTTGTGCCCAAGCACGACCAGCAGACGGCATTTGCCGTCCATCATGGCGCTTTCAATGGAGGCGATCACGGTACCGTCCACGACCGGGCCGATCACACGGATCACGGTCAGGTCGCCCAAGCCGGCATCAAAAAGATATTCAGGGGGAATCCGCGAATCACTGGAGGTCAGGATCACGGCATAGGGCCATTCACCCAGCGCCAGGAATTTGCGGCTCTCTTCGCCGACGCCGGGGTCGGTCAGGCGTTTGTTTTCCACATAGCGTTTGTTACCGGCCTGCAGCAGTTCGAGCGCCTTGCCGGGGTCCAGCGGACTCTCGGTACGGGCGGCGTAGGCCTGAACGATCGGCGACATGGGTTTATCGGTATCTTTGCCGGTCTTTTTACCTTCATACTTGGCGGCCCCGCGGCTGGTCATAAACAAAGCCAGTAACAGAATCACCGCGAAAATGAATACGATAATGAGAAAAATACGATTGTTGCTATTCTTCACCAGTAAACCCTCCAAATATGTTATCCGTGCTACAAATAATATACTACCGTACCAATCAATAACAAGCGCAAATAACGATTTTGCCCAAAAAACCCAATCTCAACTCTTTTTGAGTAAACCACGGAATACCCGGAAAGCACGGAAATTTTTGGGGAAAGAACCACAAAATTCACAAAAATACACAAAAGAAAAATGATGATTTTCCGTGTTATTTGTGGTTCAAAAATCCCCAATGAGCGATATTACGAAGATATGGTTTTCACCGGGAATTCTTCGTATTCGCCGCTGACCATAGTCAGCCCGGCCGGGGCCTCGACCCGGATTTCCAGCTGCCGGTCGGCGTTGAGACGCCACGACACTTTGATCTCGCCGTGCGGCGTGGGCACCGAACCGGACGCATGGGTGAGATGCCCCGGATAAATCTTCAGCTCGAACGTCCGGAATCCCGGCTCCAGCGGTTTCACACCCAGCAGGTAGCTGCCGCAATAATACGGCATGACGCTGCTCCAGGCATGGCACAGGCTGCCGGCCTCGCCGAAGTCATGACAGCCGAACTCGGTTTCCCACAGCGAAGTCGCCCCGGCCAGTACCGGCGCCGAAAATTCCGCCATCAGGTAATTATCCAGATAAGCCCGCGCCTCCGGCCCTGCGGCCATCATCGCATTGACCATGTAATAAAGCGAACTGTAAGTCAGTTTCCAGAATTTCTGCGCGTAAACCGCGTCGATCACGCCCGGGACTTTTTCCGCCGGGACCAGGCGGTTGTAAAGCATGATCATCTGAACCAGTTCATAGAAATCGTTCTCTTTGCCGTTGTCGGCGGTCCGGTATGCCCCCATGCCCCGGTCGTAGAATTTTTCTTCGACGAGACGGCCGATTTCGGCGGCTTTTTCCTCCAGCATGCCGGCGCGTTCGCGGTGGCCTTTCAGGCTGTGCATGGCGGCGGCGGAGCGCAGCGCTTCGCACAAATAGACATTGTACGGACACTGCGGGAAAGTGTCGACCTGATAAAGATCGCCGCGCCATTCGTAGAAGTTCCAGACCCCCTGGTTCGATTTGCTGTCCAGCGAGTAATAGAGGCCGCTGGCGGCATCGCGGCGGGCGAGCGCCTTGTCGAGAATCTCGTCCACCAGATGCATATGTTTCTCGAAAAGATACCCGGAACCGCTGAACATCCAGTGTTCACGCAGCTCTGAAATCCAGACAAAGGTAAAGGCCGGAATCGTCCGCCCGTAGGCCCCCGGCGCCGTCAGCGTCAGATAACCGTCGCCGCGATACGACTTGGCCAGCAGTTCCAGCGAAGCCGCCACAAAATCATAATTGCCCCACACATAATATCCGTAATGAATCTGGTTCCGCGAATCGTACGCATAAAGCGCCTGTTCGCGCCACGGACAATCCTCATAATGCTCGTGCATGCAGAGCTTGAGCGTATCGACCGAGACCTTGTTGATCCGGGCCATCAGGGAGTCCTCGGTCTCGAATGCGGCCTGTTTGCCCAGCGGAACTTCCAGCGGCACGACCCCGGCATATTGCACGCTCACCTGCCCCGCACCGAACCCGGTGATATGCAGTTCGACATAGCGCGCGCCGATCCGCCGATGGACGCCGATGAATTCGTTGACGCCCTCGCGGCAGATATAGCGGTCGGTGAAATGGCGTCCGCCCAGCTCCGCCCGGCAGCGCCCGTCTTCCAGGTGCTCCCCATGCGCGATATCGATCACGGTCCCGGCCGGAGCATTGAGCTTGATTACCGGCCAGCCGACCGTCTCGGCGCCAAGGTCGGCGATCAGGTAATAACCGTTGGCAGGGTCGCCCGCCGGCAGCGGCTTGAACACGACTTCATCCGCGCCCTCCGGCGTCAGCTCGAGCGCCGAACGGTAGTAATGGTCCTTGCTGCGGCACGGCGGAAACGCATCGAAAATCAAATCACTGAAAAGCGGCCGCAGGTAATCCGTGGTGCACGCCTCGGCAAAGGTTTTTGCGTCATTGTTCGCCCGGAACAGCAGTCCGTAATGACGCAGCTCCACTTTCGGCATCGGCAGCTCCAGGAGCTGCGGGATCGGCCGCTCGGCCAGTTCGTGCCAGAACGACTCGTCGGTATACACCGCCGCATTTTTCCATTCGGACTCCGGCGGCAACTCCGTATCCGCATTGTATTCAAACGCGAAACCGAGCTGCGAAGTGACCTTGCACTCCAGTCCGGCGCGGTATGCCGGGCTCGGCACGGTTTTCCAGCTGCCATCAGTGGCGGCGAGGATGTTTTCGCCGGAGAAAATCACTGCTTTCAGATACGGCCTGCCCGCCAGGTACGTCGAAAAAGATTCACCCCAGTAATGGACCTCGACCGTCACCGTGTTTTCGCCGGACTTCACCAACGCCGAAATATCCGCGCCGCAGTAGGTCCGCGAATGCGGGAAATCGCTGAACTGGGTCACCGGCACCCGCACGCCGTTGATGCATACCGCATACGTGCTATCCGCCGAAATCTGCAGCATGACCGGAGCATTTCCATCCACCGTGAAGCTGCGCCGGAAAACATGATAAAGATCCTTGCCCTGCTCCTCCGTGGAGCTCCAAATCCAGTTTGCCCGATGAATCATAATAAACCTGTTGTTTGATTTTTATATAATTGAGGTGATACCAATATTCGGACCGGCCCGGGTTTCTCCAGGTGGGCCATGATGTTCCCGACGATTTCCGCCGTCCCCTGGTTCAGCACCGACACCCGCGGGTGGCACAGCATATAATCGCCGGAACCGTTGAAGCTCAATATCTTGAATTTTTCCGGCACCACGCCGAGCCGATAAACCGGCGCGGTGATTTCATCCATCCATTCGTCGGAAACGATGAACATACCGTCGCAACCGTGCTCATACGCGTGAACCAGCGCATTGGCGCATGCCGAGATTCGCCCGGCCGTTCCGTCCGGCGAAAAAAGATAACTGACGAAGCGTGCGCCGAGCTGCTGGGCGCCGTCCGCCACGCCTTGCCTGCGTTTGTTGAAAATCGGATGATCGAAGCCGCCGCAGACGGCGATCTTGCGGCATCCGGCCCGGTACAGCACCTCCGCCGCCATGCTTCCGACCCGGTAATTATCCAGCGCAATCACCTGGTCGAACATTTCCAGATACGGGTCGTATAAAGCTATGATATGCTTGTGCCCGCGGCACTGCCGCAGATATTCGAGCAACTCCGGCTGATCGATGATCGTCAGGAGGATCACGTCCGCACCGTCGACTTCCCGCCGGAGCTGCTCAAACGGTGTCTGCCGGTTCGCATGGACCAGCTTGAAATCGGCTCCCGCGCTCTCCAGCTGCGGCTTCAGCGTCAGCCACAGCCGCTCGATCGCCGGCGGATAAACGCCCTGCCCCTGACCCTGGGCGAGAAATACGATCCGCCCCCAGCTGTTCAGCTGTTTCCCCGGCAGGATATGCGTCTGGTGCCCCTCGCGCCGGATCAGGCCATTCGCCTCGGCCTCGGCCAACACCTTGCGGATGGTCATGCGGCTGCCCGCCAGGAGTTCCGTCAACGTCCTCTCCGGCGGGATCAGGAAAATATTTTCCCGCGCCCGGTCGCGGCAGAACTGTTCGAACTCCGCATAAAGATCCGTATATTTGCGATATGTGCGTTTTTCCATATCATAAATATACAATTTGGTCTATTTTTTTGCAAACGAAATTCGATAAAAACTTCTTTTTATCCCTCTAGGGGGCCGGGTAGAAGGCGGAGGTCATCAGGTCGTTCTGAGGCTTTTTCAGGGCGCGGTAATAGTCGCGGTATTTGGCCTCGCCGGTGAAATAATGCATCTTGCGCAGGATCGGGCCGAGCGCATTGGTATTGATCGCTCCGTAGAGTTGCTCATACGGCCACTCATCCGGCTTGTCGATGAAGCCGCAGAGATAATCGACCGCGGCGCGGGTCCGCTTCCCGGTTTCGGTGCCCGGGGCCAGGATATCGACGCCGAGCTCCTTCGCCGTCGGTATCGCCGAAAACAGGATATTGAGCGCGTAAATGGAGTAATCCCAGGATTTGGTCCGGGTGATTTCCTCGGGGAAAATACCGTCGCGGCGAATATAAGAACCCACCATATCCCGGAGTTGAGTGGCGGTCAACACGCCAATTTCGTTTTTGCCGCTGAAAACGGCGTAGGTGGTCATCTGCGCGTAATATGCGATGGTAATATTGTTACGTTCCTTGAGAAACGCCCAGGTCATGGCGTCGCTGCGCAGCCAGTCAAGGTATTTGCCGAACCACTCCCGGAGCGCCCGGTAATCCTCCGGCGTCATCGCATCTTTCAGCATCGCGATACTGTCGACGAGGTCGATCCAGATATAGGTATCGATGATCCCGATCGCCCGCCCGTCCTCGCGCCCCGGTATCGACTGCGCGTACTTCAAATGCGGATTCAATCCGGTTTCGGGGTCGGTGAAAAACGTCTTGAGCAGCTTCACACCGTGCGCGGCCAACTCCTTGTCGCCGGTGAAGTGATAAAGAAGCGCAATATCCCGCACCGCCGCGTACATGCGGTTCGACTTGGCGCAGTCGTAGTTCTGCCACTCCGGATTCACCTGGCCGTCGCGGCGGATATAGGGCACCCCGTCCGGCTTCTCCGGGTCCGGCCACCAGTAAATCCCGACGCTGATATAATCCCGTTTATCGCCGCTGGGGGCCACGACTTTCTTGTCGAAAGTCACGCTTTCCAGCGGAGTTTTCAACAACTGTTCACGCCTGCTTTTCAATGCCGTCAGGACTTCCGGCGGAGGCGTTCCGGCTTTGGTCAATTCGTCGGGAATCGTCGGAATCTCGAAGGCGCCGGCAAGCGCCGACATCATCACTGCGCTTAAAATCAAGATCGTTCTCATAGGTCTCCTGTTTGTATAAACATATAATCCGTATTTCCTCTTTTGCAAATCAAAAAAATCAGGGATGGCGATGACGGCGAAAAGCACCGGGCGAAAGTCCGTACCGGGCATGAAACAAGCGGCTGAAATGGAACTGGTTGGCGAAACCGCAACGGGCCGAAAGCGCGCCGATGGCGAGCCCCGGCTCCAACTGCAACAGCTCCGCGGCGCCTCGCAAACGCAACTCCTGCCAGTATTCCGCCGGAGTATGACCGGTAAGCTCACGGAACTCCCGGTAAAAACCACTGCGGGAACGGGCCGAGAGCTTCCACAGCGCTTCCGGGTCGACCGGCTCAAAGCGGTGGCGGTGAATATAACGCAATACCCGGACCAGCCACTCCGGCGGCTCTTCCGGCGCATCGTCCCTCCTGCCGAGCGCGGCGACCACGGCAAGAATCCGCGCCGCGGCAGCCAGCCGGAGCGCATTCTCCGCCACACTTCCCGTCACTTCCGACAGCAGGAAATCGATCTCCTTGCCGATTCGGTCCGCCATCCCTTGTTCCAGGCGCAGCGGCAGCGCAAATCCGCGCAGCGGATCGAGCGCCCCCAGCCGTTGCCAGCGGAAATGGATGAAGCGAATCCGCATCAAACCGGATTCTGGATTCATATGGTGAACGATGCGCAACGGAATATCCGGCCCGGTCAGAAACGCCTCCCCTTCCGCCAGATCGGCATAATCCTCGCCGGCCAGAAGTTCATAGCGCCCCTCCAATGCCTGCGCCACGATATAATAGGGCACGGTTTTGACGCTGACCGCTCCATCCGTGTTCATTTGAATAGCACCCGGTTGCAGGAATTCCAGTTTTAATTCCGTTTCATTCATACGGAACAATATATCACATAGTGCAGAGAAGTCAATATTTTGGACTGTGAGATATAAAATTAAGAATGCCGGATATGGGTTTCCAGCCGCCTCTGCTATACTATAAAGAAACACAGGAGAACACCCATGCTTGAACGCTTCAATCCGCTCGGCTGTACGACACAAGTCCGTCTGTCGGAAGCGACCCGGGACCTCGCGCGCCACTATCTGTCGGGATTGGTCGGCGACGCCATGCAGGAAGCTCCCGCCGCCGCCCCGGGCGACAGCCAGACCGTCCAACTCGAGCGACTGATGCGCCAGGCGGAAATCGCCCTTGACCCCGCCGAGCGCCTGGTCGGGGCCGCCCGGTTCAAGGAAGCGGCGCAGCACCTCTTTCCCGGTACGGATCTCCCCTCGATCTCGCATGTCACCGTCGACTTCCAGCATGCGGTCGGCGCGGGGCTGTGCGGGCTGGAAGCCGATCTCGCCGCCGGTGAAAAACAGAACCCCGGTTCAGCGGAATTTTACCGGGATCTTCGCGCCTGCATCGCAGCTATGCGGCTCTGGGTCGGGCGCTGCCGGGAAGAAGTGGAGAACCGCGCCAATGAATCCCCTCATTTTCCGCGTATTGCGGAGGCATTGAAAAATATCCCGGACAATCCGCCGCGCGATTTCTTCGAAGCGGTTCAGTCGCTCTGGCTGTTCTGGACCTTTTTGCGCATCTCTGGCCACTGGTCCGGCCTGGGGCGAATGGATGAGTTGCTCGGGTCCTATCTTGAGCGCGATCTCGCCGCCGGCCGCCTCACGCTCGATGAAGCACGGGAAATCCTCGCCTGTTTCTGGATCAAGGGCACCGAGTGGATCATGAGCCCCGCGGAGCGGCCCGGCGGCGACGCCCAGTTCTACCAGAACGTGATTCTCGGCGGAATCGACCGCAGCGGCCGCGAGGTATGCAACCCCGTTTCCATGCTGATTCTGGATATCGTGGAGGAGCTGCACATCAGCGATTTCCCCATCGGCCTCCGGCTGAACCGGAACAGCCCCGCGGAACTGATCCGGCGCGCAGCCGAGGTGCAGCGCCTGGGCGGCGGCATCGTCTCGGCCTACAACGAAGAGGTCGCGATCGCCGGTCTGGTCCGCTTCGGGTTCCCGGAGGAGGAGGCGCGGAGTTTTACCAACGACGGCTGCTGGGAAATACTGATTCCGGGCGAAACCGCCTTTTCTTACATGGCGCTCGACATTCTCGAACGTTTCCAGAAAATATTTTTCAGCGACCGGGATTTTCCTGATTTTGAAACGCTTTTCAGCGCCTTCGCAGATGATCTTCATACGCTTCTGTCCGAGATCGTCCCCCCGTGCAGCCGCTTCAAGGCGCCGGAAGAAAAATACCCGTCATTGCCCATTTCGCTGCTGATGCCAAGCTGTGTCCGCACGGGAAGACCCTATAACAACCGCGGCGCGAAATACAATGTCCTGGCGCTGCACGCCGGCGGCCTGCCGGACGTCGCGGACAGCCTCGGCGCAATCCGCAAACTGGTTTATGAAGAAAAGCGCTTTTCCCTGGATGAACTCCGCGCGCTTCTGCTGCAGGATTTCGTGGACAATGAAGCGCTGCGGCTGGAACTGCGCCAATTGTGCCCTTACTACGGCAATGACGACGGGCGCGCCGATGAACTCCTGCTCCGTGTCGCAAACGCATTTGCCGACGCCGCCGAAACGCTCGGGGAAACCGGCGGCCTGCTGCACCCTGCGGGCATAAGTACATTCGGCCGCGAAGTCGGATTTGCGCCGAACCGGCTCGCGACTCCGTTCGGGGCCAAAGCGCACGAATATCTGGCGAGCAACCTCACCCCCTCACCCGGCAATGACCGCTCGGGCTCGGGCGCGATTCTGAAGTCTTACTGCAAGGTCGATTTCACGCGCTTTCCCAGCGGTGCGCCGCTCGACCTGCGCTTCGACGCGGCCGCGCTGGCCGGTCCCAGCGGCGTCACCATGCTCGAAGGCATTTTGAAAAGCTTCATCACGCTCGGCGGCTCTTATCTGCAGATCGACGCCGTCAGCCATGAAATGCTGCTCGACGCACAGAAACACCCGGAGCGCTACCCCAATCTTGCGGTACGCATTTCCGGCTGGTCCGCCCGCTTCGCCACGCTCGACAAAGCCTGGCAGGATATGATCATCCACCGCTCGGTTCACCGCAATTGATCAGCTTTTGGATTTCTTGCGGTATTCCATGGGGGGCATGCTGTAGTATTCCTTGAATTTGCGCGAGAAATACGCGCCGTCCGAGAATCCGCACCGCAGCGCCGCGTCCGACACCGAAACCTCGCTGTTCGCCAACAGTTCGGCGGCGTGGCGCAGCCGCTGCCGGATCAGGTAATTCACCGGCGAATCGCGGTAGTAGCGCCGGAAATGCCGGAACAGCGTGGCATAAGACATGCCGGTCTGGCGGCACATCATGTCGATGCTGATATCCTCGGCGTAGTTCTGTTCCAGGAGCCCGGCCAGCTTGCCGATCCGGTGCGGGATATTGTCAAACGCCGCGTGCTTCGCCGCCCGGTTGTAGGCATTGATCAGCAGCATGATCAGTTCGATGAAGGCCCCGGTCGCGGCGAAGCGGTGCCCCTCCGCGGTATCGCGGATCAGGTCATCGAGCCGGTCGATCAGTTTCGCGGTGGAGCTGAATTCATCGGCCGAGAGGCGGAAACGGTGGTCGAAACGGTCCGTCTGCTCGTTCACCGGGTCAATGCGGAAGAGCACCTGAAACGCCGCCGAGTCCGACAAATCATACTGCGGCAACCGCAGCGCCTCCCAGTCAAAAAGCACGTTGTAAATCGTCAGGTTGCTCGCACCTTCATAACCGTGCACCAGATCACCGAGCACCAGAAAAACGTCCCCCGCCACCACATTGTAGCGCCGCCCTTCGATCCAGTGGACACCGTTTCCCCCCATAACCACGACCAGTTCGGAAAAATTCTCGTGTACATGGAAGTCAAGCTTTCCCTGTTCGGGGCTCTTCTTCACGCCGAGCGGGAAGCCGCGGTCCGGAAACACATAATCGCGTCCCATCAACCGCGGCCGGTTGAAGTCCTGCGCTGCACCGTCGGTGGGGTATGTACGAACTTTTCTCATTGTGATATTTCAAGCCATATTTTCGTTTGATTTCATGCTTATTATAATGATTCCAAAGGACAAATGCAAGCAGAATTCGCAAAAATCCGCAAATTGATACGATAATCCAAATAATTGATATTTATATGAATGAAAAAAGCATTGACCCGCTGTATATTTAACATGTAAAGCAACCACTGACAACTGGAGAACTCATGAAAAAACTTCTTTTATCTGCTGCCGCGCTCCTACTCTTTGCCACCGCCACCGCGCAACAACAACCGGAGACCCCCTGGAAATTCTCAATTATGGCATGGAATGCCACCGACGGCAACTACCGCTTCTCGATCATCGAGCCCAAATCACTCTTTGCCGGCATGAAGGAAGCCGGCCTGACCAATCCCGGATTCGTCAGCGTAAACCAGCTCGACGCGGTGTGGGCGGCGGGAATGCGCGCTTATGTGATCGACAAACGCTGCGCCTGGTTCAAGTGGGAAGATTTTGATGTGGAATCCGTCCGCCAGGGTTTCAAGGAGCTCGCCGAAGCGACCCGGAACCACCCGGCGGTCATCGGCTATTATATCTGCGACGAACCCCTGCCGAAGCATTTTCCGGGCCTGGCGCAGATGATCGAACTCGTCAACGAATACGCCCCCGGCAAAATTCCCTACATCAACCTGAACCCCAATTACGCGCCGGAGTCCGCGCTCGGCTGTACTTATCGCGAATACGTCGAGCAATTTATCGAGATCTGCAAGCCGAAATTCATCAGTTACGATTTTTACGGCATCTACAAGCCCGGCGTTAACCTCGATCCATCCTACGTCCGTCCCGGCATGTGGGCCAACCTGTCGCTCTTCCGGGAGCTCGGGCAGAAGTACAAACTGCCCTTTCAGGTGATCAACCTGGCGACTGCGCATTATGATTTCCGGGTTCCCACCGAAGCGGATTTCGCGTTCCAGTCCTACACGGCGCTGGCCTACGGTGCGAGCGGAATCACCTATTTCACCTATCTGGTCCCCGGCGACTGGGACGATAAACTCGGCCCGGTCGACGCCAAGGGCAACAAAAACCCCTCCTGGTACGACCTCGCCAAAGCCAATAAACTGCTCTTGAACTGGGGACCGCTGCTGGAACAGCTCAGATCGACCGCCGCCTATCATTTCCCCGCGGATCTGCCGGAGAAACAGCCCGTCCCGGCGAACAGCCTGATCGCGGCGGCCAACGGCGGAAAATTCCTCGTCGGCGACTTCGTCAAACCGGACGACGGCAGCCGTTATGTCATGATCGTGAACTGCAATCTGGTGGAGGCGGCAACTCCGGCAATCACCTTCCGCACCACGCAGAAAAATGTGCAAATGGTTTCCGCCGGCCAGCCCGGCACCATCCTGCCCTATGAACCCGGTGCCGCGCTCGGCCCCGGCAAAGCCATGTTGTTGAAATTCAATACCAAATAAAACTATCAGGAGGCAATCATGTACCGGAAAAATTTTACCCTCATCGAACTCCTCGTTGTGATCGCCATTATCGCCATTTTGGCCGCCATGCTGCTGCCAGCGCTGAACAAAGCCCGCGAACGCGCCAAAACCTCCAACTGCGTAGGCAATCAGAAACAGGTAGCCATGGCCATGTGGCAGTATGGCGACGACAACAACGGATTTTTCCTCCATTACGGCGGCGGCTATGACCGCTACAACGCCAGCGGAGTAGCCAAAATCGCGGAATACGCGGGCGGTTACACCACCGCCCAGCTGGCGGCAATGTCGGCCGCCGAGCGCCTCGAAGCGGATATCAACTTGCCGAAAGTTTTCATCTGCCCGTCCGTGCGGGTCGACACCTCCATTCTCAACCACGGCGCCGGCCTCAGCATGGGTATTTACACCTATGGATTCCCGTACAACTCCGTGGCCCCTTACTCGCTGGCACTGTTCAAACAAAGCACGTTCCTGCCGACACTCATCGCGGGCGGGTTGCCGATGGAAGCCGTTCCGCCCAGCCAGGCGATCATGATCGCGGACGTGTGGCACATGTCCGCAAACGTATACAACAATTGCCTTTACAACGATACCGCAGCAGCCAGCATGTACGGCGGTCCGCATTCCCGTCACGGCGGCGCCGCCAATTTCGCGTTCGTGGACGGTCACGTGGCTACAGTTTCCACCGCCGCGTATCTGCAGCGAACAGACATCGGCATCGCTGCCTGGGCCGCCAGCGAACCCCAGCCGCGCGTCCGGACGGTCAAGTCATATTATGCCGAAAACGGCGCACTCAAAAACGTATTGTAAAGAAAAACACCGCATGAATAATTTTTACCAATCTCGCCAGAACTGGCTGAAAAAAGCAAACCGCCGCCCTGCCCTGAATTCCACCACGGTCGAGCCGCTCGGCCTGGTCGTGCCGCTAAGCGATCCCGCGGCCTGGCAGCGCTGCCGGATGCAACCGGGAGCAGCGGAGAAACCGTTCAACGAACTTTACTGGGAGCCCGGCAATACGTTTTATCTGGATTTCGGGCGGCACCTGGTGGGGTACCTGCAACTGGCACTGTCGACCTTCGACCGGATTTTCGACGCGCCGATACGCGTCCGCTTCACCTTCGCCGAACTGCCTTATGAATGTACCGCACCGGGGGACAGTTACCACGGCACGCTCTGCCGTTCCTGGGTACAAGACGAAGTCGTCAATTTCGACGAACCCGGCCAGCTTTATCGTCTGCCGCGCCGTTATGCCTTCCGCTACCTGAAAATCGAGGTGCTGGCCGGGCGGAGCGCGGTACGCTTCGACCAGTTGCGGGTCATGGCCGTCAGCTCCGCCGGTGAACTGCCGAAAACTGTCAAAGGTGAGTTCGGGGAAATCGACCGCGTCGGGCTGCAGACGCTCCACAGTTGCATGCAGGAAGTGCTCGAGGACGGCCCCAAACGCGACCGCCGCCTCTGGCTCGGCGACCTGCGGCTGCAGGCCATGGTTAACGCAGTCAGTTTCCGCAATTTCGAACTGGTCGAGCGCTGTCTATACCTGATCGCCGGCTGCAGCGACAAAAACGGCTTGGTGCCGGGAGCGGTGTTCGACCGTACCCCGCCGGAACCGAGCAATCAAGTCATCGACTACGCGCTGCTCTTCGGCCCGACTCTGCTGGATCACTTGAAATTCAGCGGCCGCGAAGCCATCTGCCGTGAACTTTTTCCGCTGGCGCTGCATCAGCTTGATTTTGTCCGTCCGCATATTGACCGCAACGGCATTTTCCAGGACCCCGATACCTGGTGGAACTTCATCGACCACTGCCGTCCACTGGACCGCCAGATGCCGTTGCAGGGCGTCTATATCTACGCCTGCCGCCGGATGGCGGAACTGGCGGAGCTGCTCGGCGAATCCGGCGATGCGCTGCGCGAAGAAGCCGACCGCCTGAGCGTAGCCGTCCGCAAGCATCATTATGACCGCGGCCGGGGCGTGATTGTTTCGGGCAAATCGCAACAGCTCTCGTGGGCCTCGCAGACATGGATGATCCTGGCCGATGTGCTGACCCCGGAGGAAGGAGTTCGCGCCCTGACGGCCGTGGAAGCCGACGCCGACGCAATACGTCCGCAGACTCCGTACCTGTGGCACCATGTGCTGGACGCCTGGTATCACTGTGGTCAGACCGCCAAAGCGCAGGAACTGATCCGGAGCTACTGGGGCGGCATGGTCCGCCACGGCGCCGATACCTTCTGGGAAGCCTATGTGCCGGAAAATGAATTTTTCTCGCCATACAACGATGTCCTGCTGAACAGTGCCTGTCACGCCTGGAGCTGCACCCCAAGCTACTTCCTGCGCCACCACCTGCTGCCGGAACCCGCCAAACAGTATTTACTCAATTCTGTTCCGGTCGAGAATTTCACGTAGAAACGGAGTAAAACCTTCTGCCATTCGATAAAAGCCAAGGTCGGTTGGATGCGTACCGTCGACGGTACATTCATAAAAATCTTCTCCCAGTAACTCTGTGCTGTCGAAAAGATAAACGCCTTGGTCTTTCATTTTATCGGCCAGTTCCCGCATGAATGCCAGATTTTTTTCACGGTATTCCTTGTTAATGCCGAAAGCTTCCAGTTGGCGCTTGTTGGCGGACATGATCACGACCGGCGTCCGAGGGTATTTCTCCTTCAGAATCAACACGAATTTCTCCAGATTGGCGACCACGCCTTTGTAAGTGGCATTGCGTTCGGCTTCGATAATGATCACGGCCGGATTTTCGATCTCGCAAATCGTCCGCGCCAGTTCAGGCTCGAGTTTTCCACTGCCGGAGAAGCCGAGATTGACTACCTCCATATTCAATTTCCGCCCGACGATGCTCATATGATAAGCCCCCGGACGCGAAGCGCATGCGCCCTGCACCGTCGAACCTCCGTAAATTACGATTTTCTTATTGTCGGCAAAAGGCGAAGGCGGAAGGATAGCCGCCCCTTCGGCAATTCCGATCAGGAGTTCATCGACACCATTGTATAACGGAAAATTCAGCGTAAACTCCCGCATTGCCTTGTTTTTATTATTGAACAATTCCGCTTCATAGCTGTTGTTTTTGATGTTCAACCGGCTGACGGCATAGAATTTTTTATTTCCGGGCTCGCCTATATATAAATCAAAGCCGCTGTGTCCGGTAGGAGCCATATGGTACATGTAACGGCTCCGGGGCAATTTTACCCGGATCAGAACTCTCTCCGAGTCGGTTTTGAATGAAACCTGCCCGCCCGCGGTGTGCCAGGCCAATGTCTCCACGCTTTCCGGAAACGGATGCGGCGCTTTGATTGGAAGCCTCCGGAAAACCCGATCCTGCTCAAACCAGGGAAAACCGGACAACCGGAACGGTTTGCTGCTCCCCGCATACCATACGACACCATCCTCTTTGATTACCGGAATAGCCATATTGGGATCAAGCTTGCCGATATCATCTGCCATAGCCGCACCGGCGATGAGCCATAATAAAGTTGTCATACGCAAGAATGTCATAACAATAAATACTCCTTGTTTTTGTTGTTATATCCGGTTTATCACGGAGGAAATCAAAGCAGTTTATGCATGGAAGTCACTATTGATTATAACGAAAAACCCGGAAATGTCAACACTTATTCCACAAATAATCCTGTTAAAAACACAAAATAATTTTTTTTCGCGGAAAAATCGGGATTTCTCACGTTTATCTATTGATTTTTTTGCAATGGGCAGTATAATTATTTTAGAATTTCTATATACTGAAAATTTTAACGAGAAAATCGATGAACAGTACTTTGCAGAACGGTTTCGGAATCCTCGAATATATGGCGAACAAGGCGGAAGAGTGTTCCGGCAAGGAACTCGCCGAGTATTTCAGCCTGCCGAACAGCAATGTCAGCCGCCTGTTGAAAACACTCTCGGAAACCGGTTACGTCGAGCGGGTTCCCGGCAGCAGCAAATACCGGATCAGCCTGAAAATTCTGAACCTCTCCAATGCCCGGCTGCGCAAACTGCGGTTCCGGACGGTGGCACAGCCGTCAATGCGGCAGCTGATGCGGGAGCTTTCCCGGCCGATTTATCTCTACGCCAATTTCCGGGGCTTGGCGATCATCGTCAGCAGCGAACTGGCCGAGCTCAGCGCTACGGGGCACGACCTGACGGTCGGCACCATTCACGTCCCCAACTGTTTCGAGGGCGGCCAGGTTTGTGCCGCCTACGCCTCTCCGGCCGAGCTTCCGCAGGTACTGGAGCGCTGCAACTGGACCGCTTATACCGCCTCCTCGATTACCACCCGAGAAGCTTTTTTGGAGGAGCTTGAACTCATTCGTCGCCGGGGCTATGCCATGAGCTCGGAAACCATCGAACCGAACCTCGGGGGGATCGCGGTGCCGATTTTCAACGGCGGGGGCCGTCTGGCGGGCGCCATCGGCGTCATGCTGCCCCGCGATAAAAATCTCTGGACGCCGTCCCTGACCCATGACTGGATCACCAAATTGAAACAGGCGGCGGAATCGATTTCGTTCGCCCTCGGGCACTGTGAAGAATAGTTCTTTGTACCATAATATAAAATCTCATCGCAGGAGACGCTGATGAAAAAACGGAAATCAATTTTCACACTGATAGAACTCTTGGTAGTGATAGCAATTATCGCCATTCTTGCCGCCATGCTGCTGCCCGCGCTGAACAAAGCCCGGGAAAAAGCCAGGGCAACCTCGTGCCTGAGCAACCTGAAACAGTTGGCGCTGACCGGCACCATGTATCTGAGCGACCACAACGGCCACTGGGTCAACAACCAGGCCAGCCGCGGCAGTACCCGGGGCTCCTGGACCGGAGAACTGCGGGCCGGCAAGTATATCCCGGACTTCCCAACCTCCACCTCAAGGCATGCTTCACCGGAACTGCGCTGTCCCTCTATCCCGCTCACCGCGCAACTCACCGGCGGCCCTTTCCAGGTCTACGCCTCCATTTACAACAACAATGCGGCTTACAGCATGAATCTGCACAGCCAGGATCTCGACTGGGGCTGGGACAATGCGGATACGAAAGGCCAGAGAATTTCCACCTCCGAACGCATCTGGTTCGTCGATTCGATGACCTGGCCGAGCAATACCAGTTATCTCGGCATGTCGGACTATTTCTGGGGTGCACTCGCCGGTGGCAGCATATCCCAGAGCAACTTCAACGGCCACGCCTATGCGGTGCACGGCGGCCGGGTCAACTTCGCCACCATCGGCGGTGACGCCCGCTCGATTAATCCGGAGGAGCTTATCAACTACTACGCCGTGGTGAAAAACGGCGCGGATATCCGCTCGATGCGGGTTTCCCATTATCTTAATGTCAACAAAGTTGTCCGTATTCTATACTGACACGCCAGAAAGGAAAAAACATGTCCAGGTTTATTATGACCGCCTTGATGCTTCTCGCTCTGAGCAGTTCATCCGCCGCCGAGAGCTGGGAATGGGATTTTATTGCAAGCACACCCCCGGCCGGCCGGAAACGCGGCGCCACCGTCATCGACCGGGGTTTGCGGACGGTCCCACCCGACAAAACCAAACCATGCGGTTTCCTGCCCGCCGAAGGCAAAAAGATTGCACCGGCCGAAGCATTCCGCTTCGAAGCAGATTTCATCCTGAACAAAGACGAAAGCGACAGCAAAGACTACACCTTGTGGGATTCTCAATACGTCTGGGACAACAGCAAAAAAGATCTCCGTTGGCACAAGGGCTTCGCCGTTTTCCTGCGCCGCTCGGCCAATGGCTACCGCCCATGCTTCGCCTTCGGTTTCGGTGAACAGAGCACCAGCGTCTCCGGGCCGGATATCGTGCTCGAGCCGGGGCGTTCCTACCGCCTGACCGCCGAATACAACGGGCGGGACAGCATCGCCGTTTCGCTCGGTGGCACCGAGTTCACCCGCAAGGTAACTCCCGGCGGACCGGTCGCCCCGCCGGCAATGGCGCCGGCCATCGGCAGCCGCAGCGATGCTCATTTCCACCCATTCAACGGCACCATCGAACGGATTAAAATCATGGAAATCGAAACCGTCGAACCGGAGAAAGCGGCGGCGGCCCCTAAGCCGGTACCCGCTTTCCCCGAGTTGGCCGGATATCGCCTCTACGACGCGGAGGGACAGAAAAAGACAATCTTCTTTGACGACTTCGAGGATGGGCAAAAGAGCGGCTGGCGCAATTTCCACGAAAATTATCAGATCCGCCGCGGCGACGGCCTGACCGGCTCCGGCGCCCTCACCTTCACCCGCAAAGCCGGTGATCCCTATCGCTTCATCAGCCGCCCGCTCAAGCTCGAAAAAGGCAAAAACTACCGACTCTCGGCCATGTGCAAAATCGAGGGGCTCGCCGATAAAGACGGCAAAGCCGTCAGCCGCACTCCACGCGCCCTCGGCATCGAATTCAAGAAAGACGGCAAATGGCTGAGCGGTGACTATCCGGGCCCCGCCGTGGTCAACGGCGAATGTGATTGGACGGAGGTCGTGCTGGACTTCTCCATGCCGGAAGCCGCCGACGAATCATCACTGGCAGTCTTCCTGCAAAACGGTTTTGTCTGCCGTCAGGTCACCTGGGACAATATCCTGCTCGAAGAGCGCGGCGAAGCGCCGCCGGTCATCTATCCCATCCTGCCGAAGACACTGCGGCTCGACAAAGACGGCCTACTGAAATTCTGTCTCTACTTCGGCAGTCCGCATAATGAAGAAAACCTGCGGCTTTTCGCCGCCTATGCCGACGGCAAAACCTTTTCCACTCCGGTCAAAAACGGTACCGCCGAATTCCGGCTGGGCGAACTGCCGTCTGGCCGGTATGACCTGCATTTGAAACTGGCCGACACCGCCACGAAAAGAATCATCGCCGAAACCGCCTTCCCCTTCGTCCGACCGGCAGGACCGAAACCGGATTACGCGGTGGAAATCGACGAATCGGCGCGGCTGACGGTCAGCGGTAAACCATTCTTTCCCGTCGGGATTTTCATGGAACGGCCGGAGTATCTGGTCACGCCGGAACTGGCCGATACCGCGCTCGGGAACTTGCGTGACGCCGGGTTCAACATGGTCATCCCTTACCACAGTTTATCGATGAAAATCCCCGACAATCAGGGCTCAACCGGCACGGCCGCCCTCCGCAAGAGCCTCGATACCTTCCAGCGTTATGGGCTCAAGGTCATGCCGTCCCTGCTGCAGTTGACCGGTTCCATGCGGCATGACATCAAGCTGTTCGACGGCCTTGCCGACAAAGACGACATCACCACGCAACTGATCTCAGGCATCAAGGACCACCCCGCCCTGCTGGGTTATTACATCACCGACGAAGAACCGGTCGGTAAGCTGGATGCGCCCCTGAAACTGCGCTTCCGACTGAGTGAGCTCGACCCCTACCACCCGGCCGCGACCCTGACCAACCTGCCGACGAATTATCCATTCTTTTCCCCGACCGGCGACTTCCTGATGATCGACAAATATCCGATCTATACGGAAAAGGACCAGTCGATGGGCCAGATCCGTGAATGTTTCGAAATCCGGCAGCAGAACTGCCGCCTCGGCCAGTGGTTCGTGCCGCAGTGTTTCAACTGGGGGATCTACCAGCGGAACCGCCCATACGAAGAGTTCCGCTATCCGACCGAGCTGGAAATGCGCTCGCAGTGTTTGCTGGCGCTGAACTTCCGCAGCCGTGGCATTGTCTTCTATGCTTATGAATCGGTTTTCACCCATCAGGAACGGCGCGATCCGGGCTCATCCAAATGGTTCTGGCCGCGTGTCGCCAATGTCATCAAGCTGCTGAACGGGCTCGAAAAGTTCTTCCTTGCCGATCAGGAACCGCGACCGGTCAAGCTCACCTCGACCGGCGCGTCGAAAGTCGAGGCGAAGCTCCACACCGCAAATGACGGCTCCCGGATCGTGCTCATCACTTCCGACGGTCCCGGCGAAGGCCGCGCGGTGATCGATACCGGCATAACCGGCCTCAAATCCCGATTCGGCTTCACCCGCGAGCTGGGCAGCGGCAAATACGAATTCACCGCAAACAATATCGCGTCCGATATTCTGGAGTAGATAGTTGTAATTTCAGTATCCGGCTGTAAAATATAGGCATCATGAACTTAAGCGAACTGATGCGTTATATGGCCGACAAAAGCGGCGCAGTGGTGAATATCCATGCGCTGCATCCCGCGTTTTTTAACAGCGAAAGCCTGAAGCTGGCCCCCGATCAGTACCTGCATCATGGCCCCTATTGCATTTATGCCAAAATGCATGGCGAGAACGGCTTCTGCCAGCGGAACAAAGCGCGGAGCATCGCCAGGGCGCGCAAGGGACACATCTTTCACGGCCTGTGTCCGAACGGCATCTGGGACCTCGGGTGTCCGATCATCCTGAACGGCAATTTGCTGGCGGTGGCGTACCTCGGGCACTTCCGCAAGCCGGACCATCCCCTGCGCAATTTCCCGCATCACAAATTCACGCCGCAGCTCCCGGTGATCACGCCCGAAAAAATCCACGAACTCACCGCCGACGCCGAATTCATCGCCGAATTCGTCCGCATCGAAGTGGACCGTTTCCTGAAGGCCGGCGGCATGGGCAACAAGCGCCGCGACGATGAATTCTACGCCGAAAACAGCCGCCGCTTCATCGACAGCAAATACCGCGAAAACATCGCCATCAAGGAACTCGCCGACACCCTCGGCATGAACCCGAATTACCTCGGCGCGCTGCTGAAGCGCTACTACGGCCAGAGCTTCCGGGAAATGCTGAACCGGCGGCGGGTCCATGAAGCCATGGTTTACCTGAAACTGCACCGGCACATGAGCGTGTCGCAGATCGCCGTGCTGTGCGGTTTTTCGGACAGCAACTATTTCAGCGTGGTGTTCCGGCAGCTCACAGGCGTGCCGCCATCCGTCTGGCGCAACATCCCCGATCCGCCGGAGAATTACAAAGATTCCTGAGCCTCGAGCAATATTTTGACAATACTTTTGCGGTTTTTATCCATTTTTTATTCCTATCCCGGTTGTATATTAATAGTATCAACCAAATTTTTTACAGGAGTTGACTATGTCCGATAATAAGATCATCAAAGTTGCAGTACTCGGCAACGGCGGCCGCGGCCGCGGCGTGACCGGCAACCTGCTTCGCGATTCGAACCGCAACGTCAAGGTCATATCCGTTTACGACCCCGACAAGGAAGTCAGCAAGAAGTGCCTCGAAGTCTGGAACCAGCCGGACGCGAAAATCTGCGATTCCTACGAAGAAGCCATCAACACGCCCGGCGTCGACTGGGTGCTGGTTTTCTCGCCGAACGCATTTCACAAGGAACAGATTCTGGCCGGGTTCGCCGCGGGCAAGCATGTCTTCAGCGAAAAACCGCTGGCCACCAGCATCGAAGACTGCCAGGAAATTTTCGAGGCACACCAGAAATGCGGGCTGACCTTCATGACCGGTTTCGTGCTGCGTTATTCCAAGATCTACCGCAAGGCCAAGGAACTGATCTCCTCGGGCATTCTCGGCAAGGTCCTCAGCATCGACGCCAATGAAAACATCACCCCCGCCCACGGCGGCTACATCATGACCAACTGGCGGCGCCTGACCAAGTACGCCGGTCCGCACATCCTCGAAAAGTGCTGTCACGACATCGATCTGCTGAACTGGCTGGTGGATTCCCTGCCCTCCAAGATTGCCGCATTCGGCGACCTCGATTTCTTCGTCCCGGAAAATGAACACTACATGAATGAATATCCGGAAGGCACGTTCAGCGCCTGGGAAGACCCGCACCGCGTCAAAACCCCGTTCACCGCGGGCAATGACCTGAAGGACAACCAGGTGGCGATCCTGCGCTACCGCAACGGCGTCAAGGTGCAGTTCCAGGCGACGATGAGCAACGCGATTCCCGAGCGCCGTATGTACTTCTCCTGCTCCGAGGGCACCATGGAAGTCGAGCTGTATTCGAGCACGCTCAAGTACCGGCGCATCGGCGAAGAAGAGACCAAGGTCATCTTCTACGGCGCGGACGGCCACGGCGGTGGAGACGCTTTTATCATGAAGGAACTCTATGACTGCATGGTCAACGGCACCGAGCCGAAGTCCAGCGGCAACGAAGGTCTGGAAAGCGCCGTCACCGCGCTGGGCATCGACGCCGCCATGACCGAAGAAAAGATCATCGACATGGAGCCGATCTGGAAGAAATTAGGTCGCTAACTCCTTAACGGACTTGACATTTCGGACCTCAGTGATATGTTATTTTTTTACGAAAATATCTTCACTGAGGTTAATTTTTTATGATTACAGCTGCCACCATCGGCATCTCCGGTTTTGGAGGTGTTCATTATCAAGATCTGCTGCGTTATCACCGGGCCGGACGCCTGAAATTTGTCGCCGCCACCGTCATCAACCAGGAGCAGGAGCCCGAGAAGTGCGCCATTCTCCGCGAAATCGGCTGCAAAATTTATACCGACTACCGCCAGATGCTCAGTGATTTTGCTGGTAAACTCGATTTGTGCTGTATTCCGACCGGGCTCAGCATGCACCGCCCCATGGCCATTGCCGCCATGGAAAACGGGGCAAACGCCTTCATTGAAAAACCCGCCGCGCCCACCGTGCAGGACATTGAAGCCATCCGTCAGGCGGAGCGCGCCACCGGCAAATTCACCGCCGTCGGCTACCAGAGCATTTACCAGCCGATCACTCACCGCGTGAAGCGCGAAATACTGGAGGGGCGCATCGGCAGAATCCTGTGCATCAAGAGCCTTGGGCTGTGGCCGCGCGACCACCGTTATTACACCCGCAACGACTGGGCGGGCAAGCTCCGCGACCGGAGTGGCTGGGTGCTCGATTCGCCGTTCAACAATGCGCTGGCGCACTACCTGAATCTGCCGCTGTTTTTCGGCGGCGAAACGTTTGAGAAATCCGCCGAATTCGATTACATCCAGGCGCAGCTCTACCGCTGCAACCCCGAGATCGAAACCACCGATACCGCCATGATCCATGTGAAAACCCTGACTGGTATCGATATCTATTTCCACACTACCCATGCCTCGCAAGCCACTTTCGGTCCCGAAATCGAAATCCGCGGCGAAAAAGGCTCCATCATCTGGAAAATCGGCGGCGCCATATTCAATTACGCCGACCGCCAGGAAACGGCCGCTCCGCTCCCGGACCCCGCCGACCGCGACGCCGTCATGGATGCGCTCCTCGGCAGGCTCGCCAACCCGCATGAATTCATCTGCGACCTGGATATCGCCGGCGCTCACGTGCTGGCGGTGAACGGCGTGCATGAATCCTCGCCGATCATCCCGGTCCCGGCGGATTATGTGGAAAAGGTCCAGCTTGAGGAGGATAACTACCGCTACGTCTGCCGCGGCATCGACGAACTGCTGCACAAACTCTTCAAGGAAGAGCGCCTGCCGACCACAGCCGATTTCGCCTGGATCAAAAACGGTGACAAAATCCCGATGCAGAACTACACCGAATTCAAAGGCGGCAAAGTCAGCGGCGATTTCTGATCCTAAAATCACATTATACTCAATATGATAATAAAAATCGTCAGTACGATATAAACGGCAAAACAGGGCTTGAACCAAAACTCTTCTGTTTTGCCGAATTTTTTTGCCAGAATTTTCGGCATTAGCATAGCAATGATGATACAGGAAAAAAGCAAAAAAAGAACGATCATGGCTCTAATCCAGGTCCTTTCAGGCAACCATATAGCATAGATTGTTTTCCCGATCAATGATGCAAGATATGGCCCGATAAACATCCAGCAGATAATTATGTAAATATATTCCGCTACCGAAGGGGAATCATTCTTTTCCGATTTTTTCTCTTAAGCATATTATCTTTTTCGCCTTCTGCGAGGTGAAATTTCAGGAAGCCCCCAATCTACTATTATGCAAAGAGAAAGTCCGCAAAGGAAAAAGGCACCACTACTTTTCAGACACAAATAGATGAATCGCGGTACTTCACTGCCCCCTATGAAATATTGCGACCGTTCAGCCACTAACGGTAATGTATCGACTATGATCAGTTTCCATTTGCTTACAAAAATATTAATCACTATGCCTAAAATTCCCCAAAGTAACATTATGATTCCCAGTACACCTCCAGCAGCAAGAATAATGCCGAGAATTTCCATTCCCCGATTGAGTTTAACAACTTTTTTAGGCTTCACATTTTCTTCATATTTTTCGTCATTCAAAAAAGCAGTCATCATAATTACTAGAAATGGCAGAAATCCCATCAGTTCAGAAATAAACCAGAACCCGTAAAGAATAAACCAGGAAAGAATTGATAACAGAAATGCCGTCCTGAGCCGGGCAGAAGGACTTTTGTTAATGAAAACAATAATATTCCGGGCGTAATTCATTCTTTGCCTCCCGAGCAAATGGTTGTCCTATTTCTAAAAATACCTTTCTATTTGCCACTGGAAACTTTTTTCTTGTAAGCGGCTTCTATTTTGCGCAGGCGCTTGGTGAATACCCGCTGAGCTTTTTGAATTTCTTTTAAGAGACAACCATTTATTAAAATGGCAAGTAGAAATATTGGTACGATCCATAATGCCGGAGTTAACAGGAGCAACGGCACGATGAAGCCAATAACAGCAATGACCCAAATCATAATCACCAAACCTTTATGGAGCCGAAACGAAAGGGTTAATTCATCGCCATTGGTTTTGCATGACATTTGCCACGGCGTAAGATTATTCTCCGCAGTCATCCATGTGGCATACCCGTTTTCGACGATATAAACTTCCGCATAATCGACAACCTCAATTTCATCAATAAATGTTTTGTCTTCTTTGCGTTCGACTCGATAAACCAGTTTCTCCGGTACAAATTTCCGGCGCAATGACCGGTAGAGAAAAGAGTTGCGGCAATGAATCGTTACCTCGAAACCTTCACGCCTCCATAAGTACCGCAGGATGAAATCCCGAATCTCGACCAGTTTCGCCTTGAGATTGACTGGAGAGCTCCACTGCTGTTTGGTCGCCATATCTTTGAACACGGTTTCAATTTCGGGTGGAGCTTCGACTACAACGGCATCTTCCTGTTCCGGCTGGAGCTCCAAAACCCAATCATCGTCAATAATTTCGTCGCAGGCGCGGGGAATCGGTGCAGGAAGCATTTTGGCATGTTTCAGGATCATTTCCAGCGCCACGCCCATGACCAATCCGACTATGGCGCCGAGGGACATACCCGCCATACGGCAGACTGAATCGGCGTCGAAATGGACAGGAAAATCTATATATGGTATGATTTCGACAAAATCAATCTGATCGAGTGGAAGGTCAAAAAATTCAGCCAGCGGCTTCAAATATTCTATTCCACAATGCCAACCACACCAGCCGCCAAGCAATATAAACACAGTTCCGGTCACTGAATTAAACCGCGCCATCCACGTTTGTGCAGGCGTAACTTCCGGATGTCGAGTATCCCCTATACTTCGATATTCAAGTTTATCCATAGCTCCAACGTATTTTCCTTCAATCAATTTTGAGTAAATACATTCTCAGGATATAAACCTTATCAACAAAATAAAATAGCCACCAGACAACGACTTTCAAGTTCTTGTTCAGAAAAAATTAATTATTATTATTTCCCCTGAACAACTGATTCAATAATAGTGTGGTCTGGTAGTCGACTACTCTTTTGCGAGGACGCAGCCGGCGCCGAGCAATTGTCCGGTGCCGGGCGGCAGCAAACCCTTGAAGTGGAAGACATCGCCGGTTTTGACCTTTTCCGGAAGCACGGTGCCGTAGCCCAACGGCAGGGAATAAAACATTTTCCGGTCGTCGTCATAGGAAATATAAGCGTTTATCAGATAAAAATCCTTCAGCGCGGCAGTGATCCGGATGGAAAACAACACGCTGATCCGCCCGTCCTCTTCCTGCATCGGCTGAACCCGAACGTCAAACAAATCCCCGTTTTCCGGCAGGGAAATCCGCATGCCGCAGTCCTGCCATTGAGCATCGTCCATGGTCACGAACGGATACGGATAGCGTGATTCCGCGCCGCGCTGGAACAGATAAAACCGGTTGTTCCCCGCCAGATGCATCCAGGTCAACCCCAGCTCCGGGTCCTCCAGCATTTTCCGCTGGAAATCCGAGCCCGGTCCAATTCCCTTGGCGCCGCTGTCATAAAGATAGGCATCGCAGTCGGAATTGACATATAAACTGCCGATTTTCACCTTGCTGCCCAGCATCAGGGCCCCGGTCCGCTCGTCCGCGCCCAGCAAAGCGCCCGCAGGAATACGCTCCAGAGCCTGTTCGCGGACAAAGCTGATATCCGGCCTCCTGGCGAGCTTCTCAAACGTTTCCCGGTTTTTGCCCCATGCAGATTCGGCAAACATATAGTGACTGAGCACCACCGCCAGCAGACTGCTCCCCAGCAGGGCCCACCCCATATGGCGGCGGTTGATTTCCGGCAGTTTCACCGCCAGGCACCCGGAACAAAATCCGGAGCCCCGCCGCAAAGCCTGCGACAGCGCCGCCGCAAACGCCAGGCACAGCAATATCGACATTTCCACCGTATACTGATTGTACAGATTGATCAGGATTCCGCCGTTGGCCATCCACATGAAAACGAAAAGCACCGCGCCGCATCCAACCCAAAGCGGTCTCGATAAGATCGCCGGCAGCAGGGGTACCGCCAGCAGCAGTGCCTGCATGATCTTTTTCGGCGAAAAGACGTGGGCGAAAAAAGCCGCAGGCTGCAACACCGGCGCCAACGCAATTTCCCATAAACTGTCGCCGAAAGAAAAACGGCTGGCATACATATATTGGCTCTCCGGCGCAAAATACGGGATGATAATTTTGATGCAGGCCAGCAGATACAAACCGCCGATCATCGAATAAACCACCCCGCGCCGGCGCAACCGCACCGCTTCGGAATTACGAATAACAGACGGCTGCAGCGAAGCCAGGATCTGACACAGGCCCCACCCTACCCAGAACGCCCCCACCGTTTCTTTGATCGTCAGTGAAAACAGAAATACCAGAAATGCCAACAACCATTTTTTCCGCTCGTACAAACAGCAGAACAACAGGAATACCGGAATGAACAAATAAATCACATGAAAGCCGTATCCGTACGATAAATTATAGTTGGCCACCGTCGGATACAACAGGTAAATGAAGCCGCAGGCAGCCGCGAAAAACGGCGGCAGCTTCCTCAACCGCGCAAAATAATAAACCAGCAAGGCACTGCCGCATAGAATCACTGCTCCAAGTACCATGATCGTCTGCGGACAGGGGAAAACCGCCAGCAACGGAGTGAACCAGATGAAAAATCCCGGCATCAGGTGGTGCCCCAGAAATGAACCGCCACGGGTAAACCAGTATTCCCTCATTAACTCGCCCCGGAGCGTATTCATGGCCGGCTCGACGAACATCCCCCAGTCATACACAAACATATATCCCCGGTGCCACGCCCTCAGATACAGCCAGACCATATAGCTCCCCATCGACAATACGGCCAGAAGCAGCAGAATCAGACCAATCCGGTATTTGTCCCGGCTCACGATAAACCTGGGATAAGGCAATACCGCCAGGACCCGGAACACACACCAGCTCACCACCGCGATGAAGATCACGATCGACCAGAGGCTCGCCGGAAAACAGAATAGCGTCCCCAGCAGCAGCGCTGGACCTGCCGCCGCGCACAGGTTCTCCCTGCCGCACCACCGGCGCAAAATGAAAATCAGGCCGCCCCCAGCCACTGCCGCCGCGATACCGCTCCCGAGCACCGGTTCCTTGAACCCCGCGGTAAAATACAGCATGTTGGTGGATTCACACCCCAGGATCAGCCGATAAAAAAAATATCCGGTAAGCGCCCCGGCAGCAAAAACAGCCAAGTTCATCAGAATTTTCGGCAACAGTTTATTGTCTTTCATGATCGCTTGGTTGAGTTTTTTCAATCTTACATCCACCACCGAGAAGCATCGAACAATCCGGCGGCAACCCTACCTTGAATTGAAAAACATCGCCCGGCTTTATTTTCTCCGGGAGCACGATTCCATACCCCAGCGGAATAAAATAATATTTCACTTGATCATTATCGTAGGAGACATAAGCATTGATCAAATAAAAGTCTTTCAACGCCGCTTTGACCCTGATTGAAATAACTACACTCATCCTGCCATCCTCCTCGCGTGACGGCGCCATCCGGAGGTCAAACAAATCCTGATTATCGGGCAGGGCCACCGGCATACCGGATTCCCGCCATTGCTGTTCACTCATGAATACAAATGGATAAGGATACGGAGATGTGCCACCTCGCTGAAAGAGATAATAATGGTTTCTGCCGGACAAATACATCCAGGCCAGGTTCATTTGTGGATCAGCGAGCATCTCCCGGTGAAACTCATAACCCGCGCCCACCGCCGTATCATACAAATCATAGAAATAATAATTGCATTGACGAAAATCGAAGGCCGCCACAATCAGATCGCTGCAAACCATCAAACTGCCGGTCCGCTGGTCCGTACCAAGTCTCTCACCTTTCGGAACCAGTTCAAGAACCTGCTGCCGGACCGCTGTCCGGTCTGGTTGCTGCAGCATTACCTTCATTGCATTGGAGTCCTTGGTAAACGTCGTCTGGGCGCAAAACAAATATCCGCATCCCACGCTGAAAATTCCGCTCAGCAGCAATGCCACCGCCAAATATTTTCCTTTAACCGGCGGTAACCCATAACAAAGAAATCGGTTCCAGAAATTCGTATTCTTTTTTGTTTTCCACGCAGCAGATACTGCCGCGATAAATGCACAGCAAAGCAGCACAGTCAGTTCGGTGGTATGGTGCGCATACATATTGATCCATGTCCCACTCGCCCGCAGAAACAGAAATACCATGATAACGACACAACTCCCAAACCACAGCGGCCTCCCGAAAACTGCCGGCAGCAGAGGAAAACAGAGCAGTAAAAGCAGTTGAAGCTTTTTGACATCGAAAAGCAGCCCAAAAAACGCAGCCGGCCTGGTAAAAGGCGAAAACAGAATTTCCGCAATTGAACTGCCCACTCCGCCGAATTGCGCCACATACATATATGCTTCACCGTCCGCAAACGCCGGAATAATCACCTTGATGCACAACAGCAAATAACAACCGCCAATTATCGCATAAGTCAGGCCGCGCCGCCAGTGTCCGCTGATAATCTGGCATATGCCCCACCCCACCCAAAATGCTCCAACCGTCTCCTTGAGCGTCAACGAAAACAAAAAGACCAGAAATGCCGCGGTCCATTTTTTCTTTTCATAAAAACAAGCAAAAAGAAGGAACACCGGAATAAACGTCGAGATCACATGAAACCCGTAGAACAACGTCAAATTATAGTTTGTGACCATCGGATACAGCAGATAAATCAGCCCGCAAGTCCCCGCCATTACCGGCGGCAGCTTTCGCAGCCGGGCAAAATAATAAATCAGCAGAGCGCTGCCGCTGAGGAACAGTCCGGACAGCACCATCATAGTCTGGGGATAGCGTATCAGCCAGATCAACGGCGCAAACCAGATATAAAAACCCGGCATGAAATGATGTGCAAAAAAACTGTCGCCTGCATGTTCAAAATATTCATACATGAACTTGTCGCGGAAACAATTCAACGCCGGTTCAATAAAGATCCCCCAATCGTGAAAAATCATATATTGTTTGCGCCAGGCTTGATCATAGAGCCAGAAATTGTAGGTAAATGAGATCAAAGCCAACACAGACAGGATAATCAGACTAACACGATGCTTGTCCCTCCAAAGCAGAAATCCGGGAAACGGCAGCAACAATAACAACCGGAAAATACTCCAGCCGCCAATAATAACCGTAACCGCAATGAAGCAGATATTTAACGGCATAAGGAATAAAGCCGCCAACAGATAAGCTGGGCAAAGTGCCTTGAATAAATCAAAAATAGAAGAATATCGGACGACTATCAGCGATACAGCCACCGCCAGCGCAATCGATATTGCAGCGCCGAGGCTCGAAGGTGGCCCGAAAGCAGTACCGAAATGAAGCATCTCGGTTTCCCGGCATCCAATTAAGCTGCGATATAGAAACCACCCCAGCAAACTATCTGCCAGTAAAATTCCAATCCCGCACAAAAGTTTAAATATCCCGGAATTACTCTTCAAAATTACCCTCATATACAATAATTTTTAAAGTAATGTATACTCAAATACACCGATTTTCCAGTTTTTAATTTGACAAACTGGAAAAAGAGCTTATCTTATTAATAACCATTACTAATAAGGAGAAGTTACCATGGAAAACTGTCATTGCACACTCGTTACCCGCAAGGCCCCCGAATTCAACGCGCAGGCCGCGATGCCGGATGGCACCATCGGCGAAATCAAGCTGGCCGATTTCAAAGGCAAATACGTCGTGCTTTTTTTCTATCCGGCCGACTTCACCTTTGTCTGCCCGTCCGAGCTGATCGCTTTCGACAAGGCCCTGCCGAGCTTCAAAGCGCTTAATACCGAGGTTCTCGCGGTGTCGGTGGATAACGTGTTTACGCACCTCGCCTGGAAAAGTGTCGAGCCGAAAAAAGGCGGCGTGGGCAACCTTCAGTACCCCATGATCGCCGATATCACCAAAAGCATTTCGCGTGATTACGGCGTGCTGGTCGACGACGCGGTGGCCCTGCGCGGCCTCTTCCTGATCGACCGCGACGGCATCGTCCGCCACGCCCTGGTCAATGACCAGCCGCTCGGCCGCAGCACCGACGAAGCCCTGCGCATGGTCGAGGCCCTCCAATTCTTCGAGGCCAACGGCGAAGTTTGTCCCGCCAACTGGCACCAGGGTTCGGAAGGCATGAAGGCCACAGCCGAGGGTGTCGCCGAATATCTCGGCAAACACGCTTGATCCTTTTTAAAGTTGAAAATTGACAATGGAGAATTGAAAATTATGGGAAATGGGGAATATTAAAGAAAGAGTGGGAAGTCTCTTTCATTTTCCACTTTCAATTTTCCATTAGAGGAGTGAAAAATGGCGGTAAATCAGAATTACTGGCAGGCGAATTTGTGCGTGGAGATGAAACCGGTTCCGAATATGATGGTTATTTTCGGGGCATCCGGGGATTTGACGAAACGCAAATTGATTCCGGCGCTGTTCAATTTGTACCGCCGCGAGCTTTTTCATGAATCCTCGCGGATCGTCGGCTTCGCCCGCACTGAACTGGCCGAAGAGGAATTCCGCGGCCATCTGCACGAATTCCTGCCGAAGGATAAACCGGAGGAAGTCGAAAAATTCCTCGCCAAGGTCCATTATGTTTACGGCGAATACGATTCGCCGGAGGCTTATCAGAAACTCAATACCAAGTTCAAGTGCATCGAAAAAGAGATGTCGCTGGAGTTCAACCGGACCTTTTATCTGTCGACTCCGGCGACGCTGTACCCGACCATCGTGCCGCAGCTGGCCGCCTCCGGCCTGACCGAAGAAAATTTCGACGGCAAGCCCTGGCGCCATGTCATTCTGGAAAAACCCTTCGGCTACGATACCGACAGCGCCGAGGAACTCGACCGCATGCTCCACGAAAACCTCCAGGAGCGCCAGATTTACCGTATCGACCACTACCTCGGCAAGGAAACCGTGCAGAATATCCTGATGCTGCGCTTCGCCAACATCATTTTCGAGCCGATCTGGAACAACACCTATATCGACCACGTCCAGATCACCGCCGCCGAAACCGTCGGCGTGGAAAATCGTGCCGGATATTACGACAAAGCCGGCCAGCTCCGCGACATGTTCCAGAACCACATGCTCGCCATGCTCTCGCTGGTCGCCATGGAGGTCCCCGTTATGCTCGATGCCGACAGCATGCGCGACGAACAGCTCAAGCTGATCCGCTCCATCCACCCCTTTCCGCTCGACGAGCTCGACAATTACATCATACGCGGCCAGTACGCCGCCGGCGACACCCAGCCCGGCTACCGCCAGGAACGCGGCGTAAACCCGGATTCGCAGATCGAAACGTATGCCGCGGCCAAGCTTTTCATCAACAACTGGCGCTGGCGCGGAGTGCCTTTTTACCTGCGCTCCGGCAAAAGGTTGAAACGCCGCCTGAGCGAGATCGCCATCACTTTCAAGCATGTGCCGCACTCGATTTTCCCGCAGCTCAGCTCAGCCGAACTCGAACCGGACGTGCTGATCCTGAATGTCCAGCCCGAAGAAGGCATGGCGCTCTCGATCCAGGCCAAACAGCCCGGCCCGCGGTTGTGCATGGGCAAACTTACGCTGAATTTCAACTATGCCGACGCCTTCGGCGGCAACATCCCGGAAGCCTACGAACGGCTGCTGCTGGACTGTATGCTGGGCGACCAGACGCTGTTCATCCGCAGCGACATCATCGCCGCCTCGTGGCGCCTCTTCACGCCGGTGCTGAAAGCCTGGGAACAAAACGCCGCGCCGCTCTACCAATACAAAGCCGGCAGCGAGGGCCCGGAGGAAGCCAACCGACTTTTCGGCAAAACCGGCTACTACTGGCGCGACCTCTAACTTCCTTTTTAACCACGAATAGCAGATGTGTGGTTAAAGAAAGTTCCCGGCAGGGTTTACTTGCCGTTTTCTTTTTCCAGCTCTTCGGGGGGGATGGGTTCTTCGACCACTTCCACTTCGATGCCGGCGAATTTCTGGAGGAACTCAATCATGGCTTTGTTCCCCTGGCGCTGCTCGAAGAGATTTTCCAGACTGGCACTGTTGATCTTTTTGAGGATGGTGGCAATGTTACTCAACTCGGCATTCAGTTCCCGCTGCATCTTCTTGAAGTCCATGTAGAAACGGGCAAATTTCGCCACGCCGAGCAGAATAATCACACAGACGAGAATACCGCCGATAATCAGCGCGATCGAATAGAAATCCAGTTCCATATACTTTACCTGTTCTGTTTTAATTGATATGTGTAAAACTATATTTTAGCCGAAAAAACAGCAAAAGTCAACCTTTTTAATGAAAAACTTTGCCGCACTCTTGACAATTTATCGAGTCGGCAGTAGAATATAAGCAGTGCAAACGTTTAAACCAAGATAATATTATATGTCTGTAACAATTCTCGACATAGCCCGGGAATCCGGCAAAAGCTACCCGACCGTGAGCCGGGCGCTGAATGATCATCCCAAAATCAGCGACAAGACCAAACGTGAGATCCGAGCCGTGGCCGAGAAGCTCGGTTACCGCCCCAGTTTCGCCGGCACGGCATTGAAAAAGGGACGCACCGGCATACTCTCCGTGATCGTGCCGGACCTCGGAGATCCCTTTTATGCCGAATTCATCCGTTATTTCAAGCAGGCCGCGCCGGAATATGACATTGTGGCCTACGATTATGAGGAAAACCCGCAGCTCGAGTGCAAATACCTCGAACGGATGCTGAGCGGCTATTGCGACGGTACCGCGGCCTTCATCACCAGTTTGGACCACACGCACGGTCTGGTCGCCAAGCTCTGGCAGACCCGGGTGCCGCTGACGCTGATCGGTACGCCGCATATGGAGCTGCCCGGTGCCGGATACGACTGGGCTACGGTTTCGACGTTCGAATCCGTCCGCAAAATCCTGCGCCATCTGCGCCAGACCGGCAAAAAGAACGCCATCAAACTGATCGGCCCGCTGCCGGAAGGGGTCCGCCGGGAGTTCACCGCTCAATACGAAAAATTGGACGTTGAATTATATAGCGTCGAATCTCCGCCGACCGACCAGGCGCGGGGCGGGCTGGATGCCGGACGGCAAATCCTGAAAAACCGGCCCGAAACCGACATTATCCTGACTCAAAACGGCTATCAGGCGTATGGCCTGCTCCTCGCTGCCCGCGAGGCAGGCAGGAATATCCCCGGTGACCTCGCCGTCGTCATCAACGACAACAGCTGGATCAACCGTTACGCCGCCGTGCCGCTGTACGCCGTGGACCAGCAGCTCGAAACGCTGGCCGCTGAAGTTTTCCGTATGCTCGAACATCGAATCAAATCACCCGAATGGCCCGCGCCGCAGCGCTACAACCAGCCCAGCCGCGCCATCATCCCGGAGTAATAGCATGAATATCAATCAATTCCGCCCGACCCCGTTTTACTTTCTGAACACCACCGACACCGGCGACGCCGCGCAGGCCATGCAGCAACTGAAAGACGCCGGTTACGGCGGCTGCATCCTCTTCAACAAACCACCCACCGGATTTACGCAGGAGCAATACCTCTCCGACCTCTGGTTCGAGGTGACGGAGCAATTCGTCCGTGCGGCGCGGGAGCTCGAACTGGAACTCTGGATCAACGACGGATTCGACTTCCCGCCCGGTGACGCCGCTGGCCGGATCGAGGCCGTGAACCCCGATCTCAAGCAGCTTTATCTGGTCAAGGGGCAAGGCGTGGTGGAGGCGGACTGGGGCTTCCCCGCGTTCGAGGAACCGGAGAGCTCGGAACTGTTCATCAAATTCGTTTATGAAGAGTACCGCAAGCGCCTCGGTCAGTATTTCGGCCACGGCATCCGCGGATTTTTCTCGGACGCCGACAACCGCCGTTACAACCACTTTGTCCGTCAGCACATGGGCGAACAGAAATACTTCCCGTGGTCGCGCAATTTCGCCGCGATTTTCACCGAAAAATACGGCTATGACATCCAACCGCATATCGACGATATTCTCGACGAAAAAGCCGTTACGGCGGCGGCGGATTACTGGCACCTCGCGGGCGAGCTTTATCAGAACTGGTTCCGCAACAATTTCGCCTGGTGCCGCAAGCACGGCCTCAAATACATGTTCCATACCTCCGACACCGGGCCGTTCAGCCGCTCCGAGTGCCCGCGCAGCTCCATCTTCACCGAGGGGCACCCGCTCGAGCTGCTCCGTCACTGCGATTATCCGGGCACCGACCACGAACTGTTTGCACTGGACGGCGGCACTCACTTCGACAAACGCTATTTCATCCCGCAAGTGACCCGCGGCGGCGACATGGAACGCTATACGAATTCGCAGTTCAACGTCAGCATGTTCGACCTGCGTGCCAAATACGCCGCCAGCGCGGCATTTTCAAACGGCCAGGAGCGCGTCATGTGCGAGGCTTTCGCCGCCACCAACTGGGGCGCTACGCCGCAGGATTTGCGCCGGATCGCCGCCTGGCAGATTATTCAGGGCGTCAATCTCTTCGTGCCGCACGCGGTACACCACCGGCTGTTCGGCACTACCAAATATTTCGCGCCGCCGGAGTTCCTGCGCGGCAGCCTGCGCCACGGCGTCCGTGAATTCAACGATTTCCTGGCGAAATACTGTTTCATCGCCACGCAAGGCGAATATGTCGCGGAAACCACGCTGGCCGACCCGACGCCCGAGCTGTGGGCCGGGCAGCAATCGAACCGCCAATTCTTCGAACTCTGCGACCGCCTGAACCGCACCGGCATCAGCTACGTGATCACCGATCGGGAGTCCGCCATACCGGACCCGGTTTTCGCCTTCGACGGCGGCGAGCTCGCGGCCATGCACCGCCGTTTGCCGGACGGCACCGAATTTCTGCTGGTGGCGAACATCTGGAGCGATACGCTGCTTAGCGGCAAACTGTCGTTTCTGGGTCAAACCCACGAACTCGAGCTGTACCCCGGCGAGATCGCCGTCATCGGCGGCCCGTGGCAGGAATACCGCTCGCCCGCGCCGCAGCGGCAGATCGTTCAACTGCCGGCTGAACTGCCGGTGCGCTGGGGGACCCCGAATATCGTTCCGTTCCGCCAGAATATCCGCTGGGAAAACCCGGAAAATATCGGTTTGGCGTTGCTGGCCCCGCCCGGATTTTTCGACGGCGGCGAACCCGTGAAAATTTTCGACGACGAGTACCGCCGTTACCCGGTAAACAGCGACCATATCGAGCTCTCCTCGCCGGTCAGCTATTCCGAGCCGCTCTACCTGTGCGGCGACTTCGATGTCGAGCTGGAAACCACCGGCGATTATGCTCAACTGGCTTATCAGATTTACAATCTCGATATTTACGAGCCCCAATCGGAAAAGATCACCCTCAAACGCCGCCGGAATATCCTGAAAGCCGCCTCATGGGCGGAACAGGGCGCGCCATTTTACTCCGGCACAGTGGATTATGAGCTCGAGTTAGACGGTACTTACCCCGATGCCGCACTGGTACTGCCGGAAGTCGCCGGGATCTGCGAGGTTTATCTGGACGGCAAGCCCCTCGGCAAACAAATCTGGCCGCCCTACCGTTTTGAGCTCGGCGGCCTCTCCGGGAAACATGTCCTGACCATAAGAATCCATAACACGCTGGCCAACCAGCTGGAAGGCTACCGGGCCCCCGGCGGACTGCTGGCTCCGCCTGAAATTCATTTTTAATTTGACATGGCTAATTAAAGGGCTATATTAGTTGTCATTGCGTTATGGAACCTTGCACACGACACCCTAAAAGGAGGGAGCCCTTATGGATGAAAAGAAGGTAATGACCAACGCGGGGGGAGCCCCGGTCGACAATGATCTGGCGTCTTTGACCATGGGAATGCGGGAGAACGGTTACACCTCGCTGGTCGACACTCAATTCATGGAAAAAATCGCTCATTTCGGGCGCGAGCGCATCCCGGAGCGCGTGGTCCACGCCAAGGGCGCCGGAGCCTTCGGTTATTTCGAAGTGACCGATGACCTGACCCAATACACCTGCGCCAATCTCTTCAACAAAGTCGGCAAGAAAACGGATCTCTTCGTCCGCTTCTCCACCGTCGGCGGCGAGCGCGGCTCGGCCGACACCGCCCGCGACCCGCGCGGCTTCGCCGTCAAATTCTACACCGAAGAAGGCAATTACGACATGGTGGGGAACAATACCCCGGTGTTTTTCATCCGCGACGCCATGAAGTTCCCCGACTTCGTCCACACCCAGAAGCGCCATCCGCACAACAACCTGAAAGACGCCACCATGTTCTGGGATTTCCTCTCGCTGACCCCGGAATCGATTCACCAGGTCATGATCCTCTTTTCCGACCGCGGCACCCCGAAGTCCTACCGCGAAATGGATGGGCACTCCAGCCACACCTACATGTGGTACAATGACAAAAAAGAATACGTCTGGATCAAATACCATTTCAAAACCGACCTCGGCTTCAAAACCCTCACCGGCAAGGAAGCCGAAGAACTCGCCGGTTCGAGCCCCGACTGCTGCACCCAGGACCTTTTCGACGAAATCGCCAAGGGCAATTACCCGAGCTGGACCGTTTACGTGCAGATCATGACGCAGGAACAGGCGAAGAAATTCCGTTTCAACCCGTTCGACGTGACCAAGGTCTGGTACCACAGCGAATACCCGCTGATCCGGCTCGGCAAAATGGTACTGAACCGCAACCCCGAAAATTACTTCGCCGATGTGGAACAGGCCGCCTTCTGCCCCAGCAATTTCGTCCGGGGCATCGGCCCCTCGCCGGACAAGCTCCTGCAGGGCCGTATCATGTCCTACGGCGACACCCAGCGCTGGCGCCTCGGCAGCAACTTCCAGCAGATCCCGGTAAACGCCCCGAAGTGCCCGATGCACCATTATCAGCGCGACGGCCAGATGGCCGTGAACGGCAACGGCGGCAGCGGCCCCAACTATTGGCCGAACTCCATGGGCACCCCTGCCCCGGACGCCGCCTTCGCCCCGCCCGCGGTGGAAATCAAGGCCGTGCTCGACCGTCATGAAGTTGTGCTCGAAGACATCGACTTCGAACAGGCCGGCGAGCTCTACCGCCGCGTGATGGACGACCAGGCGAAAGCAAACCTGATTTCGAACATCACCGGCCACATCTGCCATGCGCTCAAGCGCGTCCAGTACCGTCAGATCGCGCTCTTCTGCAAGGCCGATGCCGACCTCGGCGCCCGCCTCGCACAGGCGCTGAAGCTGGACGTGGACAAAGTCAAAAAGCTGGCCGCCATGACGCAGGAAGAACGCGTAGCCGCCACCGCCAAAGACATGGAATAATCTTTAATCACGAAAAAAAATGGCGGCCGAACTTGGCCGCCATTTTTTTGTATTCTTTATTGCATCCGGTTGTCGGGGCTGCTGTAGACGATCGGCTGCAGCGGAGCGCCCAGCCGGAAACCGTGGTCCTCCTGCGCCTTGACGATCTTCAGTTGCCACAGCTCCGGTTTCGCCGTGGGCCGCCGCTGTACCGTCAACACTTTGACCCCGGCCTCGTAGGGCGTCGAAGCCCGGACCTTGCCGCTCGGATCGATGAGCTGGAATTCCGCCGGTTCGTTGATGTCGGCGAAAGTCTCCACCGAGATTTTGTCCAGCTCCGCGGGCACATTGAAATAGAACGAACCGTGGCTGTGAATCATCCGGATTTTCGCCGCGCCGAAACCCTGTCCCGGAGCGTTGCTCGAAATGATCACCGAACGCCCCTGCGTATCGATTTCGAACTTGAATACCCCGTCATACGGCGGCGTGAAGCGGTAGGCAAAATCGCCACGGTCCACCTTGAATTCGCCGATCGGGACATTGAGCGAATCGGACACCGTCACCGGCATCGCTATCGCTTCTTTCGGGCGATGGTTCCACACGGTATTGAACTTGACGTCAATCGTCTTGCCCGCTTCGCCGTATTGGAGAAATTGATTGATGCCGCGCAATTGAAACGGATTTTCCGCGGAAACTTTTTTCCCGGCCGGTTTGAGCGCCTGAGTATTCAGCTGGGCCGTTTTGAAATTCTGCAGCTCCGGATTGGCCTTATAGGTTTTTGACAATCCCGCAAGGTCGAATTTCCGGGTTTTGCCGGACTTGTCCTGTACCGTGACGGACCCCTTCACAGAACCGATCCCGGCCCCCAGCAAAGAGGTGAAAGCGATTACCGGCACCCTCAAATCCTGCTTGATCAGCAGGTTATCGAACTCGACGTTGGCGAAATCCTGCGGATGCTCGGTATACAGCAGGATCGGCGCGCCCGTGCTTTTGGTATTTTCGATGATGCAGTCTTTGAACTTCATTTCGAGCCCCCCGGCGCGCTGGTTCCGGATGATGAAGGAGCTGTCGAGGCTTCCCGTAACCACGCATTTCTCAAACGTGATAATCCCCTGCTGCGGTTTATCTTCCACACAATCGGCATTCATGTGAATTCCGAGCCGGTTATCGGCGATCCGGCAGTTCCGGAACGTAACACTCACCGGGTACTCCAACGCACCGATATAAGCGATGATTCCCGCCGAGGAGTTACCGTTGAACTCGCAGTCCTCGATCACGCAGTTGATGATCCGTTCGCCGTGGCGTTTGTTCGGTTCCAGGTCGATTCCGCAGCCCGGCGGGGTCCCCTCCGTGCTCAGGAATTTACAATTGCGGATAAGGACATCTTCCCCTGAGATAATCGCAATCGCCAACCGGTGATGATCCGCCACGTCCAGATTCTCCAGCACGATATCGCGGCATCCCTCCGGCCGCTCGGCGTTTTTGCTGTCGACTCCGATATAGACGCCGTCGCCCCCGGAACCGGTGACCTGCAGATTCTTCACCGTGATCTTGCGGCTGCTCAAAATTGAGATCGCATGCCGCCACTCGGAGCGCTTGTACCGCGTCATATCCTGATAATCGCGTTTGTTCATGACCAGCCGGGCGGTCCCCTCGCCGCTGATCACGACATTGTCAACGCTCCGCAGCGTAAACAGCGAGTCGTTCACCCCATAATACTTGTCCGGCATGGCCCGCACCACCACGCCGTCGGCAATGACCACTTCCTGATTGCTGCGCAGGAAAATCGGCTCCACCAGATATTCATAACCGGGATTGTCGAAAATCACCTTCTTCGCGCCGGAATCGATCGCCGCCTGCACCGCTTTTGTCGCATCGCTTTTCGACGGGTTGAACTGGCTGACCTTCACCACCTCATCCGCCTGTACCATACACAGTAATACCGCCGAAAAAACCAACAATCTTAACTTCATCATTCAATCCTTTTCTTTAACGTTCTATACATGCATTGTAAATCATTGCCGTCCGGACCAGGTTCTGGCCCGCGGCCCCGATATTCAGCCCGTTCGGCACGATATCCGAATTTCTGAAACTGAAGATACTTACCGAACCATCCGGCTTGAAAATCGGCACATTGCTGACTTCGCCGGTCTGGTGTCCGTTCAACACCGGCGGCGCTTTGCCCGCATCGAATGCACACGCGGTCAGCGGCGCGCCCATCATGGCCCGGTGCGCCAGTTTGCCGCTGCCGCCGTAAGCGGTATTCAACTGAGTCAGGTAAGGCCGGGCCGCCCTGGCGGTGGCATTGACGTAATTCACCAAATATTGCTCCTTGGTATAACCGGGCAGATACAAATAACTGCTCTTGCGGTTTGCCGTATTGGTACCCCGGTAGCCGAAACCGTTGTAATTCGCCGCATCCATCCGCGGCCCCTTGATTGCGCTTGAACAATAGAGATATTTGATTCCCTCATCCATCTGAGCTGCCGGAATCGTCCCGGTCGCCCGCTTCCCGCCGTTGGCCGATTTGCCGAGGTTCACCGCTCTGTTCGACCGGATGATATACTCGGTCTGGTCGACGGAATCGGTGGAGATGTTGTCATTGCCCGGCACATAATCGTCGTTTTCGCCGCTGTACATGAAAACATCGCTGCTGATCTGCTTCAGATTGCCGATGCAGGAGGCCGTATAAGCTTTCTGCCGGGCCATGTTCAGCGCCGGCAGCAGCATTGCCGCCAGTATCGCAATAATCGCTATTACCACCAAGAGCTCAATCAGCGTGAAAATCTTTTCCCGTTTCGGTTTCATCTTCCAATCTCCTTTGGATATTAGTTTCTATAAATAACCTGAGGCCTCAATGTCTTTATGACCGGCATCCGGTCGTGTAAATGCTCGACCATCCATGACACATGCTCGTCGATGCATAAATCCGCTGTGCTGAGCGGCTGCAGCGAGAAGCGCCCCGAGCGGGTGTTGTTCCGTCCATACACCCAGGCGTCTTTGCCGGCGGTCCGCCCGGCCTCGTTCAGCGCCTTGATTCCGCCCAGGGCCAGGTAATCCAGCGGATAGATGAATCCGGCCAGTTCCGGCGTCTCCGCCAGCAGCTTCTTCGTCGCCTGATAACCCTGCTCGAAATACAGGTCCGAACAGTCGAAATCCACCCCTTCGATCGGCGCGATGCGGTGAAAATAATGCCCCGGCGCTTTCAATACCCCCTTTTCGTGCAGGATACTCAGCTCCGGCCGGCAATTCGATGCGAAAAAGGGCTCCGCCATGATGCAGACGAATTTCGTCACCCCCTGCGCGAGTAAATGCCTGATATATTGCTCGTAAACATAAGGAATATCCAGCGAAATATCCCGCTTCGAACAATCGTTGTTTTCGCTCACATAATTGATGCCGCGTCCGTCCAGTTCCGGCAGGATATCCTCGCAACCGATCGGCGACCCCAGAAAAATGAACGCGCTGCAGCCCCGGTTGACCAGCTCGCGGACACTCTGCAAATTCTTCGCCGCGTCATCTTCCATGATCGTGGCGTATACGCTCTCGCCCTGTTTTTCCAGCCGGGTAATCAGGTTCATCGCCAGCTTCATGACGTGCTCGTCGTGGTACGTCCGGGTCTGCGAAAAAATCAGCCCCACCGTCCGGGTCTGCTGGCCGGTCATGATCTTGTACCCGATATTCGGCATGTAGCCCATTTCCTGCGCCAGGTTCCGCACCCGTGTGGCCTGCTCGGCCGAACAGAAATTGCGCCGTCCGTTCAGAATCTGCGACACGGTCGGCACCGCTAGCTCGGCCGCCGCTGCCACATCCTTCAAAGTCACTTTCTTGATTTTGACGCTCTCTTTCATTCAAATATTCCAATGCAAACTATTTTGCATGCTACTATTATAACGCCGGATTTTTATTTTGTCAACACCCATGCAAACTATTTTGCATGATTTTTCCAAACACTTTTTCTGTCCCTGAAGTCAGTCGAGTTTGAGGCCCAGCCAGGAGGCGGCGGTGCCGCCCATGATGCCGCGGGCGATGTCCACAGGCAGGCCCAGGCGGCGGATGATGTGCTCGTAACACTGCATGGCATCCGGCATGACCCGGGGTACCATGACATACGAATCCGAGCCGAAAATCAGCTTGCGGAAAAATATTCCTTCGGTATCCATCACCGTGAGATACGGTTTGAAAAGCACGGCCAGTTCTTCCGCCGACATCGCCAGCCAGCTGCCGCATCCGGCCAGGTCCGCGTAAACATTGGCGTGCATCTTGACCATTTCCGCGGCCTGAACCCGCCAGAATGTGGTCCCGAGATGCGCCATGACGATATGCATCCGTTGAAAAGAGCGCGCCACCCGGTCCAGCGTCAGCGGGTCCATGTTCCGCAGCACCGGCCGCTGCCATTTGATATCGGCGGCACTGGGGCGGAAATTGCCGGTGTGGAACAGCGTCGGCAGCCCGGTTTTCTCGACTTCCGCGTACACCGGCATGTAGGAATCATGGTCGTATTCGTAATACGGGTAAATGAACTTGAATCCCTTGACGCCCATTTCCGCGTAGCGGTGAATCTGCGCCGGGTCCGGCGGCGTATCCCAGAGGTCGATTTTGGCGAACGGAATCAGGACATCCGGGTATTGACGGCAGATTTCCACGACTTTTTCGTTGGGCGTATAGTCGCGGGTGCCGTAGCGCGGGCCGCCAATGAACGCCGCCATGGTTTCCCGCGCCTCATAAGTCTTGACAAACTCCCGGATCAGCGCCGGATCATCGGAATCACAATGAGCATGGAAATCGATCTTGTGTGTACGCATATTTTTTCCCTTTATCCTAAAATATACAGCCGGGATGAAAATAGGAAATGGATAAAAACTGCAAAAGCATTATCCAAATATTGCAGGACAGATCAGAACTTGTCGGCCAGCGGAAAAGAGAATTTACCGTCGTGGATGAGCGCGGCGATTTCGTTGTCGGGTTCCGAGGTCCAGGCCCACATCGGTTTTTCGCCGTGATAAGGATCGGCGTCCGCCGCCTCGGTCGCGAGCTTGGCACCGCACAGCTCCGCCAGTACGCCGTCGACCTCCAGCCCATAGCCGGAATCATCCAGATAAAATAAATAATCCGGATTGCGGAACATCCGCTCCCAGGAGAAGAAACTGCTGCGGGCGACACGCTTGACCTTGCCGGGGAACGCAGGGCTGTTTTCATAGGAATTGATGATCCTGGCCTTTTCCGAAGCGGTCAAATCCGTCGCCCGCCTGGGGGTAGGAGCGGAGCTGACACGGACGATCGGCGCGGCGTTGCCGCAGACTTTCCAGCCGGATTTCTCGTAAACCACAAAGAGCGACGTGTACAGCGGCATGGCGATGACGCCGTTGGCCCGGCCCCACTCCAGCGCCATGCGGCACAGCGTTGCAGCGATGCCTTTGCCACGGAATTCGGGGTCGGTGGCGACCGAGGCGATACCAGCCAGCTTGACCGTCCGCCCATCCGCCAGAAATACCTCAAACGGCATCGCCCCGACATGGCCCACCGGCCTGCCGCAGCTATCCGCCACAAACGCCACTTCCTCGTGCGGGAAAACGCCTTTTTCCGCGTGTTTCTGCCAGTATTCAGGGAAGCAGTTTCCCAGCAGTTGCAGAATTTCCCGGTCACGGCCGGTCACTGCGCTGCTATAGATGATTTCAGACATAACGTTTCCCCTTAAATATTCCTCGGTTTGGAGAATAATATAATCAGATAATAGAATATTTCCACGAACCGACAGAAAAAAATTCTTTTTAATGGCCCAATGGATCAGTAGCTGACCTTGCTTTTGATGAAGAGGACGCGGATCGGATCGTCGGTGGCGTTGATGAGCTTGTGCTTGCGCGAGGGCAGGATACGGATCGTGTCCTCCGGCGTCAGCGTGAACTGTTCGTTCTCAAATGCCATGATCGCCTCGCCCTCCACGATATAGGCGATTTCCTCCTCGAAGTGCTGCGAGAAACCGGCGGTATTGCTCTCGCTGTGCGGCTTGAGCGTCATCATCAGGAGCTCGACGTTGGACTTGAGCGGGCCGGGGGTCAGGGCGAAGTAAATGGCGTTTTTTTCGTTGGGGTTCTGGATCTTTTCCTGTTCGTTTTTGCGGCGGACCAGCGAGGCGTTGTCGATGTCCTCGACAAACAGCGACGGCAGCGCCACGCCCAGCGCCGCCGCGATCGCCTTCAATATACTTAAACTGGGGTTGCCGATCCCGCGTTCCAGTTGGCTGATCAAGGCGGTGCTGATCCCGGATTTTTCCGAAAATTCCTTGATCGACAGGTTGTGTTCCTGCCGGTATTCAGCGATTTTGCGTCCTATTTTCGTATCATTCATGATTATAATATAACACCGGTTTTCGTTAAATATAATTAACTTTGATAAAAATATTGAATTTTTCCGTTTCGGCATTATATTATAGGCGTAACCATTAAAACAGGAATTTGGATTATGGGAAAAACAACTGCACAAAAGATATTCGACGCACACCGGATCGATTCACCGGTGGAGGGCGTGTCCATCCTGACCCTGGACCGCGTGTTCTGCCACGAAATCACCACGCCGATCGCGATTAACGACCTTGTGGCCCGCGGCAAGGACCGCGTTTTCGACAATACCAAGATCAAGGTCGTGATCGACCACGTGACCCCTGCCAAGGACTCCAAAACCGCCGAACAGGGCAAGACGCTGCGCGACTGGGCGCACCGCAACAACATCAAGGATTTCTTCGACATCGGCGAGAACGGCGTATGCCATGCGATTTTCCCGGAAAAAGGCTTTGTCCGCCCGGGCTTCACGGTCATCATGGGTGACTCGCATACGTGTACCCACGGCGCGTTCGGCGCGTTCGCCGCGGGCATCGGAACCACCGACCTGGAAGTCGGCATCCTGAAGGGCGTATGTACCATGCGCGACCCGGAAACCATCAAAATCAACATCACCGGCGCGCTGAAGCCGGGCGTTTACGCCAAGGACGTGATCCTGGCCGTGATCAAAATGCTGACCGTGAACGGCGCCACCGACAAGGTGATCGAGTTCACCGGCCCGGTCGTGGCCGCCATGACCATGGATTCGCGCATGACGCTGTGCAACATGGCGATCGAAGCCGGCGGCACCTGCGGCATCTGCTACCCGGACATGGTCACAGTCGAATACCTGTGGCCCTTCATCAAGGACGATTTCGCCTCCAAAGAAGCGGCCATGCAGGAATACGCCAAATGGCTGCCGGACGCCGATGCCGACTACCTGAAAGTGATTGAATTCGATGCGGGCAAGCTGGAACCGATGGTCACCTTCGGCTACAAGCCGGACCAGGTGAAAACCGTGGCCGAAATGACCGGCACCCCGGTCGACCAGGTCTACATCGGCTCCTGTACCAACGGCCGCCTCGAGGACCTGCGGATCGCCGCGGAAATCCTGAAGGGCAAGAAAATCAGCCCGAAGCTGCGCGCGATCGTCTCCCCGGCCACGCCGAAAATCTTCTCGGAAGCGCTGGAAGAAGGCATTATCAAAATCTTCATGGACGCCGGTTTCTGCGTGACCAATCCGACCTGCGGCGCCTGTCTGGGCATGAGCAACGGGGTTCTGGCCAACGGCGAAGTCTGCGCCTCGACCACCAACCGTAACTTCAACGGCCGCATGGGCAAAGGCGGCATGGTCCACCTGATGAGCCCGGCCACCGCCGCCGCCACCGCCATTGCCGGCGTCATCACCAATTCACCGCTGTACAAAGCATAACGTGGGAGTTTCGCGAATATGAAAAACTTTAACGGCAAAATCCTGTTTCTGGATCGTTCCGACATCAATACCGACGAGATCATTCCGGCCAAGTACCTGACCGAGGCCTCCAAGGAAGCGCTGAAACCCTATTGCCTCGAGGACCTGACGCTGCCCGGCTTCAATCCGAAAAGCGACATCGCCGGCAAGAGTGTGGTAGTGACCCACGCCAATTTCGGCTGCGGTTCGTCGCGCGAGCACGCCCCGTGGGTGCTGGAAGTGAACGGCATCAACATGGTGATCGCGGAAGGTTTTGCACGCATTTTCCGTCAGAACATGTTCAACTGCGGAATGCTGGCAATTGCGCTGCCCGCGGCGCAGATTGCGGAAATCTTCGCTGAATTCGGCGGCAAGGAAACCGATTGCGTCACCGATCTCGACAAGCTCACGCTGACCCTCACCGGCAGCGGCAAGACCAAGACGTACGCGTTCGAAATCAATAAATTCGACCTGGAACTGGTCAAGGCCGGCGGCTGGGTGGACTACGCGGACCAGAAGTATTGAGTTAAGAGTTAAGAGAGAAGAAAGCAATAACCTGCCGCCGGGTGCTGGCTGCCCGGCCGGGAGCAAGGCTGGAAAGTTGCGAAACTGATTTTTCAACATTGAGCAGGATGGCAGGAATGTAATCAGGGATGGATTTTTATCCGCCCTGATTATTTTTTTTGCTCTTTTTTATACTTTGAATATTGACATACATTGATTTAAAAGGTATAATAATAAAAAGCAAGGAGATTTCAGTATGGCTAAGAAAAAAGACTTAAATAACAGTATTACCGAAGCGATTATTTTGCGCCTGCTCTCCGAAAGAAGCATGTATGGCTATGAGATCATCAAGCTGGTGAATGAAAAAACCGGGGGAGCTTTCCAGTGGCAGGAGGGAACGCTGTATCCCTGTCTCCATGCCCTCGAGGAACGCGGGTTGATTGCGGGAGACTGGCGGACGGATGAAAAGAAGCCGCGCAAATATTATGTCCTGACCAAAGCCGGTACCGCCGCCACGGTCAAGCAAAGCAAAGAGGTAAGCGACTATCTTCATTGTGTGCATGCACTGCTGTTCGGCGCAATCTGACGGAGGTACATATGAACCCATTTGAGGCCATCATAAAACAATGCACCAAACCACTGAAAGATGATACCGAACTTCAGCGGAAAGTGGCGCTGGAGCTGGAAAGCCATCTGGATGCGGGTACTGAAGAATTTTTGAGCAAAGGCGAATCACAGGAAGAGGCGGAAAAACACGCTGTGCAGGCTTTCGGCGATCCTGAAGTAATCGGGCAGAAACTATTATTCGCCAACTTTTTCCGTTTGAAGCGCCGGGCGCGGATACGGCTGGCGATCAAAGTGCTGCTGATTCCGGCGCTGCTTATCGCTTTCCTGCTGACAATTGACGTCCGCTCTCTTGTTGTCGTGAGCAACCTGAATCCGGCACTCAGCAGTTCGTTTCTGACATCTTTCGTCTCCTTTTCGAAACGCGGCAGACAGGATATCAGGGATGTGGAATTCCCCCCGGACAAAGCTAAAAAAACATATGAGGAACATATCGATGATCCTGTATATCGCATTAACTATCTGTTGTCTTTCTATGCCAGGAAAGACTGGAAAAATGACCCGGAAAAGAGAGCTTATCTGACTCTGGAACTGAAACGGGCCCGGGAACTTGAACCGGATAACGCCTGTTTCTCGTATTTGCTTGCCGATATTGAGCTGTCCGACGCCGTAAAAGTTCAATCAAACGGTACCAAACAGCCTCCGACGATCCAAATACTGAATCCGGAAGCCTTTGAACGCGGCATGGCCGAAGTAAAACGCGGGCTCACCCAAAAGTACCTGAAAACCTATTTCGCTGAAATTCTGCAACTGAAACTCGGCCCTTACAAACCGGATAAAGATCTTATTGATGTCATTCAGGAATTCAGCATATCGGCCGGTATGTTTATCCATAGTCTGCAGCCTATCTCCAAGTTGCCATATCTGATGGCGTATTACGGCAATCAGCGCGCCCGGGCCAATGACCCCGCCTCCGCCGATCTCTTCCTGAACGGTTACAAAACATTAGGGAAGCAAGTGAATGAAAATGCCTGCACGCTGGTGGAAGTCCTGAAGATTTCCGGGTATGCCTCCGATATGGGAAAAATACTGCCGGAAATCTACAACAGCCTCAACCGGCCCGACCTGGCCCAGGAAGCGGAACAGCAACTGGCGATAATGAAACAGCCCCGGTTAGACTTCAAAGCGTCGCTCGACAAATATTCAGAGAATAACCGTAAGATGCTGGTGGAAAGAGCAGGAATCCTGACCTCTCTCTTCACTCCTATGTTCGGAGCACCGATTACCGGAGAAGATCTTCGTCCGGAGCTGAAGGTCAGCTATAATCTGGTCGATGCCACCGTCCTCGCTATTGCCGGCACAGCCGCCACGTTGCTCATTCTGTTCGTGCTATTCATGTGGCTCGTGTTCCGCCGAAAGAACTGTTACATCATCCTGCTCAGCGGAAAGGAATCCGCGAAATATCTGCTCTGGGGAATCATTTGCCCATTGCTGATATTCCTGCTGATTACCCGTATCGACGTTATCAGCGGGCGCGATTACTCGCTGCAAGTGAATAACATCCGTCTGATCATCCAATACGTGTATCTGCTGTTGCTCATGCCGCTCTGGAGCATCTGTTACTACCTGCGCCTCCTGCGCCGCCATTACCGCAAAGCCAATGGTTCAAAATTGCCGTTCAATCTCGGGTTGGGCAATCTGATACCGGCGCTGGTGGTGCTACTGCTTTTTACCGGTGGAATCCTGCGCCCGCTGCTGAGAGCCGAGCAAAAACACTACATCCGGCAGGAAGGTCATATCCTCTGGAAAGAAAATGAAAATCCGACCAATTTCACCCGTTCAGAAGCTCTCGCCGTGGAAGAATTGAAAAAACGCAACCGGGAAGCTTTGAATGAAATTCTGAAACACCCGGTTAAGCTCGAGCCATGATCATTGTTTTTCTTTCAGCTGCAGCGATTTCAGGCGAATCGCCTGCCTGGGGAACTGCGTTTTGTCCAGCGTAGTGGAAAATTTCAACTTCAGCGTTTTTGTCCCGGCGGGGATGGTGATATCGGTTTCGATTTTACTGCCGGGAGGCAAGGTAATTTTGCCAAGCTCTTTTTCACCGTCATAAAAATGGAGGGTCGTCTTTTTCATGAACGGACTTTCTCCATGCAGCGAAAGCGCCAGTTTGTTTTTATGCCCCGGCAAAAAGAGCGTTATGGTCGATTCAGGCGTGACAATCAATGAATCAATACCTAATCTGCAATCCTCGGATAGTTTGACCTGCGGCAATGCCTCCAATGCTCCGAACCGGACCGTCTCCCCGACTTCAAACGGACGGCTCCGTACCGGAGCAGACAATTCCTTCACCATGACGACGACGCCGTTTTCAATCTTGAGTGAATTCCCGAGCAGCCACCTGCTCTCGATTTTGTCCTGCTTGTAAACCACCAGATATGCGATATAATGCCCATCGGGACAAGGGGGCAATGGACTGCTCAATATGTTTTGTCTTCCTGCTTTGTTCGCAAGGACTACGGTTCCGGAGCTCCAATAAGCGTTATTTGCGGTATTTTCCAACACCACACCGACTGAAGTACCGGCTTCGAACAGCGTGAAGTCAAATGAAAGCCGGTTATCCCGAATATACCCTTTGGTGTTACTCAACAACAACGGTTTCTCATCAAAGCCGGGAAGCGTCTTTTCCTGCCAATCCTCAAGATCATACCCGATTTTGCCGTAGTCAACACGGGTCTTCATGGAGCCGGCGATTTCCGGCCGGCTGAAAAGCGACGCAGAAGGGGCCGCCAAGTTCTTTTCGGCCAGAACCGTCGGACATATATCTGTAATGACGGCAGATACGGAATTGATAGTCATCCGCTCCTGTTTGTGATTTGGCGGTTTGATAAACGTTACGATTTCCGGGGTATACTCTTCGGTGTGATCCCCGGTTATGACAATTGTCGCACTGTCGTAAATTCCCAGGTCCTTGAGTTTCTGTATAAATTCCCGGATGATCTTCAAACTGCCGCGCAGTTGCCGCATTAAGTCCGTATCCGGGTTCAGAGATACGGTTTCATCGTACTCCAGAGGCTGATGAACGCCATGCAAATGCAGGTATTTGAAGCACTTATCAAAATCACCGAGCGCCATTTCCCGGCGCATGTTCCGATAAAATCTGATATCTTCATTTTCCTCGCCCTCATGACCGGGGGTAATGAACTGATACTCCCCCTGGGAACTGTCAAAATCCAGTCTCAAAGGCAATAGCCTGCCAATCCACCGTTCCAACAGAATATCAATCGAACGCCGGTGGCTGGTCCGTTGGATCGAATTGTCCAGAAAGTCCGGGCTCAGGAAAACGGTTTTTACCATAAAAGGATAAGCTTCCACCCGGTATCCGTGCTTCCGGAATTTCATCAACAGCGAATTCTCGGCATAACAGGCTTCAAGAAGATACTGGTCATGGACCTCGGAATCATCGTACAGGCGGCCGGTGAGCAGTGCCGGTACGGCATACATTGTGAATGCCATCGGGCTTGTCATCCGGTCAAAGCAGACAAAATCCCTGAATATTTCATGAATGTCCGGATATGCCTGCCACGCTTCCTTGAAGCGGTATTCGCTCAAGCAATCCACCACCAGCACAATCACATTGTCCTCTCTGGCAAAAATGAATTTATTTTCTTCGCTGATGGTATACTCCCTGAAGTCAAGCTGATCCGTCTGATAAGACGCAAGGCTGAAAATCAAAGCGCCGCCCTGCCCGCAAATGATAATCACCGCAATTTTCCAGAGATATTTCATACTGTGTTTATGCAATGCGAAAAGAAAAGCCGGCGGCAGCAACAGAAAGATTACGTTCAATGTCAGAAAAGCCAGATATATCAGCCTGTTATCCCCCCTGGCAACCCCGGCGAAATACTGTGCCAGCATATAACTCTGCACAAATATCGACAGGCACAACCCAAGCAGAAGAAGGTTGACCAGCGGGAAAAAGCGACGTCTTATAAACAGAAGCTGTATTCCCAGAAAAACCACGAAACAGGCCACAATGATCATCCCGGTATAACCGCAGAACCTTCCCACCGGCAGGGTCAATTCGGAATAATTGTTGAAATAAATATTGGACAGCGGAGCAGCCAGCGATAAAGCTAACGCCAGGGCGCACAGGGCGGCGGTGCCGATCTTGCGCCGGGTTTCGGTTTCAAATTTCATTATTTACCTTGTCAAAATCAAAATACTGCGTTCCGATCCGGAAATCGGTTCAATTCTACAATTCCGATAGCGCTGCAGGAACGCTTTTTCTACGGCCTCGAGGGTCCAGTCGTCGCAAATATCTTTGCGGGATTTCAGCAGCCGCTGCACCTGACTGTCGCTCTTCGGCACAAACTCAACCACGGCGTTCGGGGCAATGCCGGAAAACAGGTTCACGATATGCTCCAGCGTCCAGTTGCTGCCGATCCGCAAATGATGAATCAGTGCCAGCCCCAGCACGATTTCACCATTAATCCGTTCGAAAAATGAATCGCGCTCCGCATTGAGGATACCGACCCCGGGCGAAGGATTGTTCAGGTCCTGCAGCATCGGGTAAATATTCACTTCCTGCTTTTTGAAAGAACCATAAAGCTGGTCGATGGCCACCGGATCGATGTCGACCGCAATCACATCCCGGGCGTGACGCGCCGCAATCCGGGAGAATTCGCCGTTATTCGCCCCCAGGTCCACAACCCGCCCCGGCTTGATCCGGGCACAGAAATCATCCACGATCCGGTGCTTGAACTCAAACGCCTCGGCACTGTAATTGGTATCGTTGTAGTAATCCCCCCATTCGCTGCTGCGGTACGGCAGCGACAGCCCGGCGATATACTCGCGCAGGGTCCGGAGAATATTGACCAGTTTGCGGCGCGGCAGTTGCGCCGAAGCCGCCTTCGACTCGCCATGGCTGTCCGAATGGGCCCGGTCGAAATACGCATGCAGATGAATATGGATCAATGGATTAAGTTTCAAAAAGGTCCGCCTCGGCAGCAGCCGCGACACATAACAAACCGGCACCCCGGAGAGATCGTTGCGCAGATATTGCAGAAATTGGACATCCCGGTATTTCATCAGCAGCAATGGCCCCAGGAAATTCATGACGAACTGCCGGTAGGCCAGCCACGGCTCATTTTCCCGGTAAACGGTAAACGACCCGTGATCAATAAATACCGGACGCCCGTTCCGCCATGAGACGTTGAACGCGGTAGCGTCCTTCAGGATCATCCCGTGCTCCAGCGCCTCGAGGTTGATATCCAGTGTCAGCAGCGCCGCATCCCGCAGTTGGCCGAAACACCATTCATAAGGATAGATCAAAACCGGCAGCGGCTCCAACTTCAGGATCAGGTCATCCCCGTTCCTGCCGTGAAGCTCGAAGCCGGTAATCAGATTCTTTGCCATCAGCTTCCGCGCCAGCCCGGAATCGGCAAAATGATTATAGTCCGCCAATCCGTACGGCGTCACGCTCCGGAAATAATCATCGCCTTCATCGAACACTCTTCCTGCGGGGTCCCGGAACGAAGCCGCAGCATACTTACGTTCATTCATCCGGTTCGCTGTCTTTCTGATTTTTGTGAAAAACGCTGCTCACCCAATCTTTGAACTGCCGCGAAAAAATCAGAACCGCGGCTGCACCGCCCGCCAGAACCTGTACCAGAATACTTCCCGTACCGGCATCGATATACGCAATGATAACGCCCATTTCCATTTTTACACCTCTGTCTGTTGCCTGATAAATAGGACTCTCGAACATCAGTCGATCTTAGCGGGGAAATGAAAATGTTTGAAAAAATCTTTCCATAGCCCTTATCCCGCAAGAAAAAACCAATCGCCCCCACTCTTCCCCCGGCCTGGCTCTCCATTTCCAGCCGGTTCATTTTACCCATTGACAGTCCATCCGACAATACATCAACCTCAGTTGATAGCCGGCACTCGCAATTTCCTCTACTTTGTTAACAATTCTAACTTACAACCCTTGCTGGAATTTGTCAAGACTTCAAAAGTAACAAAATTTAAAAAAAATTGCGTCACACATCATCTGCGCCAAACCCATTCCATACTTCACACAGAAGTATAATTTCATTCAAGCTCCCGGCTGCACCGCAGGAAGTCGAAAAGCGGAAATTAGTTTCGGATGATGCATTCCTCATTTGACATTTTTTGAAAATAATGTCTATTTCCTGAAATGTTAAATTGAGGAATTGCAGATGAAAACGATATATCTGATCTTATTGGTGGCAATCCTGGTGCCGGTTTTGTTCTGCGGCTGCGGCAAAAAAGAGAATGACCCCGTGGTCATTCTCAATTTGCGAACCGCCTACGACGAGGAAAACAACGCCGCGGCCAAGTACGAAGCCTACGCAGGCAAGGCGGATGAGGCAGGCTACAAAAGCGTGGCGGTGCTGTTCCGGGCCGTTTCGCGGTCGGAGCATGCCCATGCCATGCTGTTTGCCGATATCCTGAAGCGGAACGGCATCAAGCCCAAATCCGAGGTCCGCCTGCCGGCTTATGTCGACGTGATTACCAGCCTGCGCGACGGCCTGGAAGGCGAAACCCGCGATATGAACGCGCTTTTCCCCGAGTTCCTGGCGGACGCCAAAGCCAAAAAATCGCCGCAGGAAGTCATCGACTCCTTCCAGTACGCCCTGGATACGGACACCGGGCACGCCCAGCTTTACGCCCAGGCCCTGAACGACCTCGAAGCCTGGAAGGCCCCCGGCAAAACCTTCGCCGTCTGCCTGAACTGCGGCTACCTCACCGACCATATCAACATTTCCAGCTGCCCGCAGTGCGCCTCCGAAAAGGAACAATTCGAAACCTTCAAATAATACCGAGTGGCATTCTCATTGATTCATGGCACCCCGACTATGATAAGGGCTTTTATTGCCGATTATATTTGACTATAGATAATTTCCATTCTCAAAGCCAATGCAAAGGCATGTGCCGACACGATAATTCCCTTCATCAATGTTTTTTTGCGGCGAAAAGCATTCTGCTCCGTTTTATCCCAGGTCAACCATCTTACCCCCTCATGAAAAATCAGGCAACAATACCCGATGCCCAGAGGCCATTTAAAATTATGACCGAGAAATACTGCCGCGACAACCAACCCGATAATAACCAAATCAATCACATCCTCCAGCTGGGGGCGGAATAGGCATGTTATCAGAAAAATTACCGGCAATACCAGAAAACCTATAGCTAGAATACACTCAGTCAACATCTTCAACATTTTACCATTCCTCCGTAGTTTTAAATTATAGAAGCAAGTTCCGTGCCAGATTTTTTGAGGCGGGATATACACGGGATTGTTTCCAGAGAAGACAATTTACGGACGGACTGGTACATTATTTGCACGATGACGCAGAGATGTTTTCATGGGACGGATGGGACCAATGAGACAAATGGGAAGCTCCTCCCATGTGTCACCTTGGTCCCATCTGTCCCATTATTTTATTTGAGGGCGTTGAAATAATTTTTTGGAGGGCTATAATAAAAATATTATGAATACTGTTGAAATCAGCAAATTTTTGAGTTATGTGCTGCGGCATGCGCCGGAGTCGATTGGGCTCGAATTGGACGAACACGGCTGGGCCGCGATCGACCGTCTGCTTGAGCTTGCGGCCGCCTCGGGCAATGTGTTTTCCCGCGCCGAGCTTGAGGAAGTGGTCGCCACCAGCGATAAAAAACGATTTGTCATCGACGGAGAGCGGATCCGCGCGAACCAGGGGCACTCCATCGCCGTCGACGTGGAACTGGCCGAAGTCGAGCCGCCGCCGGTTCTGTATCACGGTACTGCGACCCGTTTCATGGAAGCCATTTCAGCCGGTGGCCTGCAGAAAATGCAGCGTCAGCACGTGCATCTCTCCAAAGACGCCGACACCGCCCATAAAGTCGGAATCCGTCACGGCAAACCGGTCATTCTGGAAATCGACACCGCAGCCATGCGCCGCGCCGGCCACAAATTCTATCTCTCCCAAAACGGCGTCTACCTGACCGACAAAGTCCCCCCGCAATATATCACGAAAAGGGAAACAGAATGATTGGATTTTGGGAGACACTTATTCTTCTCAATATCCCAACGGTTATTTATTTACTTATCTTTGCTTTCACCATGAGTTCGATAAGACTACGTTATAGTGAGAATAACCCATTGATTGGGCTTCGCTTGGCCTCCTTAAGCGCCGCTCTGCTTTACTTTTTCCTCGCAATCATTTGTATGCTGGCGATAATGGGATTTGGTAGTGAAATGGTAGGGACATTTCTGATTATAGGGGCTTTTCTCTTATCGATTGCAGGAATACCTTGGGGCACAATATGGTTGGTGAATTTCCACCGATCAAAATACGACAGTAAATTGAATCTGGAAGAAGTAGGCTACTTCATCGGATTCTACATTTTGTTGTTTGTCTTGCCGCTGCTGTATGCATTTGGCGTTTCAGGCTAATAATCCCTGCTCTCTTCTCTCTTAATTCTTAATTGCCTTTCGCACTGCGTGCGCCGGGGACGAAGCGGATGTCTTTGCAACGTTCTTCGCCGAGTTTCTGGTTGATCTTGAGGATCAGCTGCCGTTTGATGGGGCCGGCGAGCTCGCGCATCCAGGCGGTGTGGAACACCCCTACTTCGGCGATGCCGTCGCGCAGGTTGATGGGTTCGGAGATGGCGGCGATCTGCTTGCCGGCGATTTCGGGCCAGGCTTCGCGGAGCAGAATGCCGTCCAGGACTTCGGGAGAAGCGGCTTTTTCGAGGAATTTATCGGCCAGGTCGCCTACGTTGACGGGCTGCGAAGCAAATGCCGTCGATTCCACCCGCGCGCGCTCTGCGCCGTACCATTCGGCGAGCATGCTGCGCACGATCGTGCGCTTCTTTACTTCATCAAATCTGGACACAATTATCCTGCCTAACCAAAGTCGACCCCAAAGAAGGCAATCGGCAAAAGCACCGCGTCCAGCGCCAGTTTGAACGGCGCGATCCCTCCTTTGACGAGATTTTTAACCCCCGGCCCGAACTGGCCGAAAGGGATCAGAATGGTACTTTGCAATACGCCCAGCGGGAGATAAAGGATTTCGAGCATATCCTTGCCCATCTTAATCATGTGGGTACCGCCGCTTTTCAGCCCGCGCATGACATAGGGAGCGGCAATCTGGGCGGCTTTGATGGCAATCGGAGCGAGAATAGCGATGGTCACAGGATCGATGGCCTTGGCCTCCTGGACGCGATATCCGGCTAACCCCAGCATAATTACGGTCAGCAATAAAACGGTTTTTCTCATCAAAACGTTGCTCCAAGCATAATAATTTTCCTACAATATAGCCTGCTTTGCGAAAAAACCAAATAAACTTTTCGATTAGTCCAAAAAATAAACAATCCGGTGAATTTCTTTGTCCACGAAAGTCACGAAAAAACACGAAAATGATCGCCCGTTCCGGGCAATCATGGGAAAATTTTTATCCACAAAAATGCACAAAATAGCACAAAAAAAGAAATGAATTCAATTGGCTGCCGGACCCGGCAGTCGATTACGTTCGTGTTTTTTCGTGAATTTCGTGGATAAAAAAATGCCGGACCTTTTGGGCCCGGCACTTGATGCGCGGAGAATTAGTGGCAACCACCGCCACAGCTGCTGCAGCCGCCGCCGCAACCACCACCGCCCTGCTGACCAAAGTGTTCTTTGATCCGCTGGATGACGGCATCCGGGGTGAAACCGAATTTCTCGGCCAGCACCTTGAAGGGAGCCGAAGCGCCGAAGTGGTCGATGCCGATCGTCAGACCGAACGGGCCGACGAAACGGTGCCAGCCGAACGTCGAGCCGGCTTCGATCGACACGCGGAAGTTGCACCAGGACGGCAGGATCTCTTCCTGGTAATCCACACTCTGCTGCAGGAAGAGTTCCATCGAGGGCATGGAGACCACGCGGGTTTTGATCTTGTACTGTTCGGAGAGGATTTCGGCGGATTTCAGCGCCAGGTTGACTTCCGAACCGGTGGCGACGATGATCATATCGAATTCCGCATCATCCTTCACCACATAAGCGCCCTTGGTCACGTCGATATTTTTGGCCAGTTCCGGGGCGATCGGGTCGAGGTCCTGACGGGTCAGCAGAATCGCGACCGGGCCGGTGGCCTTCATGGCGGCGGCCCAGCAATGCGCGACTTCGTTGGCGTCGGCCGGACGGAACACGGTCATGCCGGGGATGGTCCGCAGCATGGCGATCTGCTCGATCGGCTCATGGGTCGGGCCGTCTTCGCCCACGTAGAAGGAATCGTGGGTCAGGATGTAGACCTGATGCAGCTTCTGGATGGCGGCCAGGCGCATGCCGGGCTTCATATAATCGGAGAACACGAAGAACGTGGAGGTGTAGGGGATGTTGGTGCCATAGGCCGCCATACCGTTGCCCATCATGCTCATGGCGAGCTCGCGCACGCCGAAGTGCAGGTTTTTGGCAGCACGGTTTTCGGCGCTGAAGCCGGGTTCGTTCTTGATGTTGGACTTGGTAGAGGGAGCGAGGTCGGCGGCGCCGCCGAGGAGGGCCGGGACGAGCTCGGAAACTTTCTGCAGGATGTCGCCGCTGGAGGCACGGGTGGCGATCGGCTTGGAAACCGGGGCGACCTTCAACAGTTCTTCGAGCAGGTTGGCCGGGACTTCCTTGTTCATCATTTTGGAAATCAGGGCGGCCTTTTCGCCGTTGTTTTTCAGGTAATCCTGGAATTTGGCATCCCATTCGGCGGCGGCCTTTTCGAGTTCCTTGACGCGATCGCCAACGAAGGTGGTGACTTTGGCCGGGACCTGGAACATTTCTTCGGAGAAGCCGAACGCCTTGTGGGTCGCCATCAATTCGTCATCGCCGAGCGGTTCGCCGTGGCTGGAGGACTTGCCCTGCTTGTTCGGGGCGCCGAAACCGATCTGGGTCTTGCCGACGATCAGGGTCGGGCGGCCGTCGGACTTGACGGCTTCGGCGAGAACCTTGTCGCACTGTTCGATGTCGTTGGCGTTGGCGCAATGGAGCACGCGCCAGTTATAGGCTTCGAAGCGCTTGCCGACGTCTTCGGAGAAAGCAAGATCGGTTTTGCCTTCGATGGTGATGGAGTTGTCGTCGTAGAAAACCACGAGGTTGTCGAGTTTCAGGTGTCCGGCGAGCGAAGCGGCTTCGGAGGTCACGCCTTCCATCATGCAGCCGTCGCCGGAGATGATGAACATCTTGTTGTCGACAAGGCCGGTGGCGTCAAGCCCGGTGCGCGCGGCGAAATTCTTGTTGGCAATGGCCATGCCGACGGCGGAGGCGAAGCCGCTGCCGAGCGGTCCGGTGGTGATTTCCACGCCGGTGGTGTGGCCGAGCTCCGGATGCCCCGGAGTTTTGCTGTCCCACTGACGGAACTGCTTGAGTTCATCCATCGGCAGACCGTATTCGAAAAGGTGGAGCAGCGAGTAAATCAGCATGGAGCCGTGTCCGGCGGAGAGGATGAAACGGTCGCGTCCGAGCCACTGCGGATTCTTCGGATTGTGGCGCATGTACTTGTGCCAGAGGGTGAAAGCGAAGTCGGCACAGCCCATCGGCATGCCCGGGTGACCGGACTTGGCCTTCTGCACTCCGTCGGCGGAAAGCAGCCGGACGGTATCGGCGGACAGTTTATAAAGTTCGAGTTGGTTCATGGATCGGCTCCTTTTTTGTGTTTTTTCGCACTTCCATTATTGCTATTTTAACATAGTTCATTATATTTTGATGTAAAAGAATAAAATAACGATAAAACCGCAAAATTGCAAGTCCAAGATGAGTGAAAATTTTATTACATCCACATTAAATAAAAAGAATCAGGCACAGGATAACTCGCTGCGCCCGATTAAATTCAGCGATTTCCCCGGCCAGGACAAGGAAAAAGAGAAAATCCAGCTCTTCGTGGCAGCCGCCAAACAGCGCGGCGAAGCGCTCGGGCACCTGCTTCTGAGCGGTCCCCCCGGATTGGGCAAAACCACGCTGGCATATATCATCGCCAACGAAATGGGCAGCTCCATCAAGTCGTCCAGCGGACCCGCCATCGAAAAGCCCGGCGACCTGGCCGGCCTCCTGACCTCGTTGCAGGACGGCGACATCCTGTTCATCGACGAAATCCACCGTTTGAACAACACCGTGGAGGAATATCTGTACAGCGCCATGGAGGACTACTTCATCGACATCATGCTCGACCAGGGGCCGGGGGCACGCTCGGTGCGCTTGAATGTGGCGCATTTCACGCTGATCGGCGCGACCACGCGGCAGGGAATGCTGACCGCGCCGCTGCGCTCGCGCTTCGGCATGTCCTGCCGGCTCGAGCTTTACGAGCCGTCGGACCTGAAAACGATCATCAACCGTTCGGCCGGGCTGCTGGAAGTGCATATCGACGACGCGGGCGCGCTGGAAATCGCCCGCCGATGCCGCGGAACCCCGCGTATCGCCAACTCGCTGCTGCGCTGGGCCCGCGACTACGCCCAGATCAAGGGCATTGGCGACATCACGGTGGAAATCGCCAACGCCGCGCTGAAAATGTACGACATCGACGAGGACGGCCTCGACAGCATGGACAACCGCCTGTTGCAGGTGATTATCGACTTTTACCACGGCGGCCCGGTCGGGCTGAAGACCCTTTCGGTAGCCGTGGGCGAGGAGGAACGCACCATCGAGGATGTGTACGAGCCTTATCTGATCCAGGAAGGGTTCCTGATGCGGACGCCGCAGGGGCGCATTGCCACCCCCCGCGCCTGGCAGAAGTTCGGCCTGAAGCCGCCCGCTAACATTCGCAACAAGCATTTCAACCCCGACCAGCCCGAGCTTTTCGAGTAAGCCCGGCTTTATTATGATTGCCAGCGTCCAAGTTTAAGGAATAGCTTGCATTTGTTTAAGGGGAGCGTTACTGTCTACTATGACGACTGATGGTAAGTTGTACTTTTCTGGTGAGACTGGAAAATAATCCGGACTTCCTGCGGAGTTGTCGTATTTTACATTTATATTTACTTTTCTTTAAGCAAATTAGGTTGAAAATCTGGGATGTTGGATTATTTTATCATAAATGAAGCCAGAGAATTCGTCAAAGGCGGTTTCCTAGATTCATTCCTCAAATTAAAGAAGGGAAAGAAAAAATGAAAAAAATGTTGATGTTCGTTGTTGTCGCCATGTTTCT
>JBEBRW010000024.1:0-71854 GCA_040394635.1 Victivallis vadensis | reverse complement strand
TAAGTTTAAAAGTAACCATCTGAGCTTATTTTTTCACAAAGCGCAGAAGAGGCAAAAAAGTTATCCCTGTGTTAGATTAGTCTCTGAGCTGAATAATGAATCGGAACGGAGGCATACAAACAACCGGCAATATACTTTTTTCATGATAAATCATAGCGATATTTTTACCGCTCCATCGAAAAACTTGCACTTGGACATGGGAAGAACGGTAGTGAAAGCTGCATACTCAACAGATTTGAGCATGTGCTGTCCACTTTTGTGTTCTTCCGGGTTTGCAAGTACCTTCGATGGGCATGAGAATAGCACATGCTCTTTTTTTGCGGTATTTTACCGCAATCAACATAAAAACAACATAGGAGAAAAAACAATGGCAAATGTTTACTGCAAAAACTGTGGGAGAAAATTCTCGGATGCGAGAACCCTGACCGCCAGTCCATGCCCGCGCCATCCAGCAGGCATCAACAAGGGGAAACATCAACTTTACGAAGGGAGCGAAAAAAGTTCGTACACATGCAAATATTGCGGACGCGCTTTTTCGAATTTGATGACGATGACAGCTTCTCCCTGTCCACGCCATCCAGACGGTATCAATAAAGGCAAACATAATCCGGCACTGTAAAAGAGGAGTATGAAATGAATGATATAGCTAAATTCTCTGCTTGGTTAACGAAAGATTTTGACGGCGAAGACAGACAGTATCAACTTGATCGTTTCCGCTTAGCACTCAAAAAAAGAAAAAGAGAAACCAATAGTCGAAAAGAGGCTGAATTTATTGAATTTGTGTCTGGTTATATTGAAGATCCTGGTTTTTGGCAGGCGATTGATTACCTCAATCATTTGAAATTACCTGAATAAGCTTTTCTTGAGGGGGAGGAAGTATGGTAAACTCCTTCCCTCTCTATTTCCAATTGTTCCTGGAATACCTGTGCCGCTCATAGCGAAGTATTATATTGGCAAACTCACCACAGAAAAGATATTTTCTCCATGAAAGCTTTATACCGGAAACGCCGTAATACCATTTGAGCACATCCCGGTAATATTTCCGGGTATACTTCCGAGCGTAAAGCTTTTCGAGCGGAGTCATATTTTTCGCCCGCAGCTCATCAATCAGTGCGAATTTTTCGCAGCCATCCAGCGGGGGAAATTTTATCGGCGATATTCGTTTCTGTTCGAATAACTGACAGCGCCATGGGTCGAGCAGAACAACATAACGTTTATCCTTTCGTAAGTCCCGGCGTGCCGCCAGATGACGGCAAACCGCGCAATTTCGTCCGCACTGAACGGTATAGATGTAATACGAATACTCCGGTCCATATGGGTAATGATTGACGGTTACAGGCCACGCTTTCATATTTCCTCCAACGGCAAGCGCCCTGAAAAATTCTATGGCGCGTCAGCAGCTTTTTATTATCTATCAAGCAATTGACATGCCAATTATTTTGGAGCAGAACCTATGGGGAATTTTTCCCTAAAATGATACTTTTTTGAACGTAATATTCAAATATTGAATCCGTTAGCAATTCAGGATTCGTTTGATTGCGTGAAGTTGTTCAGGGGTGGCGTTGGCGACGGCTTGAATGATTTGCTTTCGGTCGGCTTCCGGATCATTAACTTCTACAGGAGAATCGGCCAGGGCCAGGAAGGCGGGGAGCTGTTTCATTTTCTCGCGCTTGGCTTCGATACTGGCATGAGCGGAATAGTGTTTGGTCATTTCCGGGGTCATGTGGCCGACGATGCTTTGCACGATGGTCAGCGGAATACCGTACAATCCGGCGTAATAGCAGAAGGTATGGCGACAGGAATGCAGATCTTTCACCGATACAGCACGACTGCGGTTCTCCAGGGCTTTTGTTGTACGAATGCCGCATTTGTTTTCCAGGAACTGTTTGATCCGGTAGGAGACTCCGGAACTGTTAGCCAGGTACATTTTGGCGTGCTCGGGCAGTACGTAATCATCGGAATTGTCGGATTGGGATTTCAGTTCGAGCAGATAGGCTTTGAGCGGCGGCAGCATTGGGATTTCGACGACTTGCCCGGTTTTGCGCATCTTTTTGATAATGGTCTCCTTGGCGAAGTTGACATCGCGCCACTGCAGGGTACAGATATCCCCTTCCCGCAATGCAGTGGCAATCGCAATCGTGAATAGAGGACGGGTAAATGAATCGAGCTGATTGCGAATGATCGTCAGTTCTTCTACGGTGAACGCCTCGCGGCTCTCTGCGTCTTTTTCGAGTTTGGGAATGGCTGTGAATGGATTCTCGATGATTCCGGCGTCGCGACCGAGTAGTTGAAACACTTCTGCTATCGACTGTTGGTAGGTATTGATGGTCTTCGCTGACAGCGAATCCCTCAACTGATATTCACGGCGCGCTTTGATCGTCTTGCCGGTATAGGAAACCAATTTATTGAACCGCCCGTTCTGGCGCAGGTTTTGGATGTATGCTTCGGCATGAGCCACTGTGATATCGGCAAGGTTCTCGATTTCCGGGAATGCTTTTCCCATAAATGCAACAAAGTCCTGCCAGTAGGCACGCTTGGCGTTGATCAACGATTCGGACGGCTGGCGCTTCTTCGGCTTCTGTAGCGACAGTTCATAGGCCTCGGCAAGCGCAATCGCGGAGCCACCGGTAAGGACGTCGCGAAAGTTCTCCACCAGAGCCCGGACGTTCTTCTGTGATGCAACTTCCTTCGCTTTGGTTTTCAAAACTTTCTCATATTCTTCAGCCTGCCGTTTAGTCGTACAGCCTTCGCATACTCCCCTGTGCCGTTTACCATTCTGGGAAAAATCGTAATGATACTCGGCAGTTGTTCCGGTATTGGTTTTCCGTTTTGCAACACTCATTGTCGGACCCGTTTTCTGTTGATTCCTATTCTGTCTTAAAATAGCCCGGCAACAATGCATGTCAAACAACAAATGCCACATTTTCGCCACATTTTCACGTTTTAATGCCATATTTGAACTAAATAACGTCTGGCTACGGACCAGAAGGTTAGGGGTTCAAGTCCCTTCGGGTGTACCATTTTAAGCTCAAATTTCTTCAAAAGGTGCCATTCAGTACCGTTTCTGACTTTCAAACGCCGAATTCGCGGCTATATTAGCTACATCCGGGAACGTCGTAAATGAAGGATCGGAATATGGCTGACAAACCCATCAAACTCGAACTCGGCACTGTCTACCAAAAAGTGGATAGCGGCATCTATTACTTCCGTTACCAGGTCAACGGTGAGCGGAAAGCAATCAGTCTCAAGACGAAAAATCAGAAAGAAGCGATAAAAGAGGCCAAGAAGCAAATTCCGCTTCTGAAAGCAACCAGTACCGATGTAATCGCAGCTCACGTCCAGCAGGCACGCGGATTGATTACTTCAGAAAAGAATATGCTATTGTCCGAAGCCTGGGCGGTTTATGAGAAAAGCCCAGAGCGGGCCACTCCGGCTACAATCAATGAAGTCTTGGGTTATCAAGCCACCTTTCAGGATTTTGTGGATTGGGTTGATGATCCGGCCAAGACCTTGCGGGATATTACCTCTGATATAGCAGAAGAATACGTTCAACATTTACGTAAGCTGAATATCGCGGTCCACACTCATAATCGAAAAATCAAGCGGATACGGCGTATCTTCCGGACGCTTCGTGAATACTGGTCCGGTGATAACCCTTTCCAATCATCCACTCTGATGCGTAAGGAGCGCGAGGAACACGAACAGACAGTTCATCGGCTCGCTTTCACCCGTGAACAAGAGCAGCAATTGCAGGCCGTCCTGGACGATTCCAAGCACAAAGTCATGCACAAACCGGAAATCCGGGTCATTTATTATCTCGGAATGTTCACCGGACAACGCCTCAAGGACTGCGTTTTGCTGCGTTGGAGCAAAGTGGACTTTGAACGAAACCGAGTTTGGGTCAAGCAGTTCAAAACCGGCAAGGAAGTCTCTATTCCCATCGCCGCCAAGCTCAAAAGCGTCTTAAAAGAAGCCCTGGACTGGAAAGCTGATGAAAGCAGCTACGTCTGCCCGCAGGTCGCTGCCCGTTATAATAAATGCGATCACCGGGGCAAAAACATCGGAAACAATCTGGTCGGACTGGACGTACTGCGCGTAATCCGCTGGATCGGGCTGGAGCCGTCCGTCGCGGTGGAAGGCCGTGATAAGAAAGTAACCGTCTACGGGTTCCACTCGCTCCGGCATTCGTTTGCGTCATACTGCGCCGCAGCCGGAGTTCCTCCAGCCACGGTCCAGTCCATTCTCGGAGCGGACTCCGAAATCATTAGCAAGTATTATACCCACGTCGGCGACGACGCCCAAATAAAAGCCATTGAAGCCATCTCCGGCGAGATTGACAGCAAACCGGCCCAGCAACGCATCGGCGAAGCTTTGGAGTTGATCCGCAACCATCCGGAAAAGCTCGATATCCTGGAGAAAATCAAAGCTGCACTTGCTGATTAAGTTGGACTTTTGGACACAAACGCTATCCGGATGGACTTTTTGAGCTCCATCCGGATTATTATTCCCTATTTTTTCAGCCTGAAGTAATTAGACCTTCTCATTGCCAAAATGGGATAAATATCGTCGTGTTCCAAACGCTTTGAGTTATAATATTTGGCAATCCGTTGCAGTTCCTGTTTTTGCCTTTCCTTTGTGGACCGACTGAATTCAGGATCATCTTCACGATAATATTCCTGCCATTTTTTATCGAACAAAATTTCAAAGTCCGGATTTTTCTCAATGCCAGAGCGGGAACACTGATAAGCAAGAATCAATGGGTCCACCAAATCCGCTAATGTCGATTTACCGCCGGATGTCTTATCATTGTCTTTTTCGCGGTACAAGCGAAGGTTGAAATACATATCATCCAGTCCGGACTTCCAACCGCGAACCTCCCCATTGGTGCCTTCATGATGCAGAAATAGAATGGCTATATTCATATGCCGAATTTTGTTTATGAAATCAGATACATTGAAGCTGCTGGTGTAAGGCTTTTTGGTAAACTTGCTGATTGTATCGATAACCAGCAAATCCACAGGCTGTCCGGCGATTCCTTCCTGTTTGGCCGACTCAAGCAATTCCATAATATCGCCCCAGTTCTCCGGCAGCGAATAATCCTGACCTGCTCTATCGGTCATGTCTATGGTTATCAGATTTCGACGGCACTGTTCTTGTGCCTCTTTGTCCTCGGGCCAATACGGATGAGCAAAATCAATAATGCGCTGCTTTATTTCCTCTTTGCCATTTTCGAAATCGAGATACAAAACCTTATGGTATTGATACTTTGTAGTATAAAATGGATCATCCGCTATTTTGGGAACCGTCCACCCTCTTTTTTCTCAACCGCAGCTTAACGATGCAGGATGTTTTAGATAGGTCATGACGATACTTCCGTTTATTGGAACTCCGCTTTTGCCTCTTATCATCCTGAAGCCTAGGTTTAAAATAACCGACTGAATAAAGTTTGTCAAATTCGCATTCACGCCAAATTACAGAAAACTTAATAGTCAGTTTCAGACAAACGTCAGACAACTGCCGGGTTTTATAAAACCGGGTATATAGATTTTGGCTTTTGTTTATTTGGACTTGGACTTTTGAGGATAAAGTCCATTTGGGTCATGTTCAATTGAATGCCTGATTTATCCAAATGGATGCCGGTTATATCCACTTGGACTGGGTATGCGTCCATGAATAGCATAGAGGAGTCCAGTCTTTTTTGTTCGCGCTTTTTCCGTTTGATTTGTTTACGACGGCATTTGCATTTGTCGGTACCGCATCTATAGTAGAAATAGTGACACAAATACGTGCTGGAAGCTATAGGAAAGCCGGGTGCCGTTCAGTGCCGTTTGAGGTCTCGAAAGTGCCGAAAGGTGCCTTTTTTGTTCATCGGAAAATTCGTAACAATGGCAAGCCAATTCAGAGAAAAACCGTTGAGCAGAAACTATTTCGAGATATTTTTGAGGTAAAATCGTAAACCGGAGCAGCCCACTTCGGGTGTACCATTTTTTTGCCTCAAGAAGCCCATCTCAAGTACCACCGCGGGTCATTCGGAAGTTTCGACTTTTCTCCGGTTTACGCCATAACTCACGGTTCGCTGCAGTAAATCTCCTGGATCAGGTCCGGACTCCGGCCGATCATCTCCAGGTAGCGCGCCAGCAAGCGTCCGGCGGAGCCCCATTCGGCGTTCGGACTCATGCAGGTGGAAAACTCGAACGTGATCAGTTTTTCGACATACGGCGTGGCCGCCTCAAGTTTCATATAAAGCGAGCGGTAATCGGCCTGACGGAAAAAGCCGCATCCTTCCGCATGCAGAAACGGCCGCTGGAAACTTTCGATATTGCCCCAAACACCGATCCGGTTGCGCCGGAGGCATTCGCGCGACAGCTCGTACCAGCGCTCAAGTTCGCTCTTAACAGCCTGGTCGTAGACACATTCGGGCATGGTGAATTTATCCTGCGGCGCGCAGTAATCCAGCAGGCCGCCCACCCGGTCATAGAGCCCCTCGCCGTAAACGCGGAAATACTCCTCCGGCGTGTAATGGCTGTTCATATAACCGGTCAGGCCGTAGAAGGTGGGGGAGAGCAGGGTTTTCTTTTCCGGTGCCAGGCGGCGCATGATTTTCAGCGTGCCTTCGATGATTTTGAAGAAGTCGAAATGCCACGGCAGCGCCTCCAGCGTCACATACAAACCATGGAAGGAGGGATGATGGTTGAAGCGCGGCAGGATTTTCTCGTAAAACCGCTCGTTGTCTGCGATGACCTTGCCCGATTCACCCTTGTAAAGATCGGTCAAGCTGATGTAACCGCCCAGATAAAGCTTCATTTCGTACTTATCGGCCAGGCGGAAAAGCATGCTCAGGATGTCCGGGTCCTCCTCCCAGGTGGTCGAGCGCGGATCGAGCGCGGAAAAATGCCGCCCGTTCTGCTCCCATTCCGTGCGAAGCACAATCACGGTGTCGATACCGATGGCCCGCATCATGCGGAAATCCTGTTCCCACTCTTTCAGCCCCCAGTTGTTGATGCCGGTGTCGTTGTAAATCGGGCTGACGAAAGTGCCGGTGATCGGCATGATTTTCTGTTTCAACATATAAACCTCATTTAGTGTTTCGTTTTCACGCTTTTCCGTTCCGTCAGGCATGGCTGCAGGATGATATCCTTCGCCTCATGCCCGTCAATCCGCGCCAGCAACAGCTTGCCCGCCTCGAATCCCTGCTCGTAACGCGGCTGACTGACCGAAGTCAGTTTTGGACAGGTGTATTCGCCGAGCCGTTCACCGTCGACGCCGACGACGGAGATATCGTCGGGCACCTTCAACCCAAGCTCATACGCTGCGGCAATCAGCTCCGCCGCCGTCGAGTCGCCATACGTCAGGTACGCGGTCGGCGCCTCATGCTGCGCCAGCCCCCATTTGAGCAGCTGCATACCGCTCGCCGTCGACTCCTTCATCCACATCAGCCGGACGCCGCGCGCGCCTTTGGCGGCGCGTTTCGCCCCCTCGACCCGCTGGGGGTCGCTGCCGCACTGAACCACGATCCGCCGGTGTCCGCGCTCCAGCAGATAACGCACCGCCAGGAAGTTGATCATGCCGCCGTCTACCCGGACATGGGGAATTTCGGCGGTTCCGCTGGGCTTGGTCAGAGATACCAACGGCATGCGGTTGTTCAATTCACGACAGGTTTCGACCTCAAAATCCGGCATGAGCGGCATCACGATCAAGCCATCGATCTGCTTACCGGCAAGCATCCGGCACTTTTCCCGGAATTCCCCACTGCTGTTGTAGGTACAGAGAATCAAACTGTAGGAAACTTTGTTCAGCACATCCTCCAGCCCCTGCAGGATCTCCGGCGTGAACGAACCCATCACCGTCGGAAAAATCGCCCCGGCCATGAATGTCCGTCCCTTGGCCAGCGCCCTCCCCGCGATATTCGGGTGATAATCCAGCTCCGCCGCCGCCGCCAGAATGCGCGCCTGAGCCTCCGCCCCGACCTTGTGCAATCCCGTTTTGTTGATTACATAAGAGGCCGTGCTGACACCGACGCCCGCCCGCTTGGCCACATCACTTAAAGTCGCCATGGAGAACCCTTGAAAATTGATTTAGTGAATCGCTTCACCAATTATTATACATGCTTTTCCGCCATTGTCAATCCCGCCGCGGAACAAATGCGAAAAACGGTTTGAATATCTCGTGCCAACATGATAGATTGAAGCTTGAAAGGAAATAGCGGTCATGACAAGAGAATTGGAACAACTGCTGGAGCTGCTGGAATGCTCCAGACACGTGGTGGCTTTTACCGGCGCGGGAATCTCCACGCTGTCGGGAATTCCTGATTTCCGGGGCGAAGACGGGGTGTTTTCGAAGCAATTCAAGGGATATGATATCGAGACCATTCATGATATCCACTTTTTCACGGCGCACCCGGATATTTTCTATGAGTATGCCAAAAATTTCATTTACAACCTGACGTCGCAGGAGCCGAATATCATTCACAACGTCCTGGCGGAAATGGAAAAATGCAAGTTGCTGGACACGGTTTATACCCAGAACATCGACGCGCTGCATCAACGCGCCGGCAGTGTCAACGTCCGTGAGTTCCATGGTTCCATGTCCAGGCATCACTGCATGAAATGCGGCCGCAAATACGGCTATGATGCGATCGCGGAGATCGTCAAATCGGGTCAGGTCCCGTATTGTCAATTCTGCGAAGGGCTGATCAAACCGGGTATCGTATTTTTCAGCGAACACCTGGACAAAGAACTGCTGGCTACCGCCACCGAAGAAATCGCCGGAGCCGACCTGCTGCTGGTGCTGGGAAGCAGCCTGACAGTGCCGCCGGCGGCCAAGCTGCCGCTCGGCACCTACTACGGCGGCGGCAAAATCGTCATCGTCAACCGCCAGCCAACCTATCTGGACCGCTACGCCGCACTGAAATTCGACGACCTGAAAATCGTCTTCGAAACCCTGTCCGGCTGGCTGTAAAACCAAGGAGCAAAATGATTCGATTTGTCAGCAACCGGCAGATTTATGAGGCCGTGATCCGCGACCTGGTCCCGCAGGCGCGGAAACGGCTCTGGATCGCTACCGCCGACATCAAAGATATGTATGTGGAAAAAGCCGGATTAACGAAGCAGATGGTGCCATTTCTGCAGATCCTGGCGGAACTGCTGGAACGGCACGTGGAAATACGGTTGATTCACGCCAAAGAGCCGGGACCGGCGTTCCGCAAGGATTTTGACCGATTCCCCGGGCTGTGGGGCGGCGTGGAGCGGGTATTGTGCCCGCGTGTCCACTTCAAATGTGTGATCATCGACGGCAAGCAGGCCTTTTTCGGCAGTGCGAACCTGACCGGTGCCGGAATGGGTGCCAAGGGCGAGAACAAGCGTAATTTCGAGAACGGCATCCTGACCGACGAAGCCGGATTAATTGAGCCCCTGACCACACAATTCGACGATGTCTGGCGTGGCGCCTTCTGCACCAAATGCGAACGCCGCCAATACTGCACAGATTGCCCATTGCTTTAAAATATCCTCTTTTTTTAAACACGGAAAACACGGAAAACACGGAAATATCAGGAAAGGAATTACAAAAAAGAATTAATAAATTTTTTTGTGCAATTTTGAGTATTTTGTGGTTAACAAAAAGATTTCCGTGCTTTCCGTGTTTTCCGTGTTTAAAAAATTTTCGCGTATCATTACGCTGAAGGCCAGAAATAATGAAATATCTGCATTTTTTGTCATTGTATTTCTTTTATTCCAGTGGTATGATAAAAAAATTGCGAATAAGGGCTGCTGAATGGCAAAGTTTCTATACTTTTTTCTGTTGGCATTTCTGGTTCCCTGCTATGCGGGGACGTACGCCGTTATTGTTCAACTGCGCTGCGGCACGCCCGAGCTCGAAGCCGAGGCTGCCAGCCAGATCGCCCAGCTTGAGAAACTGCTGTCGGCGCGCGATTACCGCGTGACCGCCGACTCCGCCGAAGGCATCCGGAACACCCTGACCCATCTTTCGTCCCAAACCAAATCTGATGACGAGCTGGCGCTGTATGTGTTCGGTTATGCTTCGGTGAATGCCCGGCGCATCTCGCTGCCCACGGCCAATGGACGCATCACGGCCGAGGAACTGGGCGAGCTGCTCGACACGGTCAGGGCCCGCCAAACCGTGTATCTCTTCAATAGCGGCAGCGCGGCCCTGCTGGCGCAACTGGCCAAAGGCGAGCGAACCGTGGTGGCCGCTCAGGACGACCCCGGCCAGCTCGGAATACCGCGTTATCCGGCGTTCTATTTGCAGGCACTGCAGGAACTCGGCCCCGACGCCATGCTCGGCGATGTGCTGAAAAAAGCCGGGCAGCTGACCGAAAAATTCTACCGCGATACGTCGATGGCCATCGCCGAGAACTCCCAGTTTTATCACCGCGGCGAACGCGCCTCGTATCCGTTTGACGGCTCGAAAATGACGTTCACCACTGCCGTGTCAAGTCAAGCGGAAACCCCGCCCGCCGACAATTTAAAATCGCTGCTGGAACGGAAAAAACTCATCGTCAATCCAGCGACACCGGAAACACTGAAACAGGTCGCGGATGCCAAGGTTCTCGCGGAAAAATTTGCCGGTTATCCGGCGATTTATCTGCATCGCGAAGTCTCGTATATTCTGAATCAGGACAAATCCGCCGCGGGTACGCAGGCTGACACGTTTTACATCATCGAGAAGTCCGGCGCGGAAATGGTCGCACCGGGCGGTGTGAGCGGCTTCCGGAATGCCCGGATTATTTACCCGGACGGCTCGCATTGCGAGATTACCGGGGGTTCGCTGCCGACCCCGCCGCCGGGCTCGATTCTATATTTGCAGCGGCGGATTTCAATCCCCCGCCCCAACCATCTGCCGGAGTTCCAGGCGACCTTTTATATTCAGTCCATCCTGCCAGTCTGCAGCTACTCCGTGTCGTTCCCGAAGGAGCTGAAATACAAGTTTTATAACACGCCGGAAAACATGGCCAAAACCGAAAAAGGCGATACCGTTACCTACAGCAGCAGCGAAACGTTGGCGGCCTACGAACAACTGCCCTACGATGCGTATCCCGAGCTGATTCCGGCGCGGGTGGTCCTGACCACGTTGCAGAGTTGGGGGGACTTCATGAACTGGGTCAACCGCATGGTCGCCCGTTCCGAGGAAATGGATGACGACGCCAGGGCCCTGCTCGCCGATCTGGTCAAAGGCGCGGAGAGCGAGCTCGACAAAGTCAAGCGCATTTATGACTACCTGAACACCGTCCGCTACGTGACGACTCCGCTGGGCGCGGCGGCGTTCCGTCCGCAGACCCCGGGCGAGATGATCCGCAACAATTACGGCGACTGCAAGGACAAGGCGAACGCCATGTACGCCATGTGCAAAGAGCTCGGCATCGAAGCCATCCGGGTGCTGGTCAATCGCGGCAGCCAGGTCGACTCATCCTTCCCGTGCTGGCAGTTCAACCATATGATCGTATACCTGCCGCAGCACAAATTGTATCTGGACGCCACCGACAATCTCGCACCGTTCGGCGACCTGCCGCCGGGCGACGCCGATACCACCGGGATGTTTATCGGCAAGTCCATTGCATTCGGCGACTTGCCGGGTGCGCAGCAAAGCCGGACGAAATTTGATATCAGGATCCAACCCGGTGATATCGCGACCATCAGGATCGAAAATACGGGACTTTTTCTGTATGAATGGCAACGAACGCTAATGCTGGTGAATGCCGGAACGCGACAAAAAAGGTTGTTCATGCTCGCATCATACATTGACAACATTCTGCCCGGCTCAGAGCTGATTTATAGCGAACTGGAGTATGATAGCAGGTTCACGTTCATGTACAGCGGCAGTCTGCCGCCGCTGTCGGATAACCTGACCAAGCCATTCCTGCCATCCTGGCGCGCTCATCCGATCCGGATTTTCGACGGACGTCAAGCCAGTTTCGAATATCAGATTGCATTCGATAACAGAAAATTTGAACCTCGCCAATGGTCAAAAATCGACCATACGCACAGCGCCTCTCTCACCGTCACGGATAACCGGATTGATTTCCGTTTTGTGCTGCTGCCTGCGAAGACGATCTCCCCGGAAAATTACCTGAAAATCCGTACCGATCTTTATGAATTGCGCAAACAGATTAATCATATCAAAGAAAGGAACAGCCAATGATCAACGCAGCCGAAACCTTGAAGGAACTGCCGGGCAAAATGAATGTAGTCGGTCAGGAGCTTGGACGGAAGATTTTCGGCCAGGATAAATTGATCGAAGAGCTGCTGGCGGCCATCGTTTCGCGCGGGCACTGCCTGCTGACCGGGGTGCCGGGACTGGCGAAAACGCTGCTGGTCAGTTCCCTCAGCGAAGTGGCGGACCTCAGCTTCAAACGCATCCAGTTCACGCCCGACATGATGCCGAGCGACATTACCGGCAGTGAAATCCTCGAGCTGAACCAGACCGCCGGGGCGCGTGAATTCAAGTTCATCAAGGGCCCGGTTTTCACCAATCTGCTGCTGGCGGACGAAATCAACCGCACGCCGCCGAAAACCCAGGCCGCCCTTCTCGAAGCCATGCAGGAGCGCGCAGTCACCGTGGCCGGCAAGTGCTACGAGCTGCAGGAGCCGTTTTTCGTGCTGGCCACCCAGAACCCGATCGAACAGGAAGGGACCTATCCACTGCCGGAAGCACAGCTCGACCGTTTCATGTTCGCGCTGAACGTGAATTACCCGGATTACGCCACCGAGGTCCGGATCATGCTCGAAACCACCGACGAAAAAACGGTGAGTTTGAGAAAGGTCATCACCCGCGATGAACTGCTCAAATTCCAGGAGGCGGTGCGCCATATTCCGGTGCCGCATTCGGTGGCGGAATTCACCACCCGGATCGTGCGCGGAACCCGTCCCGGCGAGCTGCCGGTGGCCGATAAATACATCCGCTGGGGAGCGGGGCCGCGCGCCTGCCAGTACCTGGCGCTGGCGGGCAAGGCGTTCGCCGCCTTCGACGGGCGGCTGAATGTGGCCGACGAGGACATCATGCGGGCGCTGCCGGGTGTGATGCGCCACCGCGTGATCCTGAACTACCGCGCCGAGGCGGACCATGTGACGCTCGAAAATATCCTGGGTGAAATCGTCAAAGCGGTGAGGTAACAAGTTGGATTCCAACGGCGTGCCAATCAGTGAATTTCTGGACATCGACCTCCTCTCCCGCCTGCCGGACGTGGAGCTGCGGGCGCGCTATCTGGTCAGCGGCTATTACGCGGGCATGCACAAAAGTCCGTTTCGCGGCAACAACGCCGAATTCAAGGAGCACCGTAAATATATCCACGGCGACAGCATTACCGCCATCGACTGGAAAGTCTATGCGCGTACCGACCGCCTCCATGTCCGGTTATTTGAGGAGGATACCGACCTCTCCACCGCCATTTTCATGGACGCCAGCCGCTCAATGGATTTCCTGGACCGCGGCAGTGTCATGAGCAAATGGGATTATGCCGCGTCCATCGCCGCCGCCTGTATGCTTTTCATGCACAATCAGAAGGACAAATTCACGCTGAGCACCATCGGCGAGACCCCGGACCGCTACCTGAAACCGGCTGGCACACTGCCGCATTTCACCAAAATGCTCGAGCGCCTGCGCACCAAACCCGAGGCCCTCGACTGCCCCCTGCCCGCCTCGCTGGCGGACGCGGCGGCATCCATGCGCCCCGGCACGATCGTGATCCTGATCTCGGATTTCTATGCGGACGCGGCGGAATTCACCTCCGTTTTTGATCAGTTGCACGGCAAGAATTGCGAGATCATTCTGTTTCACGTGCTCGACTATGCCGAGCGTTTTTTCCCGTATCGCGACACGATGCTGCTGCAGGATAGCGAAACCGGCGAAAAAATGGTCATTTCGCCCGACCTCGTCCGCAAGGAATACCTCGCCAATCTCGAAAGCCACAGCAGCAGGTTGAATGAAGCCGCCAAGAGCCGTGGCGGCGATTACGTGCTCTTCTCCACCGACCGGGTGCCACTGGAAGCGCTCAGCACCTATCTGGCGGTCCGCACCCGGCGCGGAAGGAGGCTCCGATGAACTTCGCATTTGCCGCATATCTGGCCGGGCTGACGTTTCTTTCGGTGCCGATCATCCTGCATCTGCTCCGGCTCAAACCCACGACGATCAAAATGTTTCCGTCCTTTTACCTGCTGACCCGCAAAATCGCCAAGCGCCAGCAGCGCAATAATCTGTTGAAATACCTGATTCTGTTCTGCCGCTGCGCAGCGTTGGCGTTTTTCTGCCTCGCCTTTGCGTGGCCCTACTTCGAAGATATCGACCTCGAACCGGAGAGTGCCGAGGTCATCATCCGCGATATTTCGTTCAGCACCGGCACCCGGCATGCTCAGGAGGCCATCAAAAAAGCCCTGCAGCAGGAGTTGAGCACGGTCTCGCCGAAGGCCCCGGTGCTGGGCGCGGCGGTGGCGGACACCGTCCGCTGGAGCGGCGAATTCACCGCGGACAGGAAAGCGCTGGACGCGTTTTTCAACCTCAATGAATCCTCACAAACCACATCCAACTTCCTGCAGGCGCTTTATCAGGCGGACAGCCGCCTCGGCATGATTTCCGCCGCCCGCAAGCGCATCACCGTGATCACCGACCATCAGGCCCTGCCGTGGCGTCGCCTGCCGTCTCATCAATTCCTCAAACACGCGGACGAAATCCGGATTCGCCCGGCGACTTCGCCCGCGCCGCGCCGCAATACCGCCATCACTTCCGCCACCGTCGACACCCAGTACACCCTGCCCGGACTCGAACTCGACCTCAACGTCAAACTAGCCAATTTCAACGCCGAGGAAACCACCTGCGTCCTGAAGGTCTTTCTGGACGATAAACTGCAGCAGACCCGCGAAATCGTCCTGCTGCCGCGTTCGGAAAAAAGCGAACAATTCAAGCTCAAAACACCCGCCGCCGAACCCGCTCAGCTCAGCGGCAAAGTGGTGCTCGAAACCGCCAAGGACGACCTCGAACTCGACAATACCCGTTACTTCGCGGTCAATCCGTTCAAAGCCCCCGATATTTACCTGACCCGCGCCGCCGAGTTCGATTTCATCCGCGAGGCGCTGCACGGCGGCTCAAGTATTATCCAGGACGGCAAGCTCCCGGAGAAGGCCCCGCTGCTGATCATCAGCGACGACGCCGGACTCGAATCCGATGCCGCCGCGCAGCTCGAAACGGCCCTCGAAAACGGCACCAGTGTCATCATCGTTTACCGCCACACCCGCGGCATGAAATCCCTTCTCGACCGCTTCGGTATCGGGGTCGCCGCCGACCCGGTCAGACAAACCGAGTTTGAGATGATCAATTTCGAGCATCCGGTGTTCCGCGAATACCTGGAAGTGAGTGCCGGAAGCTGGTTCGATATTTCGTTTTTCGAGGTGCCGGTACTTCAGGTGCCGCCCGGCGCGCGGATTATCGCGTCGTTCAGCGGCGGACACCCGGCAGTCGTGGAAATGAATCGCGGACGCGGCAAACTCATCGTCCTCGCCGCCGCCATCGACCGCGCCCACACCAATTTCCAGACCTACGGCGCATTTCTGCCATTCTGGCGCGAACTGGTGCTGTATTGCGCGGACAGCAGCCGCGAGCCCGATTCCTTCCTGACCGCCTCGCAGCCGCTCATGCTGCCGGGCGGCGAGCTGAAGCGCAACCGGGCCGGGGTATTCAAGGTCGGCGACAAGCTGTACAGCGTCAATGTCGACACCCGCGAGTCCGATCTCGCGCCGCTGCCGGAGCCATTCGACTGTGCCGTGTGGATCGCCCCGAAAACCGCCGAAGAAAAGCCCGAAATCAAGCTCGCCAGACTCGATCAAGCCAAGGACTACAAAAGCCTGCTGCTGATCCTGCTGCTGGTTTTCGCCCTGACCGAACTGCTGCTTTCCAACCGGACGGTGAACTGATATGAAATCCGTGAAAAAACAATTTATCCTGTACCGCCTGTCGCGGATTTACCGTTCCGGCCTGAAGTTCTGGAGCTGCTGTGCGCTGGCGGCCGCGGCGGTGCTGTTTTCCACCGGTATTTTCGACCCGAAACGGGAGTATTATCTGGTGTTCAACATCATCGCCGGAATCCTGCTGCTGGCGGGCTTCGCCGGGTTCCTGCTGCTGTGCATCATCCGCTACGAAAAACGGCGGGCCACGGCGCGGGAATTCGACGGCCAGGCCGGGTCGTTCAATCACTTCGAAGCATATCTTGAGCTGGAACACTCGGAGCATCCGCTGAAAAACGAACACGCCACCGAGAGCCGTCATCTTTTCAAAGCCTTCAAGCTTCCGGCGCAGACCTTTCTGGTGCTGCTTTTCATGGCGGCGGCGCTGCTTTTCACCGGGCTGGACGTGGGGCTGATGCATCACAACCGCGAGCTCAATCAAGTTCACAAGGAGCTCGAGGAGGAACAGGCTCGCGCCGAGCAAGAAAAACAGGCCGAAGAGGAAAAGCAGAAAGAACTCGCCGCCGAGACCGCCAAACTGATCATCACCATTCCCGAAGAAAAGGAGCTCCGCGCCAAGCCGCTCGACGAGCTGGACTGGGAGGGCGTGGGCGAATCGCCTCATGGCTTCACCGGGCTGGCCCTCGCGGTTTATGTCAACGCCGAGTTCCACTCGAATATCCCGCCGGAAAAGCTCCCCGGCGAGACCGGCCGAATCCGTTTCGGCTCGTTCCTGACGCTGGAGGATTTCAACGTCAAGCCCTTCGACCTGGTCAGTTATCACCTGACCGGACAGGCCATGGTCGGCGGCGAAAAGCGGACCATCCTCAGTGAACCCGGCTTCATCGAGGTCCGCCCGTTCCGCGAGGACGTCTTCACCGGCGAGGCCGATCAGCTGACCGAGGCCGGCGCCGACCTCATGGAAATCCTGAACGCATTTCTGAACCGGCAGCTCCGGCTCAACAAAGCGTTATTCGCCCTGAAAATCTATCACCTGAACCCGGACAAAAACAATCCCATCGATACGGTCAAGGTCCATGAAAATATCATCGCCCAGCAGCAGGAACTCGCCTACAATCTCAACACCTTCCTGCTGGACCCGAAATTCCGCACCGTGCCGGCCGACATCATCAATCATCTGGAGCTCGCCCACGGGAACATGAACGACAGCGTCAGCGCCCTGCGCGAACCCGCCATCGACAAAGGTCTGCAGCACCAGCAAAAAGCGATTGCCAACCTGATTCAGGCCATGAAAAATATCCGCAAACTGATGCTGAAGGCTCCGCCCGCAGAAGGCGCCCAGCAGAGACCCGATGAAAATCCGTTCAAGGACAAGCAGAAGTTCCAGCCGCCGGAACTGGATGACGCGAAAAATCCGCACAATCAGCTCAAGCAACTGATCGAGGAACAGAAAAAACTGAACGACGAAATCAAGAAAGACGAGCAATCCCCCGACCGGAAATCACAGGAGCAAATGGCCAACGAACAGGACACGCTGCAGGACAAAACCAATCAGTTGAAAACCAATTTGTCACTGGAGCTGCAGAAGAAGCTCGAGCAGTCGGCGGAAAGCATGGCCGAATCCTCCGACAACCTGCGCGCCAACAAAAATTCCGCCGCTTCGCTGAAGGGACAGAAGGCTGCCGCCAATCTGGAAAGCGCCGCGAAGATGCTGGAAAAAGCCTCCGACGATGCCACCCGCCTCGCCATGGATAACGCACGTAATAAGCTGGACAAGCTCGCCGGGGCCCTCAAATCCGGCAAAATGACGGCCGAACAGGCGAGCGCCGAACTCATGGATATGGCAGGCGAAATGGCCGGGGAAGCCGGGAAGCAGGGCAAAGAAGGCACCATGGGCAACGCCGGTAAACTCGGCAAGCTCGCCGGACGCCTCAATCAGGGGGCCGAATCCAAAGGCAACCGCGAGCAGATGCTGGAAGAACTCAAAGCGCTTAAGGATCTCATCAATGAAATGCGGATGGACGGGCAGGATCTCGCTCAATTTCTGGAGTCCGCCGCCGGCAAACTCAACGAGCAGTCGCGCCAGCTCAAGTACGCGGCGAAAAATCCGGAAGAACTCCCGCCCGCTGAAGCCGCCGAAGTGATGGACGAAATGAAGAAACTGCTGGAAGATGTTTCGCTGGCGCTGGACCAGCTGGCCGAGGACGCTTCCAAGCCCGAATTCAAGAAAAATATCGAGGCCGCCCGTGACCGGAGCCGTGCCGCCGTCAGCACCGTTTCGGCCGAGGGCGAAGGAAGCGGCGCCGCCGCTGCTTACAAGGAGATTTCCGAGAATACTTCGCACGTGGTTTCGCTGATTGCGGGGCTGCTGGTGGAGCTCAAACGCGACATGCGGGTTTATATTTTCAACGCCGGCGACGTCCCGCCGAAATACCGCAAAGCCACCGCCGAATATTTCGAACGGCTTTCCAACCCCGAACAGCAGAAAGGTAAATGATGGAGAGGATTACGGAGCAGTTTCAATGGAATTTCCCCGGCGGCTGGTGGGGACTGGCGGCCGCGGCGCTGCTGCTGGCAGTCGTCATCGCCGTTTCCTATCGCTACACGCGGCGGGAGCTCAGCGCGGCCCGCAAGGTCACGCTCTCGGCGCTGCGGCTGATTTTCTGCTTGCTGATCCTGCTCTGCCTGGCCGACCCGCGCATCGACACCGAGCGTGTTTTCACCGACCGGGAAAATGTGAAAATCGCGGTCGTTTTCGACGAATCCGGCAGCATGCTCAAGCCCGACCAGTGGAAGCGCGACCGCCTCCACGACGCCATCGATTTCTGGACGAACAAAGTGGAAAAAGATCCTGCTCACCAGACCTATGATTTCTACCGCTTCGGCACCAGCCTGCGCCCGGTCGCCAGAGTGGACGAAGAATCCGTGGAAAGTAATGCCGCGCAGACCAATTTTTACGACGCAATCATCGACTGGAACGCCCGTTTCGAGGCGGAAAAATACGGCGCGGTGATCTGTTTCACGGACGGCATCGATACCTCGCAGACGACACAGGAGTCCGTGCTGGCCGCGCTCACCGCCTCCGCGCTGCCGCATATTTTCGTGCCCGCGACCAACGAACTCGCGGCCCCGCCGGATATCCGGTTCCGCAAGCTCGAGGCCCCCACCCATGCGTTCATCAATACCGAGAACGACCTGACGTTTCTGGTGCGCTGCAGCAATATCGCCCGGAATACCGCGCCCCGCCTCGAAATTATTCGCGACGGCACCATCATCCACACCGCCGAAATCACCGCCGGCACCGGGCTGCGCACCATCAAATACCGCTACCCGTCCACGGTCGCCGGCACCGACCGCCTCACTGCCCGGATCGTGACCGGTACCGAGGTCCGCGACGCCGTCGACTGGACCATCGAAAAAACCGAACCGCAGGACAGCGTCAACGTGTTGATTTTCAACGGTGCGCTGGACTTCGGCACCCGCTTTATCCGCAATGTTTTCGCCGACGACAAGTCGGTCAATCTCGACGTCCGTTTCGCCCATGGGGTTTTCCCGAAAAATACTTCTTACGGTTCGGATTTCCCCTCGAAAGCCGAACTGAAAAAGTTCGATGTCCTGTTGCTGATGAACATGCGCCAGAGCGAGCTGCCGGCGAGTGCGGAAGAAGATATTTACGAATTCGTCCGCAGCGGCGGCGGTTTACTCTTCGTCACCGGCAACCCCGGCACTGCCCGGGAATACGCACGCAGCACGCTGGAAAAACTGCTCCCTGTGAAGTTCGACCCGAACTCCCCCGTCGATCCCCGCAGCGACGCGGACACCCGCCGGATTCTCCAGGAAATTGCGCGCGGCACCACGCCCACCCGTTTCGACGGACAGGTGCGCGCCAGCGAGGAATTCACCTACAAACCGCCGGAAATGTATAAGTTCGAGTTGACCGATCTCGGCCGGAAAAGCCCGGTTTTCGTCAGCAAAACCGAGGACGGCAAAACCACGCCCGTGATTCCCGAATTTCAGGACATGGCGCTGGTCGAATCGCTCAAGCCGGGCGCCAATCTGCTGGCGTATTATACCGACAAAACCAGCCGCCGGCACCCGCTGCTCGCTTATCAGAATTTCGGCGACGGCCGCAGCATGGTGCTGGCCGCCGACCCACTCTGGCGCTGGCGCATGAACCTGCCGTCGGACAATCATTCCTACGAAATTTTCTGGAAAAATATTTTCTCCTACCTCGGCACCGGGCGGAACCGCCAGACCCGCTGGCTCGTGCCCAACCTCGCCGCAGCCGGTGAAACCATGCACGCGTACCTGGAAAGCCCGTTCATCACCAACCCCGAACTGCTGAGCAGCCGCCTCGAATCCAGCGGACAGGAAAAGGCGCTGACCGCCGAGTTCGCCGACGACAAAATCCTCTGCTCGTTTCCGGTCGAAGGCGGCAAGGAGTACACCCTCCGGGCGGTTTACGACAAAAAACCGGTCGCCGAATTCACCTTCGCCACCATGGCCACTGACCCCGGCGAACTCGAAGCGCGGATTCTGGAGCCCGACCTCGCGGCGCTCGAAAACTTCGCCACGCTGCCGCACGTCCGCGTCGTCACCGACTCGAAGCTGGTACCGGCGGAGCACTTCAACCGCGACGATATCGAGCTCAAGGAACATTTTTCGCGTCCATTGTGGCACACCCCCGTGTTGTTTATCCTGATGGCCGCGGTATATTTACTGGAACTGATCATCCGGAGATTCTGGAAACTCATATAGGAGGCTTGTCGATGAAGTATCTGCTCTGTATTTTTCTGCTGTCCATGCTGCCTGTAATGGCGGAGGATTTCGAGGCTACGCGCGGCAGCCGCGTCTCCTGGGTGCGCCTGAAATATCCGGTCAAGGGCAGTTCGCGCTATGAGTCCGACTGGGACTGGCACGCCCACCCCACCGGCGATATCCGGATGATTGATTTCATCCGCAAAAACACCACGATCAACCTCAGGGCTGACTGGAACGTCGTCGACGTGGAGCACCTCGACAAAATGGCCGCTTTTCCGTTCATTTTCGTCCACGGCCAGCGCACCCAGAATATGTCGCCCAAGGGCAAGGAAAACCTGAAAGAATATATCCTGCGCGGCGGTTTCCTGTTCGTCGACGACTGCGTCTGGCAGAAATACGATCCGTATCAGGACATGCTTTACCAGAGCTTCCTGGTGCTCTTCAAAGAGTTTTTCCCGGAGGCAAAAATCGAGAAAGTCGATATGAAACATCCGCTGTTCAACTGCTATTACCAGATCAAATCCTTTCCGCATTGCCAGGGCAAAAACAACGGGATATCGCTGGTCACGCTGCACGGCCGACTGATCGGCATTGTCACCTCCAGCGACCTCCACTGCGGCTGGGTCACGGAGAGCTGGTTCGGCGCCCGGCTCACTCAGGAAGCCTGGCGCATGGGCGTGAACATCTACGTTTATTCCATGTGTTTCTGAACGGATTACTTGAACTTTGGCACGGGGGCATTGGCGATGATGGCATTGACCGCGCTCAGGGGGGCGATGTCGAACAGACCGGATTTATTGAATTTATCCGCGGTCAGCAGCAGGTAATTGCGGCGGGAAATTTCGAGTACGCGCCGCAGGAAATACGAGTGGTTTTCGTGACGTGAAAAAATCCCTTCGCCGGTAATGCCGAGCGCGGAGACAAACGCTTTGTCGATCTTCAGTTTCTCCAGATCGCCCATCGTGGTCTGCCCGAGAAAGGCGTTCAACTGCAGATCGTAGTTGCCGCCCAGCGCCACCAGGAAATAATTGGTCGGAAACAGCGAAAATTCCTGTATGATCAGCAGTGAATTGCTGATGATCGTCAGGTTCGTGAAATTCGTTTTCTGCAGTTCTTTGGCCAGGAAATAAACCGTGGTCGAGGAGTCGAGGAAAATGATGTCGCCATCCTCGATTTTGTCCAGCGCCTTGCGTGCGACTTCGAGCTTGGCCTCGCCGTTGCGGTTCAACCGGTCCTGGTAGCGGCTGAAAATGGTCGGCTCCTCGCTGGCCAGCGCCGCCACGCCGCCACGGACGCGCCGTATGACGCCCTGCTCCTCCAGCGCACCGATATCGCGATGGATCGTGGCATGCGAAATATCGAATTTCTCCATCAACTCCTGAATCGTGCAGGTCTTCTTTTCGTTGATGTACTCGGCGATTTGTATGGTTCGTAAATTTTTCATATCAGTTATTATATCACGAATTTTTCAATTTTCAAGATCTCGTATCAAAATATCTCAAATTATCTCATTTTATCTCTTGACAAAATTTGATGAGGCGGTTATATTTAATAAAAAGCCATTAGTATGGAGTCACACTCTTATGAAAACGAACCATCCGGAATTTGTTGCGCTGGGCTATTGCAGCAATGACCATCTCTGCCGGATTGCCGAAATCCCCGTCGACAGCAAAACCGAAATGCTCGAACATCAGATTCAGGGCGGCGGTCCGGCGGCGGACGCGGCAGTCGGTGCGGCGCGTCTCGGTATGCGCGCAGCCTTCGTCACCAGCATCGGCGACGATATCGACGGGGTGAAAATCCTCGCCGATTTCAAGGCGGAAAACGTCGACGTCTCGGGCATCGCCGTCCGCAAAGGCGGCAGCTCGCCGATCGCCTACTGCTGGATCACTCCCGACGGCAAGCGCAGCGTGGCCTGGACGAAAAACAACCTCGAATTGCTCAAGGCCGGCGAAGTACCCATCGAGCTGATAAAAAATGCCAAGGTCCTGCATCTGGACGGTCACCACCCGGACGCGGCAGTGGCGGCAGCGAAGCTCGCCAAGGAATCCGGCGTACTGATCAACCTCGATGCCGGAACCTTCACTCCTCGCATCGACGAATTGCTCAAGCTGGCCGATATCCTGATCACGTCCGAAGCGTTTGCCCGCAAATGGAGCGGCGAAACCGACTTGGACAAGGCGCTCGTGAAGCTGAAAACGCTGGGTGCGAAAGTGACCGGGGTCACCGCCGGCGACGCGGGCTCGATCATCCTTGCCGACGACGGCAGCTTCATCCGCTGCCCGGCCTTCACCGATCTGCCGGTGGTGGACTCCACCGGGGCCGGGGATGCCTATCACTGCGGATTCGTGATCAAATACCTGAACGGAGGCGACCTCTACGAATGCATGCGTTTCGCTTCGGCGTTCGCCGGGCTCAAATGCGGCAAGCTCGGCGCCCGCGCCGGCCTCCCCTCCATGACTGAAGTCGAAAATTACTTAAGGACACATTGAATATGAAAACGCTCAAACTCGGTTTTCTCCCCCTGACCAAAGCCAGTTGGATGACCCCGGCGCTGGATGATATCCGCATCAACGCGCTGAACGAAATGAAGAAACTCCCGGATTGCGAAATCATCGGCGGCGACGCCATGATCGCGTTCGAGCCGGACCTGATGGCTGCCACTGAGCAGTTCAAGGCGGCACAGGTGGACGCCATCGTCTGCTTCTTCGCCACATTCTCGCTCGGCACGCTGGTGCCGCTGATCGCCAACGACCTGAAACTGCCGGTCATCCTGTGGTCGATGCCGGAGCCGCCGATGTGCGGCGGGCGCCTGGCGGCGAACTCGTTCTGCGCGGCCAATATGAACTCGCATTTCCTCTGGAAACTGCGCATCCCGTATTTCCATGTTCACGCCCCGGTCAAGGAGTCGGCGGCGGAACTCGGCAAACTCGCGAAAGTCATCGCCACGGCCAGGGAAATCCGTCATACCCGACTGGGGGTGGTCGGCGGCCGCGTGCCCGGCTTCTACACCTCCGGCGCGGATGAAATGATGCTGCGGCGCGAGCTCGGCGTGGAGATGAAATTCATCACCATGCTCGAAGTCGTCAAAACCGCCGAGAAACTGACCGACGCCGAGATTGCCCCGGCCATGGCCCGCATCAAGGCCGATTCGCAGACCATCGACGGTCCGGATGCGGTCGAGATGCGCAAGTCGGCGGCGCTCTTCACCGCCGTGGAAAAAATGCGCGACAAATTCCTGGTCAACGCCTTCTCGCTGCGCTGCTGGCCCGAGGTCAATGAAAACGAACTTTACGGCATCGGCATCTGTTCGACCATCGGCAGTTTGATCAATGCCGGAATCATCACCGCCTGCGAGGGCGACGCCTACGGCGCCATCACCATGCTCATGCAGCACTACCTGACCGGCGAAAAACCGTTTTTCTGCGACATGATCGTGATGGAGGGCGAATACGGCATGGCGTGGCACTGCGGCGCGGCCCCCGCCGGACTCTGCCGCCAGGGCTGTGAGAGCAAACTCTGCAAGAGCTCGATCATCGACGGCGGCGGCAAGAAGGGTCTGACCAATGAATTTCCGCTCAAGCCCGGCCGCGTGACGCTGGCGCGCCTCAGCGAAACGCGCGACGGCTCCTCGTTCCGCATGTTGATCGCTCCCGGCACCGCCCAGGAAACCACGCAGGAACTGCGCGGCAACCCGCTCCGCATCAAGTTCGACGCCGGCTGCGACAAGCTCCGCGAAGTCGTGATCGGCGAAGGGTTCGAGCATCACTATTCGCTGATCCACGGCGATATCGCCGACGAACTCAAGAAACTCTGTAAACTGATGAATATCGACGCAATCGAGGTGAAATGATGAATCTGCTGATCAAAACCAACGTCAAAAACGGTTACAACCCGGTTTTCAAACTCAATGAATACAACATGAAGCTGACCCGTTTCGGCATCGTCCAGCTATTCAAAGGTGAGAGCTACGAGGGCGACACCGGCGATTTCGAAGCGGCGCTGGTGATTCTCGGCGGCAAATGCTCGGTCATGGGCAAGGGCTTCGAATTCAAGGAAGTCGGCGAACGCAAGGATGTGTTTTCCGGCAAGCCGCACACGGTTTACCTGCCGCGCAACACCCGCTACATCGTCACCGCGCTGACCGACGCCATGGACTTCGCGCTGAATGAATCCCCGGCCAGCCGCGACACCGCGCGCCCCTGCGTCATCACTCCCGACATGACCCGCGGATTGGTCATCGGGCGCGACAATTTTCTGCGCCACGCCACCGTGATGATCGACGAGAAATTCGACTCCGAGCACTTCTACATCGGCGAGGGCCTGATTCCCTCCGGCAACTGGTCGGGCTACCCCCCGCACCGTCACGACATCGACAATCCGCCGGACGAAATCGACATGGAAGAAACTTATTTTTACCGCTTTAATCCGGCCAACGGTTTCGGCATCCAGAAAGTGTACACGCCGAACGGCCGCATCGATGAAACTTATACCGTGAAAAACAACGACACCGTGGCCATCGCCGAGGGCTATCATCCGCTCTGCGGTGCGCCGGGCTACGAAATGTATTATCTGTGGACGATGTGCGGCGCGGTCAACCGCGGCCTGATTTCGTCGAAAGATCCAGCACACGGATGGGTGAAATAATTACGAATTACGAATTACGAATTACGAATTAAGGGAACAGATATGTTATTGGGAATCGATTTTGGCTCGGGGGGCTGCAAAGTTACGGCGATCGACACCACCGGCAAACTGCTGGGGGAAGCGTCGGTCGAGTATGTGACGCATTATGAGCGCCCGGGCTGGTCCGAACAGGAGCCGGGCGACTGGTATCCCGCCATGTGCGCGGCGCTGAAAAAGCTGTCGCTGGATTTGAGCGGCGTCAAGGCTGTTTCGTTTGACGGTTCGACGCACAACGCGGTGCTGCTGGATGCCAGTATGAAGCCGCTCCGCCGCACCATCATGTGGACCGACCAGCGCAGCGTGGAAGAGTGCAAATTCCTGAAGGCGAATTATCAGGATTTGATTTTCAACACGGCTTATCAGATGCCGACTCCCACCTGGACGTTGCCGCAAATGCTGTGGCTGAAAAACCACGAGCCGGACGTGCTGAAAAAGACCAGACATATGCTGTTCGTGAAAGACTATGTGCGTTACCTGATGACCGGCGTGGCCGTGACTGACTACATCGAGGCGCAGGGTACGCTGTTTTATGACATGAAAAATCAGCGCTGGTCCGAAGAACTGGCGAAGCTGGCCGGGGTCGATCCGGCGGTGCTGCCGAAGCTGGTCAAGCCGACCGACCGGGTGGGCGAAGTCAGCGCGCGGGCCGCGGCCGATACGGGGATTCCGGCGGGGACGCCGGTAATCTGCGGTACGTCCGACTCGGCGGTGGAAGATTACGGCGCGGGCGCGGTGGAGCCCGGCGACTGCATCGTCAAACTCGCCACCGCGGGCAATGTCAACGTGATGACCGCCGAGGCGCATCCATACCCGACCACCCTCACCTATTCGCATGTCATCGAAGGCATGTGGTACACGGTTTCCGCGACCAACGCGGCGGCGCTGTGCCAGCGCTGGTTCCGCGACGTGCTCGGCGATACCGATTACAAGCAGATGGACCACCTCGCCGAGCAATCCCCGGTGGGGGCCAACGGCGTGTTCTTCCATCCCTATCTGCAGGGCGAGCGCTCGCCGTACTGGGACCCGAAGCTGCGCGGCAGTTTCACCGGGCTCTCGATTTCGACGGGCAAGGGCGATCTGCTGCGGGCGCTGCTGGAAGGCGTGGCGTTTTCGCTGCTGGATTGTTACGGATTGATTCACGAGATGAATCTGCCGGTGAAGCGGATTTTCCTGATCGGCGGCGGCGGGCGCAGCAAGCTCTGGAGCGAGATCGTGGCCGACGTTTTCAACTTGCCGGTACAGGTCCCCTCGCCCGGCGACGCCTCGTTCGGCGCGGCACTGCTGGCGGGCACCGGAATCGGTATTTTCAAGAACAGCCGCGAAGCGGTTGAACGCTGTCTGCATATTGACCGCGAAGTGGTTCCGAACCCCGGCCGGGCGGAGCAGTACGCGGCTTTATTTGGAACCTACAAAGAAATTCACGACGCGCTGGCTCCGGTTTACGGACGGCGCTAAAAGGAGGCATTACAATGCTGGTATCACAGGACAACTTTCTCTACGAAATGATCCGCCAGGAGCTGATCGACATCGTCGGAGAAGAATATGTAAGCGTGCGCGACACCGACAAGCTCGGGCACTCCATCGACTACTACTGGATTCCCGAAATGTGGCACGACCGCGGAATGAAAACCCCGAAAGGCGATTTCATCCTCTATCCCGGCTCCAGCCAGGAAGTTTCACGGATCATGAAGGTCGCCAACCACTACAAGATCCCGGTGGTGCCGTGGGGTGGCGGCTCGGGTTCACAGGGCGGCGCGCTGCCGATTTACGGCGGCATCGTCATGGACATGAAGCGTATGTGCAATATGATCAGAATCGATGAAAAATCGCTCACCGTGACCTGTCAGACCGGGATGAACGCCCGCCACCTGGAATGGGAAGTGAACAAGGCCGGTTACTCGACCATGCACCTGCCGGCGTCGATCGCCTGCGCCACCATCGGCGGCTTCCTGGCCCACCGCGGCACCGGCGTGCTCTCCACCAAATACGGCAAAATCGAGGATATGGTGATGTCGCTCGAAGTCGTCACCCCCACCGGCGAAATCATCCGCACGCTGCCGATCCCGCGCCATGCGTCCGGGCCGGACCTGACGATGCTTTTCCTCGGCAGCGAGGGCACGCTCGGCGTCATGACCGAAGTCACGCTGAAGATCCACCCGATGCCGGAAGCACGCAAATTCCGCGCCTATCTCTTCAAGGACCTGCATGCCGCCATGGAAGCCGGCGCCGAACTGATGCGCAGCCGCCTGCGCCCCTGCGCCATCCGCTTGTACGATGAAGAGGAAACCAAGCATCACGTGAAGCGCGTGCTCGGGCTGGATGTCGAGGGCGCGTACCTGGTGTTCGGCTTCGACGGCTTCGAGAAGATCGTCGATTTCGAGATGGAACAGGCCGTCAAAATCATGAAAAGCCTGAAGGGCAAGGACCTCGGCAGCAAGGGCGGCGAACTCTGGTGGGAAAACAAATACAAGTTCTTCTATCCGCCGTACATGTTCCACCTGCCGCAGGCGTTCGGCACGCTCGACACGGTGGCAACCTTCGCCGATATCGAAAATGTTTACTGGGCCATGAAAAAAGTCGTCAACACCGACTTCCCGGAAGCCCGTTTCATCGGTCACTTTTCGCACTGGTACGAGTGGGGCTGCATGCTCTATGCGCGCTTCATTTTCCCGGAGGCCCCGGCCGATCCGCGTGAAGCCACCGTCCTTTACAACACCGTTTGGGACCGGGCCATCCGCGCGGCCATCGCCAACGGCGGCGTGATCAACGAACACCACGGCGTGGGCCTCAAGCTCGGCCGTCTGATGAAGGAACTTTACGGGCCCGCCATGCCGGTGCTGGAAGGCATCAAGAAGCAGCTCGACCCGAACAACATCATGAACCCCGGCAAGATGGGTTTCAAAGGAGTGTAAAAGATGAATATCCTGAAATACAACGACGCCATCAAAAACTGCCGGTACTGCTTCATGTGCCGCCACCTCTCCGGCATCGCCAACGTCACCTTCAATGAAGCCGACACCCCCCGGGTGCGCGCCGTGGCCATGTACACGATTTCCAACAGCCCCGAGGGGCTCGCCAATCCCGACTTCATCAAGAACATGTACGACAGCGACCTGAGCAAGGCCTGTACGTACCATTGCGTGAGCCATTACCCGGAAACCGAACTGGTGCTGGCGGCCCGCCGCGACATCGTCGAAGCCGGGCTCGAGCCTGCCGCCGTCAAGGCACTGGCCGACGAATTCGAAGCCGAGGCCAAATGGACCGTGAAAGGCACCGGCGACGTCCTCTATTTCGAGGACAAGTACACGAAAGAGACCCCGGCCATCGCCAAGAATTTCGCCAAGCTCGCAGGCGGTAAATTCCGCACCGTTTCCGGCGGCTGCATCGGCAAGGCGCTGAACGTGCTCGGCTATGTCGACCGCTCCAAAGCCGTGGCGGAAAAATTCGCCGCGTTCGTCAACAAAACCGGGGCCAAAACGCTGGTCGTGTCCAACCCCGCCGCGTACTACCTGCTGACCACGATCTACAAGGAATACGGCGTAAAACTGAACGTCAAGGTCATGCACAGCTCCGAGTACATTTCCGGCCTGAAACTGAAATTCAAACCGGCTAAAAAGAGCGTGTATTATCTGGAAAGCGATTTCCTGCGGAACTACGCAGGCGACTATCCGTATCCGCACAAGCTGCTCAAACAGCTTGGCGTGGAGCTGAAGCAATTCGGCACCAACAACGAGGAATCGTACAGCGCCGGAGAAGGCGCGGTGCTGCTGCCGCGCCTCAACGAAGAGCTGGTCCGGAAGCTCGCCGCCTACATTGAAAAGCGCGCCGACGATCCAAAAAAGGACCTGCTGGTCACCGCTTCGCCGTACACCCGTTGCGTGCTGGGCAAATACACCAAACTGAACGTGGTCACGCTCGAAGAACTGGCCGGAGGGCTGATCTGATGGCACTCGTCACCATGCGCGAACTCCTGCCGGCGGCCCGCAAAGAAAAGCGCGCCGTCGGCGGATTCAACATCGCCAATTACGAAACCGCCCGCGCCGTGGTCATGGCCGCGGAACAGGAAAAATCCCCGGTCATCATCCAGCTCTACATGCGGATGTTCAATTCCGACAAAGCGGACGACCTGGCCGGGGCGCTGCTCCGCATGGCCAAGCGCGCCAACGTGCCGATCGCACTGCACCTCGATCACGGCGAGTCGTTTGAGCAGGTCAAAAACGCGATCGCCTGGGGCTATACCTCGGTCATGTTTGACGGCTCCAAACTGCCGTTCGACGAAAACGTCCGCCTGACCAGACTCTGCGCCGATTACGCCAAAGCCAACGGCGCCTCCATCGAAGGCGAAATCGGCCACGTGGCCATGGGCGATGAAACTGCGCTCACCGAGCCGGACGAAGCTTATGAATTCGCCACTGCGGCCGGCGTCGACGCCCTGGCGGTGTCCATCGGCACCGCGCACGGTTATTACAAGGATACGCCCAAGCTCGACGTGGAGCGCTGCCGCGCCATTGCCGAACGCCTGCCGGAAGTGCCGCTGGTGCTGCACGGCGGCTCGGGCACCCCGCTCGAAGACGTACGCAAAGTCATCCAGTGCGGCATTGCGAAAATCAACGTGGCGACCGAATTCCAGGACACCTTCCTGAAATCCACCCGCACCAGGCTGAACGAGCTCGACGGCAAATTCGTCCCCATCGACAAGTTCATGGACCCGGTGACGGATGAGTGCGCCGCCCACATCAGCCGCCTGATCCGCTTCTTCGCCGGCAAATAAATTCGCAGAATACGTAGAGCCGATCCCAGACACGGGACCGGCTCTTTTTTCTTTTTGACGATTTCTGCATCTATTTTTGACAAAATTTGACAATAATTACGATTCAAAATAAAAAAGCATTGACAAAACCGGACCGTTGATATATAATAGTTATCAAATCTCAAGAGGAAGTCTATGGATTTGAAACAGCATATCAGCATCAACGAAATCGCCGAAGTAAACGGGGTATCGCTCTCTACGGTTTACCGGGTGATGCGCGGCGCGGGCAAAACCCGCAATCCCAAGCATTTGCGGGTGCGGAGCATGCTGGCGAATGCCGGTTACCTCTCGGAAAACGAGCGCACTTACAGTCCGCTGCTGCTGGTGGCTCAGCCGGGATTGACGACCCACAGTCACGCCATGATCAGCCATCTGCAGAAAATTTGCGAGCAATCCGGTATTGAATTGATTTTTTCGATCCTGAGCACCTACAAACAGGAATTGCGCAGACGCCTCATAGCCGGTATCATCAGCCTGACGGAAATTGACGAACTGCCGCCGGAAATCCCCTGTGTCTATCTGAATCTCCGCGACCTGGAGAATCGGCATTCAGCCGTCTGCGTCGATCTTTTTCAGAATGCGATAAAAGTATTCAAATACCTGAGGGGAAAGGGTTACCGCAGAATCGGCTACCTGAGTGATCATCTGAACCTGTCATTTTATAAATATCTCAAACACGGGGTAACTTCGGCCCGCGCCATCTATGAATTCAGCGGCTGCGAGTACAGCGACGAGCTGGTTTTCGCCGAAAATATGAAAACGGAAACCCATCATATCTTCTGCCAGCACGCCGCCGCTTATTTTGCCGCGTTGCGCCCCATGCCCGATGCCGTGGTCCTGTACGGCGATATTTACAACAAAGGTTTCAGCCACGAAATGGCGAACCTGGGAATCCGGATTCCCGGTGATCTTTGCCTGGCCGCGGTGGATGACTCAGGCAAATGGCCCATGCCCGCCGGCCGTGCCGATGAATTCGAGATCAACATACGAAACGAATTTGCCGACACAGCTCCAATCATCAGCGCCCGCGCCCCGCTGCCGGAAATGGTTGAAGCAGCAGTCAATGTACTGAAAGAGCATATTATGAATCCGGGAATGTGTCCGCGCCAGATTATTATCGGCGCTTCAATTGATGATCCATTTTTAAAATCCAAGAAATGAGGTGAGAGTAATGAAGCAGAGAAACCGTTTTACATTAATAGAGCTCCTTGTAGTCATAGCGATCATTGCTATCCTTGCAGCGATGCTGCTGCCGGCTCTGAACAAAGCTCGAAGCCGGGCAAGAACAACTTCGTGCCTGAACAACCTGAAGCAACTGGGCATAGCCAACAATATTTATGCATCGAACTACGATGATACCATTCCGCCCATCACCCAAAACTTTGGCGCCGTACTGGCTTCGTGGCCGCTGACCCTGGCTTACGACCAGGAAATTCCCGGCAAAGTAATGGCATGCCCGGCCATGCTGAAACATGCGGGAACCTTGAATGCCGATGCCAAACTGGCCGCAAGAATTATCCAAAATCAATCTGCTTCGGATGTCACGTATGACTGGGTGCATTATGGACGGAATTCGATGCTTTTCCATGGCACCTATGGCATAGGCGGCAAATTGACCAAGTCAAAGTATCCCTCTCAGCTGCTGATGTTTGCGGACGGCTACAGCCAGGACCCCAAGGATCGCGGTTACTTCAATATGGCGACCGGCTTCATCACCACCGGCTCCAATTCCATGATCGACGGACGCCACGACACCAGCTGCAATACCACCTATACGGACGGCCATGCCGAAAGCATGAGGACCGGCACTCCGCTGGACCGCTATCAATACTCCGCCACCAACAACCCATACCTGACTGCTCCCGTCAAGGGCGGGACCACCACGCCATTCTGGAACCCCATCTATCCCAAGATATAATCTTACAAGGCTGACCCATGAAAATATGTTACATGCTCCTGGTGCTTATGACCGCTTTGACTTTAGCCGCCGCCGAAACCTTGAACCTGAAATTCGACCAGCCCCAGAATATTACGCTGGGTAATGCCACGGTCGCCATCGACGGCGAATTCACGCCGGACGGTTTTCTGGCTTACGGTGAAAATGGCATCAGCCTGCCCGCGGCGGGCCTGGTGGGGGAAGCGGGCACGGTGTTGTTCAAATTCAAAATGTCGGAATTCAAGGAACCGGTACTGGTACCGCGTTATTTGCTGACCCTGCGCACCAATAGCCGCCTGATGCTTGGCTTCTATACCTTTACGAACAGTCCGCTGCTGCATTTCAATTTTACGGACATGACCAATAAGTATTACTTCAAAACGGAAAAGAACCTGGTGCCGGGCCAAATCTATCAGGCGGCATTTACCTGGGACGGCACGACCGTACGGGTTTATCTGGATGGCCTGCTGATGGCGGAAGCCAAACAGCCCGTCGCGGTCGAGAAAGTGAGCAAGTTGAATATCGGCCCCTACAAAGATGGCTGGATCGCGCCGAAACCGTGGGGCAACGACTGTTTCATCGGCGAGCTGAAAACCTGGAACCATGCGCTGACTTCCGACGAGATTCTCGCGGCGAGCGGCATCAAGCCCAAGTTGCTGTCGGATAATTATCCGCTGCAGCTGACCGTGCCGCGCCTGACCGCTGCCCCGCCGGTGCTGGACGGGGAACTGAACGATCCCGCGTGGCAGAACGCCTCCGGTATGATCGGGCTGATTCACGGCAAAGAGTTCAACAAGAGCTGGGACCTGCCGCCGCATTCGTTCAAGCTCATGTACGACAAAGACAATCTTTATCTGGGTTTCGATACCCTGTTTCCCGGCCGGGTGCCGATCAAGGCGGGTGCTCCCAGAGGCGATAGCGAACCGGAAGTATGGGGCGACGAATCCTTTGAGCTCTATTTGCAGGTAAACGACGTGCTGTACCGGTTCGGCGGCAATGTGGCCGGAGGCTTCACCGAATGGCGGGGCACCGACAGCGCCTGGAACGGCAGCTGGACCTATAAAACATCCCTGAAAATGCGTATCGACGACTGCCAGCTCTGGCAGGGCGAAGTCGCCATCCCGTGGACCACCCTCGGCCTGAATGCCCCTCCCGCTACCCCTGTGAAATTCAATTTCTGCCGGACTTGGCGGCTCCCCGAAACCGGCACCCACAGTTCAACCTCCGAAGACGGCAGCTATGCCAAGGTTGAGCGTTTCCCGGAACTCCGCTTCGCGGATACCGCTCCCGCTTTGCAGGTCCTGGCCCAGAACAATCCCGATTCCGGTAAATTCGAGCAGAAAATCCAGCTGGCCTCCGCCAGAAACGGTAAAGTGGATTACCGGCTGCAGCTGGCCAAAGCCGACGGCTCGGCCGCTCCGCTCACGGTCCTGAACAAATCCTACACACTCACATCCGGCAAGCCGGCAACCGATGATATTGTTGTTCCGCTCACCCAAACCGGCTATGACCGCATGATATTCAGCCTGTCGCAGGGCAAGGAACTCCTCATGCAGGAAATCATGCCGTTCCAGCTCAACGAAGAATACGTACTGGTCAGCCCGCAGTTCCTGAAAGAAAAAATTTATCTGACGGTCAAACAGGATATGCTGAAAGGCAAATTCGGGCCCGATTTTGCCGCCCGCGTCCGCATCACCGGTCCGGCCGGTCAGGCCATTTATAATGAGGCGATTAAATCCGCCGATGAAACCCCGGTCACTTTCGTCCGTGCCAATCCGGCCGGTCCCTACAAGATCGAGCTGCTCAATTCCGGCAGCAGCGAGGTCGTTTTTTCCCGCGTGCTGAATTATCCGGGCATCGGCGAATGGGAAAAGCTGTCGTTCGACAACCGGATCATTGCGCCGTTCACCGCCCTGAAAGTCGACTCATCCACTGCGGCGCTGAATGTCAATATGTGGGGAAGAAACTATCAATGGCACGACCAACTCTTCCCGACTCAGATCACCACCCAGAATCAACCGCTGCTGAGCGCTCCGGTAACACTGGAAATCGGCGGTAAACCGGTGGCAAAGGCACAACTGAAACCGGGAACCTCAGCCGACCACCGCGCCGAACTCACCGCCACGGCCCGGAATTCCGACTACCAAGTCAACAGCGAATCCTGGATCGAATACGACGGCATACAATGGAACCAGGTGAAAATACAGGCTCTGAATAACCTGCAGGATATCAAAATAAAAATTGAAATACCGGCGGCACTGGTGAAATACCTCCATACTTCGGACGGTTTTGCCTGGGGGACCAAGCTGACCGAGGCGGTAAACGAAGGCACCCGGGCGTTCCGTTTTTACCCGGTGGTCTGGCTGGGCATGGAAGACAAGGGACTGTGTTTCTTTGCCGAAAGCCGGGCGACCTGGACCTCGCCCGCCAATCAGACGTACCGGATTATCAAGAACAACGCTACCGTCGTGCTGGAAGTGAACCTGGCCGCCGGACTGAAAAAAGGCGAGGAGTTCGCCTTTGATTTCGGCCTGCTGGCTACCCCGGTGAAACCGTTGCCGAAAAATTATCCGCTGAACACCTTTTCCTATCACTTTGCCGCTCCGCTGAACCGTCCGGGGCAGATTCCCACATCCGATGTCATGCTCGCCGATGCGGGCGGCGAACTGGGGGCCTTTTTCGGCGATCTGCCGACCCCGGAAAATTGCATCAACGGCAAATATATGACCGAAAGCATCAGGAAATCTCAGGAATTCGGCGGCAGGGCCGTGCCGTATGCCTGCGACCGCTATTTGTCCGATGAATACCCGGAAGTCGCGGCGTTTGCCGATGAGTGGAAAATCAGCCCCGACCAGACACTCGATTATATGCGCGACGGACGTAAATTTTTCCTGTACGACTGCTGTCCGACGACCGGCGCCAACGCATTTTATATGTATAAGTTCAAGCAGATGCTGGAGCGGTACAAACCGAACGGCATATACTTCGATTTCGGCATTGTGCCGGTCTGCAGCAATACAAAACACGGGTGCAATCAGCGGACCCCGCTGCTGGCACAGCGCGAATTCTACCGCCGAATCCTCCTGACACAGCTGGACGCCGGAATCAAGGAGCCGGTCATCGTGCTGCATAACACGGATTCGATCCAGCTCCCGGCGACAACCTTCGTCACCCACCTTTTCAACGGCGAGCATATCCGCCAGGCCAGCAGCACCCTGCTGCATAACGGCAAAGATATTCTCGACAATTACGACCTGCCGATGTGGGCCTCGGAATTGAATTCCCTGCCGTTCGGCCTGACCAACAGCGTTTATCTGCCCGTAGACAACCTCATGCCGCAATACGGCGGCGGCAAAGAAACCGAAAGCCTGTACAAATTCCGCCAGACCAAAGCAGGCATGGCCGCTACATTGATCCACAATACGATGCCTGCCCTGCTTCGCTGCCACTTTGGAATTTATGATAAACTGATTCGTTTCTATCATGAATTCAACGTGCCGGAAGCGAAGTTCCATGGCTACTGGCAGAAACCGGCTGTCGTGAAGAAGGGCCAGAACGTCTTCGTCAGCGTATACCGCCATGCCGGCGAACCCAGAATCCTGGCGGTGATCGGGCATGTTTCCAAATCACACGAGGATCAGGAACTTGAAATCGAGTTCGATTCAGCCATGCTTGGCGTCGGCCCCCTGAATAATGCCATCGACAAGATGACGGCTCCGGACCCCGCTTATGCCGACCTCGAAAAACGGTTGAAGGAACATAACGTTTTGCTGAACAGAACTCCGCTCGAACTCGGCGACTTCGGCAGTGAAATCATTTCCATCAACAACAATGTCCTGAAAATGAAGCTGAAACACCACAGCTTCGCCATTATCGAGCTAAGTAGATAACACTAAAAACGGAGCTGCTCGCGGTAGTTCCGCGGGGCAGTGCCGAGCTGGCTTTTGAAGAAGCGCGAGAAGGCGTATTCGCTGCTGAAGTGTAACTTCTCGGCCACCTCGCGGATCGTCAACCGGGGCTGCTGAAGCAATTCAGCGGCGTGGTGCGCCAGGCGGCGGTTGAAAAATTTCTTCGGCGATATCCCCGTTTCCTGCGAGAATTTACGGGTGAACGCCCCGCGAGACATCCCGGCCGCCGCCGCCAGGTTCTCCACTCCGGTGGTCGCCAGGCAGTTGCGGTTGATGTATTCGATCACCTGCTGCCATGGTGCGAATTTCGACTCGACCTCGACCAGCATCGGAATCTCCTTCCCCATACTGCGCTCGATCACCTGATAAACGACGCTGTTCAGCAATATCGCCTGAAACAGCCGCGCCCCTGAATTGAAATGACGGTCGAGCAGCGCGGTATTTTCCGGGTCCTCCATCGCCACGTTGCGCCGGAGCCCGGACACAATATCGTTTCCGCTGAAAAAGTCGAGCCGGAAATGAATCGAAATGAACCTGAGGTTTTCATTCAGGATATACATGGCCGGATGAAACGCCGGCACCAGATAGCACCAGCCCGGTTTGAGCTCAAAACGATTGTAATCATCCTCGATATAGTTGGCCTCGCCGTCCGGGTTTTCCAATACGAACATCAGGCGGTTGACGTTGTAAGTGGTACGCTCGAGGCGCTGGTACACGCAGGTCGCCCGCACGAAATGCGAATATTTCAGCTTCAAACTGTTTGCCAGTTCGTAAACATTTTTTTGCTGCTGCACCATGCTCATAAGATTTCTCCTTTGCGATAAAATAACATCGACAAATTGAATTTTCAATAGACACAATATCGCCTTGCGTGACAAAATGATATCTTTTTCAAATAATCCGCCATTCATTTTTCAAGCGCCCGACTGTATAATATATGCAAACACAAGGGACCACTGTATGAAAAAACTCAAATGGTTATTGGCGGGAGCCGGAGATATTGCCAACAGCCGGGTGGCGGCAGCACTGCGCGACGCGGAAAATTCCGTCATTGCGGCAATTTGCGACCCCGCCCGGGAAAAGGCGGACAACCTCGCCGCCCGTATGAATGTGTCGACCGTTTATTATGATTACGACCGGGCGCTGGCGGAGAGCGGCGCCGACGCCGTTTATATCGCCACGCCGCACCATCTGCACGTAGACATGTGCCTGAGGGCCCTGAGGGCCGACAAACATCTGCTGTGCGAGAAACCGCTCGGCATCAACAGCGCCGAGTGCCTCACGCTGCTGGACGCCGTCCGGCAGAGCGACCGCATCACCTGCTGTTCGAATTACCGCCTCTTCACCAACCAGTTCAAAACCATGCTCAGCATACTGGAAAACGGCGACGTCGGCGAGCTGATCGGCGGCTGGATGCACGACGAGGAAACCTACTACAATCCGGGCAATACACCCTATCTGAAATCGCTTGGCATGTCGCCGGTTTTCGGCTACGGTTTTTACCTGATCAACATGGCGCAGACGCTGCTCGGCATGCCGGAAAGTGTCTTCGCCCGCATGAATTCCTTCAATTGCGACGACAAGCCGGATTACGATATCGACGATCTGGATAACATCATTTTGTGCTTCCCCGGCGGCAAACAGTTCTCGATCATCATCAACAACACGGCCACGGCGCCGCTGCGCCACGCGTATGAGTTTTATTGTACGAAAGGACGGATTTACTGGCCGAACTGTCCGCCGCATTTCAACCGTCCGATCCACCTGGTTTCCCAACAGGTCTACGATGTCGAACTGCCGGAATCGGTCACAGCCGGCGAAAAACCGAACTGGCACCTGCCGATGATCAACGATTTCGTCAAGGCCGTGCGGACCAACACCCAGCCGCTGTGCACGATCGAAAGCGCGGTGAAAACGTCCGTCATCACCGACGCCGTCATCAAATCCGCCGCCACCGGCAAACTCGAACCCGTTCTCTGGGAGGAATAAGCCATGAAAGTCCTGATGATCGGCGGTACCGGCATTATCAGCAGCGACATCGTACTGCTGGCCGCCCAAAACAAAGATATCGATCTCCACGTGCTGAACCGTGGCAAAAATCCGAGCTTCCTGCCGCCCGAAACCAAGATCATCCACGGCGATATTTACGATACGGACGACATGCGCCGGAAGCTCGAAGGGATGACCTTCGACGTCGTCTGCGACTTCATTTCCTACGATACCCGAGCGCTGCAGGCCAAGCTCGATCTACTGCAAGGCCGCTGCGGCCAGTTCGTCTTCATCTCCTCGACCGCGGCCTATAAGAAAACGGATGTGTTCCGCGTCATAACCGAGGCGAACGCCACCCCCGGCAACCTGGACTGGTCCTACGGCTACAACAAATTTCTCTGCGAACAAATGCTGGCCGCAAGCGGCATCCCATACACCATCGTGAGACCGTCGTACACCTACAACAATATCCGCTTTTTCAATCCCTACACCCTCAATCACTGGGAGAGCTGGACCATCGCCAACCGCATGCTCACCGGGCGTCCGATCGTCCTGCCGGGTGACGGCATGCAGCTGTGCACGATCACCCACACCACCGACTTTGCCAAGGCGTTCGTGGGCCTGTGGGGGAATCCCAGGGCCATGAACGAGGATTTCCACATCACCTCCGGCGAATACCTGACCTGGCGGCAGGTTGCGGAGATTCAGGCGGCCATCCTCGGCGTCGACATCGAATTCTGCCTGGTTGAGCCCGAAGCGCTGTGTTACGAACTCGACTGGAACGCCACCGAAAAAATCCGCCATACCACCGGCCACGATTGTTACGACAGTTCCAAGGTGCGCCTGGCCGCGCCGGAGTTCAAATGCACGACCACGTTCCGCGAGGGCATCGCACGGACAATCAAATTTTATCAGGACAATCCGGAGTTCCAGAAGCTCAACGAATGGTGGAATTCCAGCTTCGACCGGATTGTCGAAAAATACAGGTGACACCATGAAAAAATTCGACGAAAACCGGGCTTATCTGGAGAAACAATATGAACAGCCGTTCGATCCCGCAAGCGGCTTGAGCCTTGATGAGCTGAAAGCCGATTTCGAGCGGCATTGTGCGGCGAATCCGGACGAACCGCTGATCCTGAAGCGCGCATACTTCATCAACCTCATCTGCCGCCACGGCCGGATTGTCCGCGAACCCGAAAACATGTTCGCGGGCAAGGTTGAGGGGCGCGTGCTGCTCGACGCCATGCGTTACGAACATACCCGCGAGGCCTGGACGGAAGAATTCGGCCGATGGACCGGCTGGTGCGCCGTGACCGACTTCGAAATCGGCATCGTTTACATGATCGATTACAGCCACATCTGCCCGGACTGGCCGGCGATCCTGCAGCTCGGCCTGCCGGGACTGCGCGACCGCGCCGCACAGGGCGACACGCCGCTGCACCGCGCCGTGGTCATGGTTTACGAGGGCACCATGGAGCTGTGCCGCCGCCTCGGCTGGCCGCAGCTCGCCGAGCGCCCGCCGCAGACGCTGCACGAGGCTTTCGAGCTCGCCTATATTTTCCACGAACTCGAGGAAAACGAGGGCGAACAGGTCCGCACCATGGGCTGGTTCGACCGTCTCTACATCGACTTCTACCGCCGCGACATTGAGTCGGGCCGCCTGACCCGCGACTCGGCCAGGGAACTGATCAAATATTTCTGGATCACTTTTTACGCCAAAACCCAGGGCAAGCTTTTCGGCAAAAACTTCTGTTTCGGCCCCGAGCTCAACGAACTCTCATATCTGGGCATGGAAGTTTACCACGAAATGAATGTCGTGGACCCCAAACTTTCGGTCCGGGTCACGCCCGACACGCCGCAGGATTTCCTGGAGCTCTGCGCCCGCAACATCCGTGATGGACGCAACGGCATCGTGTTCCTGAACGACCGCGTGATTATCGACGGCCTGATCAAGCACGGCCGCACCCCGGCGGACGCCTTCGACTATATCCCCATCGGCTGCTACGAGCCCGCCGTGCTGGGCAAGGAAGTTTCGCTTTCCGGCGCCACTTGTCTTTTCCTGCCGAATATCCTGGTGCATACATTGAAACAGGGCCGGGAGTACGCTGCGTTTGACGAGCTGAAAGACGACTTTTTCCGCGTGCTCAAAGAAACCGCCAGATATATGGCCGAGCAGCAGAGCCGTTGCGAAAAAATCTGGCCCCGGACCAATCCAGTGCCCTTCCTCTCCGGCACCTACCAGGAGTGCATGGCGAGCGGCAAAGACGTGACCGAGGGCGGCGCCAAATACAACACCACCGGCAACCTCGCGGCCCACATCGCCGATTATGCCGACTCCATGGCCGCCATCGAGTACCTCGTTTATCAGGAAAAACTCTGCACGCTGGATGAACTCCGCGCCGCGCTTGCCGCCGACTGGAAAGGCTACGAAAAGCTTCAGCTGCGGGCCAGAAACCGCGCGCCGAAATGGGGCAACAACGACGACCGTGCCGACCACTTCGCCGTGGAAGTGGCCGAATTCATCGGCCCCTACCTCTCCACGCTGGACAACGGGCGCGGCGGCAAAATCACGCCGTCGATCTACGGTCAGCTGGTGGTGGAGAGGGGTGAATTCTCCGGGGCGTTTCCCTCCGGTCGCAACGCCGGTGAGCCGCTCTCGAAAAATATGGACGCCGCCATTGGCATGGACCGCAACGGCATCACGTCGCTGATGAATTCCGTGCTGAAAATCGACTATACCGACTACCCCTGCGGCACCTGCCTCGACCTGATGCTGCACCCGAGCGCGGTCACGGGCGAGGACGGGATCGAAGCGCTGGCCGCGATCGTCCGCACCTTCATCGCCCAGGGCGGCAGCGGACTGCAGTTCAATATTTTCGACGCCGCCACGCTGCGCGACGCGCAAATCAACCCGCAGGCCTACACCAATCTGCAGGTCCGCGTCTGCGGCTGGAACGTCCGGTTCATCGACCTGAAACCGGAGGCACAGGCGACCTTCATCGCCCAGGCGGAGGCCATGGCATGAACATCACCGCGCCGCTTGTCGAAATCAAACGCTTCGCCGTCCACGACGGTCCCGGCATCCGCACCACGATTTTCCTGAAAGGCTGCCCCCTGCGCTGCCTCTGGTGCCACAACCCGGAAAGCATCCGCCTGAAACCGGAACTCGCGCTGTTGAAAAAGCGCTGCACGCTCTGCAGCGAATGCGTCAAAATCTGCCCCTGCCACAGCATCGTCGGCGGCGAGCACCGGATCGACCGCTCCTGCTGCACCGGCTGCGGCAAATGCGTCGACGCCTGCCTGTTCGACGCGCTGGAACTCTACGGCCGCCCGATCACGGCGGACGAAGCAGCAAGCGCCATTCTCGAGGACCGCAAATTCTACGAATACTCCAACGGCGGCGCCACGCTCTCCGGCGGCGAACCGCTGCTGTACCCCGAATTCTGCGCCAAACTTTTCGCCCGGCTGCAAAGCAAGGGCATCCACACCGCCCTCGACACCTGCGGCAACGTCCCGTGGAGCGCCTTCGAAAAAGTCCTGCCGGTAACGGATCTCTTTCTCTACGATTTCAAGCACGCATCCAGCGAAGCGCACCGCAAGCTCACCGGCAGCGGCAACGAGTTGATCATCGGGAACCTGCGCCGCCTCTCCCAAACCGGCAGGCCCATCGAAATCCGCATGATCATGATTCCCGGTATGAACATGTCCGCAAGTGACCTCACCGCCGCCGCGCAAATCCTCTCGGAACTGCCGAATATCACGCTGATCAAGCTGCTGCCGTACCACTCCTTCGCCGCCGCCAAATACGAAGCCGTCGACCACGCCAATCTCATGCCGGCCACCCCCTCCCCCACGCCGGACGAGATGGCCGCAGCAGCCCAACTGCTCCACGAAAAATCCTGCCTGCCGGTAACGAAATAGGACTTACAGGAAACATCCTATTCATCCTATTTATCCTCTACGTCCTATTCCCCGCAATTTCCCGGTTTCGCATTTGCTTTTTCGGCGAACCACGTCCATTTTATGAGAAACCGGAGATTTTATCATGCGCTACTGTTGTCTACTTCTTCTGAGCTGTTTCGCGCTGTTTGGCGCGGAGATCGACTGGGACAAAGCACAGACCGTCCAGACCGGCGTCAAGCTGGTCAAGCTCGAAAATACCGAGCCGCGACTGCAGAAAATCAACGTCATGCGCATCGACCTGACAACTAAAGGGCTCCGTTTCACCGCCACCGGGCGCGACGCGGACTACGGCAAGCCGATGCCCGATCACGAGAAATTCATCATCCAGACCAGGCGTATCCGCACCCGCGAATTTCTATTGAATTCACGAAAAAACGGCCTGGATATGATCGTGGCCGTGAACGCCGCCCCGTGGCGTCCGTGGGAGAAGCCGTTTGACCACAAATACGCACAGGTCAGCGGCTTGAATATTTCCGACGGCGTAATCATCAATGATGACGACAAAGACAACGCAGTATTCGTGGTTTACAAGGATGGAAAAGCAGATATCGTCTCCTCGGTATCGAAAGAGGATTACCCGAAAATCCAGCTCGCCTCCTCCGGCTTCACCATCATCCAGAAAGACGGCGCAAACCTGATGAACGACGACAAAGCCAAGCCGCAGCCGCGCACCGCTTACGGCCTCTCCGCGGACCGCCACTATATGTACATCGTCACCATCGACGGCCGCCAGCAGGACTGGAGCATGGGCGCCACGCTCAAGGAAACCGCGGCCATCCTGCAGGATGCCGGCTCCAGCGACGGCATCAATATGGACGGCGGCGGCTCCACCACCCTCTATTACTGGGATGCGAAAAAAGACCAACCGGTGACACTCAACCGTCACACCAAAGACGGCTACGAGCGCACCGTAGCCACCAGCATCGGACTTTATTTAATTGAAAATTGAGAATTGAGAATTGAGAATTGAGAATTAGGGGAAGTACATTTCAGTTTTCAACAGGAGTGAATTTCAGCGTCATTTTAACCGATTTTGCTTTGTTGGAGAGCTTGATAGCGAGGCGGTTCACGTCGCGTTTGTGGTGGGTGTTCTCGCGGATTGCATCCGTGGATGTCGTGAATTTTTCATCGCCGCAATCAATGGTCAGATGCAGTGTTTTGCTCTTTTCGGTGATGCGGAACTCGTGATCGCTGATCCGCTCGAAATTCCCCATCGAAATGACGGCATTTTCATAATCCAGCGCCCGGTTGAATTCGGCGGTATCGGTAACCGTAAAAGCACCGCTGCCCTGCCTTGAATAATTGAAATCGCGAAGTACTTTTTCGACACCCTTGACATGGTGATACGGCGCAGTCATGTCGATGCTCACCGCCACCCCATTATCATCCTGCCTGACGGACCTGAGAACGGATACGGTCCGTCCTTTTTCCGTCTGCAATTGACCGTCGATCACCGGCACGCCGTGACCATATGAATTGAGCAGTTTCGAGTCATAACGCTGCGCGCTGAAGGTTCGCCGCGTGTAGATTTCGCTACCCGGATCGAGGACCACCGACACGCCGTCGACCGCGATCACATAACTGCCGACGTCATTGTGGTTGTGAAATTCGTTGTTGCTGCCGCCTTTGAATGCGACCGCCAGGCGGCTCTTTGAATCGCCGGGCCGGGCGATATAAACATTGGCTTCATCGAACTCCGAAAAAGGCGGCAATGCAGCGCGGACAACCCGCTCCTTGCTCCTTGGCAATGAAAGCACCAAAGTCATGTCCTGCAAATATCTCGGTAATGTGAATTTTTCCGGAAACCCCGGCGCTTTGTGCTCCAGATAATCCTGCAGATAAGTAATGAACACCGGTAGTTTGACTGCAATCCCCGCATCGGCAAAAGCCGGAAACACGCCGGGCGACAGCTGAATATTCTCGGCAAAGCGCGCGGGTTTGGCCACTTCCGGTTTGCTCATCAAGTCGATTTTCCCATCGGTGGCCTGACGAAAATCCGCCGCCATCCGCATATAATACCCGAAGCCGTACTCCCAATAACTGATTCCCTCTGAACAATATCCGTCTTTGCCGAAACCCATCAGGAAATTCTCGCTCCGTTTCAAAATATAATCGATCAGCCGGGCGCGCCTTTCCGGTTCCAGGTCCATCCGCCACACCACTGCCGCCATGCCGGAGAGGCAGACGCTGTTCCAATTGTTTTTGGTGGTCAGCCACCAGTTTTCCTTGCGCTTGCCGTTCATCATATCTTCGAGGGGGACGATAGTCCGGCGCATCAATTCCGATTCGATCAGCACTTTCGTCTCCGGCGTCAGGGCGGGGGAAAGCATCCGCAGTACGCACGCCATTTCACCGCCCAGCGTGGCCACGCCGAGGTCGATATCAATCACTTTGCCGTGGTAGTTCTCCAGCTCCCGGTCATGCGCGGGCAGCACCCAGGTCGGCAGCGCCGCCAGTGCCCTGATTCGCGCCTCGATATAATCGATGTATTTCTGGTCGCCAGTCACACAGGCCGCCACCGCCAGGCAGCCCATCCAGTGAAGTTTGAAAAATTTCGCTTCATAACGGCTGCGGTTGCCGTCTTTGGAATAATCGAGGTAATCCGGCAGCGGCGATTCGATTTCCTGAGCGGCTTCTTTCTCCGCCTGCCTGATTACGCCATCCATGCCGGGAACGCTTCTCTGAGCCTCCCAGAATTTCCGGTCGGAAATGTCCGGCACGTTGCTCCATCCCTTTTCCTGCGCAGTCAGCAACATCACACAACCCAGCATTCCGATGGTAAAAACGGTTTTGATCATCACGGTCTCCTGCAAATATATCAATAAAATTCGTATTCATATTATAAACGAATTTCACTCATTGTCAATGATATTTGCATGAAAATACCGGTCAACTCCGCTGTAGCAGCTCCTCAAACGACAGGCCCAGTTCGTAGACGAGATCCAGCACCGTGTAGCGGTTGCGGATCAGTTGCGCCCGGCCGAAGGCCCCGATGTATTGTTCGTACGGCAGTCCGATGCCGGCGGGTTCCGACGGCGCGCCGACCGATTGCAGCATCGATTTCAGCGTGGCGAGCGGATAGAGCTGCGCCGTGATTTGTTTTTGCAGCAAATTCCAGTTGCCATAAACCAGTTCACGGCGGGCGGCCAGCTCCTCGTCCTCAAGGAATTTGTCCAATGCGACCTGTTTGGGGGTGCTGCCATAGCAGCCGCGCACCAGCAGGGCGTCGATTTCTTTTTCGCGTTCGCCGCGGGTAAGGCCGGGACGGGCCATGCGGCGCAGGGTATCGACATCCAGCTTCAGGAGTTTTTCGTACAACTCCGTGATTCCGGCAGTGGCCACCGCCACCTTGAACCCGTGCGACGCTTCGAATCCCTCCATTTCCCAGATGTGGCTGAGCAAATGCTCCGCGCCGGAGGCCGGGCGGGAGTCGCGCATCATCTGCATGGAGTACCCCGTGGCCGCCAGCCCCATGAAAACGTCCATGATCTGCGCGGGGGTTTTCAGCCAGCCCCGCAGCGGCGTCTGAATCAGCGCCCAGACGTCGGGGCGGATTGTGGATTCGCCTAAGCGGTCCGCCAGGAGCCAGTCCGCGCCGGCCGGGATTTTGGCGATCAGGTCGGCGTAACCGGCGGCAAACATTTCGGGCGGCGCGGTTTCGAGAATGACCGGGTCCGTCACAATCACCAGCGGCGCCGGACAAGGCATGGTTTTCTTGAAACCCTCCACCGTGAGTGCCGCGCCGTACGAGGTGTAACCATCCACCGACGACGCGGTCGGAATCACCGCGTAACGGACGTTTTTCAACCCACCGGCATATTTGACCAGGTCGTTGACCGTGCCGCTGCCGACCGCCACCGGAACGCAGCCCGCGGGCATTGCCGCCGCCAGTTCCTGCGAGTATTTGATATCCGCATGCAAGACCGGCTGAGCCGGAAAAATGAATGGTTTCAGCATTTCGATGCCGCCGCTTTGCAGCGCGGCGGTCAGGGCAGCACCGGCCACGCGCCAGGTGTTTTCGTCGGCCACCGGCCATACGGGCAACTCGCCCCAGAATTCGCGGATCAGTTGCGGCAAGTGGCGGATCGCCCCCTGCTCCATTACAAAACATTCGGTTTCGAGCCCGGCGGGCAATGGTATCCGGTTCATATTATTTCTCCAGTAATTGACATAACAAATCCGCCATATTGGTGGTAATGCTTTCGGTACCGTTGGCGACGGCCCGGTCCAAAGCCTCTTGATCATTGATCACCCACGAATCGACCTTGACGCCTTTTTCTTTGTAATAGCGAATCCGCTCGGGCGTGGCGTATGCGGCGTAAATTCCGATGCTGTCGATCAGCGCGGAAACGCCGTCCGGATCGCCCTGCTCTGTGGCATCGTTGCCATGCAGCTTCACCGCCGGTTCGGTCCGGCGCCAAAAGGCGAGCACGTCGTAATGAAAACTCGATAACATACTGAGGTCAAGCAAATTACGATCCTGCACGAATTTCAGGACGGCGGCGGCGCATTCGATGTCATTTTCCTTGATTTCGATGAGCAAACGCATGGCGGGGTTGATCGCATGGATGGTATCGACCGTTTCCTCGAGGGTCGGAATCCGGGTACCGGCAAACTTCGGATCTTTCCAGCCGCCGAAGTCGAATTCGCGCAATTCGGCGAGCATGAAATCGCTGACCAGACCGCGACCGTTGCTGCAGCGGTCGATCCGGGAGTCGTGGGTGACGACCATTTTCTTGTCCCAGCTCAGGTGCACGTCGAATTCAATGGCCGTGACCGGCAGCCGCGCCGCGTGTTCAAATGATACAAGGGTATTTTCCGGGTAAACCGCCGGCATGCCGCGGTGCGCATTAATTCCGATATTGCCTTTTTCCATGAAAGTTGTTCCTTATGACGCTATAATTATAACGGATTTTGATCGAAAATCAAGCATCAATTGATCGAAATGATAAAACATTTCACCTCAGCACTCAACAAATTTGATCGAATATTGATTTAAGTGATTGTTTTTTGATCGAATTGAATTATGGTATAGGCATGAAGAAAGAGCAGGCAGTAAAAATTCTCCAGTATCTGGACACGCACGAGGCCATCAATACCACCGAGGCCCAGGGGTTATTGAACGTAAGCGAGGCCACGGTCCGGCGCATATTCAACCTGATCGCGCAATCCGGCAGCGCGGTGCGTTTTCACGGCGGGTTGAAAGCGGCTTCGACCAATGCCAATATCGCCATTCCGTTCCTGCTCCGCAAACAGTGGCAATCGCAGGAAAAAGAGCAACTGGCCCGCAAAGCGCTGGAGTTCCTGAAACCGGATTCGGTCTCGTTCGTGCACAGCGGGTCCACCACTCTTTTTCTCGGCAAATTCATTTCCGCCGGTACGTTCATCACCGACTCCGTGACGCTGGCCGAACTGCTGAACCAGCGCTTCCCCGGCAAGCCCGGCCCGGAAGTCATCCTGACCGGCGGCACCCTCGACCGCAAGGGTAATATGCTGACCGGTCACAAAGCCGAACAGGGCGCGGCCGGCTATCAGGCGGATTTCATGATCACCAGCGTCCCCGGCCTCGACGAACACGGCCTGATCGAGACCGACGACAACGCCGTGGGCATCCAACGCGCCATGATGGCGCATTCGCGAACGATCATCGTGCTGGCGGATCACCACAAATTCCAGCGCCGCGGTTATTGCCACCTGGCCCCCTGGGAAGAAATCGATGTCCTGATCACCAGCGAAACCGCGGAAAACCGCGACCTGCTCGACCTCATTCGCGTCAAAGGCACCCAAGTACACACCGTCTGACCCGTTCCATAAAATGCACAATGCGATGAGCTACACGCTCAGAGCTTGTTCATGCCGCGCAGGCGGTCGCGCAGGTCGGCGGCACGCTCAAATTCCAGTGCTTCGGCGGCTTCGAGCATCTCTTTTTCCAGCTCGGCCACCAGGGCGTCCATTTCGCGCTCGCTGAGGAGTTCCTCGGTATAGACGCCGGGCGCTTCCGCCACCGAAAAGACCTGGCGGTTGGCGTTGTCGCGGGTGTATTCGAGATCGCGCTTTTCCGGGGCGATGATGTCGGCGATCGACTGGCGCGCGGCCTTGGCGATCGTCTTCGGGGTGATCCCGTGCTTCTTGTTGTAGGCGAGCTGTCTCTCGCGGCGGCGCGCCGTCTCGTCCAGCAGATTCTGCATGGCGGGGGTCACGTGCTCGGCGTACATGATCACGCGGCCGTCGACGTTTCGCGCGGCGCGCCCGGCCACCTGGACCAGTGACCGCGTCGAACGCAAAAAACCTTCCTTGTCGGCGTCCAGAATCGCCACCAAAGCGACTTCCGGCAGGTCGATTCCCTCGCGCAACAGGTTGATCCCGATCAGACAGTCGAAATCGCCCTCGCGCAGTTTATTCAATACCCGGACGCGCTCCAGCGCATCCAGTTCCGAATGCAGATAATTGGTCCGCAGCCCGAGGTCGTTCAGATAATCGGCCAGGCGTTCGGCGGACTTTTTGGTCAGCGTGGTGACCAGCACACGCTCGCCGCGGGTGGCGGCGCGCCGGATTTCGGCCATCACGTCGTCCACCTGCCCTTCGAGCGGGCGGACCTCGACTTCGGGGTCGAGGAGCCCGGTCGGGCGGATCACCTGTTCGATGACCTTGCCGCCGGATTTTTTCAGTTCAAACTCGGCGGGGGTAGCCGAGACGTAGATGGTATCGTTGTGCAGCGATTCAAACTCGTCGAACTTCAGCGGACGGTTTTCCAGCGCCGAGGGCAGCCGGAACCCGTGTTCGACCAGCGTTTCCTTGCGGCTGCGGTCGGCCTTGTACATGGCCCCGATCTGCGGAATCGACACGTGCGATTCGTCGATGATCGTCAGCATATCCTTCGGGAAAAATCCGAACAGCGAATCCGGCAGTGACCCCGGCAGACGGTTAGCGAAATGCATGGAGTAGTTTTCGATACCGCTGCAATAGCCGATCTCGCGCACCATTTCCATGTCGTAAGTCACCCGCTGATAAAGCCGCTGCGCCTCGACCAGCCGCCCGTTCCGCTCGAACCACTCCACCCGCTCCTTCATCTCCTGCTTGATGGACGCCACCGCCCCCTCCATCCGGTCCGGCGGCATGACGAAGTGCCGGCACGGAAAGAGGACCACCCGGTTCAGTTCGGCGATCTGTTTGCCGGTGGTGATGTTGCGCCGGGAGAGGCTCTCCACCTCGTCGCCCCAGAAGTTTACCCGGATGAAATCGTCGCGCTGCGGTTCGAAGACATCGACCGAATCGCCGCGAACCCTGAATTGGCCCTTTTCCGGGGCCGCATCGTTGCGCTCGTACTGAATCGCCACCAGAGAGCGGAGGAACTCGTTTCGCGGCATCTCGGCCCCAATGCGCAGCGATACGCACATATGCTCGAAGTCGGTCGGCGACCCCAGGTTGTAAATACTGGAAACGCTCGCCACCACGATCACGTCGCGGCGCTCGATCAGCGAGGCGGTAGTGGAAAGGCGCAGCCGTTCGATATTTTCATTGATGCTGCAGTCCTTGGCGATATAGGTATCCGTCTGCGGGATATAGGATTCGGGCAGGTAATAATCGTAATAGCTGATGAAGTACTCCACCGCGTTTTCCGGAAAAAATGCCTTGAATTCACTGTAGAGCTGAGCCGCCAGCGTCTTGTTGTGCGACATGATCAGTACCGGACGCTCGAACTGGGCGATCACATTGGCCAGCGTAAACGTTTTGCCGGAGCCGGTAACCCCCAGCAGCGTCTGCGCCGCCTTGCCTTCCTTCAGCCCTTTCACCAGCGCGGCAATTGCTTCCGGCTGGTCGCCAGCCGGCTTGAAATCCGATTTTAACTTGAACATCGCCATAAATTATTCCACTCCCACTTGAAAACGATCAGCCGGTAAACAGAAAAGCTCCGGACCAGGCGGACCGGAGCTTTTATCAGATTGTCAAATATGCCGCTTATCTGAACATATTGGCATATTTCTCGATATTGCTCTTATCGATCAGCACATAACGGACATCGAAGGCGGCCTGCGGATCACGCGGCGGGGCATCTTCGGTGAACTTGGCATCCGGACCGACTGCCACGATCGCCGAAATCATTCCGCGCTCGATCATCTTGTCATAACCACGCATATCAAATGCGTTCAACAGCAAGACCTTCGGGCGAACGTCATCTTTCTGGCTCCAGACTTTCATCTTCTGGATATCGCGGGGCAGACCGATACAGCTGATGACCACGCCGCAATCCTTGTAGGATTCGAGCGCTTTGTCAAAATCCGCTGCGGTCATCATTTCGAACAACGGCATTTCCATGCCCATTTCCGGGGTGTTCGGACGATTGGCCAGCTGCAGAGTAGCCGTTTCCACATTCAGATTGCCGCCCGCGCCTTCTTTCAGGGCGTCGACGAGGATCTTGGTACGCGGATTGGTGTTGAAATCGGTTTCAAGAAGGACCAGAACTTTCTTGTCGGGGAAATTGGCTTTGATGAATTTGCCCAGGACCACGCCTTGCGATGCATGGTAGGTGTTTTCGTAGGCCTGGAAACGGTTGGTCGGGTTGCCCAGGATGTCTGTGCGGTAAAGGATACCGACGCCGCAGGCGATAACAATAATGAGCAGAACAATGGCAATAGGCTGTGCGATCGGGCTGGTTTTCTGTTTCTTCGAACAGACGATCATTCCGACTAACGCAATGAACATCACCAGTGCGATTAAGACCGTTACAAAATTCATTTTTTCCTCCTTGTTTTTGTTACCGGCTTATTTCTACAAAACATGTCTCTATTAAATCTTGCTTGTTTTTTCGTAATTTCCAGTCGGAAACGAAAAAAAAACTAGTTTTTTATGCCCCAAATCATGGAAAACACCACATTTCCGGTAATTTCCAGACTTTTCGCTGAAATTTTGTCCATCCGGTCCGCTCCGGTGTGCCAATAGGAATTCGCAGGACCGTAACTGAAATCGATCAGTGTCAGCGCCGGAATTCCCCTCCCGGCAAACGGCACATGATCATCCAGAATCGTTCGCTCCGAACGCGCCATAAATATACTTTTGCCGGAGCTCTCCGCCGCTCGAAGCGCCAGCTTCGCCAGCCCCTCGTCGCTGTTCACCGGCACAGTCAGCAGCAGGTCCTCGTCACCGACCATGTCGATATTGATTACCCCCAGGCATAATTTCCGCTCTTCCTCCGTCATGGCCCCGGCATAATAACGGCTCCCGAACAGCCCGTCATGGTCGGAATAAGCAACCATGCACTCCTCGCCGTCGAAAAATACGAACCGGAGGCTTACCGGCGGCACCGCCTTGCTGCGCTGCAGCGCCCGGAGCATTTCCAGCTGCACCGCCGTACCGGAAGCACCATCGTTCGCGCCTTCGAATTCGGGAATATCAAGATCCTTCAGATCGCAGTGCGCACTGATGATGAGGAAACGTTTGTCGGCGCCTTTTACTTCCGCGACGATGTTCCGGAAATCGATCATCCCCTTTACCGTCTGCTGCCGGAAATCCTGAAACGATACTTCGGCCCCGGCGTCACGCGCCTCCCGGGCAATGAATTCCGCCTGGCGCATATACGCTTCCGTCCCCGAACAGCGTTTGCCGAAAGCCACCAGCTTCCCGGCCAACGCATACGCGTTCCCGCCGTCAAAAGCCGGAATTTCGGCAGTATAAGGCCGGCATCCGGTCAGCAGAACTGCCGCCAGTGCCGGCCATAACCATTGTTTCTTACTGTTCAGCACGGAAAGTCGGCAAACCGCGCGGTACGACGTTTTCCGGGAAGAACGGTGAACCATCCGGTTTGATCAAACGGCAATGCAGGAAGATCAGAAGATTGGTTTTGATGCTCTTCTTCGTCTTGGACTGGAAGAACCGTCCGACGATCGGAATGTCTCCGAGAACAGGGATCTTGTCATCTATACTGTTGGTGGAGTCCTTGATGATACCGCCAAGGATGATGGTCTCGCCGTCCTTGATGGTAACATTTGTGTCGATTCTGCGTTCGGAGATAATCGGCTTCTTCATGGTCGTGCTCAAGGAGTCTTCAGCGTTGGCCTTGTAAGTATAGGCGGTCCAGCCGGTATGGTCCGTGATCACCGGCGCAACCCGCAAGGTAATCGTCTGTTCTTCCAGGTCGACGCTGGGGGTGACGTCCATGGTAACCCCGAGTTCATACTCTTCGAACTCCGGACTGCCGGCCATGTACACGGTAAACGAAGTACTCGAGTCATTGCTGGCATTGTGGGTTTCTTCGGTCGGGTCACTGTAGTCATCAGGCAGCCAGACCAGCCGGATCATGCGGATCGTGGCTCTCTGGCCGTTCATCGTGGTAATACGCGGTGAAGAGAGGATGTCCTTGTTGTCGGCCTGGTCAATGGCATTCACCGCCATCGAGAAGTTATAATCGTTCCAGGAACGCTGGAACAGGAAGACCTGGTCACTGGCATTGTATTCCGATACCGGCAGGCTCCGCAGCAGCGACTGGCTGTTCTGTCCGAATTCCAGCTTGCCGTCGGTGGATTCGCCTTCCGGGATCACGCGTGACAAAGCGTAGTTGAATCCCAGTTCCTTCAGGTCGGTCTGTTCGATTTCCACGAACTTCGCCTGAATCTGGACCATCGGGTCCACCTGGTTCAGTTCATTCAATACCGCCAGCTCGATTTCACGCAGGTTTTCCACGGTATTGGTAGCGATCAAACGGCTGATCTTCGGGTCGAACACAACCTTGGCGCCTTCGGGGAAGCGGATACCGCGGTCCTTGAAGTAACGCATCAGCTGCTCGGGGTCGGACCCGCCGCCGATGGACGACAGAGCGGCCAGTTCCAGCGGGAAAATCTTGGTTTCGAGGTCATCCAGCGGAATATTGTGCGAAGCCACCACAACGGCGTACTTTTCAACCCGCATTCTCAAATTGGCGGCGCGGCACAGGAAGTAAATCGCTTCCTGCAGCGTCTTGTCATTCAAGGCAAAGTTCAGCGTATTTTCGGCCGTGGTAGCCGGTCCGTCATAATTTTCGCCGCCTTCCAGATTGTTTTCGTCAAAGGTCGTCGTAATTTCGGCCGGTCTCCGGGGAGTCTGGGTGCCGGGAACCCCGGTACCGCCTTCACCGGTCAGCTCATCGGGCCGGGCAAGACGCAGATAGATGTTGACGCCTTCGCCTTCCGGATCGTGCACTTTGCTCTGTTCGCGGATGTACTTGATCGCCGTGGGAATCGTCACATCTTCAAAGTCGATGCGCGGAATTACAATACTCTTCAACTTCTGCTGAATTTTGTTCTCCGCCAGAGTTTTCGGCACTTGCGGCTTCCAACTGTCACCGCTGGCATTCACATCCACCTGTTTGAGCGGCGTCGCCCATTTCCACAGAGCCTCGACAGTGGCTTCCATGTTGCCGACTTTATTGAAACGCTCTTCGCCGGCCTTGGTGATTCTGAGGTTTACCGCCTGTTTGCCCTGAATCGCTTCGACGCGATACGGGTCCTGCACCAGGATTTCATCATACTTATCGCGGGCATCCTGCAGACGCTGCCGGACCGTCAACAGCCGGGCCTGCTTCAACAGCAGCTGAATATTGTATTCCCGTTCTTCCTTGTTCTTGATCAGACGGGTTTCCTGAACTTCATTCTGGCGCTCTGCGGTTTTCTGCAGTTCTTCATAACGTTCGATGCGCTTTTCCAGTTTCTTCTTGTGATCGGGATAAATCAACATGGCTTCGCGACAAAGCTTGATCGCTTCCGTGAATTTATTGGAGGAGGCCTCACCTTCGGCCTCCAGGGCCAGGGCCTCGGACCAGTTGAAATAAGTCTTGGAAATCTGTTCCCGGCAAGTGCTGATTTTCTTGCGGAAATCTGCGTTTTCCTCGCCTTCGCCAATGGATTTGTAGACCGTAATCGCTTCCAGGTAATTGTCAACCGCTTCCTTGTACCGGTTCTGGAAGAAATCCTCGTTCCCCTGCAGGAAGAATTTATCGCCCTTGTTCTCAGATTCCTGATGGATGATTTTCTCTCTGTTAATACCTTCTTTGATATCTTTAACACGGGTAACCAGATCGCTCTCCTGAGCCAGAAGGCTGGCTCCGAGCACTCCGCAGATTACCAGCCCAAATGTCTTTACGCCGATTTGCATCTTTATTATATCCTCCGTGTATTATCTGTTGAATTCCGGCACGCCGCGGTTGCTGTCATTCGGCACCGGCACCGGTTTACCGTCGGTATTGACAAGCCTGGTCGTCACAAAAATCAATAAGTTGACTTTTTCCGTATAAGCCAGCTGGCTGCTGAAGAACCGCCCGAGAATCGGAACATCGCCGATGATCGGCCATTTGTCGTTGCGGTTCACGTTCTGATTCTGAATCATACCGCCAAGCACGATCGTTTCACCGTTGTAAACCTTGACCCGGGCATCCAGAGAACGCTCGGAGAAAACCGGCATCTTGATAACTGTATCCTGGTTACGTTCGTCGATCTTCGAACCGTCGGCCTTGGTACGCCAGGTCTTGATCGCCACCGGATATTCCTGCTCCCCGAGGAACGCCACAATCGTCGGCTGGAGATGCATTTCAATCGTATAATTGTCCGGGCTCACCACCGGAGTCGTCTTCATCATGACCCCGACGCGGCGTTCATCGCCCCAGTCCGGAGTCGGCGGCTTGATCTGCACGTTGTTGCCGCTGACACTGGTTTCCGGATCATCCCAGTCTTCCGCATAGAAACGTCTTTCAACCATTTCGATGGTGGCTTCCGAGCCGCTGGTGGTCAGGATTTTCGGAGTGGACAGCGTTTCCGTCCGGGTATTCTGCGCAATCGCGTTCACCGAGAACGACAGATTCACGTCCATGCCCTTGCCGAAAATGGATTCCCCGAAGTTCGGGAAAATTTTCAAGTCATTGATCAGTTTATAGTTGGACGAAGTGGAACCCACTTCCGAAGCAATGGCATTCGGGTTGTCCGCCGAATAATAACGCAACGGATTACCGCCCGACCAGATCAACTGCTGCACGCCATCGATAAGGGCATATTGTTTCTTGTTGATCGACCAGGTCTGCGACTCAGGGTCGCCGCCGCCGCTGCCGGGAATATTGAACACCCAGTCGAAACCGAGTTCATTCACGTCCACCTGATTGATTTCAACAATTTTCACTTCCACCATAACCAGCGGGAATTTGATGGCATCCAGCTGGCGCAGCAGATCATCCATCTTGCGCAGGTTTTCCAGCGTATTTTTGACAATCAGCCGTCCGCCGCGGCTGTCATAAGCGATCGAGGCACCTTCTTCAAAGGTAATACCGCGCAGCACAAAGTAAGAGATCAGGGCATCCGAACCGATCGAAGGCCTGCTGCCGCCGCCGCCACCGGCTCCAAAGCCCAGGCCGCCGCCATCACCACCGCCGGCGCCGCCACCACCGGCCGCCAATCCCAGGCCGCCGCCACCGCCACCGGTTTCGTCACCGGCGGCCGTCGCGATACTGGCAAACAAGTCGCCGCGCACGGTGAAGTATTCCGTCTGCATGTCGTCAAGTCCCATACCGATAATCACGGCATTCTGTTCCATGCGGTATTTGAGACCGACCGACTTACACAGATAACGCAGAACTTCGCTCAGCGGAATCTTGGAGAAACTCATGGTCACTTTGGGCAGCGTCGCCGCCACCGTGCTGTCAAAACCGGCAATGATACTGATATTGCTCTGCTCCGGGTCGTTGCGCTTGGCGCCGCGGTCAAGGTAACGAATCACGGAGTTGATGTCCGCATCATCGAATTCCACGTTCGGGAAAATGATCGACTCCAGCTTGGAATGAGCTTCGGCTGTCGACTGGGTCTTCACAACCGGCGATGCCGCAATACTCCGCTCCACGCCTACCGGCGGCACCCCCTGGATCCATTCCCAGGTGGAATAAGCCATAATTCCATCAACATCTGTGGATTGACGGTACATACCGTATTTGAAAAGCTGGCGATAGCACTTTTCCAGAAGTTCATTGGCTCTTCTGTTGAAGGGGTCGCGCAGGTAAATTTCTTCAAGTTTCCGGCGGGCTTCATCGAAACGGCGGTCATTATAGAAAATTCTGGCTTCCCGGTATAGTTTATCGACTTCTTTTTCGATCTGCTGATATTCCGGGTTGAATACGTCAAGGCTGGTGCTGTTGGTGAAGCCCTTGGCTTTCTGTTCCTGACGGCACAGTTCGATCAATTTCTGGGCTTCCTTGTTGCGCTTGGAGTCAATCAGGGCGGCCTCGGATGCAAAGTTGATGGAATCTTCGAAATTTTCTTTCTGGAATTCCGCGCGAGCCCGTTCGATCACCGTACCGGACCACTCGGCCCGGAACCTGGACAACTCGTTATCAAGGTTGCGGCGCATTTTGGCGGCGAAATCCCCGTCATATTTCTGCAGGGATTCCTGGGCCTCGGTATAAAAACCACTGGCTTCGGAATATTTCTTCTCCCGCGTCGCCTTTCTGGCTTCCACGATCTTATTCTGAATCGCCTCGAGCTCTTCCTTGTATTGAGTACGCATCGAATCAATTTCCGCATTCAGCTGTTTACTTGCAGCATCCTCCTGAGCATTTGCCGGAATTACAAACACCCCTGCCATGACGCTGCATACCAAAAGCCTCCAGAGGGCCCGGGACACATCAGCCTTTTTGAATTCCATAGTCACCATCCTTAAATAACTTTATCTCATTTTTACTAAATTTATCTGGGAATGCCCTGCAGTGCCGGGTCCTCGCCCATGCCCATGCCCGGTTCTTTTTTCCGGTTCAGCTTGAATAGCGGCTCATGGCCGATAATACCGGTTGCGACTTTGCCGTCGCGCCGGAAGCTGACTTCAACGTTCTTCGCCTCGATGTCGATCTTCCGGACCGTATATTCCGTTATGCGGGTGGCACGGTTACCCACCCGGAACTTATCGCCCACGTCAACACCGAATTCACGGTCAGTGCCAATATCCTTGAGGAACGCCTTCTTCAACGGCGAGAACGCCACTTTGCCGACCTGCATGGTTACCCGGAGCTTCGCTTCGTCGTCCGACTCGCATACAATCTTCGACTCGTCGCGCTGGACCTCCACGTTACCATCCTGAATCATCTTGACGTCGTAAACGACATCGACGATCTTATAGCGGCGTTTCGGTTCAAGGTTAATCGAATCCCCGAGCGCCATGAATTTCGTCTTGGTTCCGCCATCGGTATTGATCTGGATATCCCACATTTCCTTCTTCTCGCCATTGACGGTGACTTTCATCAGCACCGGGTCAAGTTCCACTTCACGGACCGCAGACAGGTACAGACGCTTATACATATCCGGATGGCTCTGCGGATTCTTCAGGTCGGTTCCTTCCTTATATTCAATGAGATTGCTGAAACCGTCATCATCCATATCGTCCGCAGCATCGGAGGGATCACGCGGATTCAGGCCCCATTTTTCTTCATCGACGTCGGGAATGCCATCGCTGTCCATATCGCCCGGAGTCGGAGGCTCTTCAGGACCGTTATCCGGTGGAATTTCGCCCGGGTCCGGCAATTTTTCCTTACAGAAAGGACACTGTTCGAATTCACGGAAATAACGCTGCCGGGGAACGAATCTGGAACAATGCGGACAGCGGCTGGTAGCGGCCATAATCAGCAAATCGCTGAAAACCGGAGTCGCATTCTCCAGCTTCTTGGTCAACTCCTTGTCGATCTCTTTGTCCATATCCTTGTCACGTATAGTCGAAGTCAGCCATTCCGAATTCCGCAGAAATACTTTATCGAAAACAAAATCATCATTCTTGAAATCAACGTCATGCATATCCTTCCAGTCGGCTTTGCGCGGCTTGATCTGGAGCCGTTCCGCTTTCAATTCATCGGCGGATGAGATGATAACCACCAGATAGATCATTGAAAAACCAAATAAAAGCAGCAGAACCGCCAGAATAATTTTCTCGTAATGTTTAGCCAGGAATTGCAAAGTCCGTCCCTCCGTTATTTCAACTCTTCAGTTGTATATATCACATAATCAACCGTAAACTTTGCGGAAACCAAAACTCTGTCGCCGCCAACAAGAACCTTGCCGTAACTTCTTCTTTCGTTGAACGGTTTCTTCGCATCTTCGGCCGCTTCCTGCGCCAGACGAATTGCCTCTTGTTCCTCCTTGCTCAACTCAGCCGTAGGGTTCCCCATATCTCTCGGATTTCTGTCGCCGCCCATATACGGTCTGTTTCCGGCGGGCTGCCTATTCCCGGCGCCAGGTCTATTGCCGGCGGGCTGTCTGTTTCCGGCGGCAGGCGGCCGCACTCCCGGTACATCTTCGATCTCGGTTCCAGTCACCAGCGGCTGCTCATCGGCGCGCATTGCTTCTTCCAGCTGATCTTTATTCAGCTCCAGTTCAATATCATGAATGATATAGACGCGGCGGTCATCAAACGCCTTGTACAGATTGGCCGTCAGCTGGCGCAACGACTCCATATTCCCTTCCACGGTAAACTGGAAGCGGTAATAATGGTAATTTCCTTCCACAGTCGGAGCCAGAGTATTCTTCTGAAACTCGGTCAGCCCCTTGACTCCGGAATCCGCCACACGGTGTACCAGGTCCTCGACAATGCTCCACACGAACACATAGTCCGGGATCATTTCGCGAGTGATTTTATCATCGGATGGAAAACCGAAAGTCGATCCTACGGAAAATGCTTTCTGAGTATTGCTTCCCTTGCCGATTGTGTCCAGCTCTTTGACACTGTGAAACGACATTTTTTTCTGCTTCATGCAATACTCGATCAGACGTTTACGTGTTTCGTCGGCAAATTTTTCATACTTTTCCGGCTGCAGCGACAGCGTGCGTTTGAAGCCGAACGCACTCAGGAATACCTCATAAAGACTTTCGCTCAGTCCTTCATGCGTATGCTTTTTCACTTCTTCTTCGAATTTCTTCAGCGCATCATCCCAGCGCTTGTCGTAATCCCGGAAATCCACGCCCAGCAATGCTTTGGACTTCAACTTGAAAGAGATATAAATCTGGTCGCGGGCGGTTCTCAACTGCTCCGCTTCCCAGAAAGAATTGATGGCCTGCTTGAAACGCTCGAGTTTCTCCTCATCGCTGATTTCTTCGCCCTGGTCGTTTTTCAAGCCACCCAGAAGTTCTTTGACAAAAGCCATTTTGGCATCGTAATATGGCTGTCCGAAATACTTGAGGACATCCTTCACTTTGACCTTGTACTCATCGATATCGGCTTTGATCAATGTATCGTTGCCGGAAACGGGGGCCGGGCGCTGCGAGTTCAGATTGTCAATCTTGGCGACCATATCCTTGGTTTCATTGATGTACTTCTGCATCTCGGCGTGTTCCATAATGATTATGACCGCCTGAAAAATAACCACCAGAATAGAGACACCGATTACGATAAACAGAACAATATTTTTTTTGATGAATCTTTTATCCATAAAAGTATATCTCTCCCTTACAATTTAATGGGTTCTTTCAGTTTGATCCTGATCTTGAAGGAAGTCACGTTATTCTTCCCGCGCGGCCCAATAAAGTAATTATTGATATACCCTACAGCATCTTCAGAATTCTGGAACGCAGTAGTTTTCAGGAGATTTTCCATAAATGTCTTTTCATTGAGGATATCCTCACGCATGACCAGCGAGTGACCGTCCAGCTCCAGAGCGTCGAATTCCGACTTGGGCACGACCGCCTGCTGGTGTCCGCCGCCATAGTTCCCCATGCCGGCCCAGAGATCATCCGGGCCGCCCATGCCGCCGCCCCTCTGTCCTTCTTCCTTCTTTTCCGATGCGGTATTGTAAAGCTTGACCGAGGTCATCCAGAGATCGTTCGGCATGACTCTCTGCAGTTCATTGAAACGGTTGGGCACCACGGTACGCTTCCGGATGATTCCCAGGGCTTCGTCGTACTGCCCTTTCAGCCCGTCAAATTCGCGCCGCAGGTTCTGCACCACGCTAACCATCCGCTCGGTATTTTTCACCGCCGACGCGGCCTTTTCCACTTTGGTCTTGTCAATCTGCAAGCGCTGGTTGACCCCGAAGTAGAATACGATCAAACAGAGAATAATCGATACGCACGAGGCGTAAATATAGGGTTTCTTCTTCTGAAACGCACGACGCAATTTAATCGAATCGGGCAATAAGTTGATTTCGACGGGACAGCTGATGACCCAGCGCAGTGCCAATCCGATCATTTCGGAGAACATCGGAGCCACTTCATTCAGTTTATTCTTGCTGATATCCGGGCCGATGTCGATGATGTTGAAGGGATTCAGGTAATCGACGGTAATCCTCAGTTTCTCCTCGAAGAAGCGGTTGGTGAATTCCATCAGCGAGCCGCCGCCCGCCAGGAATACCCGCTGGGGCCGCTCGCCGCCGTTCTGGGAACGCCACATGGTGATGGTACGGTTGATTTCCCCGTGAAGCTTGGTCATGACGTTACGGGCGATCTTGGAGATCGTGGCCGCCACTTCGGACTCGGGCTCTTCGTAGGCACCGCCCAAGGCCACAAACCCGTGACGGCGTTTCAGTTCTTCCGCTTCCGGATTACTGATATTGAATTCTTTGGCAATCTGCTGCGTAATCATGAAACCGGCAATCGGAATCACACGGACGAAAATACGGCTGTGGTCCACAAAAATCAGACTCGAACAGCGGCCGCCGATATTCAGAATCATATCGCAACCCTGTTCCCCGAGCTGAATGGCGCGGGCAGCATTATAAGAAGCGGTAGCGGCAATTTCAATCGCCGACACGGTTTTGCCATGATCCTCGATCAATTCGGCAATGTCGGTAAGCAGGTCCTTTTTCACCGCCACGATCAGGGCTTCCATTTCCTCACCGGACTGCGCGGCTTCTTCGACGGCCGGATTTTCCGGATCTTCCACCTTTTCGGCTTCCGGCTCCTTGGGCTCCTCAGGCTTGACTTCCAAATCGCGGTGGCGCACCACCAGCTGCGAATCCCAGATCACTTCGTTCATCGGATACGGGATGGTCTGCTTGGCTTCGAAATCGATCACATTGCGGATTTTGCTCTTGTCGTCATTGCGCGGCGGCAGTTTGCTCAAACGGGCAAACGCGACCTGTCCCGAAATCGAAACCATGACGGAACTGGATACGAAACCGTATTCTTCCAGCATATTCGGGAAAAGTTCACTGAAGGTTTTATCCAGCGGCTGCTCCTTCTGCTCATCGCTGTATTCCTTGACGCCAAAACGCATCAGGCGCATGCCCGAATTATCCGGCTGAACCATGAATTCCGCCATTTTCAGGCTGTCGCCGCCAATATCAATCGTTAAAATGGTATTTTCTTTCTTTGCCATAACTTAATTATTCCCGTCATTGCGCGGCTTGATCATATCGTAGGAGTCCAGGTTAATAAGGCTCCACGGGGTCTTTTCCACCGGCAAAACCAGGTTCGGCAGCCTCAAAACCGCGGCCACGGGGCTTGACACCTGGTTAAACGCGGCATTGATGTCCGACTCTTTGTCGCTGCCGCTTCCGCCGGCGATCACCGTACCGAGGACAGCGTTATTCTTGGTATTGATAAATTTGACGCGGGTATAAATTTTCAGCTTTCTGTAATTGTTGACGGTCTGATTGCCGTAACGCTGGAGGACTTGAGGAGGGAGAAGCATCATGGCCTGGTGTTTTTGACCATCGAGCTGGATGGCCCAGAAGTCGACTCTGCCGGTGGTATAAGCCATGATTTCCTGATTATTGTACTTGGCGGAGAACATCAGTTCCGTTTCCATGCGGATATCATCGACCCAGGCATAGTCCTTGCCGTCTTTAATGCCGGGAGGAGTATAAGTTACTTTAATGGCCAACCATTGCACTTTGAGACTGGGAACTTCATTGTCATAGTTCGTCAACACATATACCGGAGTCGGTAGAAACTCAACTTTAACCGAAACGTTGAACTCAGATCTCTGAGCCCAGGCGCTGACACACAGCATCCCGGCAATAACTGCCACTAAACATGTCTTATACATCAGGGTCCTCCTGTCTAATTTTCCAGGCTGTTTTCCAGTACATTATATTTCATGTCAAAACAAAAAGCAAACTGCAATATCCAAAAATAAAGGATATTTTACTTTTGTTCAGCCGCTTCCGTAGCCGGAGCAACCAACGGTTTCAGTTCATTGACCGCATCGGAAGCCGGCGCCGCTTCGGGAGTGTCGACAACCACATTGGTCGTACTTACCACACTCGCCTTGGTCGGCATATGCGATATCACAATCGCCAATGTCAGAGTCAATACGAAAAATATCGTCGTGAAAATAACCGTCAGTTTGGTCATATGTCCGATCGCGTGAGCACCGAACACCGACTCGCCGAGCCCGCCGAACGTGCTGCCGAAGCCGCCGCTTTTCGGCTGCTGTACCAGAATCAAGGCGATCAACAGCAACGAAACCACGATCACCAGAGTATACAAGACAATCACAAATGCATTCATAAATACGTACCTGTCTTCCTTTTTATTAAAAACCTAAAGTGAGTTACTAATACAGCCGTTGTCAAAAAAATCAAACGATTTTTCCAAACAACGGCTGCAAACTCAAGAATTTTTTCGGAAAATTATGCTTTTTCCGCTAAATTCAACGATCAGGCAATCGCATTTTTGATCAGATCGGCGAAACTGCCGGCTTTCAGGCTGGCGCCGCCGATCAGCCCGCCATCGATGTTGCGCTGGGCAACCAGGGCGGTGGCGTTGTCGGCTTTCATGCTGCCGCCGTACTGAATCCGGACCTGTTCACCGATTTCCTTGCCGAACATATCGTTCAGGCGGACGCGGATGAAGGCATGGGTTTCTTCGGCCAGTTCCGGGGTCGCGGTCTTGCCGGTGCCGATGGCCCAGACCGGCTCATAAGCGATCACGATACCGGGCATGGCGGCGGCCGGAATGCCTTCGAGACCGCCGTTAAGCTGGGTATCGAGGACCTTTTCGGTCTTGCCGCTTTCGCGTTCTTCGAGCAGTTCGCCGACACAGACGATCGGTTTCAGGCCGGCGGCCAGAGCGGCTTTCAGGCGCTGATTCACGGTAGCATCGGTTTCGCCGAAATACTGACGGCGCTCGCTGTGACCGAGGATCACGTACTCAACGCCGAGTTCCTTGAGCATGGCAGCGGAAATTTCGCCGGTGAAGGCTCCGGATTCGGCCCAATGCACATTCTGCGCACCGACTTTGACATTCGAACCGGCGGCGGCTTCCACCGCGGCGGCGATCGAGGTAAACGGAGGGCAGACCACGATATCGCATTTATCGATACCGGCAACCAACGGTTTCAGTTCATTGACCAGGGTCTTGGCTTCCTTGGCGGTCTGGTTCATCTTCCAGTTACCCGCAATAATTACTTTTCTTGACATAGTATTTCCTTGATTCTCAGATATCGGACAAGTCGGACAAGTCAGACAATTTAATTCTTAATTCTTAATTCTTAATTCTTAATTGATTACGCGTCCGCCAGACAGGCCACGCCGGGGAGTTCCTTGCCTTCGAGGAATTCGAGGGAGGCGCCGCCGCCGGTGGAAATGTGGCTCATCTTGTCGGCCAGACCGCTCTGGTTCACGGCCGCCACGGAGTCGCCGCCGCCGATGATGCTCACCGAGTCGCTGTCGGCCACGGCCTTGCAGACACCCATGGTGCCGGCCGCGAACTTCGGCATTTCAAAACAACCCATCGGGCCGTTCCAGACCACCGTCTTGGCCTTGGCGATTTCCGCTGCATAGGCTTCGATGGTCTTCGGACCGATGTCGAGCGCCATCCAGCCGTCCTTGATATCATTGCCGCAAACTTCGGTGTTGGCGTCGTTGGAGAAAGCGTCGGCGATCATATTGTCGACCGGAAGCATGAATTTCACGCCTTTTTCAGCGGCTTTCTTCAGCGTTTCTTTGGCAGTGTCGATCAGTTCATCTTCGCAGAGCGACTTGCCGATGTTATGGCCCTGGGCCTTCAGGAACGTATAGGCCATGCCGCCGCCGATCAGGATGGTATCGACCTTTTCCATCAGCGAAATCAAAACTTCAAGCTTGCCGGAAACTTTGGCGCCGCCGATGATGGCGACAAACGGTTTGACCGGGTTGGCCACGGCTTTGCCGAGGTACTGGAGTTCTTTGTCCATCAGGAAACCGGCCACGCAGCTGGCTTTGTCCATGAATTCAGTGATGACCGCGGTGGAGGCGTGGGCGCGGTGGGCAGTGCCGAACGCGTCGTTCACATAGACGTTGCCGAGCTTGGCGAGTTCAGCGGCGAACTTGCGCATGGTGGCCTTGTCTTCCGGGGTCTTGGTCTTCATATCTTCTTCTTTGTGGAAGCGGGTATTTTCGCAGACCATGATTTCACCGGCTTTCAGGGCATTGGCCTGGGCCACGATGGCATCGCCGATGCAATCATTGGCGAACTTGACTTCCTTGCCCAGCAGCTTGGCCAGGTGGTCGGCGGCGGGCTTGACGCTGAATTCGGGAGCGACTTTGCCGTCCGGACGGCCCAGGTGGGTCAGCAGAACCAGCGAAGCGCCGTTTTCGAGGATGTATTTGATGGTCGGGATGGCGGCGGTGATACGGGTATCATCGGTAACCACGCCGTTTTTCAGCGGCACATTGAAGTCCACGCGCATGACCACGCGCTTACCCTGCAGATTGATATCTTTTACAGTTTTCTTGTCGATATTCATTTTTTATCTCCGGTCGTTAAAAAAGTAAAGCGGGACGGGCGGCATTTACCACCCGCCCCGCGGCGTATTCGTTCAGGTCCAAACAGTTATTTGGAAGCCATGACGCGGATCATTTCCAAAACCTTGTTGGAATAACCCCATTCGTTGTCATACCAGGACACAACCTTGACGAAGGTCGGGTCGAGCTGGATGCCGGCGCCCTTGTCGAAAACGGAAGTACGGGCTTCGCCGCGGAAGTCGGTGGAGACCACCTTGTCTTCGGTGTAGCCGAGAACGCCCTTCAGTTCGCCTTCGCTGGCGGCCTTCATGGCCTTGCAGATATCATCATAGGAAGCCGGGTTGTTCAGTTCGACGGTCAGGTCAACCACCGACACGTCGGAGGTCGGCACGCGCATCGACATACCAGTCAGCTTGCCATTCAGTTCAGGAAGAACCTTGCCCACAGCCTTGGCGGCACCAGTGGAGCTCGGGATGATGTTTTCGAGAATGCCGCGGCCGCCGCGCCAATCTTTCTTGGACGGGCCGTCAACGGTCTTCTGAGTGGCGGTGGCAGCGTGCACGGTGGTCATCAGGCCGCGCTTGATACCGAACTTGTCGTTCAGGACCTTGGCGATCGGGGCCAGACAGTTGGTGGTGCAGCTGGCGTTGGAGATGATGGTCTCACCGGCATATTTCTGGCAGTTCACGCCGAAAACGAACATCGGAGTGTCGTCTTTGGACGGAGCGGACATGATGACTTTCTTGGCGCCGGCCTTGATATGGGCAGCAGCGGTTTCCTTGTCGAGGAAGAGACCGGTGGATTCGACGACGATATCGGCGCCGACTTCGTTCCACTTCAGGTTGGCCGGATCTTTTTCCTGGGTCAGGCGGATTTTCTTGCCGTTAACAACCAGGGTGTTGCCTTCGACGGAGACTTCGCCGCAGAAACGGCCGTGTACCGAATCGTACATCAGCATGTAAGCCAGATAATCCGGATCGAGAAGGTCGTTGATCCCGACGATTTCGATGTCCTGGAAGTTCTTGATTGCAGCGCGGAAGACCATGCGGCCAATGCGCCCGAATCCGTTGATACCAACTTTGATAGCCATTGCAATTTTCCTTTATTGGGTTGACAAATTAAGCTCCGCTCAGCTCGTTCCCCAGCCTCAAGCGGAAACATCGATCATTAAGTCGATAATATACACCTCACTGACCGAATGTCAAAAAAAATTTCAAACAAATGGATAAAAAAGTATTTAGTTGAGACTGGCACTACTCCGGTGCCGCCGGAAGGCCCGGGGCGATACGCGGTAGCGCGTTTTGAAGAGATTCGAGAAATAACAGGCATCGGCGAAATTCAGCTCGCCGGAAATTTCCTTGACCGATTTACTGGTTTGCTCCAGCATGATTTTCGCCAACTCCAGCTTCTTGTCCATGAAATATCGATACGGGGAAATGCCGTATTCCTGATGGAAGATCCGGTTGACCTGAGACGGCGACTTACCGAGCAGCGCGGCCAGTTCGCCGATCGTTACCGGTCCGTACAGACGGTTATCAATGTAGCGCTTGATCTCCACTGCCGTCCGGTTGTGGTCGCCGCCGGCGGCGTGTTTGCCCAAATGAAAAAAGAGCCGGTGAGCCGTCAAAGTCGCGGTTTCATGAGCTTGCTCGGGGTGGGAGCGCATTTCCTCGAGGCAGGAGCGAAACAGTTCCTCCTGATTGCATTGAGGCAGATAATGGGTATTTTCCAGGCCATAGATCCGGACCAGTTCCCCGACCAGGGTTCCCTGCAGGTTGAACCAGATTTTTTCCCAGGGCTCACGGGCGGAAGTCCGGTAAGCATGATTCGTACCGATATGAGCGATATAGACATCGCCGGCAATGGGATGGAACTCCAACCCGTTGGTCCGGAACACGCCGGAACCGCGAACAATGTATTCGACGACGCACTCGCAGGAATTCCGGCGTTCGATGTGATAGTTCGGGCGGCAATGCGTGATTCCGCACAACGGCATATAAAGCCGCTCGTCCCCTTCATTCGAAAAAGAGACGACGCATTCCTCGTTGTAAATATCGAATTTGCGCGAAATACTCATGTTTTGCCCGATTTACACATACAAACAAGCTTATTTTCTTATTCTAGCATCTTGTTTTCAAATTGCAAACCCGTATAATGAATGATGTGACCCCAAATTAATTACGGAGGCAAGAACAAATGCACAAAGGAATCGTTATCACTCCCGCGGACTTCAGAAATGCCGACTGGCCGGAAATCATGCGCCGGAATTCACTCAATACTCTCGGCCTGCATTCCGGCGGCGGAGCCCGGCACGACGTAATGGCCGCCCTCGGCACGACCGTGTCCAAAGCCTTTACGACCGGTTTGCAGTCTGTGCCATTGGACTACGAATACGAATTGCACGTGGTCGATGAGCTGCTGAACCGCAGGCTGTTTGCCGAACATCCGGAGTATTTCACCTGGCAAAACGGCCAGCGCCGTGAATCCGGCAACTGGTGCATTTCCAATCAGGAATTAACCGGCCATCTGGAGGAAAATGCGGCGGCACTGGCGGCAAGGCTGGCGCCCTCGACCCACCGTTATTTTTTCTGGGGCGAGGATGCGCAGTCGAGCTGCTGTCATTGCGAAACCTGTTCACGGCTGTCGGCGGCGGATCAGGGTTTGCTGACCGCCAACCATATTGCCGAAGGTGTGCGCCGGACGGACCCGCTCGGCAGTGCGGCCTTCCTGGCGTATCACTCCACCATGACCGTGCCACAGGAAGTGAAACCGGCAGAAGGGGTTTTTCTGGAATACGCTCCGATCCGCCGCTGCTACTATCATAGTATTGATAACCCGGATTGCAGTACGAACCGCCAGTACTGGCAGACTTTGCAGGGGTTACTCGAGATTTTCCCGCCGGAAACAACGCACACCCTGGAATACTGGCTCGATATTTCCCTTTTCAGCAACTGGACCAAACCGCTCCGGCAGTCCCCGGTAACCCGCGAAATTCTGAAACGCGACCTGGCGGCCTATCATGGACTGGGTATCCGCAGCATCACGACGTTTGCCGTCTACATGGATGGCGATTATTTCGCTCAGTTCGGCGATCGGCTCCTGCTGGATTACGCCGAACTGATCAATGCCCTATAAAACAAAATTGGCGGCCACCCGGACCGCCAATTAATGTTTTCTTCTTAAGAAATTTTACTTGACCTCAAAGGCGAAGACCTTTTTCGGTCCTTCGCTCCGCAACTGGTCGATCACCAGCTTCACCTTCACGGCTTTGCCGCTGGCAGCGATCTTGTTCAAGCGCTGGTAGTTGTTGGCGGTCCGGAAAATTTCCCTGACCTTGCCGTTTTCATCCGTGATTTCGATATGATACCCCTGCACCAGCGTGGCCGGCGGCACGAAAGTCATCCACGGCGAATTCAACGCATAATTGGAGATCATGTTCCATTTCGGGCGCTCAAGGTCACTGTCGAAGGTCAGGCGGATTTCGCTGATGTCGACCGGCTTGCCGAAATCGTACTCGGCCCAGTCGCCGCTGGAACAAACCCAGGCGTTGGTTTCGCCGCCGATGGGGCGGTCGTAACCGTTGCGCAGGACATCCGCCGCGCCGTTGGAAGCGCTCAGCTTCGCATTGGCGGAAATCGCGCTGACCGGACGCTGCAGGCCCGGCAGCCAGCTGTCGTCATCCATCAGGATATTCTGGAGCTCGCGCACATATTTCTCATAGACGCCGCGCGGCGAGGTATTGTTCTTAACCGCCAGCATCGCGCCGACCCCGGCAGCCTGCCCGAGCGTGGCACAGGTGGCCATAACCCGGGTCGAGCTCATCGCCGCGTGGGTCACGCTGATATTGCGCCCGGCAAACATCAGGTTGTCGATGTTCTTCGAATAAAGCGACCGATACGGCAGGCCGTACGGCGACGGGGCCGGGTGGAAAATGGTCGGCTTTTCGGTGGTGTGCAGTCCGCCCGGGTGGTGATCGTCCATGGTCCAGCCGCCGTAAGCGATAATGTCATCGAACTTACCCTCGGCGGTGACGTCGTTCTGATTGACAATGTAGTCGCCCACGTAACGGCGGCTTTCGCGCTTGCCGGGCAGGAAGCCGACCCAGTCGAGTACCCAGTTCTCGGCGCTGCGGTTTTCGCAATAGTTCTTCATATAATCCCAGACGCCGAAAGCGACCTTCAGCAGTTCATCGCGCAGTTCTTCGGTGTCGGCAATCGAATCGTGCTCGCCGCCGAGCTCCATCCACCAGAAATTCTCGCGTTCGCTGAAATCGCGCAGACGGTGCGGCAGATCGCTCGACTTCGTATATTTATTGGCCCAGGCCGGCGGAGTGTACGGCTGCGGCTTATCGGTTTCGCGGGCCTGGATCAGACAGCTCATTCCCATGGTTTTACGGTCGGCCTGTTCCGGCGCGATCGATTCATTGAATTCGCCGCGGGCTTCGCGACCGACCCGGAACTCGGCCCCGGTCAGCGGCGCCAGCACGCTGTCGCCCGAGCAGTCCGCGAAGATTTTCGCCTCGACCCGGTGATACTGCTGGGTAGTCTGTTGATACCCCTTGACCGCTTTGATCTTCGAGCCATCCATTTCGACTTCCTGACAGGAGCAGTTCAGCACCAGCGTCAGGTTTTCCTGGAAGCGCACCTTTTCATAAAGCACGCTGTCCCATACCGAGTAACACGGGTAAGTGTTGCGGTAAAGATTTTCCAGACGGAACTCTTCGACCAGCCCGGTTTCGAGGTTGCCATGCGCACCGCAGATCCACATCCGGATCTCGCTGGAGGCATTGCCCCCCAGCACCGGACGCTCATGCATCAGCAATGTTTTGACGCCATGCCGCGCCGCCGCGATGGCCGCGCACATCCCGGCGAGACCGCCGCCGATCACACAAAATTCCACTTGATGTTCAATTGTTTTCATGATCTTTTATCCTTTTGCTTCAATGATTTGAGCATATTGTTTCAATTTATCCGCCAAACGCGGTATTTCGTCCAGTGAAGTCATGCCGGATACCGCCAGCGCCGCGTATGCCGGACGCCCGATCGTCACCGCCAGACTGTAGTGGTCCTCGTGATGGATCAACGCATAGCCGTTTTTGCGGGCCAGCCGCAAATGCTTCAGCAATTCCCCGGTATCCTCTCCTTCATATAATTTCTTAACCGTTTCGTCCGAAAATTCCCCCAGCAATGCCAGCCCGATGCTGGAATTATCGGCCGCATACAAAATTTTGCTGCCGATTCCCTGCCCCATCGACATGCTCCGGCTCTTATGAAAAAGGTAACAAACCTGTTTTTTCCACAACACCCCCAGCGCCACCGTGGGCACCTCATGACCCAACTGCTCCAGATGCTCAAATGCCCGGCGCAACAGGCCCGACGCATTCAAGGTCTGCGCGGCCATCACGTGAATTCCGGGCCCTACCATATATTTGCGCGAAGTGGTCTGGTACGCATACCCCAGATACGCAAATGTTTTCAACAAACGGTTGACACGCACCGGGCTCATGTTCAATTTTTTCGCCAGGGCGAGTCCGGAAACGGGATTACGATCGGAGGCCAATTCCTGAAGGACGGCCATTCCGTCGATTAAACCATCTACTTTTTGTGCCGGTAATTTGTTCATATTACTATTATAGTGATTTATTGAGAAATATCAAGCCCCTCTTTATAAATAAATGGCAAAATAAAGAAGGAATTTTAAAAAAATCCGCCATCGGGCGCTTGCCCGGACGCAGTGCAGCGCGCGGACAGCGCTGCCCGCCTCCAAGGCGGAATAAACCGTAAGCCGCACAGCGGCGCTACCCTGAAATTTACAATTCACCTGAGAGCGAGGTTTGCAGAAAACAAAGACAGCGGCAGCTCTTTGTTTTTGCGAACATTGAGCGGAAAGGTGGAGTCGTCATCACCCTTGAGCTCAATAACGTTTTAGAGCGAGAAGAATCTTAGGACGGCGAAATTCTTTTTCTACAATGCGATATCGTTTTTTGCCAGGTGCTCGCTAAGCGCCTTGATATTGGCGTCAAAACGCGGCAGGACATCCTTTTCCATACGGTCGATCAGCTCCGTAAGCTGCTTCTTGGCGGTTTCCACGCCAAAAGTCAACGTACTGACCTTTTCCTGTATATCCGCCACTGTACGATAGAAATTCCGGCTCTCCGTCAAAAGATCGGACGGCGTTTCCAAAGTCGCACTGGAAAATTTCATGCTTTCCCAGATAAACGTCTCCAGTTTGAACGGCGCTTTGCGCGCAGCCGGCCCGCCCGTTTCGATCCGCTTGATATACTCGCGAACCAACTCGATATTGTCGCTGATCTCATTCCGCAGCGACAGCCGGAGATAATAATTGCTTTTGTCCCCCATCAATTTCTCATAGGCAATCGCCTGCCGGAACCCCTGATTAGCCGCCAGGTACACCCCCGCCACCGTTGCCGCCAGGATAAATATCTGACTGACCCAGAAACTCACTTTACGGATTTCATTCGTATCGATTTTCGATTTTGCTTCCACCGCCACCATCGAATTCACATCATTCGGATTCATCAATCAATTTCCTTTCTTTATTTTTATACTTCTGGACTTAATTGACATTGTCTGCAATATTCAAACAGATTTCATAAAAAAACCGCCGCCTGCCATGATTTTGCGACTTCATGGCGGGCGGCTCAAACACTCTTCTGAATTACTCGTCCATCCTGAGAATTCACTAAAAATATACATTATAATATAACCCTATACTCCGCTAAATTCAACTGCCCATCCGGGATTTATCCCAAAAATCCCCGGAAATATTCCTTATACATCAGCGGCTGCGAATCAGGCCAAATTTATATCCGCAAGATCAAACCGGCTACAAGCTTTATGATTGCAATTCGGTATTAAAATTCATCCCTTTATGAATTATATACTTTAATATCTATTAACAAATTAGCCCGATTTCCGGAATTGCAACTCCTGCCGAACAGCCTCCAGTTTCGCTCTCAATCTTACATTTTAATCATATAAGCCATTTTTTTTCTTATTTTGTTTCCATCTTTCTTGATTTATTATCAAATGATGTGTATATTTATCTTTAATTTTTTAATAAACATTAAAATCATTATTAATAATCCAGCAAAATAAAAAGGGATAAAGATGTCAATTAAGACACACTTGATGATCGGGGCTGCCCTGGTGCTCTGCCTGGCCGGTTGCAAAAGTTACAAGGATTATCGTGACGAGCGCGCGGAGTACGCGATCAAGCATTTCG
>JBEBRW010000023.1:0-74476 GCA_040394635.1 Victivallis vadensis | reverse complement strand
TGAAGACTGCCGTCAATGTCCTCCAGCCGTATCTGCCGGGGCTGTCCCCGGAAATCCTGCTGGATGCGATCGGCAAATCTGTCCAATCGGATAAACCGCTCACGCGCCGCGAATGCGCCGAAATGTTATCCGTTTCGGTCAATTCAGTGAACCGATATATTCGCGCCGGGCACCTGAAAGCGGTGAAGATTAGTCCGCGCCTTATTCGCATCACCCCGGAAAGCGTTCGGGAACTGATGTTGAACGGTATTCCGGAATAATCTGGCGGCTTCCGCAGCCTCCAGACCTCTGCGGCAGGCCGTATTGGCCTGCACCTCCGGACTTTCATGAATAATCTTCAGTCACAATATCGGCAGATTCAAAAAGCCGCAACCTTGGATTCGGTTCTGGTTGATACCGAAGCTCTCAATATTTTCTGTCCAAATGACACTCCGGCGTCATTAGAGGAAATGTTGGCGACGATCTGCCGGAACCTGATCCGCTACTATTTTCATTGCATGGAACACGAAGTGGATTCAGGCAATGAATCCTATCTGCTGCAAATTCAAAGTTTTGAGCTCACAGGCAAAACGGATACCAAGCTATGTTTCCAGCTTGCGGAGCAACTGCCAGCCCCACCTGAGTTCCTACCGGAAAAGATTCATCACATCTACCGGACCATTGGCGAAGTCTTGAAAATCCGGGGTCTGTCACCTGAGCAAAGCCATATCCGGTTATACGAAATTACAACGCATTGGTCATGTTCCCTACAATCATTTCAAACGGTTCCTGCATCCCTGGTACTGGATGATGCCTTAAAATTCTGTTTCCAGCACCAAAAGCGACACGAAAACATGAATTCAAGGAGTATTCGCTGGGGCGAAGAATACGATTCTTGCTTACAGAAATATCTACAGCTCGGCTACCGCCCGAAAACCGCGAAAACCGCCGCCAAACAGGATTTCATCAAAGCGCACCCATTGCCGAAAACTGCGGATGAGCAACTCGAAGCCGGAGAATTTCCCGGTCACTCCAATCCGGCGCTCCGCCGCTATCGCCAAGCCTACCTGAACTCAAAACGCTAAAAATACGTTACTCCAGCCAGTTTTCGATATTCAAATCCGGCACCCTGGAAAAATGAGATTTATTGTTGGTGATCAATACAGCATTTTCGGCCAATGCGGAAGCGGCAATGAGCATATCCATATTGCCTATCGGCTGGCCGGATTTTTCAAGATGATTCCGTATGGTTGCATAATGTTCAGCCGCTTCCGGGGTCCATGGCCTGATTTCAACCAATTGCTGAAATAGTCCCACGGAATCAGCAAGACGTTGCGATTCTTTTTTGGCGACTCCAAAAAGCAGCTCGGCTAAAGTTATTGAAGAAATGCAAAGACTGTGCTTGTGCTCTTTGATACGCTTATTCAGGATATCACTCGTTCCGCGGATAATATAGCTGCAGGTATCCGTATCCAGCATATAAAGTTGCTTCATTGAAAAAACTCCCGATCCTGAGCGCCCTGAGCATTTTCCCGTTCAAGCGTAAAATCCGGACAGCTATGATTTTTGAAAAAATCATCCCAGGTTATATCTTGCTGCGGCGTCAGTATGATACTGTCGCCTTGCTTGCGAATGGTCACGGTATTACTCTTGAAACGATATTTTTTGGGAATACGTATCGCTTGTGACCGCCCCGTTTTAAAAACTTTTGCAATATCCATTTTACACCTCGCAGAGTTATTTATGATATATATCAATAGTATATATCAAAATTAAGAAAAATCAATAACCGATATGAGATTTTAGTTTAAAATACCGTGCCTCGGTGTGGTACTACCACACCGAGGCACGGATGTTGGGTTTTTATGAGGTTTCCTGAGGGCTTGTTGCGCTAACTGTTTAGAATTCTAAACTGCTTTAGGCGAAGGTCAGTTGGCAGGTGAACTGCCGACCGTCAATGTACCGGACTTTTTCCCACAGGAGATATTCGAATAGTTTTTTGAGGGAGCCGGAGGAGGAAATTCGGACCTGCCCGAATTCGCACATAAATGACAGCGACAGAAAATCCTCCGAAGCCCGGAGCTGCGTGATCAAAGCCCAGGAAAGAGCGAAGCTTTCGGCCTCCATCCGCAACCACAGGCGCGGAATCACTGTTTTCATGTCTACGGCATCCCATCCTTTCTCATCCATATTTATTTCCTCCTTGGGTTATTCGGACGGAATTTCCGCCTCGGCAGGCTGTTCCAGCAGTTTTTCCTGAAAGGCATTCAGTTCCTGGAGCACGGCCTGAACCTCCTCCAGCAGCAATGAACGGTCTTCACCATAGTCGGAAGTATCCAGACAGGCGGTTTTGACTTTGTTCAAAAGACGCTTGAACTCAGGGAAACGGCTTTTCTTTGTTCTGGCCGATTCCTCGGGTTTCGGGAGACATGACATGATGGCTTCCGTTGTCGGTTCACGACCTTCCGATTTCAGGCGTGTCAAAAGCGCGATCTGTTTTTCCAATGAGCCAGCTTTTTTGAGCTTGTAGGTGGCCTCGATACTGCGCGGCAGATCGAATTGACCAGGGGCTTTTTCCTGCTCGATTTCCAGTGCGTGCCGAATGTGCCAGGCGTTTTCCATGTGTGATGCGTAGGATTTCTTGAATCCGAAGCGGATTTGAACGTATTCATCAAATGTCTTAAACAGGTGGATGAATAATTGTTCGCGGCGGATTTCGCCCAGGAGTTTCCCGATATCGAACCGGGACACTTCGCTGTCGGCGATATCGGTGAGGTACTTGCGGATTTGTCGTTCTTTCTCCTGCAACCGGAGATTTTCTTTGCGGTAAAGTGTCATTTCTTTGTTTTCTGTGATGGTGCCTGTCATTTTTTCGATTTCCTTATTTTGTGCTTAAAAGTAACTTCGCAGCGGCACGTTGCCGCTCACGGTCCAGCGCGTGAACTGCGCTGGCTGCCCAACGGGCGGAATCTTTATTTCTATATCACCTCCTCATAAATCCATACCGCGGCTTCTATTTTTCTTGGCTTGAGCTTCGCGTTGTTGGCGTTCCCGTTCCAATTGATTTTGACGGCTGACCTCGCGTGCCTCTACCCAGAGATCGGCAATTTTGGCTTCCGCCTGATCCTTGGTCAAACTCCTGGAATAAGATTCGATATAGCCTGCGTCGACGAATTTATCCAACTCCTGACACTGTTTCGCCGTGATCCGTTTCGGCTTCAGGTTTTCTTCGTACTCGGCGTATTCATTTTCCGCCGCTTGTTTCCGCTCAAGCATCTGATCCCGGTCAACCGGGTCTATATTGCTGTTTTCCGCGCCGGGCGCGTAACCGTGTATACGATAGAGACTGTTCCGTATCTTCAATTTGAGCTCGGGCGTCGGTTTTCGCTCCGCCATCCATTCCGGCAGTTTGTCCGACAGAATTTCTCGGTCATACTCCTGAAGCCTTTCCCGAAGATGACCCATCTGAATCTCATGAATTATCCGCGTTGCTGACCCTGCGGGAGCTTCTACATCTTCCGCACGAATGTCAAGCCTTTGCTTGAGGCGCTCGATCTCATTGTCTCGCAGCCGTTCCGCGAGTTCATCCTCGTTCAGCATCCATGAAGGTGCTTCCTGCGGTAACTGATGTTCCGCCCGCCGCCGCTCCTGTATCTTGAGATAGGATGCTTCACGCGAGTTGAGTTCCTGCTTCGGTGAATTCTTATCCCGGTACTCTTGCCATTTCGTGTCAAATTCTTTCCAGGCATCCTTCCATTTTTGCTCCTGAGCTCGCTGCCTGGCAGCTTCGGCGGCGCGGCGTTCCTGTTCTTGGCGTTCTTTTTCAGCGCGGGCTTGTTCCTGACGGCGTTGCTGTTCCAGTTGGAGCTCGTGCTGACGGCTGCAGGAAGTTTCAAGGAGAGTGTTGAGCTTACCGGCATCGGTGCGCGACAATAGCCACTGATCGATTTCGCTGGCAGTGAGCTGAGGCGGAACTTTCATCGGATTCAGATCGCCCTCCCGGACGAATTTGAACTCCATTTTCTCGCAGAACTGCTCATTGGCGCTTTCCTTGGCGGTTGCAATGGCCTGCCGATACTGCTGATCGTATTCAGAGAACTTACCGTAGGAGAATGCTTTGCCCCACAGTTTCTGATTCAGAACAGCGTTCGGCACGGCCTTGTACTCCTCGAGACGTTGTGCCTCACGCTCGATGGCCTGCTGCATCATCCGGACACGTTCGTCATGTTCCCGGCGGATTTGACGGAGCGCGCCGCCGCGATAGATATCCATTCGGGATACAACCGCTTTTTTGGCTCGGTTGAAAACCTTGTATTGCTCCTCGGTTTTCGGGAGCTCACGCAGTTTCTTCAGGTCGCTGCCGGACAGCGTGTTGACCCGGCTGATCTGCCAGGTCATTTGCCGCACGTGCGGCATTTCGCCCGGACGGGTGTTCCGCCACCAGTCGTTGAACGTTTCAAACGTCTTGTTTTTGGCAAAGCGCACCAGCAAATGATCGATTTCGGTGAGCTTGGATTGAGCTTGCCGGATGACCCGGCCGCTCCACGCCGCCAGGCGTTGCGGAAATTTCAACGGCGCTTCCGGCGGCATGTCAAACGTCGGCTTTTGCATCCGGCTGATATCGTGCTCGGCATAAATCGCTATGATTCTGCATTTTTCAGCCTCATTCTCAAGCGTCTTGATTTCAGCGCGTAACTTATTATTTTTGCGCTCGGCCAGGCGATTGCTTATTTTATCGATCAGGGATATTTCGCTCCACCTTATGTGCTTAAAACGGCCTTTCAAATCCTCAATCTGACTTTTGAGCTCATCGATTTTTGCATAGCATTCTTTGGCTGTTTTTCGCTTGTCGGCCATGGCATCGTGGTACTCATCCAAACGCTGGTTATAAGCACTCTTTTCCTGCTCGAATTTATGCTTATACTCCTGCCGATCCTGCTGTATCTGATCCAGGTCGATATGCGGCTTTGTCGGCAGCGCGGGGATTTTCCCGATATACTGACGCTTCCGCACCTCATGGACGGTCAAACGATCCGAGTTGCTTCGGAGCAGATTATTGCGCAGATAATCCTTATCCGGACAGAACAACGCCAAATTGCGCCGTCCGCGGCTACAAGCCACGTAAAAGGGTTTCTGGTCGAGCTTTTGTGCGGCCACGATCACATTATTGGCGGTACGCCCCTGCGACTTGTGCGAGGTCGTCACCCAGCCATAATCATACCCGGCGAAGTCCGGCGGCAGCTCACGCAGACCGTCCTTGACCGGCTGCATGTTCTGATTGAGCAACTGAACCACGCCCGGCGAATCCGTTATGCACGCGAGATTACCGTTATAAATCTTGCGGTCGCGCAGGTTCACTTTGAACTGGATAATATCCCCGATTTTGAGTTCAATCTGGCGCTTTTCGCCCGCCACCAGAAAATCCCCGGCTTTCGAGATATGGAGCTGTTTGCCATTGCTCAAATGCAGATATGTTCCCTCGATCGTTTCCACCGTGACCATATCGCCCGGATTCGCCACATCTTTGAGCTTGCGAACGAACATCACCGACTGGCCGGGCTCGTAGTTCTTGAGGTTGCCGAGTTTCGCCTTCGACCATTGCGCCGAGCGAAACACGAACGGCAAATCGACCGTTTCGCCGAGTTTCAAGCGCAGCCGGATCGCCGCCGTTAGGCGGTCGCATTCATCGTGCGTCGGAGCTACCGCAATAGTCTGTGAAAAATCCTTGCCGTTTTCCGTGAATTCCAGGTATTTTTGCGCGGCCTGGCTGATGTAGCCAGCTTGCGCCTCATGGATGTACTCATTGCGGTCAAAACGCTCGAAAGCCGCCCCAAAACGCCCATCCGCGCAATCCTGAATCCCGGCCTTGTAATCGGCCACCTGCTGACGATGAATTTCCGTAAGCGAAAATTTGTCGATATTCGAGAACTTTTCCAGCAACCTGAAAAAATCGCCATTTTCGACCGCGCTATGCTGCCTCGAATCCCCAACAAAGATCAATCGAAAATCCTTTTCCTTAGCCGCCTTAAGCAAGGCCACGCCCTCGCGTAACGAGTTCAGTCCGGCTTCATCGACAATCACCACGCTTTTCCGGGGTATGTCATCGTGATTCATGATGAAACTCGCCACCGTCTGAGCATTGTTGAAACCCTCCGATTTCAGCACATCCGCCGCACTGTTGGTCGGCGCGATCAACCGTATATCCTGCGTCCCGCCCAAACGCATCCCCCGGCAGAGCTCCTGCAACGTCGAAGTTTTCCCCGAACCCGCCACCCCGCGCAACAGCATGTAACGGTCCTTACTTTCCAACATGCCCTTAATGACCTCTGCCTGGGCGTCTCGATTCGCCTGCCCCGCGAACGGTATGAAACCCTCGCCCAACGGCTCGAATTGATCACATTCCTGCTCGACGATCTCGACGGCATACTGCTCCGCCTCGATGATCGCTTCCGGGCTCAGGTATGGATTATGCGCTTCGCCGCCGATATTCCATAATTCTTCCATCTGGGCCAACGCCTGCTTCCACATTTCAAGCGTATGCTGCCCGAGATTCTGCGTCAACGCCTCGGCCAACACCTGATCCTGCCTCAACACACTGGCATTTTCATACAACTCCGGTATAATCTCCTCAAAAGTCAATCGAGGCCGACGTTCGGCCGCAGAGCGCGAGGATGCGCAATCCTCGCATCCCCTTGCTTTCCCGGCCAAATCTTTGAGGTCTTTCAACTCTGTGAAGTCAAGCCGCCCCAGCTGCTCCTTACGAACCGTGGCCGCATCGCTCTCCAACATTTTCCGCGAACGCGTATCCAGCGAAATCTCATGCTTTTCCGCCGCCGTCAGACTACGCCCGAGCTTCTGCTCTTTCAAGGCAATCTGCTCATCAATATCCCGCGTCCGCTGCGAAAATTTTTCTAATACATTTTCCGGCACGCCCTTAATCTCAAACCCCTTGAATTTGCCCTTAAAATCGTGCGAATTCTCAATCTCATATCCGAGCTCGATACAACGCCGCGCCAGCTCATTCTGATAAGCCCGCCCGCAATAACGAATTGCCTGGCACATATCCGCATTCTCCAATGCCTTATAAACGCCGTCCTTATCCTTAGTCACGTTGCAAACGACATTATGCGTATGCAACTGCGGATCAAGCGCCCGACTCACATCATGATGAAATTCCGCATAAACGATTTGCCCCGTATTCTCATGATTCTGCGTATGAACATTCTCGCCCGACCGCAACCGCACCGCCGCAAATTTCTCCAATTCCCGCATCCCCACCAACACCGCCTCCCGATGCGCCTCGACCAACCGCTCGTCGAACATACTCATCACCGACACCGACTTCTGCGCCGAACACTGAAAATCATAAAACCGAATCCCACCCACCACCGTCCGCTGCGTCAATTTATCACCCGTCACCGGATTCAAATTCTGCTGAAACAAACTGAACTCCTTACTCCAGACCTCCGCTCCCTCCAGCCCCAACTCCTTAGCCAGACTCCCATGCCACTTCCCAGTAATCTGCTCTTTCTCCGAATAATAATCATCGCACGACAAATGATTGAGAAAAAAATCCTTCCCCTTACCCCGCGTAGCCTTAATCCTCGCCATCGTAAACATCCAAAAAACTCCCCCGAATAACCTGCAAAAATGATCCGACCGATAAGCCGTCTGCCAAAAAACAATCATCTCCAAATGATCCGACCGACAGAACAATTCTGCCATAAATCATCATACAATTCTCCCACAAAATAGTCAACAGAAATCCCATCCACAAAGAGAACGACTATATAATCGTTCACATCATTCCCAATATTCATAAATGAAGACGCAATATTCCTTTCGGCCAAAGGGCTAAAAAATCTTCTCATCCAAAAGTTTTCAAAACAGCCATTTGCGCATCAAAAACGCCCGATAATTCAGGTCTCAGCCACCAAATCTCAGGTCAACCAGAACAACCTAAATAAAGGTTGCCAATGATGTTTGTAGATGTTTTCTATAATTTGTGTTAATTCGGTCAGAAGAAATCTAAAACAAAAATAAAATCTTTCTTTAAATAGCAGATTCAGCCAATTTATACTCTAAAAAACAATTCATGTGAGTTCTTAAACCGGCGCGCTATGGCGCGGTTCTTTGGCGAATGGGATTTGCCGAATAGCCTGCCTGCGCTGACGAAGTGAGCGGCGCCATTTACCGCGAACTGCTGAAAGATAAATATTTTAAAGCCAAGCGATTCGAATTATTGGTGCCGTTGATCATCTATCGCGTCAAAGCTGGAGACAAAGCCACGTTGCAGCAATACTGCGAGACTCTGGTGCCCAATCCTGAGCAGATTAAGGAAAAATAGCGACCGTGCCATTGAGCATATTGTTCTCAAAATGTCGCAATAACCCGGAAATATGAACGGCGGATGCATGGAGTGATTACGCATTCACCGTCGACGTTTCCGCATCAGGGGTCAAATTTTCTTCGGAAGCCGTGTGTATTCCAGTTCAAGGTCGAGCGTATAGACGCCCGGCTGTATCCGGCACTCCAGTGGCGTATCCGAGCCGCAACGGGTCGTCCCGAGGCCCCGGGAGAAGGCGTCGCAGGAAACATAGGTTTCGGGACGGTTGTCCAGCTCATGCGCATGAAGGTGCGTGTTGAAATCCTTCGGAGTGAAGTGCAGGGCTGAACATTCCATCTCCGGAAAGGCCCGGATTTGAAGAAGATATGACCGGTTTTCGATTCGGAAATCACGGACTCCGGTATGATTACCGCACTCCTGCGGCATGAGATATGGAGTGTATTGTTGCGTGACCGTACTTTCGTAATAGCCGAGTTTCGCTGATGCGTTCCGGTTGCGGTAGTTTTCATGCGGTCCGTTCCCGAAAAAGGCGATTTTCTCGAATCCTTCTTTCAATGGCAATACAATTCCCAGGCGCGGCAGGTCGGAGAGTTCCGGCGGAACGCTCCATTCGCAACGCAAACGCAGGATTCCATCGAAAATCACCCGGCGTAGGATCGGCAGTATAGCGCCGTTTTTCGCCCGGACTTCGAACCGGGTTTCGATCGACAGGAAGCGGCTGTCCTTCCGGACGGACGGAGGCCCGGTCGGCCGTTCCTTCCAGTCCTGCAGGCCGTATTCGCGGAACCAGAAGTGGTTATCTATCCTGTTGCGAAGGCTTTCATCATCCGTTACTCCGCGCAGCCATTGGAAGGCGATGGGGGCGTGAAGGAGTTCTTCGTTGTCAACCGTCCAGGATACGGGCGTTCCTGTATGGTTAAAGCGTATCCGCTGATTGCCGTCGGCCGCCTCGTAGGTTCCAGAAAGCTGGAGTGCTTTTGTGCCGGAATCTTTATGTAACCGCCGGCTTTCACAGAGTCGGAACTGTTGAAATCCTTTTTCTTCGCCGATGGCGGAATTTTTTGCGTAAAAGGTGAGGGTCAGGATTTTGCCCGCCTGGAGGAGAGGCATTTGGATCGGAACCGAAAAGTGGGTGCCGGTTTGCGGCGGAATTTCCGGCAGAGAGAGTTCTCCCTGCTGTACGCATTGACCGGAAACTTCGAGTTCCCAGCAGAACGTCAGATGTCCGAGGGAGATGAAATAGTTCCGGTTGAATAGACGGAATTCGAACTTTCCGGTTTCTGTTCTGGTTATCTCGAATTCCTGGGCGAGATGGCGAAACTCCCAGCAGGAGGGGTGTGGAGTGCGGTCCGGAGCCAGAAGGCCGTTGCCGCAGAAGTTGAAATCGTTCGGGGTATCGCCGAAATCTCCCCCATAAGCCCAGATGCGGCGTCCTTTTCCGTTGTCCTTGAGGATGCCCTGGTCGATCCAATCCCAGAAGAAGCCGCCTTGCATGCGGCGGTCGGAACGGAAAACCGCAAAATATTCGGCCAGTCCCCCGGTGCTGTTTCCCATGGAATGCGCGTATTCGCAAAGAATGACGGGGCGGTTGTCATGGCGTGTTTCCAGGCATTGCCGCAGTTGATCCGGCGAGGGATACATTGGGCAGAATACATCGGTGATCTCCGGGTTTTCCGCGTGATTCATATACATGTACCACGAACTGTCCGCCAGGAGGGCGTTCGTCCGCAGTGCCGCTTCATAGTGGATCGGGCGGGAACGGTCGAGGAAGTGGAGATAGCCGGCCAGCCCTGCGTGGTTGGCGCCGACGCCGCTTTCGTTGCCCAGGGACCACATGAAGACGCTCGGATGATTCCGGTCGCGAAAGACCATGTTCCGGACCCGATCGTTCATGGCGTCCTGCCATTCCGGGGAGTGGGCGACCGTGTCGTAGAAAATGCACTCGATGTTGGCTTCATCCAGCACATACATGCCCAATTCGTCACAGAGTTCGTAAAGATAGGGGTCATTGGGATAGTGGCTGGTGCGGATCGCATTGATATGAAACTTCTTCATCAGCTGAATATCCTTCCGGATCACTTCCCGGGGGACGTATTTCCCGTGTTCCGGATCGAAATCGTGCCGGTTCACTCCGTAGAACTTGACCGGTTGGCCATTGAACAGCAATAATCCGTTTTCAATCTTGACACACCTGAATCCGGTCCGAATGGCGGTCGCATCGACTCGCTTCCCGGCACGGAACAGCTCGACCGTGAGTGTGTATAGATGTGGTGTTTCCGCGCTCCAGAGCAGCGGGGAGTTAACGGGAATCCGGACGGAAACCATGGGAATTCCACTCGGAGTGCTCAGCGTCCAGTCTTCGTATTCCGGCAGCCCCGTATATTTCCAGCTGGAAGGGAACGTTTCTTCAAGCGGCTCTTCCCAAACGGGTTTTCCGTCCGGCGCATACAGTTGAAAGATTGCTTTAAGATCTTCGGGGAACAGACGTTCCGGCAACTCGGCCCGCAACATGAGGTGCAGACTCCAGCGGTCGTCCTCCTCCCGGTTTGGAGTCGCGCAGATATCGGCGATATGGGTCGGGTGGGTCTCATAAAGATAGACCTGTCGGAAGAGCCCCGCCATCCACCAATGATCCTGGTCTTCCAGAAAGGAACCGTCGCTATAGCGGATCACCACCACGGCAATCTGATTTTCTCCTGCATGAATATAGGGGGTTATGTCGAATTCAGAGGGGGTGCGGGAGTCCTTGGCAAACCCCACTTCTTGGCCGTTGACCCAAAGGAAGAGACAACTTTCGGCGCCTCCGAAATGGAGAACCTGGCGCCTGCCCAGCTGTTCCGCGGTCAGGGCGAATTTCCGCCGGTAGACACCGGTGGGATTTTTTTCGGGTACGAACGGCGGACGGAACGGAAACGGCATCGCATTGTTCGTATAGTGCGGATGATCATATCCATGCATGGTCCAGTTGGATGGGACCGGAAGCTCCGCCCAGTTCGAATCGTTGCAATGTTCGGCGAGATCGGATTTCCGGACCCGTTCCGGCTGCGGGCAAAGCTTGAATTTCCACATTCCGTTCAGCATGGTGACGAAGGGGGAGTCCTCCGGATTTCGCCCTGCCTTCCGGGCAGCCTCTCCGCTCTCGAAGGAAAAACAAGTGGCGTGCGGAGTAAGGCGGTTGAATTGAACGGCCTGCGGGTTTTCCCAGATCCGGGAATAACGGTCGAAAAACGAATACATGATAATGAGCCTTTTTCTGAATTTTATTTCAACATGATTTTAAAATACACGCTATGAAACTTTGCCTTATCGCTTTACTTTTGGATTGTGGTGTGTTATTATTAAGCATATCGTATCACGGGTAAGAAATCAACAGAATTTTAGACGCAGAAATGGTAAATAATAGTGTGCTTTCTGGTATTGATCAAGTCGCAATTCGCAGTGCGGGCGGACATGATAAGCTTGGAATCGGTTTGATTCGTAAAATCGATGATTTGCAGGTGGCGATCGAGCCGGAGTCGTTTCCGTTTTTCGCTTTCTGCCTGGTTTTACGAGGTAGGGGGGAGTATGTTGATTGGGAAACGAAGAAGCATTATCCCTTGCGGGAAAATCACTATTTTTTGCGCCTTCCCGGTGTGGTTCACCAGCTGCGGATCGACCCTGAAAGCGATTGGCTGGAATGTTTCATTAACCTCGGCTACAACCTCTATCCCTGTTTTCGTGCCTTTTGTGGCGTTTCAGCAGAGAATCCGACGGGGGAATTTATCCCGGGTGAAGCGTGGTTGAAGCGCTTTCTGGAATTGATTCCGGAGATCCAGCACTCGCCCGAGGGATGCCTCATGGAAATGCTTCCGCCGCTTCTTGCCCTGGTAGCCGAAGCTGTTCGCCGGATTGAACGGGACGACCGGACTATTGCGCAGGTCAAAGAGGCTGGCCGCTGTCTTTGCGCCGACTTCCGGACCCCTTGCGACATTCGGGAATTCTGCCGCCGGCAGGGCTGGGGATATGAAAGTTTCCGCAAGAAGTTTGCCGAAGTCACCGGAATGGCTCCCCACCAGTATCGGTCCCACCACCGAAATGCTGCCGCGCGGGCGCTGCTGCTCCAGAGAACCTTGACCGTTGCCGATATCTCCAAGGAGTTGGGTTATTGTTCTGCGCAGGAGTTCGCCGCCGCCTTCAAGCGCCGGAACGGCATGACCCCGACGGAGTTTCGCAACTCCAATCACCATCTGATGGAGTAGTTTGCGTAACAAATGCCAATACATCCGCCGTTGCTTTTGAGCAGTAAAGGACTTAGCGGGTGTTGAAGTTCTCCATGATGTTGTCGCACATGGTATAAATAAACAATATAAATAATCATAGGACTTGAGATTTTGCAGATTTCATAGAGTATCTGATGAAAATCGGTTCTGGGATTTTATTCCAGTTGAGCTTGTATGAATAGCAGCAAGAAGAAGGTCAAATAAGCACGAAATGACACAGATTAAGACACAGATTTTTATTTTTTATCTTTTTTCGGAAAATAAGTATGGTTAATATTTACAGATGCGTTATAATATTAATATAAGGAATCATGGTAAATAATATGGTCAGCATACGAAGAACACGGCAGAAAAAAGCAAATGAATATATTGCTGAATGTATTGCGGCAACTTCACCCGGGGAACGTTTGCCTTCGATAAGAGAATTGATCGAGAAAACAGATACCACCAGAAGTTCCGTGATGTCTGCGTTGCAGCATTATGCCGCAAAAGGATTGATTTCCCTGAACCCGCGAAGCGGTGTTTTTCGTACAGAATCTCTTAAGAAAAGCAGGATCATTGACATGATTGCCTGCCATGATGCAGGGTATACCAGAGTTCAGGAATCATTTCTGGTGGACTGTCTGGTGAAATTCTGCAGTAAAGCGGAACAGCACGGCTATGCAATCCGCATGCATTCCGTATCACTTGATGAACCGATGGAAGCCTATATTGGCCTCTCAAAGTTACCGGATTCCGGCGGTTTTATCCTTATACAGCCGCAAGTAGTTGAAATGGTAAATTCGTTTCAAAAAACCGGGCTTCCCGTGGTTTGTCTGTTTCCCAACGGCCGCTTTCCAAATGTTGACCAGGTAAAGGATTCAGCGAGCATGGTAAGCCTCCAAATGAAACATCTGATGGAGCTCGGCCATACACGAATACTTTACCTGCGCGAGGAAGATCCCCGCTTTACAAATTATACGATGATGCAACGCAGGCTGGAATATTTCAAGTTAATGTCAAAATATGACTTTCATGTACCGAAACATTGGCAGACTGAATGTTCTCCCGGATGTCTTTTTAAGACCCTTGAACTATGCTTTCAGCAGGAACCGCGACCCAGCGCAATAATTGCTTATGACACAGATATTCCAATCATATATGATTTCCTGATAAAAAACAATTACGAGATAGGCTCGGATGTTTCAGTGATCGCCACCGACGGATCGGCTTTTCTTCGACATCTTATACCAAAGCCTTCAAGTTGTTTTGTTGACAGCCCGTATTCAATGGAGTTGGCTTGGACATTGCTGGAAAAACAGATGAAAGGAAATTTCGAGCCTGTCTGTTATGAAAACATGTTGATTTTTCACCAGGGGGATTCCACGGGGCGGGTGAATGCGAATTACGTTCAAAACTTATAAAAACGGAGAAACTTGAAAATGCCGAAAAACACAGGAAAATTATTAACCATTCAAAAAAAGGAACAAGCCAATGAATAAAAGAAGTGTCAATTATTTCACGCTTATCGAGCTCCTGGTAGTGATTGCAATTATTGCCATTCTAGCGGCCATGTTGCTGCCGGCCTTGAACAAAGCCCGGTCACGGGCGCATCAAACCAAATGTCTTGCCAACCTCAAACAAATTATGTCGGGCGCCTTGCAATACTCAACGGACTATGAGACTCTTCCGATCAATGATTATGGTTCGTGGGGCGGCCCGGATACGTGGGTCTATTTACTGGCGGACGGGTATCTGGCCCAACACAAATTCAATACGACGTACTTTCCCACGGACAGCGGCCCCAAGGTCTGGAATTGCCCGGGGCGGAAAGGCGGATACGACACGGAACGCGGTGATTATGTGATGAATTGCGCTAGTGCTTATGGCAGCCACGTTGATAAGTATGGAAAGAAATTTTGCAAGTCCGCTGCATACGACTGGGTACCTCTTTATCCTGGAATTCAAGGATTAAAACTTGAAAAAATCAAAAAACCGGCCGAGCTGGTCGCCTTTCAGGATGTCGGAACAATGCCTATCTCCGCTGTGGAGTGGAATGCTAATCATTTCACTACTGAGATGCATGACAACACTTATAATGTGACTTTTACCGATGGGCACGCCGAAAATGTGCCGTCCGCACACAACCGTTTATACGCTGAACTCAACTACGTCTATACGCTTCAATGAAAACATTCATCACTATCTTAATCTTATTCGCGGTATTGAGCATCAATACCTTCGGTACTTCCGTTAAATTGAACATACCGGAAGGGCATCACCCGGTCGCGCCGGGAAACATGACGATTATGATTCCGTTTGCGCTGAGTGATGCGGACGGACAGAAATTCGAGGCAGTCGGAATCGGTATTTCAGATCCGCTAAACATCCTTGAGAATGTGGCGGTGGTAAGAATGGCTGGAAACTCGGCTCCCCAGATTTATGCGCCAGGCGGTCATATGGAGCCGCTGCCCGCGGAGGTTTCGGGTGGAATGATCTTCCTGAAAGAAGCCTTGCCGCTACCGGCAAAACATACCGGCCAATCGAATTTCGGCATCGCGGTAATGCTGAAAAAAGAAGCCGCACCCGCCGACTTTTCGGTCCGGCTGGAAAGTGTAGTTATCGGCGGGAACAAAATCAAGTTGGCCTTGGACAAGGCTCCAGGGATTTGCGATGCACAAAAACCGGATTTCTCTGTCGTGCAACGTTCCGACAGAGGCGTAGACGGTGTCCAGATCATCGAATTTGAGGTGGGCTCCAAAGCGGAGTTGGCATTCCCCCCCGTCATCAGCATCGTCCGCAAAGATTTCAAAATGAAGCCTTGGGGGCACCTTGGATCTTTCTTTTCCTCGATGACCGAGAAAGCTGGAAAGTACTATTACCGCGCGCCAGTGTTGGATGTCATTTCCGGCAATGATCTGGAGGTTCTTCCGGTTTCCTACAAACTGATCCCCGCGCCGAATACCTGGCAATTGCGCGCAGATAACACCGGACGCGATTTGCTGGATATGGACCCGCTGGATTTATTTTTGAGAAGTCCCGGCGGTATCCAGTGGATAGGGGCGAACAACCCGTATGTGGAATTTGATCTTCAGGGAGTCAAAGCGGTCGGCGCGGTGGAGGTTTATTATACCTCCGCTCCGGGAGAGTTCAGGGTTTACGGCAAGAAAGAAGCAGGAGACGAATACCGGCTTCTGGCCTCCGCGACCGGTGCGGAATCATTTATTCCTTATGGACAATTGTATTTCCCGGCACGTCAAATGCTGTCATTCAACCTTGAAACGCTCCGTTGTGTTAAACTCGAAGCGGGCCAATCCTGCATCCTGACGGAGATTGTCCTTTATGGGCGTGGCGGCAACGCGGCCGAAATGGTCAGCGCTGAAATTGTCGTTACCGGCAAAAACGGAAATACCAGCAGCCAAACAGTTCAAATCAGAAAATAAGGAAAATCGATGAAATTCAAGATATTATTGTCATTAATGACCGGCTTACTGATCTTTGCACTTGGCGGCGCGGATGCGTTTCTGCCGTTGATCAAAAACGAAACGCCCGTGATCGATGGCGAATTAAACGAAGCCGTTTGGCAGAAAGCCGCGCAGGTGTCAAACTTCGTTGAACTGCGAAGCAAAGGAAAGACGGCAGCAACTCCGACCTCATGCAGAATGTTTACGGATGGGCGGACGCTGTTCTTCGGAATCGAGTGCATGGAGAAAAATCCGGAGAAGCTGAAAAAGCAGGCGACTCAACGCGATTTCAACGTCTGGACGGACGATTGCGTCGAGATCTTTATTTCGCCTAACCCGGGGGGAACGCCTTACTACCAGTTCATCGTCACCGCCGGCAATGTCCAGGGCGATGCGAGATGCGAGAACGGCAGTGATCTATCCTGGAACTCGGACTGGACCTCGGCGGTGAAAATCGGAACGGATCGATATACGGTGGAAGTGGCGATCCCGTTGGCGATATTCGGCAAAAGTTCAAGCAATACCTGGCGGTTTGCGGTTGCGCGTGAAAATCAGGTTTCAGGCGAATTAAGCAGTTGGCCGGATCTGAAAACCAGTTTTCACAATTATGCCGATTTTGCTATTCTGAATGGGGTCAAGGCTGACGACGATCTCTTTAAATTCAATTTGACCGGGCTGGAACTGATCCGGCAAACCGAGGACAACGGCATCATCAGCGGCCAGTTGGAGTTGAAAGTCAATGCGGCGGAAGACGGCGCGCAGGATATCAATGTATCCCTTACCAACAACAAAGATTATGCATTTGACCAGACCCGTAAGTTTACCATGCAAAAGGGAGCCAATACGCTTGAAATTCCAGTGACCTTGGATTCCGCAGGAAAATATGCATGTACGCTCCGGATCGGCGGCGATCCGCCGTTTTCCAGCGAACTTGCGGTAAATGCTTCACCGCTGAAAACATCGATGTATTTCCCGCGTTACCGGAATCTGATTTTCGAATCGATGAACTTGAAAAGCTTGCAGGTTGAAGTCGAAGTCATGAAAAAAGATTTTGCTGGGAAAAAGATTTCTCTTTCTTTGACCAATGCTGCCGGAGAAGCGGTGGTACAAGCAGAGGAGATTTTGCCAGAACAACATGGAATATTGAATCTTTCCGTACCGGAATTACAGATTGGCAAGTATAAGCTCACCTTGAAAAGCGAGGATTTTTCTCATGTTTTCCAATTGGGAAAGGTGACTCCAAATCAGGATAACTCCGAAATATGGTTCGATGAATACAATAATCTGGTCCGCAACGGAGAAAAAATTTTTCCGCTCGGTTTCTATTACCGTGCCCCGCTGGCAAGCAAATATCGCCAGTATGGGTTCAACGCCGTTTGCGCTAGCGGCTGGGGGTATTTCAAGGAAGATCATGAGGTACTGCGGAAACATGATATCCTTGGAATCGGCGCGAATATGTTTTACCACAACGCGCCTGAATTCAATGCTCCGGGGGATAAATTCTCTGACGAGGTAGTCAGGCAGGCTGCCGAGCGGACAAGTTATACCGGTCCGGAACTGATCGGCTGGTATACCAGTGATGAACCGGATTTACATACATCCAATGAAAAACGTGTCCGGATGCTCATTGATACCGTTCGTGAACAAAGCGGATACATTCCCCAGCTTATCGTTTATAACATGGTTCACGGATTTTTGAAAAGCAGCGATAACCTGGATATTCTCGGGCTCGACCCATACCTCGGTTTTACCCGCGACTCCGATGAACCGATGACTTCTTACGAGCGTGTTTCCTCGTTCACCGATACCGCGGTCAAGATCGCCGGTAACCGCAAACCGGTCTGGATTGTATTGGAATGCTATGCCACTGGTTATCATGGCGGTTTCCCCGAGAATGCCCGCTTCCCGACTATCGGCGAACTCCGGCTGCTGACCTACCTGGCGGTGATTCACGGCGCCAAAGGCATCTTTTATTGGGATAATTCGGTGCTGATGGCCCGAAACCTCTGGCCCGCCCTGAGAACCTTCGCCGGCGAAATCCAGACCCTTGCGCCGCTGATTATGGCCCCGCCGTGCGACAATCCGGCGAAGCGCTCCGGAAATATTCATTATGTCGAGAAAACGCTCGACGGCAAGATCGCTTTGCTGGTGGCCAATCCGTATCCGGTCCCGGCGAAAATACAGATTCCGGTTTCCGAAAACGGTTCTTATCATGTGGCCGGCGCGGGACGGAATATCACGGCAACGGATAATCAAATCAATGATATCATCGACAAATTCGGAGTCAATATTTATGTAAACTTCGACATGAATGACCAGAAATTCACCGAGATTTTGAAAAATTATAAACGCGAAGATTCCTATATCGGACAAGTTTTCCCCGGCAATCATGCCGACTTCTGGAGCGGCGCCAAAGTCGAAACGGAAAACCGCAATACGTGGGCCTTCGACGCCTCAGCCATTGATGGCGCTTATGCGAGTACCTGGTGGGCCGACGGCAAGGCCCCCGGCAAAATAACCGTCACCTTTCCGAAAGAAGCCACCGTACGCAGAATACGGCTTGTCAATCACTCGGGAAATATCGAACTGTCGCTGGGCGGTCAGAAACCTGAAATTCTTTCCAAGCGCGAATTTTTCATCGCATACGACGATGAAGCAGGGCGCTATACTGAATCGGACACCCAAACCGCCCATGAGATCAACATCCAGGCGGTTGAATACATGATTAAGCCGATTTCCACCGACAAGCTCATATTGTCCAATGTCGGCGGAGTCTCCGATATCCAGGCTTTTTCTGAGTGATTCCTTAACAGAAGTATAAATTTCATAAAAACTCCACCATAGAAAGGAACATAAGATGCCAAAAATTATCGGCACTTCGCAACCGGATATCCCCTGGCAGGAACGCCCCACGGATTGGCACCGCCCCGTCTGGCGCGATCCACGTAATCCGATTATCAAACATAATCAGCTGAAAACGTCCAACAGCATTTTCAACAGTGCCGTGGTGCCTTTTGAAGACGGTTTCGCCGGAGTTTTCCGCTGCGACAACCAGGCGCGCCACTGCCGGCTCCACGCCGGGTTCAGCAAAAACGGCATAGACTGGCGGATTGACGAGAAACCGATTGAATTTGAAAGCGACATCCCCTTTGAATATGGTTACGATCCGCGTGTCTGCCGGATCGGTGACCGTTGGTATGTGACGTGGTGCAACGGCATGAACAATGAACCGACCATCGGCCTGGCGGAAACCACCGACTTCAAGACGTTCCGTCAACAGGAAAATGCCTTTCTTCCGTATAACCGTAACGGCGTTCTTTTTCCGCGCAGAATCAACGGCATGTACATCATGCTCAGTCGTCCGAGCGACAACGGGGCCACCCCATTCGGCGACATCTACCTGAGCCGCAGTCCGGACCTGCGCTACTGGGGGGATCACCGCCTGGTGATGAGACCGGAGCAAATGGGATGGCAATCTACAAAAATTGGTGCAGGCCCGATTCCCATTGAAACCGATGCCGGATGGCTGCTGATTTACCATGGCGTATTAACCAGCTGCAGTGGCTACATCTATGCGTTCGGCGCAGCACTACTGGATCTGGATGATCCCTCAATCGCGCTCAAACGAACTCAGAATTATCTGCTTGCGCCGGAAGAACCATACGAACGGATGGGCGATGTCCCGAATGTCTTGTTCCCTTGTGCGACAGTCCAAGATTCAGCCACCGGGCGCATCGCGATTTATTACGGTTGCGCCGATACCAATGTGGGCATAGCTTATGGATATATCGACGATATATTTGCCGCCATGTCGCCAATTGATACAAATTGATTCCGCTTTATTTAGCCATCCGCAGTATCCGCCTCGGCGACAATATTCCATTCTACTCCTTCATCAAAGCCCGGCTGAAAGGTGACCACGAATGCGAAATCGTCTTCCGCAATGAGCTGGAAAATAATTGTTCCGTTCTGCGTTTTTCGATACTCTTGAGGTTATCTAGCGTCACGTAGGTACTTCCTGATTTTTTTGCTTCCTCTACTCGAAGAAAATTGGATATAAATTATAATATGTTTTTAGGAAATAACTATGCATTGGATTGATTGGATAATTGTATTTGTGCCGTTGATAATTGTGATACTGATTGCGTTGAAAAGTCAGAAATATGTTAAAGGGGTGGCGGATTTTCTGACCGCGGGCCGGGTAGCCGGGCGTTACGTCGTGGCGGTGGCCAGCGGCGAGGCCAGTATGGGGCTGATCAGCTTGGTGGCAGTTTTTGAAATGTATTACAACTGTGGCTTTGCGGTGGGGTTCTGGGGCAGCATTGTCACCCCGATCGGGCTGGCGTTCGCCTTGACCGGTTACTGTACGTACCGATTCCGCGAGACTCGTGCCATGACCATGGGGCAATTCCTCGAAATGCGCTACAACAGGCCGTTTCGCATTTTTGCCGCGATTTTGCAGTCGGTTTCCGGGGTGATCAATTACGCGATTTTTCCGGCGGTCAGCGGTCGCTTTCTGATGTATTACCTCGACCTGCCGGCGCGAGTCAATATTTTCGGGTTTGCGTTTCCAACGTTTGCACTGGTCATGCTGGCATTTCTCAGTATCGCAGTGCTGATCATCACGCTCGGCGGACAGATCACGATCATGACTACCGACTGTATTCAGGGGCTGCTCAGTTACCCCATGTACGTGGTGATTGTGGTGTTCATCCTGATCAACTTCTCGTGGAGCAAGGAAATGGCCCCGACATTGATGGACCGCGCTCCGGGCATGAGCCTATTGAACCCGTACGACGTTCATTTACTGCGCGACTTCAATATTTTCTATATTTTCGTCGGGATATTCGGGTCGATATTCAACCGTATCTCATGGTCCGGAACGCAGGGGTACAACTGTTCCGCCGCCAATGCCCACGAACAGAAAATGGGAGGATTGCTCGGCACCTGGCGTGCCGGGTTCTCGTCCATGATGTATATTTTGCTGGCAGTGGCCGCCTACACTTATATGAACCATGCCAAGTTCGCTCCTCATGCTAAAGAAGTGCATGCCCAGCTTGTCGCCAAGACCATGGCCGATACGGCGGCCGACAAGAGCTATGACCAGGTCCGCGGCGACATCGATACATTAATCAACACCGGTATCGTCACCGAAACGCTGAAATTGAGCCTTGCCAATGCCGAAATCGACCCGGCCAATATCACGCCGAACGATTACAAAGCCGTTTCGCAGGCCGCCCTCGGGCAGGTCGACAAAAGCGCGAGTCAGACCTTCGGTGCCATCTACAACCAGATGCTGGTGCCGATGGCCATCAAACAAATGTTTCCGATCGGCATCACCGGCGTTTTCTGCGCGATCATGATCTTCATGCTGGTCAGCGTCGATACGTCTTATATGCATTCCTGGGGGAGCATCATCGCTCAGGATATCATTCTGCCATTCCGCAAAAAACCGTTCTCCCCCAGACAGCAGTTGCTGCTACTGCGCCTCATCATCACCGGGGTTGCGGTATTCGCATTCCTCTTTTCCTTTTTCTTTGCCCAGGTGGACTATATCCTGATGTTCTTCGCCATTACCGGAGCAATCTGGCTGGGCGGTGCCGGGCCGGTCATCGTGTTCGGGCTATACTGGAAAAGAGGGACCACGGCGGGTGCGTTCGCGGCGCTGGCGTCCGGTTCGGTTCTGGCGGTAGGTGGCATTGTCTGCCAGCAGACCTGGGTCAAACACCTCTATCCAACGCTGGTGCGCTGGAACCTCGCCGATACCGTCGGTGGCATCCTGAAAACGGTTTCCGCACCATTCAATCCGTTCATTGTCTGGACGATGCAATCCGACCGCTTTCCGATTAACTCACAGGAAATTTTCTTTATCGCGATGCTCACCGCAATTCTGTTGTATATCGTGATTTCACTGGTTACCTGCCGTACGCCGTTCAATCTAGAACGCATCCTCCATCGCGGCAAATACGGGGTGGAAGGAGAGGTGCCGCTAGAGAAAATGCCACTGAACTGGCGCACTTTTCCGGGCAAGATTATCGGCATCGACTCGCAGTATACGCGCGGTGACAAAATCCTGGCGTGGTCGGTTTTTCTGTGGTCCTTTGGGTACGGTTTTATCATCTGCTTTATCGGAACGGTTATTTGGAATGCCATTTACAACTGGCCGACGCAATGGTGGGCGTATTTCTTCTATATCAACAACGTTTTGATCGCGGGCGTCATCGGGCTGGTGTCAACCGTTTGGTTCTCGGTCGGCGGTTCACTGGACCTTTACAAGATGTTCAAAAATCTCAACAGACGCGCTCATCAGGAAACAGATGTCCTGGATGATGGCCGCGTAATTGGACACATTTCCGCCTCCGACATTAAAATGGTGAAAGAAGTCGAGGAAAATGAATTGAAAGATAAATTGTCAAAACGTTATTGATTCCATCCTGAAAACCGGATAAATCCTCCCGCATAATTGCATATATTCTTTCATGGTTCATTAAAATCTTATTTTTCCCGATAAGCAGAAATAGGCAAACAGAATCGACCGTTTTGAGCTTATACGAGAGGCTGACGCCGCCCCCGCGCCCCGCGGCAGGGCGAATTGCCCTGCACCAAAGTACTTTTCAAGAGGAGATCCGCGAGTTTCCGACTCGCGTCAGGCGGCTGCCGCCCCTGAACCCTGCTGGAGGAGTTCAAGGAGGCGGCGTCAGCCCCCGCATTGACCGTTTTTTCCCAATTTTTGTATCATCATGTGTGCCATTCAAAATACACAGTGTGCCATTTTGAGATTTTTTATAATTCAATTATTATCAATATTTTACTTGAATTTAATCTTTTTATGTATTATTTTAATGTATCAGCATTGAGACATATTTTGTTTCGATAAAAATCGAATAAAAACAGAAATTATAATTTTAATTCTTTCATGATAAATGATATAGAACAATTAAATTACAGTTGGCACATATATTGCTATTGTAATAGGACATTGTTTCATTATTTGGAAAAATAAAAAAAAGAATATAAAATGAAAAGAACACACCGCGAGATCAGTGACGAAGATCTGCTGAAAAAATACGACCGACAATCGATGGAAAAGGTAATGCCGCTGGTCAAGCCGTACCGTGGACTGTTGACGGCTTCGGTCACCACCTTGATTCTGTTCAACGCCATCGGTATCACCATGCCGTGGATGCTGAAAATCGCCATCGACCGGGTCATCCCGAATGCCGACTATATGCTCTTCTGGGTGCTGTGCGGCTCCATGCTGATTATTTATACGGCGCGTTCGTTGCTGCGGTACGTGGCCAGTTACATGGTGGACTACACGGGGATTCGAATCATGGTGGACCTGCGGCAGAAGGTGTTCCGCCACCTCCAGAGTTTGTCGCTGCGCTTCTACGAGGAGTACCGGACCGGGAAGCTGATTTCGAACGTGATCAGCGACGTGGCGCTGCTACAGATGCTGGTGCGGACGCTGACTCAGCTCGGGGAACAGATTTTCCAGTTGCTGCTGATTGCGATTCTGCTGCTGGTCATCAACTGGCAAATGGGGCTGCTGGTTTTCCTGACGCTGCCGATTCACTACTTCAACTTCTATTATTTCCGCAAAATCATGCGGCGCGACTCGCTGATCCTGCAGGAAAAAATGTCCGAAATCTCGGCGAACCTCTCGGAAACCCTGACCGGGGTCAAGGTGGTCAAATCGTTCTCCAAGGAGCGCTCCGAGTGCCTGAGCTTCTTCCAGAACCTGCGCCCGGTGGTCGACATGCAGATGCGCCTTACCGTGGGCGGCGTGGGGCTCTGGACGGTGTTTGACATGGTGACGCTGGCGACCTACCTGGGAACCATCGGCATGGGAATCATGTTCGTGCAGGACCACACGATCACGATCGGCGAGTTCGTGGCGTTTTACAGTTACGTGGGAATGCTGCTGCAGCCGGTGAACGTGCTGTCGGGCCTCTCCATGACTTTCGCGCAGGGGATGGTCGGCGCCACTCGTATCGTCAATCTGCTGAATACGATTCCGGAGATCAAGGAGGACCCGAACCCGCTGCGGCCGGAGAAGCTGCGCGGCGATATCACCTTCGACCATGTGATCTTCGGCTACGGCAAGGACAAAAAACCGGTGATCGACGGGTTCAATTTGACCATCCGTCCCGGACAGAAGGTGGCGCTGGTCGGTCCGAGCGGCTCCGGCAAGTCCACCATCAGCAATCTGCTGCTGCGTTTTTATGACATCGATTCCGGTTCGATCAAGGTCGACGGCATGGATATCCGCAAGATGGGCCTCGACGCCTACCGCAACAATATCGGGGTGGTGCTGCAGGAACCGTTCCTGTTCAGCGGTTCCATCCGCGAAAATATCGCCTACGCCAAGCGCGACGCGACCAATGCCGAGATCGAACAAGCCGCCGACCTGGCGAACGTCTCCGAATTCGTCCAGCGCCTGCCGGACGGCTTCGACACACTGATCGGTGAGAACGGCGCCAGCATGTCCGGCGGCCAGAAACAACGCCTGGCCATCGCCCGCGCGGTGCTGAAAAATCCGTCGATCCTGATCCTTGACGAAGCGACTTCGGCGCTGGATACCGTGTCCGAATATCTGGTGCAGGACGCGCTGGACAAGTTGATGGAGGGCAAGACCACCATCATCATCGCGCACCGTCTCTCCACCATCAAAAACGCCGATATGATCGTGGTGCTGGATGCCGGCCGGATCGTTCAGAAAGGCTCTCACGTTGAACTGATGGAGCAGCCCGGCATCTACCGGGAACTCTACCAGACCCAGAAGCAAATGGCTGCACAAGGTTAAACTATATTATGGCTACGACAACGAAAAAACGAAGCAATATCAAACGGCAGTTGAAAGTATTCCGCCGGATCGTCATCACGATTTTCCTGCTTGGGATCGCCATGCTGATGGTCCTGATTTTCGGCTTTATGGAAGATCAGGTCGAGGGCACCGGCACCGTGACCGGCATCCGTGACTACTATATCAAATCACTGGTCAGCGCCCGCACGACCAAAATCATTCATCACGAAGGCGAAGAAGTTTTCCGCGGCCGCCCGATCCTTGAATTCGACTCCCGCGATCAGCACGACAAAATCGAATTGATCAAAAACGACATCAAGGAACTCGAACTGGAAATCAAGGCCAAAACCAAGGCGCTCGAACTGCTCCGCCAGGACCCCCTGCCCGAGTATTACCGCCACACCAAAATCGCCCTCGACGAGGCCGAATCCAAATTCGAGCGCAGCGAAAAAGAGCTCGAGATTTACTCCCGGCTGTACGAGCAGCAGGTGATTTCACGCCGCGAGATCCTCAAGGTCGAAACCGAGCACCTCGCCAACAAAACCACCGTCATGCGCCTGCGCGACGACTGGCAGAAGCTCCAGGACGGCATGGCCAAGCAGATCATCGCCAAGGCCGAGGACGAACTGTCGCTGCTCAAGCAGCGCCACGAAAACAAGAAAGTCGAACTGGCTCTTGAGACCAAGCACCTCGAAGACTACATCATCACTTCCCCCGATACCGGCATCATCACAAACATCCCCCCGCGCCCGGGCGGTTATTTCGAAAAAGGCGAAGTCGTGATCAAGTTCACCGCCAACCACAACAAAAAAGTGGTGGCCATGATCGATGAAAAACAGATTTTCAAGGTTGAAAAAGGCCAGAAGGTCCGCATCGCCAGCAGTCAGTACAACTACTTCGACTACGGTTATTTCTACGGCGAAGTCGACGAAATCTACCAGCTGCCCGAACTGGTCAACGGCGTACACTATTATCCGGTGAAAATCATCCTGATCAATGAACCGTATCCGCTGCGCTTCGGCTCCAGCTGCGAAGTCACGATCATCGCCGGGCACGAACGGATCATCTTCGCGCTGTTGGGCTTCCGCAGCAAGGAATATTGGAAACGCCGCGGCCTCACCAGGGAATGATACATGAAGTTCGCATCATACAACGACTGGCTTGAATTTACCAAAAACGGGCACGCGCCCGAGGTTCGCGGCAGCGTCCGCGAAAGCTGGAAGCGTTCCATGATGGGCGGACTCAGTCCCCATATGTTCCCGCAGAAACTCACCCCCGTGCTCTCCGAACCGAGCCCGTATTACGTCCGGGCGCGCAAGGAACTCGATGCACTGCTGCATTCGCTCGACTCCACGCGGCGGATCATCGGCCTCCTCTGCGGCACCAACGGCGAAATCACCGATATTTTCAGCGTCGACAAAAACTCCGTCGAGTTCCTGAATTCCCTCGGCATCCGCGAAACCGTGTCGCTGGCCGAGGACTCCGCCGGCACCAATGCCGTGTCGCTGGCCATGACCCACAAGGGCCCGGCCGTTTGCCAGGGCGCCGAGCATTATCTCGAAAAACTTCATCCGCTCGGCACCGCCGCCGCACCGTTCTATGATACCGACGGCAAGCTTGAGGGCTATCTGGCGCTTTTTGCCGTGCTGCCAGACATCGATTGCATGGCGTTGCGGACACTGGCCGTCATGGTGATCCAGCTGCTTGACCGCGACATGCGCATGCAGCGTTCGCAGACACTTCACGCGGATCTCAAGCAACAAGTCGCGCGGATTTACAAGGACGACCAGAAGGCGATCATCCTGATTTCGCGTACCGGCTTCATCCGACAGATCAACCCGGCTGCCATGAAACTTTTCGACGTCGACGAAAAATTCGTCGAGGACAAGAGCCTCGACTCCGCCGCCAAGTTCCGTCCGCCGCTTAAGGAAATCGCCAAAAGCGCCATTCCCTGCCGCGCCCAGCCCATGGACATCCGCCTTCACAAGAAATCGCTGTCCGTGACCTACGACCGCATCCCGATGTTCAGCGAACGCGACGAATTTCTCGGCAGCATGATCGTTTTTGAGGGAAAAAGTTCCACCGCCGGCACCGAAACCATGACCGCCGCCCGCTATACCTTCGACGACATCCTCGGCTCCTCCGCGCCACTCGTTCACGTCAAGGAACTGGCCCGCCGCACCGCCGAAACCTCGGTCAGCGTTTTCCTGCACGGCGCCAGCGGCACCGGCAAGGAAATGTTCGCCCAGAGCATTCACAACGCCAGCGACCGCAAGGATTACCCCTTCATCGCCATCAACTGCGCCGCCATTCCCAAGGAAATCGCCGAAAGCGAACTCTTCGGCTACGCCCCGGGCGCTTTCACCGGAGCCAAAAAAGGCGGCAATATCGGCAAACTCGAGGCCGCCGACAAAGGCACCGTGTTCCTCGACGAAATCGGCGACATGCCCCTCGAACTCCAGGGAAAACTCCTCCGCATGCTCGAGGAACGCACCATCATCCGCGTCGGCGAGCGCAAAGAAGTACCGGTCAATATCCGCATCGTCGCCGCCACCAATCGCGACATCGCCGCGCTGGTCGAAAACGGCCTGTTCCGCGAGGACCTCTACTACCGCCTGCACGTGACCTCGATCGAACTGCCCAAGCTCTCCAGCTGCCGCGACGACATCCCGGTCCTGACCGAGCACTTCATCACCCATTACAACGAAATCATGGGCAAAAAAGTCGCCGGCATCATGCCCGAAATCATGGAACGCTTCAAACTCTATTCCTGGCCCGGCAACATCCGTGAGCTCAAAAATACCATCGAATTCTCCATCATGCTGAACAGCGGCGCCGAAATGATCGCCTGGAAGGATCTCCCCGGCGACCTCCGGACCACGCTCCTCTACCGCGACCTGAGCCCGGACCCCGCCCCTGCTCCCGACGACCCCCTCAGCCAGGAACGCCTGAGCATCCAGAACAGCGAGAAACTCCTGTACGAGAAAGCCTTGAAAATGTCCGGCTACAACCTCAGCCGCGCCGCCAAATACCTGAACGTCGGCCGCAGCACCCTCTACCGTAAACTGAAAAAATTCGGCCTCAAAGCCCGATGAAACCATGGAACCCACGAACATGTCCGATAAGCTGAACAACAAAACCGAAACCCAAACTCCGCGCCCGAAATCCAAACTTCGCCTCGCCCTCTATATCCTGCTGTCCATGATCGTCGTCCTGTTGCTGCTCGTCGTCCTCCTGGCCGTACTGGTCCTCGGCAGCCCGGTGAAACACCCGCCGCCGGCAGCCTCGGCCGACCTCATGATCACCAATATGCGGGTAGTGAACCAGATCATGAAGGAAATCTCGGTGCAGTTCCCGAAGGACCGCGCCACCCTGGTCCTGACCCCGACCGAAGTCAAAAACCTCCTCGACGCCATGCGCACCCTTCATTTCGCCAGCGGCTCCAAGGTCAAGGGCCCCTCCGCGGACTCCTACAACATCACCTACGAGGACCGCATTTTCACCCTGGACCATTCCACCACCCAGAAAGGCATGACCTTCAATATTCACGCGGAATTCACCCCCGAATTCACCGACCGCACCCTGCTCGCCGACACCCGCAAATTCAAGATCGGCAAACTCCCCGTCCCCACATGGATCATCAACAGCCGCATCCGCGAAGCCAATCCCCTCCTGCTGAAAGTCACCGAATACCAGCTGCTCTGCCAAATCCTGGTTTCCCTGAAAGTCCTGCCCGACGGCAACGTCGAAATCGTCTACAACCCCGGCAAAGTCATGGAACAAATGCCCGGCGGCTTCACCGGCTCCAATGCCGCCCTCAGCATGCTGAAAAATAAAACCATCTCCAAAGACATGCTGCTGTACCTGAAAACCTCCAACTTCGACCCCGCCCAATTGCACAACATTCCCCCGTTCAAATTCAATCCAGCCCTGCTGAACAACCTCAAACCCACGGATTTCCCCCCCGGCCTGTACGACGAACTGAAAAGCGGCGAATTCAACCCCTCCCGGATCATCCCCCTGTTGGAAAAATAAAATTTCACCCGAAATTCTCATAAATCCAATGGAAATCCGGCAAATCGGAACTATTTTATAACTTCACTCAACAAGCTGAAGTTGAGAACACTCAAGACGTGGCCCCCCAAGCGGTTGTTCGATAAGGCAGAGCAAAAATTGGGGCTTCTTTTTCAGATTATCGGAAACTTGTAATTTTTCAATACAACGCTATGGTAACGCTGTGGTTTCCAGATGAAATAACAGAAGGAATGTCATGGTAACGGTGCGGAATGAGACGGAATTAAATCTGGCGGCTCGTTTGTGGATCTATCAGAAAGAACGTTTCCCATTGTTTCAGACCGGCTTGCTGGTCGCGGCTTTTACTTTTTCCGCCGCCGCTTACTCCAGAATTTTGCGGCAGGCGAGCGGATTTATTGCCTGGCAGCAATTGGCGGCCGGGATTGCTACGTCGCTCGGTTTTTTCCTGTTGTTGCGGCTTTTTGACGAATTCAAGGATGCGGCGGATGATGCGGCTTACCGCCCGTATCGCCCGGTACCGCGCGGGTTGGTGTCGCTGCGGGTGATCGGTTGGGGCATTGTTTGTGTCATCGCGGGAATATTGCTACTCAATCTGCTGTTGATGCCGGTCATGCTCTGGGCGGTCTTGCTGGTACTGGGTTATATTCTGCTGATGTGGCGGGAATTTTTTGTTCCTGAATGGCTGCGGAAGCGGCATATCGCGTATCTGGTTACTCATATGCTGGTCATGCCGTTGATCGATTTTTATACCACCGGTCTCGACTGGATGAATGCGGAGCTGGTTATGCCGCCCGGACTGATTCTTTTTCTGCTGGTTACTTTTTTGAATGGCTGCGTCATTGAAATAGGGCGAAAAATCCGCGCGCCTCAGGATGAAGAGAAGGGCGTGGATACGTATTCCGCGCTCTGGGGGGCCCGGCGGGCGGCCCTGGTCTGGCTGGTAATTCTGGGTGCGACGGGGCTGCTTGCTTTCTGTTGCTGTTACTTGGCCGGTTACGGCTGGGTGGCGTTGCCGGTGTTGCTGGTGTTCTGGGGCGTTTGTGCTTATCCGGCGGTGGTTTTCCGGCGGCACGGGCGCGGCGGTGGCAAAATTGAACTAGCCGCCGGGATCTGGACGATTGCCATGTACCTGATCATCGGCGGTGGGCCGATGCTGATTGAATGGGGGAAAAAATTATGGTCGTAAATTCCGCAATCCTGATTCCCGGTCACGGCCAGGAAAGCGATTTTATTCTTGGGGGCAAGGCGGAAAACCTGCTCCGTCTTTACAAGTTCGGGGTTTTGACGCCGCGCTGGATTGTGCTGGGGGCGGAAACGCTGCCGGAGCTGTTGGCGCGCGGTGACGCCGAAGCGGTAATTCAAGCCGCTCTGGAAACCGCCGGGATCAAGGCGGAATTTTATGCAGTACGCTCGTCGGCGGTGGGCGAAGACGGCGACCGTTTTTCTTTTGCCGGTCAGCTTGATTCTTTTCTTTTTGTCCGGCGCGGACAGCTGGCGGCGGCGGCGGAAAAAGTTCTTCGTTCGGCCAGTAATGAACGGGTTACCGCTTACCGGAACCAGCATGGGCTCGAAGGTAGCAGCACCGGGGTTGCCGTGATCGTTCAGGAAATGGTGGAGGCCAAGAGTGCCGGGGTCGCCTTTGCGGTCGACCTGCAGACCGGTTCCCGCCGGGGAGCGACGGTTTCGGCGGTATTCGGCCTTGGCGAGGGACTGGTTTCCGGTGAGTTGCCGGCCGATACTTATTATGTCAATGGCAATGAAATACGCTCGGAAATCGTCACCAAATCCCAGCGGGTCGGGTTCAATTCGCCGGACGGCGGTACCCGGAACTTCGAGCTGCCGGCCGCTCAGCAGGATCAGCCTGTACTTACCAGTGACGAAATTCTCCGGGTTGCAGCCATGGCAGGGCAGATTTCCGCCGCGCTGGGGCGGATTCAGGACATCGAATGGGCGTTTGCGGGGGGACAGCTTTATTGCCTGCAGACACGGCCAGTGACCACGCTGGACCGGCTGGCGGATGGTGACGGGGCGGAACTGATCTGGGACAATTCGAATATTGTCGAGAGTTATCCCGGGGTTACTACTCCGCTGACATTTTCCTTCATCCGCCGGGTGTACCGCGAAGTCTACCAGCAGTTCTGCTTGATGATGGGTGTGGAAAAACCATTGATCGCAGCCAACGCGGAGGCATTTGAAATGCTGGGGTTCATCCGCGGCCGGGTTTATTATAACTTGTTGAGCTGGTACAAGGTGCTGATGCTGCTGCCGGGCTATGAGATCAATGCGCCTTTTATGGAGCAGATGATGGGGGTCAAGGAATCGCTGGCGGAAAAGGCCGTGATTGTCGGTAGCAAACGCGGCAAGTATCGCCGTTTGGGCACTTTGATCTGGCGTAATTTCGTGAATTTCCGGCGGCTGGATTCGCTGGTGAAAAACTTTCAACGCGACTTTGACGCTATCATCGCGCCCTGTGAAAAAGCCGGGTTCGAAGCCTATGGCGCCACCGATCTGCTGGTCAAGTACCGTGAGATCGAACAGAAACTTCTGAATGGCTGGCAGCCGCCGCTGATCAATGACTTTTTTGCCATGATTTTCTATGGCGTGCTGCGGAAGATCCTGCCGCGCTGGGGGATCGATCCCCACGGTACGCTGCAGAACAATCTGCTGATCGGGACCGGGGATATCATTTCCACCGAACCGGTGAAGCAATTGCGCCGGATGGCGAACCTGGTCCTGGACGATCCGGCGCTGATTCAATTTGTCCGGGACAGTTCAAACGCCGAATTTCTAGGCGGTCTCTCCAAATATCCGCAGCTGGATACCGCCTTTCACGGCTATCTGGACAAATTCGGCATTCGCTGCATCGGCGAATTGAAGCTGGAAACCGTTACCTACCGCGAAGATCCGGCGCCGCTGATCGATCTTCTGCGTTCTTATGTCAAGGCGGGGCGGCACGACCTGGAAACCGCCCGGCAGCGCGAGCAGGAACTGAGGTTGCAGGCGGAACAGACCGCCGCCGACAATTTGAAGGGGCATCCTTTGCGCAGGATGATTTTCCGGTTTGTGCTGAAACATGCCCGGAAACTGGTTCGGAACCGCGAGAACCTGCGGTTTGAGCGTACCCGGCTGTTTGCCATCGTGCGGGATATTTTCCTCCGGCTGGGCGGCATTTTTTACCGCGAAGGCGTAATCGAGGAGAAACGCGACATTTTCTTCCTGACCAAAGAAGAGATTTTCGACTTTATCGAAGGGACCTCTGTTTCCACCGATCTCACAGCCCTGATTTCGACCAGAAAAGCCGAACGGCAAGAGAATTGCGCGGGCGAGGTTCCGGCTGAGCGTTTCCGGACCCGCGGCCCGGTTTATTGCGGCAATACGTTTCAGAGTACGGCGCCCCGTGCCGAGGCGGTTCAGGCTGATTCCCTGCATGGCATCGGTTGCTGCGGCGGAGTGGTCCGCGCGCAGGTGCGGATCATCCGCGATCCCTCGCTGGCGGTCGAGCTCAACGGCTGCATTCTGGTGGCCGAGCGCACCGACCCGGGCTGGGCGCCGCTTTTTCCGGTTTGTGCGGGGGTATTGGTGGAACGCGGCAGCATTCTTTCGCATGCGGCAATCGTCACCCGCGAACTGGGCATTCCCTCCATCGTCGGGATCAAGGATCTGCTGGCTTCGCTGACGGATGGCGAGACGGTCGAGATCGACGGTTCGCTGGGCACCGTGACCCGGATACGAGGTGAAGCATGAGCAAGGGAATCCAGGAACGGACCGATTTTGATTTTATCCGTTACGCCAATTGCTGGGAGGACCCGGCGCTGCTGCGGGACGCGTTCCGGCTCGAGGGGAAGAATTGCCTATCGATTGCCTCCGCCGGTGACAATTCGTTTTCGCTGCTGACCGCCAATCCGGCCAAGGTCGTCGCTTTTGATTTGAACCCGGTGCAATTGGCCCTGGTTGAGCTGAAAAAATGCGCCATTGCAGAGTTGGATTACGACATGCTGCTGGGTTTCCTGGGTTTCACGCCCTGCCGGAACCGGCTGGCTATTTACGATCAACTGCATCCTCAGCTGTCCGCCCGGGCCGCATCCTATTTTGATGCGCATCGCGAGCAGATTGCCGCCGGGGTGATTCATCAGGGTAAATTCGAGCATTATTTCCAGCTTTTCGGCCGCCGCTTGCTGCCGCTGATCCACTCCCGGAAAACCCGCCGCAAACTATTGGCATCCAAGACGGAAGCGGAGCGGACGGAGTTTTACCGGCGCAAGTGGAACAACCTCCGTTTCCGGCTGCTGTTCCGGCTGTTTTTCAACCGTTTCGTGATGGGGCGGCTGGGGCGCGATCCGGAATTTTTCAAATATGTCGACCGGAATTTCATCGCCAACAGCTTGAGGCGGCGCACCGAATACGCGCTGACAGTACTGCCCACGCATGACAACCCCTATCTGCGCTATATTGTGACCGGCAACTTCGCAGGGGCACTGCCGCACTATCTTGAAAAGGAGAATTTCGAAATCATCCGCCGCAACCTCGGCTCGCTGGAGTTATTTCTGGGCACCCCGGAAGATGTGGCGAAACATTATGACGGGAAATTCGATTTCTTCAATCTTTCGGACATCTTTGAATACATGGATATTCCGCTGGTGAAAATTGTCACCGCCCAGCTCCTTTCGCTGGCCGCGCCGGGCGCTCGCATGGCTTATTACAACATGATGGTCGAACGCCGGTTGAGCGAATATTTCCCGGACCGGCTGACGCAATTAAGCGAACTGTCGGAGAAACTCTTCCGGGAAAACCGGGCGTTCTTCTATTGCCGTTACCTGGTGGATGAAGTCCGGGCGGAGGGTGGTCTATGAGTCCACTGCTCTCTGAATTGCTCGGGATGGGATGTGTCAGCGTGCTCTTTCTGCTGCTTTTCGGCATTGGCGAATTTCTGCGGAAAAAAGTTGGGATGAAAGGCGAATTCACCCGGAAAATCGTTCACTTCGGCGGTTGTGTGGTGGCGCTTTCGTTTCCCTATCTTTTCCAGAATATCTGGAGCGTTTTTGCGCTTTGCGTCGTTTTTACGCTGATCATTTTTTTCTCGGCCAGGTTCAGCCTTCTGGCATCGGTGCACGATGTGGACCGGAAAAGTTACGGCGGCATCTATCACCCGATCGCCATTTTCCTGAGCTTCCTGATCTGTTCGCTGCTCCACCGGATGCTGTTTTTTCAGATCGGCATCATGGTGCTGGCGCTTTCGGACAGCATGGCGGCCATTATCGGCAAGATCTACGGGCGCAACGGTTATGACGTGGAAAAAGGAAACCGCAAAAGTATCGAGGGCTCCGTCATTTTTTTCCTGCTGACTTTTCTGATCACCCATCTGGCGCTGCTGTTGCTGTCCGACATGGGGCGAATCGAAACCGTGCTGGTGGCGGTGCTGGTGGCGGTGCTGGTCACGCTGTTCGAGGCGATTTCGCTGGATGGCGCGGACAATCTTTTCATCCCGCTCGGCACCATTGTCATCCTGGCGAAAAATGCCGTTCCCGATACCGCGATGATTGCGTTTCAGCTCCTGGCGCTGGCGTCGACCGGATTCCTGCTGTTCCTCATCATGCGTCCGTTCCGCAAAATCGGCGTTTCCGGGTACATTGCGCTGACGCTGGCCGCTTACACCGGCTGGGGGCTGGTGGATGTGTTCTGGATGCTGCCGTTTCTCTACTGTGTGATCCTGATTTGCCGTACCGATTGGGTGATCAGGACGCCCGACGACCCGGAAACGGTTTATCGTGTCCAGCCGACCTTTTACCTGATCGTGGCGCCGGTGATCTGGCTGCTGCTGGCCAATCTCTCCGCCAGAATTTTCGGACTCGTCATTCAACATTGCTTTTTCGCCTCGATGATCACGGCCCTGACCGCCCAGATGGTCATCCAGCGGACCCGGCGCGATGCCGAGTATTCCGTGTTCCAACTCGTCCGCGACGTCATTGTCCTTGTGTCGATACCGGTGCTGCTGATTCATTGGGTATTTCCGGGTACCTGGCTGCAGCAGCTGATTCAGGTCGCCGCCGTTTATCTGATTACGCTGGTGATCGGGGGCATCTGGTACGGGCGCGGCTGCGCGTCCAAACCGCTTTCGCGTAAACTGCTGCAAATGCGGATGCTGCTGACGTTTATCGGTTCGGCGCTGCCGGCTGCCGCCAATCTGTTGTATTTTTTCTTAAAGGGGTAACGATATGAGCTATGAAATCCGTTCCTTTGACGCCGCTGACAGCGAACAACTGCTGCTGTTCCGCGCCCTGCGTCAACGCTTTTATCCGGGCGAGGCCCCGGAGCAATTGCCCGGATCGGGCCATTTTTTCCTGGTTTTGAAGGATGGCGAACCGTTGGCTCGCGGGGCGGCGCTGGTCAATCCGCTGATGCAATTTCATGATGCGGTGCCGGGGCTGCTGGGATATTTTGAGAGCCTCCAGGATCAGCAAGGCGCGGTAATGCTGTTCGATGCCGTTTCCGGGCATTTCCGCCGCCTCGGCCACAATTACCTGATCGGCCCGATCAACGGCTCCACCTGGCAGAGTTACCGGGTCACACTGCCCGGCAATAACCCGCCGTTTTTTCTCGACAACCGCAGCGAGCCGTATTATCAGGAGCTGTTCGAAAACAGCCGTTTCGAAACGATCGCCGAATACATCTCGACCCGGCTCGAGCTGACGCCCGAGGATTTCGCGCGGGCCGGGCGCTCCGCGGAACTCTTTGCCGCGCGCGGCTTCACCATCCGGAATTTCCGCACGGAAGCGGCGGAGGCCGAACTGCGGCGTATTTACGACCTCTCGCTGGCCAGTTTCCGCAACAATTTTCTGTATACCCCGGTGCCGTTCGAGCCCTTTTTCCAGCAATATCAGCGGTTACTACCGCTGCTGCAAAGCGAAAATGTCCTGCTGGCGGAGAAGGCGGATGGGTCGCTCGCCGGTTTCCTCTTTGCCGTGAACAATCACCTCCGCCCGCAGGCCGGGGAGCTGATTATCAAAACGCTGGCGGTATCGCCGGAACCCGCCTGCCGGGGGCTCGGAGGTTATCTGGTGGAGCTCTTTCAGCAACGGGCTCACGAGGCGGGCTGCAAGGCCGTTTATCACGCGCTCATGCATGCCGGCAATACCTCCGCCCGGATCGGCAAACACGCCGAAATCTACCACCGTTACCGTCTGTACGGCAGGGCACTGGTATGAACAGCAGCAACATTGCGGAACTTCTGTTCCGTTACGAGGCGGATTTCCCGGAGCGGACCGCGATTATTCACCGGGGGCAGTCGATCACTTACGGCGAGCTGGCCGACCGGGTACGGATTCGTGCCGGATTGCTGCGGCGCAAAGGGATCAAACCGGGTGATCGCTTATTGGTTTTCGTGCCGATGACGATCGGACTTTACGAAATTCTGCTGGCGATTTTTCACCTGGGCGCCACTGCAGTTTTTCTCGACGCCTGGTCGAACCGGCAACGCCTGGAACTGGCGCTGGAAATCGCCGATTGCCGGGGGCTGATCGGCATTCCCCGGGCTTTTCTGCTGCTGCTGCGCTCCGCCAATTTGCGCCGGATGCCGGTCAAACTGCTGCATTCTTTTCCCCATTGGCCGCAGGACAAAACGCCGGACGCCATGCCGCCTTATCCGGCCGCCCCGGACGATGCGGCACTGATCACCTTCACCACCGGCAGCACCGGCCGGCCGAAAGCCGCGCTGCGCAGCCATGGCTTCCTGATGGAGCAACACCGTGTCCTGCAGGAAGAACTGCAAATTCAACCGGGCGATGTCGACCTGGCCACTCTGCCGATTTTCGTGCTCAATAATCTGGCCTGCGGCGCCACTACGCTGATTCCCGATTTCGATCCGCGCCGCCCGGCCGATATCGATGCTCCGCAGATCATCGCCGAGGCGGAACGCTATGGAGTTTGCTCCACCGCCGGGTCGCCGGCTTTTTATGAGAAGCTCTCCGCCGCTTCAAACGGTCACAGCATCCCCACGCTGCGGCGGTTGTTTACCGGCGGGGCGGCGGTTTTTCCGGATCTGGCACGTCAGCTGCAGCGGGCCTTTCCACAGGTGGATATCCGGGTGCTTTACGGCTCCACGGAAGCGGAGCCGATCAGCAACCTCTCCGCCGCCGAGTTGGCGCAGGCGGAAAATCTGGCGCAAACGGGCATTCCGGTGGGCGATATTTCGCCTTATATTGAGCTGGCGATTATCCCGATTCAGAAGGGGCCGCTGCCGGCTTTCAGCGATGCGGAATGGCAGGATTTCCGCTTGCCGCCCGGGGCCGCCGGCGAAATCTGTGTCAGCGGCAATCACGTCCTGAAAAGTTATTTCAACAGTCCCGACGCAATGAAGGAGAACAAAATCCGGGTGGGCAACCGGATATTTCACCGCACCGGCGACGCCGGACGAATTGACGCAGCGGGGCGGCTTTTTCTGCTGGGCCGTGCCGGTACCTTATTCACGCTGCCGGACGGCAAAACCTGCTATCCCATGATTTGTGAATACCTCCTGAAGCAACTTCCTGGTGTTCACGCCGGGACCGTCCTGCAAGTTCAGGATCGGATCATTGCGGCGCTGGAAAGAACTCCGGACCGGCAGGAGGCGAACCCCGATTTATCCGGCCTCGGCCTGGCCGGGGCAGAGATCCACTGGTTCGATCACCTGCCGCGCGATCCCCGGCATCAATCAAAATTCGATTACGGCGTGCTTCTGGAACAACTGCGAAATCAGTAAGTCCTTCAGCGTTTCCCGGCGAAATGTTCAAGCAACAGTTGGGCGATGAAGCGATTGCCTTCTTCGGTAAAGTGAATTCCATCATTGATGAAGAGGGCCTTCTTCGCGGGTTGGTAGTCGCGGGTTTTCGTGTATACATCCAGATAATCCAGCTTCAGTTCCGCGGAGAGTTTCCGCAGCATGGCGTCAAATTTCCCCACTTCTTCCGGGTTGCCGAACAGCATGGACTTGGGATTCTTTTCTCTCATGGCCAGACCGATTTCGTAGACGGAAGAGGTGGGACTGATCAGGAGGATCGGCGCATCGCTGTTTGCCCGGATGATTTCGATGGCTTTGCGGTAGCCCTGCTCCTGGTCGGCGGAACTTACAAAGGGTTTTTGCTCTGCATTCAGCTTGGTGTCGTTGTGCCCGAGGAAAATGCAGATCAGGTCGTATTTTTCCGCCCACAGCCGGTCATACATTTCCTGACGGTATGCCCGTTTGCCGCCGTTTACACCCTCAAGGCGGCCGAGCACGCGGGTGATGAAATCGCCGCCGACTCCGGCGTTGCGGAACGACGCTTTGCCCGGATTGTATTTATTCAGGAAATAATTGACTTTGTCGGCATAGTTGTGGTCGCGCTCATAATCGGTGAGACTGTCGCCGATATAAAGAATATGCATGGGTTTGCTTAGTTTGATGCCGGCGGCGGCGGCATCGAGTTTCTTGAATTGGTCGACGGGAGCCCTGTCGACGAAGACCTCGGCAGTAACTCCGGCGTCCTTGACCGCGCCCATTTCTTTGTTGCTGGTCCGGGCCGTAGTGATGACCGCATTGTCGACTTTCTTGCCATCCTGAGTGAATTCAAATGCAATCGGCGGAACTTCGGCGCCCTCCGGAATCACCAGATGGGGAGGAGCGGCGGTCAGCTCCGCGCCCGGCTTGACGATCGCGATCAGCGAAGCGTCGTCGAGTTGCGCCACGCTTCCTTCGCCGCGGATTTCAACGGCCAGGACAAATGTCGCCGCGGGCACATCGTCAATCGAAAAATCGAAAACGATCTGCTGGTATTGATCCGACAATGCAGTGGTATTTTTCTGCCATTGATATTTGTCCGACTTGGCGGAATGCGTGAATGCGCCGAGAATGATTTCGCCGCTGCCCTTGGCATAGATGCTGTAGCGGAAACTTTTTCCCCACAGCTGACGCAGCGCAGAAACCTGAATACAACGGGTTTTCGATGTGCCGTCGGCTGTTTTTAATTCCCCGTACCCTTTGCCGCTTTTGGCAATGGCAGCATCCGAAAGTATCTGGAAAGAACCTTTGATATTATTCGCCAACCGCCATTTCCCCTGGGCTTCGAAACCGGGATTGGCGAGGCTGTTTGGTTCCGCGGCGATGGCGACAGTACAGAGACCCAGTAGTAAAAAGAATACTTTCTTCATGAATTCATCTTCCTTTCTGCTTATTATCAACCGGATGTGGAAATTGGAAAAAAATATAAGTTGATTTGCAGAAAATACAATAAATAATCAGATTTTTTGACGAATTCTTCGCCTCATACTACCACAAAACCCACCACCGAACCAACCACATTATAGTATTTTTACAAAAGTAGTGTATCTCATGAATTTTTCGGGGATTCTTCATCGTTGTCCGGCGGCTGTTCCGCGTCCTGACGGGCATGCCGGGCCGCGGTGCGGTATACCGCTACTCCACCCCCCAGAATCAGGCCGATAATCCACATGGTTTCGCCGGACGCGAAGTTGATTACGGTTGCAGTGGTTTCCGCCGCATGCAAACCGGTGGTCATTGCCAATATCATCAGTACTGCCATCATCAGTTGTTTAAGTCCTGTTTTCATTTTTGCACTCCTTGTTTGGATGCAAATATAAAAGCAGGATGCGTGCCAAAATTCAAGAAAAATATAATACGCTTAAAATCAATATATTACAAATTTACACATAAAACTCACCGACTTCAAAAAAGACATTTAACGTATATCAGACGAGCAAATTATGTTCATTCTCATCCCGCCACTGGCGTGGCGAGAGCCCCATGTGGCGCTTGAATACTTTGCTTAAGTGAAATTCGTCGTAGAAACCGCAGAGCGAAGCGATTTCATGAAGCCTGAGTTCAGTGGCGGCGAGGTATTGCCTGGCCCGCCCGATCCGCTCCAGCTGCAGCAGTTCGCTGAAGGTTTTTCCGTAAAGCTCTTTGACCAGCAGACTGGTCCGCGATTCGGAGAGCTTCAGCTCCCGCGCGAGATCCGGCAACCCGATGTTTTCCACTGCGTGATTGCGGATGAAATCAAAGATTTTGACGCTGCGCGAACCGCTTGGCACCGCCTGCTGCAAGTGGTATTTCCGCAGGGCGAACATGATACCGTCGGCAAACACGGCACAGAGCTGCTTCAGCTCGGTTTCGCGTTCCGGGGTCAGCACCGGCAACTCATCGCGAAAGCGGTAGAACTCCTCCGGCAGCCCCTCCGGCGCGTCTTTTTCCGTCGAACGCCAGATGCCGCAGTAGAACATGCCGTAATGGACATTGCCGTCATTCAAGGGCGTGACGATTTCGCTCAGTCCTTTCCAGCAATGGTTCACGAACGGCTCCGAGCTTTTCATGCTCAGGCAGTAGCCGTTCATCTCGTAGCGGCAGAACTGGATGCATTTGCCGTCGAAACCGCAGCTGCAGACCCGGTTTTTCTGATGCGAGCTGCGAAGCCCGACGAAAAACGACCGCAGCCGCCGCTGGGAAAACACCCGGTCATTGTCGATAATCGTAATCGAGCAGCCGGTCAGCTTCTCAAAGGATTGGATACTCTGCTCAAGCACAAAACACCTATATATCTTTTGATAATGGAATAAATATACATGAACACAGGTGTTTTGCAAACAAAATTCACTGCTGTCGAGGCTGTTTGGTTCCAGCCTCGACAGCAGATGATAATATATCAAGATTTCTTGAAAAGTCAAGCGGAGACACTCTTCAGATATTTCCGATAATAAAATCCGATGAGGGTATTGACAATTTTGAGCGCCGGGTGTATACTGATATAGATTACTTTAAGTACTATAGGAACTATTGTCTATGAAACGAAAGTTCAATGAAATTGCCGAAGAGCTGCAGGGTATGATTGACCGCGGCGAATACGTCGACCGGCTCCCTTCCGAGCAGGAACTGGCGCAGATTTTCGATACCGCCACCGTTACCGTCCGCCGGGCGCTGGATGTTTTGCTGGCGCGCGGAATCATCCGCAAAGTACCGTATGTCGGTACCTTCGTCCACCGCGAGAACCGGAAAAAGGTGCGGATCGCCTGGACCAATAACCCGTTCCGGGATGAGTGTAACCATGAAATTCAGGAGATGGTAAAGAATCATTTCAAGGATTTCGCAGTGGAATTCGATTCGGAGCGCGCTCCGTCGGAAATGGCGGATTACGACCTGATCCGTTCGGTGGCCACCAACACGATTTCGTTCAGCGATCATGTATTGCCGCTTCCGCTGGAAGTGGTGGAGAAATACCAGAGCGACGAATATTTCCAGGAGCCGTTCAAGGTGCACCGGGTCAACAATTTCCAATATTCCATGCCGATTCTTTTTTCGCCGTCGGTGCTTCTGCTGAACCGGAAAAAACTCGAGGGATTCAATCGCGAAATCGGCCCTTATGACCTGACCTGGGATCTGCTGCTCGAGCTGAATGAATATGCCCGGGAAAACAATTTCCGGCTGTGCGGCATTCTCGAAGCGCTCAATCTGCTCCGCTGCATGATTTTCTCGGACACGGTGAACGGCAGTTTGAGTGAGGTTAACGTGAAGAAACTGCAGGAAAAAATTCATAAGGCCTGGCCCCTGCTGACTGCCGACTCCATCCACGAGGACGATGTGGAGCCGCTGATGATCTGGTCGTGCCGGCAGGGATTGCTGCGCCTGAAAGCACCGGAAGACTACCTGATCGTGGCGTATCCGGTTTTCCAGCAGGGCGAGAAGCCGTGGAACCTGGTCACCGGTGAATTTCTGATGCTCTCCAACCGTTCCAAGGTCCAGGCGGAGGCGATTCAGGTCATGGAGTATATGCTCAGCGCGGATATCCAGCGGATCGTCGGCCGGAGCAAAACCGGTTTGCCGATCCTGAAGGCGGCGGCGGTCGATTCGATTAATTCGCGCCGTTACCGCGACGATATTTTCCTGAACGAAACCCCCAATATGCTGGTGAACAATACGTCCGAGCAGGAATTCCTGCTTCGCCTGAGTTCTTTTATTCAATCGATTTTCAACGGTGAGATGACGGAAGAGCAGTTTGGGAAATACCTCGAATACGAGATCAACATGGCGCACCACAAGGTCACCGGCAATCATAAAAACATGTGGCCCCAGCAAATCATGGAACTGGCAGGTATCTGATGAATATGGATCGAATAACGAAATTTCAGAACAAATTCACCGCGGCCAACAACCGCGAAATCACCGTCACTTACTTCACGGTACAGGGAACGGCGCCGGGGCCGGTAATGACGATTATCGCCGGACAGCACGGCATGGAGCACAGCGGGCCGAACCTGCTGCCGGAGTTTATCGCCGAGCTCGGGCAAAGTGAATTTGCGGGCATGGTGCATGTCTGTCCCTGCGCCAATCCTCCGGCCCTGGAAATGGATTACGAGTTTTATCCGGAACACGAGGATCTGAGCAAGATCAACGAGTATTACTATTCGATTTTCCGGCACAACTTCTGCCCGTGGGGGCTGGGCCGCGACAATTGCAATACGATCTACAACATGAACCGGCTGTGGAACAATCCGGAGGGCAGCGGCATCGCCTCCGAAATCGTCCATTGGCTGTGGCAGGAAATCTGCGCCAGGGCCAATATCATCATCGACATGCATTGTTTGCAGGCTCAGAAGCCGCTCATTTTCAATAATTTCGAGAAAAATAACTTTCTCGCCCGCTATGCCGGTATCGAAGCTGTGATGATGTGCAGCCCCGCCCCGAATCAGTACCACCGCGGCAACCTCACCTGGCAGGGCTCGCAGGGGCGCAACCAATACGCCATCTGCATTGAGTTTTCGCGTCAGCACGGGCTGAAGGAAGTGGAGTACGAACCCGGCAAGCAAAGCGTGCGCAATATCATGATCGGGGCAAACATGATGCGGGGCGAAGTGGTGCTGGACCGCCCGGTCTGGAGGATTCCCTATGACGCCACCGGGACTAAATTCCAGGTGGAGCATACCGGCCACATCCGTTACTTTTTCCGCCTCTATGATCAGGTGAAAAAGGGCGACAAAGTGTATGAAATCCGCGATATCGAAACCATTGATATCCTGGAGGAAGGTTTCGCCGAAAATGACGGAATCATGTGCGGTATTTCACATCTGCCGGTGGTCAAACCCGGAGTTCGCCCCTGCTGGATTCCGGAAGTGGAACTGCTGGCGAAGCCCGGTGTGGCATTGGAAAAATTACCATTGGATTTTTTTAACCGATAACGGAGATAAGGCTATGAAAAAAGGAATCGGAAAAACAAATTTTACGCTCATTGAACTCCTGGTCGTGATTGCGATTATCGCCATCCTCGCCGCCATGCTGCTGCCGGCCCTGAACAGCGCCCGCGAGAAAGCGCGCAGCACTCATTGCCTGAGCAATCTCAAGCAGCTCAATACCAGCTACTTCTTCTACCTCGACGACTCCGACGATACCAATATCTTTGTCGATAATACGTCCTGGCGTTATCACTGGTTCCGGCTGATGGTACAGCGGGGCGGCTATATCCAGGGAACGAACATCAACCCCACGCTCGACGCACTGGATGATGACGAAACCTGCGCCAGACCCTCCGGCATCCTCCGCTGCCCCTCCGAGTCGAAGATCGAAAAGACATTTCGCGGCAGTCATTACGGTATGATCAATTCACAGTATATCTGGTACTCCAGTGGAACGAACATCAGTGTCGCATGTTGGATAAAAAGCCCCCGCAGGCTCGGTTCGGTATCTTCAATCGGGCTGTTCGGCGATAACGGCGTCAGCAATCCGGTTGCCGGAGCCGCCGGGGCCATCGATTATCAGGAAAAAAATCAGGGATTCCGCCATAGCAAAGGGCGACAATGGAACGTATCGTATCTTGACGGCCATGCCGGATTCATCGATTTGCCGGTAGCACCCAGAACGACCAGCAAGCGTTTCTTCTTCCGGCACGATATGTATCTGTCGGACTCTCTGATCGATTAAACTTAAGCTCAAAAACAGGTGAAATCATGTTGAAACAAGTGATGATGGCGGCGGTATTTGCCGGTACGTTGAATATCTTTGGCGCGGGGCTTGAAGTCACGGCTGCGGACCAGCTGACTCCGGGCAAGAAGCAGATCAATATCGAAAGCGCAGGCGAAGCGAATACATTTAAGATCCAGGGTGCGACCTCGGTCTTCTCCAAGGATTCGATGGCGGTCGATCCCGCGAAAAAATATCGCCTGAGCGGCAAGTTCCGCAACGGCTCGGATGTAAAAAACCTGCGCGTTTCGTTCGGCGTCAATTGCCTGGATGATAAAAAGCGGCCCATTCCCGGCGGCTCGGTCGATATCGTCAAGGGTACCGAAACGGAACTGGCAGCGGACTTCAAGGCTGACGAAACCGTGTTGAAAGTGAAGGACGGCTCGGAGTGGAAAAAAGGCAAGATCGTGGTCTTCAAAGCCGATGCATCCGGCAAGCTGGCGGACCTGCCCAATACCCAGACCGAATACGTTCTCGTGGCCAATATCGCACCCAATGCCGACAATCAGTACGACGTGACCATGAGCAAACCGTTGAAGCGGAGTTATCCGGCCGGTACCGTGGTGCGGCAGCATGAAATGGGGCAGTGGTTCCACTTCATCGCGTTGAATAAACCGTTAACTGCGGACTGGCAGGAATTCAGTTTTGAGTTCAGCGGTGAGTCCGCCTCCGGCAGTGTGCCCGGCAAGTGGCGCAATGGTACCAAATTCGCCGGTATCGCGTTCTATGCCAATCCGGGCAACGTCAAGGACGCCGTTACGGAACTCAAGGACCTGAAACTGGAAGAGGTGGAATGATGATCCGGGGTTTGATTCTGACCTTGTCGCTGCTGTCGTTGACCGCCGCCGGAACGGAATTTTTCGTATCGCCGGGGGGCAGTAACGGCAACCGCGGCACCTCGGCGGATCAACCCTACAAAACACTGAAGCGCGCCGTCGACATGATGAAACCCGGCGACACGCTCACACTGCTGCCGGGCGAGTACCATCAGGGGCTCGAATGGAATTTCGAGGGAGGCGACGCCGTCACGACCATCCGCGCGGCCATACCGGGTTCGGTGGTACTGCGCGGCGACGTGGACGCGCCGGAGTTCGAACGCTCGGAGTTCTCGCCGCGCGTCTGGCAATGCGCCTTCCCTCAGCTGCCCGAAGCAGTGAACGAGCGCGACACTCTGCGCAACTACCAGCGCATGCCGTCCACTGCGGAACTCGACTTCAGTCCCGGCTCGTGGTTTTATGACGAAAAAGCGGAAATCCTCTATATCAACACCAGCGACTCCGCGCCCCCGAAACAGCACCATATCACGATCTCCGACCTGCGCAGCCACGGCATCATGATCAACGCCAAAGGCGGCGTCCGCAATGTCACGGTCGAGGGGCTGATCCTGACCGGGTTCAACGCCAATTCGCCCGGCGGCACCCCGGGCCAGAACGCCAAGTGGGGCGTTTACATGGTGGCCCCGAAAAACTGCACCGTCCGCAATGTCACCACGTTCCTGAACGGCAGCGGCATCGGTTTCAGCATGAATTCATCCGGCAACGCCATCGAAAATTGCCGCAGTTACGCCAATTATTCGCCGTTTTACGGTTCCGGCGGCAACATCATCGTCCTGACGCCCTCGGAAAACACCGCTATCCGCAATTGCCTCTCCTTCGATTCAAAGACCGCCGGCATCCGCTTCTACGGCAGCAGCCCGGCTCAAAACTGCATTTTCGAAGACAATATTTCGTTTGACAACGGCTATGGCGACATGTGGCTGAAATACCCCAGCGACACCACCACCGCGCGCCGCTGCGTGGCCGGCGCCGCCCTCTACTCGCGGCTGATCGAAAACTGCATCTTCAACTACGGCGACGCCGGCTACTTCGGCGCCGCGAAAAACAGCATCGTCCGCCCCCATGAAAAGGATCTGGACGAGGACCGCGAATTCGCCGATCCCGCCAATTACGACTATCGCCCCCAAGCGGATTCCAAGTACCGCGACCGCTCGCCCGCCCCCTTCTCCGATCAGGTGTTTTACGTGAAGCCCGACGGCGACGACAAGGCGGACGGCAATTCGGAGAGAACCGCCTGGCGCACCTTTGACCACAAGATCAAAAACGGCACCACATTTTACCTGCTGCCCGGTACGTGGAAGAACGATCTGGTCCTGAAAAATGTGAAGGACGTCACCATTCGCGGCCGCGGCTCGTTCCCGGTCGCTCTCAATGGCCGTATCCGGCTCGAAAACAGCGAAAATATCACGCTGGAGCGCCTCGCCGCTACCGCGCTGGAAGTGACCAATTCCAACCATATCACAATCAACCAATGCGCGATTTCCGGAGCCGCCGGATTCACCGGCTCGACGAAATACCGCCTGACGCATAACATTCTCAACGGCGCAGAGCTGAGCGGCTGTACCGATGGCTTCATCACCGGCAACATTTTCGCCTCCGGCACGCTCACCGCCGACAACTGCTGGTCGGACTTCAACAGCTACAGCGAAAACGTGCCCGCGAACGAACCGCACTCCTTTGTCGCGGTCCCGGAATTCGCTCAGAGCCTGACGCTGAAAAACGGTAAATCATTCGAAGGACGCGGCATCGACGGCATGCCTGTCGGCCCCTACCGCCGCCAGCCGCTGGCCATGCCGTTGGAGCTCGACGGTCCGAAACTGCTTTCGCGGACCGCCACCACCGCCAATATCGAGTTCTGGAGCAATTATCCGGTCAACGGCACCATCGCTTACGGCGACACCCCGGCCTGCACGCAGAAATACGATTTCCAGCCGCGAACGGCATTTCAATCGCTCAGCCTCACCGGCCTGACGCCCGGCAAAGAACACTATTTCCGGATTACGGCGCGTGCCGTGGCCGGCAAGCAATTCTCCAACCAGGAACTGCCGCAGGAACTGAACCGCCAGAGCCGGTCGATTGTCACGCCGGTGCAGAATTTCACCACCGAAGCCAATGACCGGGCGCCGCTCACGTATCATGTGGCGGTCAACGGCAGCGACCGGAACCCCGGCAGCGCCGAAAGCCCCTGGCGCACCATCAGCCACGCCGCCGCGGCCGCCACCGCGGGCGACACCGTGCTGGTCCATCAGGGCACTTATCAGGAGTCGGTACGCATCCGCGCCACCGGCGACAAGGATCGCATCCTGAACATCGCCACCGCTCCCGGCGAAAAAGTCTGGCTCGACGGCAACGTCCGCCAGCTCGACTACGGCTTCGCGGTTTGCAACAAAAAATATGTGCAGATCGACGGCTTCTATTTTCGCGAGATCCATCAAACCGAAGGCACCGCCGGCGTGGTCCTGTGGAACACCGCCCACATCACACTCAGCCGCTGCTTTTACGATGGCCGCTCCGACGGCTATACCCCGCCCTTTGTCGCCGCCAACCGGAGCGCCAACCTGACCCTGGCCAACTGCTTCCTCACCCGGGCGTTTCACGGTTCGTCCTTCACGAATTGCCCGGATCTCCTGATTCGCAACTGCGTCTTCTACATCAATCAGGTGAACAGCTGCACCATCAGTAATACTCCGGCGGAAAAGGCCATGATACGCAACAGCATCTGGGTCGACAACACCCTGCAGAAAGTCAGCAATCCGATCATCAGCCTGACCGATATCGCCGCCCTCGATGAACAGGACAACTGCTATTTCCTGCGCGTACCGGAGAACGAAAAAACCATTTTCGGCTACCGCCGCTACAACGGCACCGATTTGCCAATGTCCGGCGGCGGCGAAGTGCTCGAGCGCCAGTGGCGCAAACAGGGACGTTTCGGCAATGAAATGGTGACTTACGACGCCTTTCTGAAACGGACGAACCGCAATGGCACGGCGATTTTCGCCGATCCTGTGTTCAAGGCGCTCCCGAACTTCATCCGCTTCAAAAATCTGGAAGACTGGGAGCAGAATTATGCGAAACTGGGCGCACAGCACCAGGAGCAGGAATACCATAAGCGCGGCGGCAACTTCGCCCCGTTGGATTTCCCGGATTTCCTCACGAACAACCCCGAGCTGCAGAAGCGCAAAATCGGCCTTGAACCCGAAGCATTTTCGCCGCCGGGGCATTGACAAAATCCCGGCGCGGCTGTAGAGTATGCTCCACGATTTAACCGAAGGCAGGCAATCATGGATCTTCAGCAACAGCTCGCGGCACAGGAAGCGAATTTCAATACCGGACTCAACCTTCTCGGCGAAGTATTTCAGTCGCCGGGTTATCACAGCCGGATTCCGTCCGGTTCATGGGTTCACTCGACCCGAACCAATATCTATTACGCGCTTGCACTGCTTGAGCTCGGCAATCACGAACGCGCCGCGGCAGTGATCCGCAATGTGCTGGCGCTTCAAGTAACCGATCCGTACGACCCGGCATTCGGCATCTGGCCATGGAACTGCGAGGAGCCGGTGCCGATGATGGCGCCGCCGGACTGGAACTGGGCCGACTTCATCGGCGCGGCGCTCTGCCACATGCTGAAGGAACACCGCGACCGCCTCGAAAAATCCTTGGCCTCGGATATCGAAGCGGCGCTCGAGCGGGCGGCGTGGGCGATCTTCCGCCGCAATGTCCGCCCGGATTACACCAATATCGCAATCATGGGTGCGGCGGTGACCGGTTGTGCCGGAGAAATCCTCGCCAACCCGTTACTTGCGGACTACGCGGCGCGGCGCATCGAAACGTTTCTGGCATACACCAAAGAACAGGGCGGACTCAATGAATACAACAGCCCGACTTATACGTTTATCGCGCTGTACGAAACGGAGCGTATCCTGCAGCTGGTGACGGCGAATCAACGATTGATCGCGGCCGCACGCGAACTTCACGCCTTCATCTGGGGCGAGCTTGCCAAACGGTTCCATCCGGCAACCGGGCAACTCGGCGGTCCGCAGTCGCGCGCTTATTCGGAATGTCTCTCCGCCGAAGCGGCGGCTTTTCTCCGCGAAACAACCGGGGCCGAAATCCGCAGCACCGCGGGCAGCGAAGAACCTAGTCCGCTGCAGTTCCGTTACGACGGCGTGCGGCACCTGCCGTGCCCGGAGCAATACCGCGCCCGTTTCACGCAGGTATCCGCGCCGGAGGAGCAGATCGTACAGCGTTTCGTCAAACGCGCCACCCCGGATATGTGCTTCACCGGAACCACGTACGTGACGCCGGAACTGATCCTCGGCTCGATCAGCCGCGAGTGTTTCTGGACACAGCGCCGCCCGCTGCTCGGCTACTGGCCGGCGGAAGACGGACGCCCGGCGGTGTTCCGCATGCGCTTTTTCAAGGACGGAGCCGATTTCTCATCGGCGGGCGCGCGAATGGCGCAGGAGAAAAACCGGGTGGTTTTCGCGCTTAATATGCTGACTGACCGCGGCGACTGGCACATCAGCCTCGACCGCCCGGCGGACCGCAGTTTCACATTCTCGAAACTGGCGCTGTGCTTCGAACTCGCGGCCGGTCAGGTAACGCAACTCGCCGCCGGCGCGTTCAGGGTCGTCATCCACGAACTTCCCGGCCATTTCAACAGTTCACCGATTCGCTGGCAAAGCGGACGCGACGCGGACCGCTCCTGGGTGGAAGCCGTTCTCTACGAGGGCTCGGAGAAATGCATCGTTTTCGATCATGAATTGCGATGCGTTGTCGGCGGTGCCCTCGAGATTCTCCCCGTGGACGCCGCGCCTTCCCCCGCCCCCACCCTCCGGGAAGAAGGGGAATATTACAGCATCAATTGGAACGGCCTGAGCGTTCGTAACAACTCTCACGCCGTCGCCTACGAGTAATTTATTTACCGGTGGTGAACGTGTAGTGCACTTCTTCCAGGATACCGCCGTTGGCAGAACGGAATCCGAGGTACGGAGGCGCGTTCAGGTAAATATTATAGGTCTTGTTCGGGGAGAGCCGCACCGGCATCGTGATGACAATTCCGCTCTCATCGTAAGATGGCATGCCGCCGGTCTCCGGAAAATCGACATCGCTTTTCTGACAGAACGACCAGCTCGTTTTGCCCATCGGACGGTCGAAAGTCACCTTGATTTCCTTGAGGTTCGGGTCGACACCGGTCGCGCCATTCGCCGGAGATAACGCGATGACCTTCGGGGCATTTGCCTTGTTTTGCTCTTGCTGGGTTTTCCGGATAAAATCGCTCCAGAAGGTGATCGTTTTTTCATTCAACGGAAACTCCAGTTCATAAACGTTTTTGCCATCAAGCGTTTTCGGGGTGAACTTCAGATTTTCTTTGATGAAGGTCTTCGTCACTTCCTTCTCGCTTTCCGGGGTAAAGGCCGTGGCTTTCTCCAGAAGTGTCTCCATGGTCACGTTTTTTTCCCGGCCCTCCGGCTGGATGGTGAAAAGCGTGTAGACGCCGTCACGGTTAAACACGCTCACCACGGCCGGCGAGTTACCCGCTTTGCAGCTTCTCAGCACTTCCCCCGGAGCCGCGACAATTTTCCGCCTCAACTCATCCGGAAGCCCCATGGCGGGTAATTTCTTCCCGGCGGGATACATGGCGAAATAACCGTTCGGCATTTTCCGTGCCGTCATATTCTGATTCGAAGTACTGGGCGCAATAACCACTTCATCGGAATCCGCGCCATTTTTCAGCAATATAAATGTTCCAATATCCGGAGTAAACGCCATATAGAAATGGCCCTTGTTCTTTTCGGAAGCAATCATCATAAAAAGGGCATTCCAGAGATTTCGCCCCAGGTAACGAGCGGGACCGATACCCTTTTCCAGCAACGCGCTGCCGGCCGGGTCGAGGGCGGCCGCGTTGAAATAAATCAGCTCGGTGGTCGTGGCGGGAAGGTTTGCCGCCACCAGCGGGTCGAGTGCCTCCCGCGTGTCGGCCCTCAGCTCGGGCATGATGAAACACCCCAGCACAAACAATGCGCATATTCCGGACAAATATCCCAATAACTGTAATTTCGTACGTCTCATAACAATCTCCTGTATTCGCAATTTCAGGTTCTTCGCCGACGCACCGAGCCCACAGCCCGGCACATAAGCGCCTCCCCGGGTTTGACTGGCCAGCAGGAGTTCGGCGTATTCCGCCATGCCCCGCCGGCTCAGATGCAGCGTGGTCCTGACTTTTTCGTCGCAATCCAGCTCGGCGGCCATCGCCCAACGCGAGGTGATGACACGCACAAACGGATTGATGAAGAAACAGTTGGACACCATCATCAGAAAAAACGCCACCGGATTATCCTTTCTGCGCAAATGCTCCAGTTCATGAATCAGGATCATCCGCAGTTCGGAATCCGTGTATTTGCCGTACTCCTCGAGCGGGCAAAGAACCGCCCCGCGCCGCAACGTCCCGAAACATGCCGCCACCGGCAGCAGATGACTGCTGTCCAGCAGCATGACCGGGAAACGCTCCAGCCCTGTCAGGCGTTTCGACTCCAGAAACACGTCAAACACCCGGCCGCCGGTGATCGCGATGCACCGCCGGATCCGGTTGCGCCATATAAAGTAATGCCGAATCTGCTTTGCCCACAGAAACAACACTCCTGCCAGATAAACAATCGCCAGAACATCGAACAAACGCCATTTCCAGCCCGTGATTCCGGCTGCGGCCACGCGCTCCGGGGCAGCGGCCTCTTCGACCGCCGGAAGCGCTTGCGGCACCGGCGCGGCCGCAGCCTGCGCCTGGCTCCACGCCACGTTCCAATCGGGCACCTCGATGCAGTGCGGCACCGGCGTGTAAGCGCTCTTTTCGCCGCCCGGCCATTCGAGCCTTTCCACCGGCAGCAGAATCAACAGCAGCGCAAGCAGGAAAATCCTGCGCCCGCCCGCAAAAACCAATTTACGCCGCAGGAAAAATTCGAGCAGCAGCAGCGACAGTACAATGATCCCGCCGCGCATCAGCGTATTCGCCAGATAATAGATCAGAATTCCGCTCATTTTTTCATCTCTTCGATCAATTTGCTGATTTCCTGGATATCGGACGGAGAGAGTTCACCGCTCTGGATGAAAAACGAAATCATCGCGGCGGGCGCTCCATTGAACATCTTGTCCATGAACTGCCTGCCCGCCGACTTCACGGCGGCGGCCTTGCTTACCAGCGGTTCATAGAGATAACTGCGGCGGCTGCCGCTCTGCCGGATCAACTCTTTCTTGACCAGCCGCAGCAACATGGTTTTGATGGTGACCGCTTCCCACGGGTTGGAGTTCTGCACATTTTTGACGATTTCCGGCAGGGTCTGGGGCGACCGCTCCCACAAAACCTTCATGATTTCAAGTTCGCTTTCCGGTATCCGTATTTCTTCCATAAATACTCCTGATTGCTTTTCTTTATCTATAAGTTACACAAGTAATCTATGAAATCAAATCGAAATCGATTCTTTTCCGAAATTTTTTGCCGGCTGTCCTCGGACAAGGGGAAATTCATAGGACGCATAGGACATAGAGGACGAATATGAGGCGGCTGATAAGCTCAAAATCAGCCTGCTGTGCCGCAGCTTTAACGAAAGCATGTCCGACAAGTCCGACTTGTCCGACCTGTCCGAGTTTTCGCGATCTTGCTATTGCCGCTCTCTTATCAGAAAAAGTGTAAAATTTTTATTTTCCCTATTGACATTTCACGTGCAATATATTATAATAGTAGCATATTGCACGTGAAATATCAAGGGATATTGGAAAATGACTGTTGGTATCGAAAAAAACCGGAAACCGCGAATGACGATTTCGCACGTGGCCGCCCATGCCGGAGTGTCGCGGGCCGCGGTGTATGCGGTTCTGAACAAAAACAAAGACATGAATATCGGCGTCAGCGAGCTCACCCGCAAGAAGGTCCAGAAAGCCATCAACGAGCTTGGCTACATCCCCAACGAATCAGCCCGGACGCTGGTCTCGGGGCGCAGCCACAACGTCGGCATGATCCTGCAGGATTCCGATACTGAATTCGCGCTGCGCCTGAGTGCCGGTGTCGACGAATTGTTCCTGGAAAACGGCTTCATGATCATCAACGCCTATTCGGCAAACGACTCCGAGCGGGAGCGGCAGCTGCTGAAAAGTTTTCTCTCGCGAAATGTCGACGGCCTGATCATCGCCCGGCTCAACCCCAAGGTGAACAGCGATATCCTGAGCCAGTATGAAGATTATGAAGTGCCGGTGATTCACGTGGCCCGCGATATCGCGTTCAATGAAACACGGGTGATGGAGCTGGCGGTGGAGCACGCCGTTTCGCTCGGCGCGACGCGGATCGGCTACCTCGGTTATGCCGGGTGCCACCAGTTCTCGGGCTCCGAACGGCTCAGTTTTCTGAAGGCGGCCATCGGCGCGCGGAAGGGAATTGCCCTGACTTTGACCGGAGAAGTGGCGAATTATGATGAGTGTATGACGCTGGCCCGGAAACTGAAGAAAAGCGCCAAAGCCCCGGAAGTAGTGATCTGCTACAACGACCGCCTGGCGGACCTGCTGGTGCACTGCCTGAGAACAGCGGGGCTCGAAGTACCGCAGCAGATCGGGGTGATCGGCATCGACGGTTACCGCGATCCGTTTCAACCGGCCAATCTGACCACGGTGAGGCTGCCGGTCGGAAAAATGGCCGCCGAGCTCTGGAACACCTTTAACAATATCGAAAATACTCAGTTGCCGGTCCTGATCGAGCCGGAACTGATCGTGGGAGACTCCACTTGTCAAATGAGAAATTAAGGAGACTGCAAAGATGAAACGGATAATATGTTTTACACTTATAGAGTTGTTGGTAGTGATTGCGATTATCGCAATACTGGCCGCGATGCTGCTGCCGGCCTTGAACAATGCCAGGGCAAGAGCGCGCGAAATCAGCTGTACCAGCAACAATAAACAACTCGGCACCGCATATGCGATGTATACGGATAACAATGACGGCTTCATGCCATTTGCCGCCGGGCAGACCAATGACGGAACGGCTCAAGCTCCCACCGACGGAAAAGTCGATGTGACAAAGCAATTGTCAGTCTATCTCGGCGTGACCGAAGATTCTTCGCTCCCGGCGCTTAATCGGATGCAATTATTTGAATGCCCGGCGATCAATGCATATGTCGCCAGTACGGATCAGAATAAGTTCATTATGGGAAAATGGGTGAATTCCATGGTTCATATCCAGCCCAATACCACAGTGGCCGACCGAAAAGGAATCAAACTCGGCAAAATCCGCTCCGCGTCGAATAAGATTATCATGATGTGCGACCTCTCCGGGACCATGCGCAACAACATTGTGCTCAGGCCCGCGCCGAAAGACTGGTATACCGGCCCCTCGTCCAGTTTCCAGGCCGTCAGGAAGGGCGTTCATCGGAATGGAGATGGAATGTTTTTCGCCGACGGCCACGCCGCGACGGAAGCAAGTAGTTACTGGATGGTGGCAGCGGCTTTGAATACAACCGTTTTCCACTATGACCAGGTTTACCAGCATGGAAAAACGAATTATACATTTTAAAATAATCAGCCCGGTACCATATTCAGGAGGTTTTATGAACAGGAAAAAGATTTTCACATTGGTTGAATTGCTCGTTGTGATCGCGATCATAGCGATTCTGGCGGCAATGATGCTGCCGGCGCTGAATAAGGCCCGCGAAGCGGCCAAGGCTTCTACTTGCCTCAATAACCTGCGGCAGATCGGGACCGCTCACGCGTTTTATTCCGATGATTATCAGGATTTTATCGCGGCTGGATTCCAAAAGACCACCAAAATCGCCTGGCCGGTTTTTCTGACGCCGTACCTGACGCGTTCGGTGGCGGAGAAGATTTTCTACTGTCCCGGTACCGGCCCGGGCAGCAAAACCATGTGGTACTATGTAGGCATCAGTCCGCGATTTCCGATGGAGTCCCTGATCAGCTATGCCCAGAGCGTCGATATCTCGCAACTGGCCAACGCCAGCGGAGCGGAATTGCTGAAGTACCACACGCGCAACGAATTCAAACATCCGTCGAAAACCGGCGTGGATTTTGACGCCCATATGAGTTACCTGCCCTACGAAAGTTGTGCCGGGGTCTACACCATTACCGGATCACTGCTCGGCAAACAATACGGGCACAACCGCGGAGTCAACACGCTGATTCTGGACGGTCACGTGCAGAAAATCGATGCCAACACCATTACCCAGGGGTCCGTGAGCTCCGATGCCGCGGCGAAAAACCTCTTTTTGAACTGGAAGACCACCGATGCTTATTAATTGGGAGATCAGAATGAAATTGCCTTTGTTATTTGTCGGAATTTTGAGTTTGTTGTCACTCGGCGCCGCCGAGTTGATCTGGGTCGAGGGCGAGGAGGCGCGGGCGAGCAATTTCGCACCGGGGCTGGCGGCGCTCTCGGACGGCGGAGCCGCGGGCGCGTCCGGCGGCATGTACCTGAAAAATGAAGCGGCCCCGGACTCGAAACATCCGGTTCGCTTCGCCGAATACGAATTCGACGTCCCCGCGCCGGGCGAGTACCGTCTCTGGATCGCTTCGACGCCGCTGGTGACTGGGTGGGCCTCCACCTATTCGATCGGCTGGCTTGGGCGCGAGGAGCGCATCGACATGGCCGGCAGGAAATACTCCGGAATTCCGTACGGGCGTGGCAGAAATGAACAGTTCTTTTTCTGGCACGACGCGGGCGTACAGACCTTCGACAAAGCCGGGGTGCAGACGCTGCGTATCGAGGCCGGGGCGCCGCGCGCTTCCGACGGCAAAATCGTGGTCTTTGTCGATGCACTGGCACTGACTTCGAACTTGAAATATATTCCCGCCGGCAACCGCCCCGCCGGAGCTCCCGGACACGGCCTGCCGCAGCCGCCGAAAAATGCCCCGGTCTGGCGCGAATGCGAACTGCCCGACCGCACCAATCTCACGCCCGCGGCCAATGTGCCGTTTCTGAACGAAAAGGGCCAGGGCGCGTCCGGCGGCATGTATTTCAATATCAACAAAAAGGCTGAGGCGGACGGATACTTCGCCGAGTACGAGCTCGAAATTCCGGCACCCGGCTTGTATCACGTCTGGATGGCCTCCACGCCGCTGAATGTCTCGTGGGCCTCGCCGTATTCGATTCAGTGGGACAACGAAAAGCCGGTCAACCTGGCCGGGCGCAAGACGATCAGCAGCCCGCACGGTTTCAATCATCCGCAGGCCTTTTTTTACTGGACCAAAGCCATGACCAAAGCATTCGCAGAGCCCGGCAAACACACGCTGAAAATCATTGCCGCCCAGCCGCTGCCGAATTCGGAAACGGTGCGGGTATTTCTGGACGCCATCGCCATCAGCCCGGACCCCGCCTGGAACCCGCGCGGCAACCGCCCGCCCGGCTCCCCGTGGAAGGGCCTGCCGAAGGCCGGTAACGATGCCGAACGACGCGAGAATTTTCGCCGGGCCATTTATGAAATCCAGATGAAAACCTATCCCGCCAAACTTGCCAATACCAACGAACAATGGAGCGGCACCACCGCCGAAGAAACCCGCCGCAAGATCATGCTCCGGCCCCTGCCCGACCCGGCGAAACTCGCCGCCCGGAAACACCAGCGTTTCGGCCTGCACGGCATCGAAAAACCGTTCGTCGTGGTGGGCACGGATGAGGAGCAGACTGCCGCCGCCATGGAGCTGCTGGCGCGTGCCGGAGTGGAATTTCTGCGCACCGCCGAGCCCTGCTGGCACCGCCTGGGGGGCACGCCCGGCACATTCGATTACCGCCAGCTGGATTATGAAATGGCGCTGGCGAAAAAATACGGCATGAAGCTGATGCTGACTGTGGGTTATCCCCCTGCCCAGTATGGCAAGGGCAAAGGCAACAAACTCGCGGCCTGCAAACCCGAATATTACCCGCTGTACCGCGATTATCTGAAGGAACTTTTTGAGCATGTTCCGGCGGATATGATCCACTCCATCGAGCTGGCCAACGAAGTGGACGCCTCCCACGTCTGGTGGGTCGGCGACAGCACCCCGGAGGACTACGCGACCGAGGCGAAAATGACCCGCGAAGCCATCGACAAAGCCTACCCCGGCAAAAATATTCCGTTCCTCGGCTTCGGCGGCACCTGGGCCAGTGTGGAGCGCGACCGGGCGCAGGGCCGCGGCCGGGCATGGGTCGAACGCACCTTCGACGCCGGAATCGACCAGTATTTCGATGGTTACTCGCTGCACTATACCTGGACCCCGCCCAAATGGGAATTTGCCGACTGGATGCGCGCCGAGCGCAAAAAGCGCGGTTATCCGGATAAACCGCTGCACAACAGCGAAGAATCATGCTACGGCCACCCCGGCGACATCGTCAAACTCTTTGCCCGCAACCTCTTTCTGCAGGATCTGGAGAGCGTGACTTATTTCCTGGCGCGTGACTTCCAGGAAGTGACCAATCTCCTGTATGTGGGGCTCTTTGACCTGAACTGGCAGCCGAAACTGCGGCTGCTGGCGTTCGCCGCCTCCACTGACGCGATGCGCGGCCGCAAACTCACCGGCATGGCCGATCCCGACAACGGCCTCGAAGCATATGTGCTGGAAAAGGAATCCGAGGATGCAAACGGACCGCGCTATGCCATCGTCATGTGGGCGCTCGACCACAAGGAAGGCGGCATGCACGTCGTACAGAAAAGCCCTCCGGTCAATGTTTCCGGGTTGCGCGGCGTGAAGGAGATCACCACCTGGCGCCTCGACCCGGTAACGCCACCCGGAGACGGTTCGCTTGCCGTGACCAACGAGCCGCTGATCGCCTACACCGACACCCTGCCGGACTGGAAGCTGATCTCCGCCTCCGAATGGCGCGAACGCAAAGTCGCGGTAGCGGTCCAGGGCCAGGACGCCGGTATCCTGCCGGGCCAGGCGCTCCCGGACGGCCGCTGACCGTAATTCTTAATCTTCAAAAAAAATTCCATTGACGGCCGAAATCAACCGTCAATGGCTTTCGTGTTTTTGCGGATAGAAAAAAGGATCAGTCTTCTTTGTCGACTTCGATTTCTTTGACGATGATGTCGGAATTGGCTTCGGAACTGAAGTAGAAACGGATGCTCGCGGCTTTCTTCAGATCTCCTTCTTTCGGCTGAACGTCTTTCACGTCAATTTTGACTTTGTGCTCTTTGAAATCGGCACTTACCTTGTGAACCAGGGATTGGTTGCCGATAAAGCCGCCTTTTTCGTCGTAGACGTAAAAGCCCAGCCTGATACTGCCGGTACCTTTGACCTTGGCTTCAATTTCATAAATCTCACCGGCCCTGGCCGGAAAGTTGGTGCCGAAATATACGTCCGTCCGCTGTTCGGTACTGGTCACCTGAAGCGCATTTTCCACATCGCCATCGGCTTCGGTGATCTGAATGAGTTTGACGGTACCGTAGGGCTTGGCCCATTCGCCTTTGTTCTGAACCCAACCGACCGCCGCGCCATCCTTGACCTGTTTGAACTCTCCGTTGATCTTGATGTCGCCGGCAAATACCGCGCATCCCATCAGCAGCATTGCAATGATTCCAGCAAATTTCATAACTCAACCTCCTTGATTTGGTGTAGATACTTTACATTAGCACCGCAATTACAGAAATCAACTTTGCTAGAACGGCGAATCGCTGCGCAGGCGGCGGCGCAGGAACTCCGCCGGGGTCATGCCGAATTTTTTCTTGTACTGGCGGCTGAAGTGGAAAACGTCGTAAAAACCCAGTTCCGCCGCCGTTTCCTCGACGGTCGACTCCGCCCGGTAGAGCATTTCCTGCGCCTTCATCATCCGCAGCGACTGCCAGTATTCGCCCGGCGAAACGTGCATGATTTGTTTGAACAGCACCGTAAAGCGCGATTCGGAGAGATTGACCCGGCGCGCCACTTCCCCCAGACACGGGCGGCTGCGGTAATGGCGGCTCATGTAGTCGATCGCCGGTGACAGACGGTTCAACAAACTGATTTTCTCATCGGCCCCGGAACGCTGCGTGCAATGCCGCAGAATCTCATTTGCAAGCGTGAACCCGGCGGTTTTCAGGTGCAGCAGCCGGAGCAGCGGGTCGGCAGGTTTGTCCGAGACCAGTACGCGGCAGTATTCGCGGATGCGGTCCGACACCGGCGGCTTGAATTTATCGGGCAGCTCGAAGAATTCAACGAAATCGATTCCCTGATACAGTGTCAGCCGGAAATGGCACCAAATCGAAACCGGTGCATCGCCGCCGAGGGTCGTCAGCCGGTGGAGGCGGTTCGGCTGCAACACATAACTTTCGCCGTCGTTGACCCGGTAGTTTTTCTCCGGCGTCTCCACTTTGCTGAAAGTACCGTGGTTATTGACCAGCACGTAAAACGGCAGCTGCCGCCAGCCGGTACAATGATCCGCCGCTATCGGCGTGACATCGCCGCTGAAGAATTCAAAATTCAGAACCGTAATACCGGATAATTCCATAATATTTGCCATGAAAACTCATAGAAAAGTGATTTATTACATATTTTAAACAATATCTTACATAGCTGAAATTGCAAGCATGTTGTATAATAAAACCCAAAACCAGAAGGGTACAGTTATGAACAATGAAATTGAACGATTGCGCAATTGGCTCCGGGGAACGGATAATTCCAGGTTGGATATCGAGGTATTGGAGCAGGGCTGGGGCAAACTCTGCTACAGTGAAAACCTGACCAAAGACGGTCCGCTGAATTTGAGCGGCAAAGACTATGAATTCGGGCTGGGCACCCATGCAAACAGCCGGCTCCGGGTCAGCGCGACGGAACCCCTGAAATCGTTTCGCGCCGTGATCGGAGTAGACTGCAACCGGGCCACACGGGAAAATGCCAGGAAGCCGCGAATTATCTTCGGTATTGAAGTGGACGGAAAAGAAATTTATCAGTCACCGCCGCTGACCATTGACTCGGCTCCTGTATTGTGTGAGATCGATTTAAACGGCGCCCGGACATTTGAGCTGACGGCCCGAACATTGGATGGTATCGGGCTGGCTAATGTCGACTGGTGCGAGCCGGTAGTGGAAACTGTTTCCGGCAGGATGATTCGGATTGGGGAGGTACATACCGGGCTGTTTCCGGCAATGCCGCCGGTGGATTTCGAGTACGACGGTATGAGCGCGATGGATTTTTTCCGCCGCAATCCATGGCAGCGCAGCGAGGAGGAATTGGATGACCATACCTTATTTACGTTTAGCGGCGGCAGTGAATCGCTGCAGATGATGCTGACGGTCAAGTTGTACCGCGATTTACCGTTGTTTGAGGCGAATCTGGCGTTTGAAAATCCCTCTGCCAAAGCCAGCGGCAAGCTTCGCAATGTGCGGTCGCTGGCGGTATCGGTGATATCGAGAAAGGTTTTGACGCTGTGCCGGCAAAAAGGGTCGTTCAATTTGAGTGCTCCAATGCCCGAAGCGTTTCACGACGTATTTTTCCGCGAACAGGCGGTGCTTGATCATGAGGCGGAATATTGTTTCGGCGGCACCGACGGCAAGCCCTCGGTGGACTGGCTGCCGTGCTTCGACCTGACCGACGGCGAAAACAATATCCGGTTCGCGGTCGGCTGGGCCGGGCAATGGAGTGCGCGGGTCAAAGCGGATGGAGCTTCGCCGCTCGTCGGGGTTGACGCCGGGATCGAATCGATCGACACGGTGCTGGAGCCGGGTGAGCGGATCGAGCTGCCTTCCGTGGTGGTGCTCAGTACGCAGGGCGGCGGGCGCGAGCGGGGCGTGAATCTGTGGCGGCGCTTCATTCTGGAGAAGGTCGCGGCGCGTATCGACGGCAAGGTGGCGACTCCGCCCATCTGCGTGATCAGCTGGGGCGGCATGACCGAGGATGAGCACCTGCAGCGCATCGCCAACATCGCCGAGCGTGAAATTCCGTTCGAATGCCATTGGATCGACGCCGGCTGGTACGGCCCGCCCGGATCGTACAGTCTCAGCGAATTCGATTCGACCTGGGGCTCGAATACCGGCGACTGGGTTTTCAACCCGTCCATCCTGCCGGATAAACTGAAAAAAGTCGCCGCCGCCAGCCATGCCGCCGGAATGAAACAATTGCTGTGGATGGAGCCGGAGCGCGCGGTCAAAAACTGCTGTAATTTCCGGGAACACCCGGAGCGCTACCTCTGTGCGCCGTCGATCGGCGACAACAGTTTGCTGAACCTGGGCGATCCCGATGCCTGGCAATATTGTTTCGATACCATTGCGGACCTGATCGAAGAAAATTCGCTGGACTGGTTCCGGCAGGATTTCAATATTTCGCCGCTGGAAGCGTGGCGGCTTAACGATGCGCCGGACCGCCGGGGGATAACCGAAATCCGCTACGTGGCCGGGCTCTATAAACTCTGGCATTCGCTGCGCGAAAAATTCCCTCACCTGATGATCGATAACTGTGCGGGCGGCGGACGGCGGCTGGATTATAGACTGATGCGCTACAGCACTCCGCTGTGGGCGTGCGATATGGAGTGCTTCCCGGGCTTCGATCCGGAGTGGCAGTTGACCCACGTTGCCGGGCTCTCCGAATACCTGCCGCTGTTCAGCTTCGGCACACAGGACCAGCAGGGAGGCGACACCTATAATTTCCGGGCGTCGATGGGGCCGGGCATGGTGGTGCATTATTTCACCTATGTGGCCAACAAACTCGATATGCCGTACCCGCATGAGTGGCTGAAAAAGCACCTGGAGGAATACAAACGCGCCCGGGAATGTTTCACCGGCGATTATTATGAGATTTCGGCGTTTCACGCGGAGGACGCTGGTGCCTGGACGGTGATGCAGTTCGACCGGCCGGACCTCGGCCGAGGCATTGTCACCGTCTTCCGCGGTGCAAACAGTTTGTACAGCGCCGGCAGCTTTCGCCTGCGCGGCCTCGACCCGGATCGTGAATACTTGCTCGAAGACGCCGACAACTCCTTTGCGCCGCAGTCAATCACCGGCCATGAGCTCATAGCAAAGGGTCTTCCGCTGCAGATCGCCGAGCCGCGCACCGCCCGCCTGATCTATTACCGGGTCAAATGATTTCTCTAAGGTTTTGCTTCAGGCTGAGTATTGGCTGGCGCCTCACTTATCTTGTATGCCTGGATATTATCATAATACACCTTATCTACCCCCGAGCGCAACGGGGGAAAATCCAAAATGATCCCCATGTCCGTAATACGGGGAGGAATCACCACGTATTCCAGGAATTCCATCCAGCCGTCAGGGCCAGGTTCAGCATTGAGCGTAATGATCGGCGTCAGATTATCCCAAAGCCATTTGCCGGGCAGATGCTGCCAGAATATCCGCATCTGCGCTTTGCCGTTACCCTCCGTACGGGCATAACCCCGGACCAGATAGTGTTCGCCGGGTTTGACTGAGATTTTCTGACTGGCCACCGCCGTTTTCAGGACACTTGCGCCAGAGAGCGCGTGAGAACCTTTTATTCCTGCGCCGGGTTCGATTTTCAAGGCAGGGGTTTCTTTGTCGGCACTCCAGTAGGACCAGCCATAAACATTCATGGGCTGATGTCCGTCTGCCGACGGCTGATTCCAATGCGGGTTGAGATTTTCAAAGTCGCCGTTGCGAACCAGGTTGTATTTCTTTTCCTTGCAACACGTACGGCGGCGGCCGGACGCGGGTCTTTCACAGTACGGAACATTTCAGTAATGCCGGGAACGTGCTGTTCCCACAGTTTGACCTTGTAGTTATGAACCGTCATATTGTAACGGGGCCAGAAGCTGCCGCGTTCTTCCCATATCCAGACATATTCATCGGCGGCCTCAAAAGCCAGTTTCATATTGCGGGTCAATAAGGCAAAACGTTCTTCGACATTTTCCAGCGGCACGCCCGGCATCATATTCCAGTGAGTCGTGTTGGGGGTAATGAAATATCCGTCCAGATATACCGCTATGGCGAGTGAAGTTTTCGCATGATATTTGAGACGGTTTTCCGGTGTCAGCAATTTCGGCAGAATTTTCTGGTAACGGTAAACAATCTGCTGGTAATCCTCCGGTATTTTAGAGAGATAGCCATGTTCTTCGTAACCGTCGACAAAACTCATGGCGCCGCAATTGTCGTACATGCCATTGATGAATGCGACATATAATCCCTTGGCATGATGTGCCATGGCTTCGTAAGGGTTGCGCGACATTGCGCCGTCATAAGCATAGCTGAGCCAGAAGAATCCCATGAATTTGCATTCCGGATATTCTGCGGAAATGGCTGAGGCAACCTCGCGTCCGCGCTGACACGCTTTCTCCCAGGTCTCATCCCAGGAATGTCCGGTCAGGGGGCTGTAGTCGAATTGGGTTTTGGAGTTGGCCGCATAATGTTCGGGGTCAAAGGTAATGCCCTTGCAGCCGGTTTCCCTGGCGATCCTAGCCATGATTCTGAAGTTATTGACGACAACCGCCCAGGCTTCGTCGTCAAACCAATCCGCGCCACCGGGACGGGATGAAGCATACAGGAAGTTATCGGTAAATTTAGTGAATTTGACTTTTTTGAGTTTCTCCACATCGTCCTGAAACCATTCGTATTGCCACGGATTTTTGGTATCGAAAATAAAACGTGGCGTTACTACTGTTTTGCTGTCCGGGATTTTGCCCTGAAGAAGAATGCCGACCCCGTCAAAAGGCGAACGTTCTTCGAATATCTTGACTTTTTGCAACAAACTGGAGGCAGTAATATCTTCCCAACCAAAGCGAATCAGTTTCTTGTTGGGTTGTCCCCCCAATGGATTTTCCGCATAAGCAAAAACTGCAGCGGCGAGCAAAATTAAAATAGAGATTTTTTTCAGCATGATACGGTCCTTTTATTGATATTCGAATTAAAATCCATTGCCGGAAACATTGGGATACATGGCATTCACTACGGCGTCAAGGTATTTTCCGTCCCATCCCGACCAATAGAATTCACTTTTGCGAATTTGCGTTTCAGACATGGCTTCCACATGACCGTCCATAAAAATACCATTCGCACGTTTCAGATGGATCAGGTGAATTGCGCCATGATAAGCATCCACCTTGTAGGATAATCTGCTCGTCTGAAAAATCGGTGCACTGCCTTTCGTACGGCTGCAGGCAATATAAACGACATGGGATGGCTGCCTGTGCACGCCATAATAATTGGTATACCACCACTTGCCTTTGAAATTAATAGCACCCGGCGTGAGTGTAGTAATCGTAGCCCCGTAGGATTCCGCGGCCACCCAGTCACTGGGGTTCGGGGCCACATTCCAGCCGGTACACTGTGCGATTTTTAAATCCGAAAGATATTTTTCTCGTTTCAATTTCAAGGACCATAGTGGATTGGCTTCACTTGTGTCGCCGTTATGCGGACTCCAAAACCAGTCTTCGAAATCCATACGGTACTGAGATATGCTCAGGTTTACCTGTTTCTGGTTATTGATGCATTGGGTAGCTTTGCCACGTTCCCGGGCCTTGTTCAGGGCCGGCAGCAGCATGGCCGCCAGAATCGCGATGATCGCGATCACAACGAGGAGTTCGATAAGTGTGAATCGTTTTTTCATGTTAGCCTCCATTGTCTGTAGTTTGGTTAAAAATCCGATGAAAAATAACTTTTACTGTTCACGTTCAGCTTGCCGTCCAGGCTCAGTTTGATGACAAACGGATAACGCAGCCCGACAGGCATGCTCAGCGTCAGCTTGTGATAATCCATTTTGCGGTTGGATGTCTGCTCAAAAGCCGGTTTGCCGGGATGTCCGATAATGGATGAACCGGTGATTTTGTTGCGAATCCCGTAAATGATGATTTCCGGCCCGTTCTTGCGGAAAATCCACAGGTATATGGCCCGTTCGTTGGCGGTGATGCAGCCCCACGGAAAGGTGACCGGGAAGATGATGCCGCAGGCTCCGCAACCGTACACCGCTTCGTTATTGACCTGCATGAAATCACCGATCCGCCGCAGCCGCAGCAAAGCCGGAGCGGGAAAACGGCCAAGCGCGTCCGGGCCGACATTCAGCAGATAATTGGTGTTTTTGCTGATCATATTCGCCAGTATCCGCAGCAGTTCGGCGGTGCTCCGATAGTGGTGATCGTATGGCTTGTAGCCCCAGCTTTCGTTCATGGTGCCGAGGCCCTCGCACGGGGTCTCCGCCGGATAATCGGGAAGCTGATTGTCGCCCAGCGACGTGTAATCGCCCTTGCCGTTGCCGATGCGGCCGCTGACCAGGCATTTGGGCTGCAGGCGGTGCACGTACTCTTTCAGTTCCTCGCTTTGCGCGGGGGTGATCGTGTTCGGCGTGTCAAACCAGATCACGGCCACCTCGCCATAATTGGTCAGGAGTTCGCGCAACTGTGTTTTCACCTTGCCGTCCAGATAAGCCTGAAAAGCAGCGGGCGTTTTGTCCGGGAAATCCCAGTCGTTGCCGGAGGCGCCCGGTTCGTGCCAGTCCTGATCCTGCGAATAATAAAACCCGAGCCGGATTCCCTGCTTGCGGCATTCCCCGGCCAGCTCCGCCAGCGGATCGCGTCCGAACGGGGTGGCGTCGGCAATATTATAGCGGTCATAGCGCGAATGGAACATGGCGAAACCGTCGTGATGCTTGGCCGTGATGATCAGGTATTTCATGCCGGCCGCCCGGATCGTGGAAACCCAGCGGCGGGCGTCGAAATGAACCGGATTGAACCGCGCGGCCAGCGTTTCGTATTCGGTCGCAGGCACTTTGAATTTCCGCATCAGCCACTCGGCGACCCAGGGGGTTTCCATTCCCTTCCAGTAACCGCCCGGGAGCGAATACAGGCCCCAGTGGATGAACATGCCGAATCGGCTTTGCGTGAACCAGTTTGTTTCCATTCGTATTTCCTTTTAACGTCTTATTCTAATTATACAGGAGCGGCATGTTTTGTAAATAGCCATAAATAAGTATTTGTTGTCTGAAAATAAGTATTTGTTGTCTAATTTTAAGATTTGCCTTGCAAAACGGTCCCCGGCGGTTATTATTTCTCATGATCAATTTTCTGGACAAAACCGATATCCGGATTTCAGTGGCAAGGCATGAGCGGCTCGGGCCCGAATGGCGCACGGACCGTTTTTCCCTGGCTTCGCGGATCATTCCGCTGAACCGCCTGTTTTTTCCGCTGGAAGGCTCCGGGGAGGCCGAATACAATGGCAGGCATTATGATTTGCAGCGCGGCAAAATGCTGCTGATCCCGGCTTATGCACAGGTGAACCTCAGCTGCAAACAGAAACTGGTCAAGTATTGGAGCCATTTCAACATCCATATCCTGGACAGCGAGCTCGATCTCTTCACGCTTTACGACAACTGCCTGGAAATCGAATTGGCGGAAAATGACATGGTCATTGCCGGACATTTATTCGAGCGGCTGGCTTCCGTGTATTCCAATCCGTATAAGGAAGTCACACCTTTGGAGAAATTCGAAACGGAGTCCGCATTGCGGCTGCTGATCACACCATTTCTACGGCTGCTCTCCGACTACCGCCCGCCGAGCCAGATATCGGGCATGATCGGTTTGCTGTCGTTCATCGAAAACAATTTATCGCAGGACCTGACCCTGGCCGAACTGGGGCGGCAGGTCAAGCTGCATCCGAATTATTTATCCGCGCTGTTCAAGGAAAAGATGGGGCTGCCGCCCATGGTCTACCTGAACCGCCGCCGCGTACAGCGGGCAATCTACCTGATCCGGACCACCGATCTGACGATCGGCGAGATCACGGCCGAGGTGGGAATCTCCAATGTTCAGGTGTTTTCGAAAATCTTCAAAAAGCATATCGGCCAATCGCCCGCCAATTTCAAGAAACAGGTATTGGCCGAAAACGAATCGGGCTGGAATTAAAACTTCCGGAATTTCTTTAACCACGGAATACACGGAAAAATTCTTCTGTCTATTTTTGTGTATTTTGCGCTTATAAAAATTTCCGTGCTTTCCGTATATTCCGTGGTTGTAAAAAAAGATATGCCAAAACTTCCGGAAAAAAATCGGCGATTTTCTTGCCAAAGGCGTTATGGTGTGTTATTTTATGCACTTAATCATGAATCAAGGAAGTTGCACCATGTTTGAAATTGAAACAGTCAGGAGTTTTTCGGCGGCGCACCAGCTTCGCGGCTACAAGGGCGATTGTTCGGCCCTGCACGGTCACACCTGGCAGGTCAAGGTTGCGCTCCAGGCCAGCGAGCTTGACGAAATCGGTATCGCCGTGGATTTCCGCAAGTTGAAGGCCGTGATGGATGAGATTCTCGAGGCTTTTGATCATAAGAATATCGCTGAGATCGAACAGTTTCGCACCATGAATCCCACCAGCGAAAACATCGCGCGGAACATTTATTTCGCGGTGAAGGAAAAGATGAACAGCGGTACCGTGAAGGTCGCCCGCGTCACCGTTTTCGAGTCGCCGGAGACCTCCGCCACGTATTACGAATAATCATCAAAATCACATAAGGAAACAATGATGAGCAAAGATACATTACTGGTAAACGAAACATTTCTGAGCATCCAGGGGGAATCCACCTACGCGGGACTGCCGTGTTTCTTTATCCGTCTGGCCGGCTGCAATCTGAACTGCAGCTATTGCGACACTGCCTATGCGAAGAAATTCGAAGATGGAAAGGAAGTGACGATCCAGGAAATCATGGATCTGGCCGAAGAAGCAAATACCAATCTGGTGCTGATCACAGGCGGCGAGCCGATGCTCCAGGAAGCTGTCCCGACCCTGTGCCGGGCCCTGCTCGACGCGCAGTTTCAGGTATTGTTTGAAACCAACGGCAGCGTGCCGCTGGACGACCTCCCGTGGCGCGTTAACAAAATCATGGACATCAAGCTGCCCCTGAGCGGCGAAGCCGATAAGCTGCTGATCGACAACCTCGAACTCTTGAACGAGCGCGACGAAATCAAGTTCGTCATCGGCGACCGCGCCGATTTCGACTATGCGCTGAAAATGATCGAAGAACACGACCTGGCCGAAATCACCGAAAAGATTCTCTTCAGCCCCGTGTTCGGACAGCTCGAGCCGAAGGATCTGGCCAGCTGGATCATCAGCGAACTGCCCCCCGGGCGGATGCAGCTCCAGCTCCATAAATACATCTGGGCTCCGGATACCAGAGGAGTCTGAGCCATGAAGGCGGCGAAACCCCGTGCAGTGGTGTTGGTAAGCGGCGGACAGGATTCCGCGACTTGCCTGGCGATTGCGGTCTCCAGGGGTTTCGAATGTTATGCGCTGAGCGTCGATTACGGCCAGCGCAATCTCCCCGAGCTGGAAGCGGCGAAACGCGTCGCCGCCATGCTCGGGGCCAAGCGCCATATCACCGTCAATGCCGACCTGCGCCAGTGGGGCGGTTCGGCGCTGACCGATGACTCGATCGAAGTGCCGGAAGGCACCGCCGACGGTATCCCGGTGACTTATGTGCCGGCCCGCAATCTGCTTTTTCTCTCGTTTGCCGCCAGCTGGGCGGAAGTGCTGGGCGCGCGGGATATTTTCATCGGCGTGAACGCGGTGGATTATTCGGGCTACCCGGATTGCCGCGCGGCGTTCATCAACAGTTTCCAGCAGACGGCGAATCTGGCGACGCGCGGTGTGGACGAAGGCTGGAAGTTTCAGATCCACACCCCGCTGCAGGAAATGACCAAAGCGGAAATCATCCGCCTCGGCCACAGCCTCGGCGTGGATTACAGCCAAACCCTGACTTGCTACAACCCCAATGCCGCCGGCGAGGCCTGCGGCGCTTGCGCCAGCTGTACGCTGCGCCGCAAAGGTTTTGCCGAAGCCGGAATCAACGATACAACCAGATATCAGGACTGATGTTCGACCCGTTCGACAAAGGAGCGCACCATGATCACACAGAACATCCTTACCCATAGAATCGACCAGGCATTGAGCCGCGAAAAGGCCGATGTCGTCATCAAAAACGTCGATTACCTCTCGCTCGCTACCGGCGAAATGCTGCATGGGGATATCGCCATCTGCGGCGACACCATCGTCGGCACCGGCGCGGAGTATGAAGGCAAAATCGAAATCGACGGCAGCGGCCTGACCGCGGTGCCGGGCTTCGTGGATACGCATTGCCACATCGAGTCCTCCATGGTTACGCCGTATGAATTTGAGCGCTGCGTACTGCCGCACGGCACCACCACCGCAGTCTGCGATCCGCACGAAATGGCCAACGTCTGCGGCGTCAAAGCCATACAATATTTCCTCGACTGCGCCGAAAAAATGGTCATGGACCTGCGCGTTAAACTCAGTTCCTGCGTTCCCGCCACAAATATGGAAACCGCCGGATCGGTGCTGACGGTGGACGCTATCCTGCCTTTCAAGAATCATCCGAAAACGCTGGGGCTGGCCGAAATGATGAATTTCCCCGGCGTCTGGTTCCACGACTCCGGCGTGATGGCCAAACTCGAAGCCTTCAGCGATGAGATTATCGACGGTCACGCGCCGCTGGTCAGCGGCAAGAACCTCAATGCTTATATTTCCGCCGGCATCCACAACTGCCACGAAACCTCCACCCCGGAGGAAGCCCGTGAAAAACTGAACAAAGGCATGCGGGTATTTATCCGCGACGGCAGCGCCGCCAAAAATCTGATGGCCCTGGCTCCGTTGATCAATCCCGCCACCGCGCCGTTTCTCGCCTTCTGTACCGACGACCGCAATCCGCTGGACATCGCCCTCGAGGGGCATATCGACCACATGGTCCGCACCGCCATCGAAATGGGCACCGCGCCGGAACAGGCCTACCGGATGGCGTCGCTCTCCGGTGCCAAGGCGTTCAACCTGCGCGACCGCGGGTTGATCGCGCCGGGCTGCAAGGCCGATATCGTGCTGCTGAGCAATTACCGCGAGTGCCGGATTTCACAGGTGCTCAAGAGCGGCCGCGTGGTCAATGACGAACTTTTTGCGGCGCGGCCCCCGGCCCCGTCCGCCGACTTCGCCCGCAATTCGCTGAAGCGCGGGCACGTGACGCCCGGCGATTTCCGCATTTGCTCGAAATCCGCTGCGACCCACGTCATCGGCCTGATTCCGGACTCCATCATCACCGAAAACCGGACCATGGAACTGCCGTTCGACGGCTCCGAAAAACAACCGCTCCCCGCGAAAGACGTCCTGAAAGTGGCTGTTCTCGAGCGCCACGGCAAAAACGGCAACATCGGGCGCGGCTTCGTTCAGGGCTTCGGCATGAAATCCGGCGCCATCGCCAGTTCGATCGGGCACGACAGCCACAACATCTGCGTCGTCGGCACTTCCGATGAAGACATGGCGGCAGCCGTCAATGCTCTGATCGACGCGGGCGGCGGCCAATGTGTGATTGTCGGCCAAAAGGTCGTCGACATCCTGAAACTGCCGCTGGCCGGGCTGATATCCGACGCACCATGCGAGGAACTGGCCGCTGAACTGACGGCCCTGCGCAAATCCGTGCGGATGACCGGCTGCATGCTTGGCGAACCCTTTATGCAGTTGGCATTTCTGCCGTTGCCGGTGATACCGTTTCTCAAAATCACCGACCTGGGGTTGGTGGACGTAACGGCTTTCCAGGTGATCGAGGTATAACATGTTTACAGGTGTGCTGCTGCTGATAATTACAGGATTGCTGTGGGTGACGGGGGCCGGGGTGTTCCGGCACGCCATCGCCGAGCGGCTGAACGTCATTTTCATTGCCGGGTTTGCGGCGCTGGTCTGCATGATCTGCTGCCTGCCGGTAATGGCATTTCTGGAAACCCCGGATTTTCCGTGGGAGGCACACCTGCTGGTTTTCGTGTCGTTGTTCATTTCCGGCGGACTGGCGATCATCGCGCTTTATACGCTGAACAAAGTGCGGCACTATCATGAAGACGCCGGGCTGCTTCACCAGGTGGCGCACCTCGCCGTTCTGGGACCGTTCCTGATGGGAATCGGCATTTTCCAGGAAACACTCACCTCGTCGCGTTTCACCGGAATCCTGCTGATTGTCGCGGCGCTGATTCTGCTGGGGCTGAAGCCACGGGAGGAACGGACCACCTCCGGACGCTCGGGCATCCGGTGGGCGGCGAAAATCAGCGGCATCCTTGCCTGCGCGCTGTCGCAATGCGCCTTCTGCATGCCGTCCTATCTGAATGGCGCCGAACATGTCGGGAGCACGTTCCGGACGTTTTATTTCTGTTTCGGCGCGCTGGTGGCGGTGGTGCTGCTGGTCATGCGGCGTCCCGCGCTGCTGGAGAGCCGCAAATGCTTCCTGCCATCGATGCTGCTGGCCTTTATCATGCTGGCCGTCTGCGGATTTTTCGTGTTCAACGGGCTCAACCACCTGGCTGACAACGCCAGCGTCGCGATCGCCTTTCCGCTGATCATCGGCTGCTCCAGCGCCGCGGCCTACGTGCTGCGCGCCGTGTTCCTGAAAGCCAAAACCCGCCCGATACAGTCCGCCGGCTTCATCCTGGCCGTCACCGGCCTGATCGCCATCTGCCTGTGAGTCCTATCAAATAACCTCGCATCAGGACTATTTTCACAAATTCTGCGAACCGCCTATTGACATTTTCATCGGCTTGGAGTATAATTTAATTGCACGAGTAATTAACTTTGAAAAAATGGTTGAATCATGCCGGTTACGATGAACGATATTGCACAGGCGGCGGGGGTTACCCGCCAGGCCGTGGCTGCGGCGCTGAACCCCAAGGGGACCAGCAAAGTTTCCGAGGCCATGCGCCAGCGTATCCTGAAAATTGCCGACAATTTGAACTATATCCCGAATCAGGCGGCGCGGCACCTGAAGGGAGTCTCCAACCACACCATCGGCGTTTACGGCGCGCCCTACGCCCAGGTGCAGGAACAGACCTACTTCAACGAACTCAGCGTGGCGCTGGACCGGCATGGCTACAACCTGATCACTTCCTATGGCATGAATGACGAAGCGGCCGACCGCGCGGTGCGCGAGCTCCTCGGCAAGCGGATTGACGGCATCATCATCACCACCCAGTACAATCCGCTGGCGGGTTCGGGGCTGGACGGTATGATTCCTTCGGTGTTCAGCCCGCCGGGGCGGATCGAGGGGGCGGACATCTACATCGACCACGCCGCGGGCAACAGCCAGGCCGCCGAATACATGCTGCAATGCGGCTGCAAAAAGGGCGTTTACATCGCCCCGGCCTTCGACAAAAGCATTTTCGGCAACCCCAACCGGGAGAAATACGAGGGGCTGCTGCGGGTGTTCAAAAAGCATGGCTGCCCGCTGGAGATCCTGACCATTGAGGAGTGCGCCGGCGAGGCGGAAACGTTGCTCCGGAAGCTGCGGAGAATGGCGCCCGACGTTCTGTTCTGCAGCAACGATTATTACGCGGGCCGCCTGATTTCCGCACTGACCGGCGCAGGGTTCAAAATCCCGGAAGAGCTCAAAATCGTCGGTTACGACGGGCTGTCTTTTTGCGATTTCTGTGCGGTGCCGCTGGCCACGGTGATTCAGCCGACGCTGAAACGTGCAGAGGCCACAGCCGAGTTATTGCTGAAGCGGATCGCGGGCAAAATCTGCCAGGCGGAACCGGCCAATATTGCCATCGCGCCATATTTTTATCCGTCGCGGAGTTGTGCGGCGGAAAACCGGACATTGGAGATTTTCCCGCTGTACGATTCTTTCTCATCGCTGGAAATGACCTGGAACAAAAACCCATATCCCAAAGATTTATTATTACAAACAAGAACCAAATAGCAGGAGAAGAATATGAATAAACAGGCAAATCGTTTCACACTTATAGAATTGCTGGTCGTTATAGCGATCATAGCAATTCTTGCGGCAATGCTGCTGCCGGCACTGAACACGGCACGAGAGAAGGCGCGGCGTTCACACTGCATTGGTAACCTCAAACAGATCGGACTTGGCATGCACAGTTATCTTTCCGATAATAATGATGTTTACATGCCGGACTCCCGTTACTATTACACAAAAGTTGCCAACGACATATCATTCGATAATTACTCATGGATGCTGTGGAATGGGAAATATACTGATGCTCCCAAGATATTCCTGTGCCCGACAATTTCGCCTTTCTGCGCTTGGAAGTATACAAACGGACCGGACAGCTTCCATGAGAATCCTTCCTTGAACAATTTCAATTTTGCCTGTGTGACTTATGGGTACAACAGGGATTTCCTTGGCGGCTTTCCGAATTTGGATACAGCTGCAAAACCATTCAAGGCTACTCTCGCAAAAGATGTTTCCATCAAGGTAGTACTGGCTGAAACATATACAGCCGAGGGGGATGCCAGTGGAGGGTATGGCCGTGGAATTGGGTATTTCAGCGTCGCTTTCACTGGTGCTGGTACGATTCAGCAGACAGCGATTGTCTCTCCACACGATGGCGGCGGCAGTACCAGCCGGTCGACATTGAAGGGGTCGGCAAACCTGTTAATGATGGACGGACACGTGGAAAATATTCAGAATTGGCTTCCCATAAACAAGACCAGACCACGGTTGAATTATTATAACCCACTCAAATCGGATTACACGGACTGAAGAAAAGGAGAATATGATGCGGTTCATAGTTGTTTTATTGGTTGTCTGCGCCGTTGTTTCTGGCTTCGGCATGGATTTTTCGCGTGGTCTCAACGTCAAGGATTTCGGAGCGAAAGGCGATGGAGTAGCGGATGACACGATAGCGATACAAAAGGCACTTAATTTTCTCCGCACAACGAATAACCGGATTTTATTGGCACGTTATCCGATGCTGGCCGGTGCTCCAGAGCTCGGGGAGCTGCCGCTTCTGGGCAGCACCGGAGAAAATGTCCTGGTGCCGGAGCTGTTTTTTCCCGCGGGAAATTACAAAATCAGCGAGACCCTGGTTGGGGCGACCTATTTGTACTTGCGCGGAGAGCAAGGCAGCATCATTATCCAATCGGCACCGGATAAAGATCTTTTGTATATCAGTTGGGGATTTCGCATACAGATGCGCGACCTGACGTTTTCCGGCGGGCGCCGCCATGTGGTCCTGTGGACCGGCAATGAAGATACCGCCAACGTCACTTTTGAAAATTGCCGTTTCGAGAAATCTTCCGGCACGGCGTTTTATTCGTACAACTTTCTGAATCCGAAGCGTACGAATTACTCCAATACTTCCTACGGTTCTTATAGTGTTAAATGGGACGGCGAGAAACCGGTACTGACACCGAACAATGAGAACGAAAAAACGTGTCCGAACTCAACGCTGTTTACCTTTTTGAATTGCGATTTTATCGATTGCCGCGAGATATTCCGCTTCAATGGCGATGGTGCGGTGATCGAAAACTGCCGCATCCAAATGCCCGCCAATGCGGAGCCGTTTCCGATGCATCTGCGTGCCGCGGTGCGGATTATCAATCTTCAGGCAACGACCCTCGAAGCCATACCCGGCGGTGCCTGGATCAACGGCCACGGTACCATCATGATCGAGGATTCGTCTTTCAATGTAGAGAAAGGCAACGGAATGTCGTTATTCAACGTCGACTTGCCGAAACGCCTCGAACTCTTATGCTGTCTGATGGTCCGCAACACGAAATTCTTCAGCCCCGAAGCACCGCTGATTTACAACAAAAACAACATGCTGAATGTAGCCGAACTCATCAATGTCACCAACAGTTCCGGTAAAACCGTCAATATGATGGAGTGGGCAAAAATACCGACTGCGGAATCCCTGAAAGCATCAAATTATGATATTTCTCCGGCGGTAAATGCTATTCCCGGTAGCAAAGACGCCTTTACTTTTCCATACAGTTTCACGTTCAGCAACTGCCGTGGAATCTCCACCGCCAATATGCCGCTGTTTCTGAAACGTGCCTTTGAACAGCCGTTGCCGGAAAAAGGGTTCTTCTACGTTTTGTGAAAAAAACGCTGGCTAACCGGAACCCCTTCG
>JBEBRW010000022.1:0-74904 GCA_040394635.1 Victivallis vadensis | reverse complement strand
TCGTCGCCACCCAGATTGCGCGGCACGCCGTTTTCGGCGGCGTGGTTCCCGAGCTGGCCGCGCGCGAACACCTGATTGCGCTGCAGCCGGTACTGACCGCCGCGCTCCGCGAGGCCAAGGTTACGCTGAAGGACCTCGCCGCGGTAGCCGTCACCAACGGCCCGGGGCTGATGCCCGCGCTGCTGGTGGGGTTGAATTACGCCAAGGGGCTCACCGCCGCCAACGGCTTGCCGCTGATTCCGGTAAACCACTTCATCGCACACATTTATGGGGCATTTCTCGATGCCGATCTGGACGTACTGAAGCAGCCGGCCACGTACCCGATTCTGGCGCTGGTGGTCTCCGGCGGGCATTCCTCGCTGATGCTGATCAATGAGCACGGCGAAGCCCGCCAGATCGGCTGTACCATCGACGACGCCGCCGGCGAAGCGCTCGACAAAGCCGCCAAGCTCCTGAACCTCGGTTACCCCGGCGGCCCCATCATGCAGAAAACCGCCGAGGGCGGCAACCCGAAGGCATTCAATTTTCCGCGCCCGCTCACCGGCACCGCCGGCAAAGCGCTGTCGCCGGAACACAAATACAATTTTTCGTTCAGCGGTATCAAAACCGCGCTGCTGTATCATGTGAAAAACCATGAAGGCGAGCTCACCGGTCTGTTCCTGCACGATACCGTGGCGTCCTATCAGGAAGCCATCGTCGACGTGCTCACGCGCAAAACCGTGGCTGCCGCCCGCGAGTTCAATGCCGGGACCATCGTCCTCTGCGGCGGCGTGGCCTGCAACCAGCCGCTGCGCGACCGCCTGCGCGAACTCTGTCCGCCGCAAACCGTGCTGCGCATCGCGCCGCCCAAGTACTGCACCGACAACGCCGCCATGGTGGCCGGCCTCGCCTGGCACTCACTGCCGCAGGCTTCCAACGATCTGGGTGCGGACTCCTTCGCCCGGCTCCCGGTCATCACCAGCGTTCCCTTTATCAAATAGTGGGGAGTTATGAGTAAATGCGTTATTTTCGACCTTGACGGTACGCTGATCGATTCAGTGGCCGACCTGGCGGCGGCGGTCAACCACACCCGCCGGACCGAGAACCTCCCTCCCCTGCCGGTGAAACAGGTCGCCGGATACGTCGGCGAGGGCCCACGGCTGCTGCTCGAGCGTTCTTTTTCGGACCTGTCCGGTGCTGATATCGACAAACTGCTCGTCATCTACAAAGAATATTACCAACACCACATGATGGACCTGACCACCCTTTATCCGGGCGTGAGAGAAGGCCTCGCCGAGCTCCACGCCGCCGGTATTCCGATGGCGGTAGTCACCAACAAACACGACGAAGCCGTCCAGGCGCTACTGCGGAAATTCGACATTGACCAATACTTCAAGATCATCATCGGCTCCGGTTCCGGCTTCCCTCACAAACCCGATCCGGCGGCGCTGCTGCACATCTTAAAAACCTTTAACGCCGACTTTGACGGCAGCTGGATGGTGGGTGACCACTTCACCGATCTCGAAGCCGGCCGCCGCGCCGGTATCAAACGCGCCCTGGCCACCTGGGGCTTCGGCGATCCCAAATCCGAAACCTGGGACTTCACCCCGAACTCTTTCGCCGAACTGGCGAAAGTAATTAAGAATTAAGAATTAAGAATTAAGAATTTGAAATTACACATCAAATCAATGAAAAAAACGGCCTGCCCGATTATGCTGAATAATTTCGGCAGGTCTTTCTTTTCATTCTTAATTCTTAATTCTTAATTCTTAATTTCCTCAGAGCCATTTCTTCCATTTGAAGAGGCCGAGCATGGATAGTGCGGCGGCGGCGCAGAAGCCCCAGAAGATGTAGTAACTCCAGGTCCATTTCAGCTCCGGCATGTGCTCGAAGTTCATCCCGTAAATCCCGGCGGCAAAGGTCAGCGGGATGAAAATGGTGGCGATCACCGTCAGGATACGCATGACGTCATTCATCTTCTGGCTGAGCATCGCCAGATGGAGTTCCAGCACGCCGGAGAGGTTTTCACGATAGGATTCGATGCTGTCCATGACGCTTAGCAAATGGTCGCGCAGGTCGTTCAGGTACGGCGTGGTGGCGTCGTCCCAGAAGTCGTCGCCGTCGCGCACCAGCGTGTCGATCACTTCGCGCATCGGCGCAATCAGGCGCCTCAACAGAATCAACTGGCTCTTGCAGCTCCGGACGACCGTCGGCAGGTCGTTCCGGGTGGAAGAATCCAGCGCATCCTCATCCAGCGACTCCAGCTCCTCGCGCAGACTGTCCAGCACCACGAAATAATGGTCCACCAGCATATCCATCAGCGCATATGCCAGATAATCGACCCCGGCCTTGCGGATTCGGCCGGTATTTTTCAGCAGCCGCTGCCGGACCGAATCGAAAATATCGCCCTCGGTTTCCTGAAACGTAACCAGGTAATTCTTGCCATGAACCATGCTGATCTGCTCGATGTTCAGGCTGTCCCCCTCCGGGTTGACCCGGATCATCTTCTGGACATAGAACATGTAATCGTCGCCGACCTCGACCTTGGGCCGCTGCCGGACGTTGAGGATATCCTCCAGATAAAGGCTGCTGATATTGAACTGTTTCCCGATCTGGGTGATAATCTCCGGGTCATGGAGGCCGTTGATATTCAGCCACACCAGATATCCGGGCTGAAACAGCGCCGAAATATCCTCCACTTTTTCCACTTGAACCCGCCGGATTTCATCCTGATTGTAGCAAAACGCCTCCAGCGAAACTTTTTCGACTTTGCGTTCCCCGGTAAAGACCAGCGACCCCGGCATCAACCCGGGCTTTTTCACGGTAGTCCCGATATAAAGATTCTGCATTCCGCCTCCTCGCAATTAATCTGTCATATGGTACCCCTCTCCCCGTCAAAATGCAAATTTTTTAACCACGAATCACACGAATAAACACGAATATTATTTTTCGTGAATATTCGTGCTATTGTGGTTAAAGAAAAAGGGGTCAGTCTTTGATGCACGGCCAGGGCCATTGCGCGCCGGAGGATTCCCAGCGTGCCATATGGGTGTAGTTACAGACGTTGTCGCGTTCGACCGATTTTCGGTATTCACTGAGCTTGCGAAAGACATCATCGAAGGCTTTGCGAGTGGCCGGGGTGGTGTTGTCCGTCATGGCCCGCTGGGCGATGCGCACCTGCGTCGTCAATTCGGCATCAACCAACCCTTTGCGCAGGAATTCGACTCGCTCGAGCGCGGAAGCGTCGCCCGCGGCGGCGGCTTTGGCGGCGTCAAGCAGACGGTACCCCTCGGTGAATTTCGCCTGCGGAAACAGTCTGGCCGACACCAGGACAAAATTGATAAAGGTGCCGCCGACACCGCCATTGGCATTGCGCTCCTCGTTGCCGTATTTGCGGAAAGTCGCTTGATCAACCGAATCCGAATGCTTTTTCCAGAACTCGAAATACGTCCTCACCTGTGCGGAAGCCTTGCCGAATCCCGAGTAATACTCATCCATGATCTCTCCGTACGATAGTTTCGGGTTCCACTGCATGCGCATCAGCAGGTACAGCGTCGGCCCCTGCGTACTCCACGCGCCATTCAGCGAATCGAACTCGCAAGCCACCGCGCCGTTTGCCGCGGCATAACCGAAATCCCGCGAAATCTGCTCCGCCAGCGAAATCGGCATATTCGCTCCGGCAAGCAGGTAATTGGGACGGTAAAGCATCTCGCGGGTACCTTGTTTGCGCCACCCCAGCCACTCCTCCTGAAACTCCCGGCTGTGACGCTCGGTATACGGATAAAACATGGCCGGAACAAAGTTAATGATCACGCCGTCGGCAAGCTGCTGGCGCCGTGGCGGCTGGCGGTAATTGGCGTATGCATAACCGATCACTTTGGCGCTCGGGTCCACCTCACGCGCTTTTTTCAGCAGCTCCACATAAAAACGGGCGTAGCGGTCCGAAACCGACACCGGCTCGCCGACCGTCGGCTCCGCCCCCTCGCCCCAGTCGCAACGGGCGATATTGACGAAACGGTACGGACGGGTCGGTACGTAGCGGTTCTTCAAATTCCAGTATTTCGAGTCCTCGAATTTCGGGTCCGGGTAATCCCACGAACGGCAGGTCCCGCAGACGCACAGCCCGGGCGAATCGTTCTCGCAGGCATTGACATACGGCCGGTAGGGAATGTTCTCCGGATTGCGTGATTTCTGCCCCTGCCAGTCCCGGATGATCTGCGTCCACAACTCCGGCTGCGACACACACAGCGAAATCCGCTTGCCGTCGTCCTCCGGCAGCGGCTCGCGCTTGCCGTTCGGCAGCATGTTGAAGTATTCGGGATGATCCTTGCCGAACCGCTCCCAGTATTTTTCGAACGCGTGTCCATACGCCATATTTTCCTGCGAAGACACCCGGTGCCGCAGCAGGAATATCCGCTGGTCCTCGTAAAACGCATCCTGGCTCGCCCGGGAACTGAACCCCTGCACCCAATCCGGGTTGCGCCCCGCGATCGACATCTGCGAATACCGGAAGAACGGCTGTCCCTGCCGGTCAAGCTTGCCGATGCGGATTTCAGTAGCAGACGGAATGACCTCGCCCAGTTTACCGGGCCAGAGCCACTTCACCCCGAGCTCATTTTCCAGAAAATCGTAAACGGCGAAGAGGCTCCCCTGCCAGTCGGCTCCCCAGTAGGCCCCTACCTTCAACCTGAAACGGTCCCTCCCTGCCAGATACAAATCGTTGCCGGCCGTCCGGACCACATAGCCCGACGGCGCCAGTACGGAGACGTCGATCCCCGCCGCTCCGGCGGCTTTGGTATTGCCGATATAAATGCGGTGCTTCGCCTGCGGCACCTCGTTCTCAGGACAGATGGCGAACGTCGCACCGGTCGCCTTTTCCAGATGGTACTGCAGCTCCTGCGCCGCGTACCGCTCCGCTTCAAGCGGCTTCTCCGGGAGGACGATCACTCCCTGCACCGCGCCGTTTGTGAAAAGCTCGATATCCGCCCAGACCGGCAACACGGTAATTGCCGCCAACAACCAGTAAAAAAGTTTCATCATCAATCAAATTCCTGAAGCCGTTTATTTGCCGTGTTGTAATACGGATTGCCATATTTCTGACGCCAGGCGAGAGTAGCGTTTTTCTCGGTGCCTCGCTCAGCAATCCGGGCTGATCCGCCATGCAGTCCCCAGGCCAGGTAATTGCTCGCAAGACCATGCCGGAACGCCTGTGCATATTCATTTGCCGGAAGCGGAAATACGTTGTCCTGGAAAACGATCCCGCTGCCGCCCTCGGACTTGGTGTAACTGTCGGCCATGATGATCAGCTCCGGCGAACGCGGCTTGAAACGCTCGATGCTCGATCGCTTCTGCGGCGGCGTGGTGTTGGTGGGAAACCAGCCCAGCAGCCGGGTGTTGATGCCGACGCTGATCTCCTCGGCATTGTTGAAGCGCTCCTTGACGGTGCTCAGTTCAATGGAATTGAGTACCGCCGGGCGAAACTTGGAACTCGGGCAGATCATCGGCCGCAAACCGTCGACATATTTAGCCTCCACGAACCGGTCCGCCCAGGTTTTGCCGCCCGCTCCGTGCCAGCCGATGTCCATGGCGGAAACCGCCCAGTCGTCGTTGTCGTCGCCGTACATCTGAAAGGCGACCCCCAATTGCTTCATATTGCTCAGGCATTGAATGGACCGGGCCTTTTCCCGCGCCTGATTCAGTGCCGGCAGCAGCATTGCCGCCAGGATCGCGATGATTGCGATCACCACGAGGAGTTCAATAAGGGTAAAAAATCTTCTCTTCATACTGCCGTTCTCCTTATTTATCATTTTGCCAATATATAATTTTTTTTTATCGGCTTCATTTCACTTCTATCTTGCAATTTTCCAACCGATATATATAATATAATAATGCAGAATCGTTAAAAAGGAATACTGTTTGCATGGAAATTTCTATCACAAATATACAAAATTCTTCGATTCACCTGATGCATATGCCGAGGCTGATCGATTCGCCGTTGCAGCTGGAGCGCGTGGGGTTCATCCACCAGAAAACCCAGGAAATCGACGTGATTTTCCATCGCCTGAATATTTTCTTTGTGCTGAACGGCCACGGCTATCTGGTTGACAATGGTAAAACGTACGAGCTGAATGCGCCCGTTGCGGTCTGGAACTGGCCCGGCACGTTGCACCGGTACTGGCCGGACCCGGCCTGGGATGAGATGTTTCTGGGGTTCAACGCAAATGTGGATGATTATTTCCGGCAGCATTTCAATGCGGATTTTTTCCGCAAGCCCTACCACCCGATTCCGCATCCGGCGGGCTGCATGCGCTATATCACGGAACTGCAGCGGGTGGCCCGCCAGCCGTTGATTCCCGGCGCGGCCGACCGTATCGACCAGCTGGCGCTGCTGATTATCCTGGAAGCGTTTTTCCCGCAGCTGGAGGAGTCATTGACGCCCGTCGAGCTCAAGCTGCTCCGGATCGCCGATTACCTTCATGAAAACCTGCATCAGGATGTTGACCTGACCAGCCTGGCGGCCGAGCACGGCATGTCGTACTCGACCTTCCTGCGTTACTGGCAGCAGAAATACCCGGACACCCCGCTGCAGTATCTGCGTAAATTGCGCAATACCATGGCCTGCGAACTGCTGCGCGACTACACGCTGAGCATCAGTGACATCGCCCAACGTCTCGGCTTTAAAAACCAGTTTTATTTCGCCAAGTTCTTCCGCGACATGAACGGCATCACGCCCTCCGGCTACCGCACCAGCCAGAAAACTCCGCTATAATTTATTTTCGTCCACGAAAGGTCAGAGGTGCCAGATGAAGCTCTCGCTGTCGAATTCGTACGGCAATCCCGTCCGGCAGGACTCGTAGATGCCGCAGATGAATTTGACCGCGCGCCGCCCCTCTTTGCCGGAAAGCTGCGGATCGCAGTTGTTGATGATCGCGTCGGCCAGGTCGGAAATCTGACGGCTGTGCCCGTAATGGCTGATCGCCATCGGGTCGCCCGCTCCGCCCTGCATACCCTCGGATTTGCCGAATTCGTTGCGGATGAAATCGTCTTCGGGAGTGTTGTCGGCGAATTCCCAACGGACGATTATATCGCCTTCCATGACTACACTACCGTTGGTGCCGGAAATCTCCACCCGGCGTGGGAAGCCCGGCGCGCAGGAGGTGCTGACCTCAATCGTGCCCATGGAGCCGTTATGGTATTTGACCACGGCGCAGAGGTTGTCTTCCACCTCGATCCGCTCGTGACTGAGGATGCCGGAATAGGCAAAAACCTCTTTGGCGTCGCCGTTGATATAGAGAAGCAGGTCGATGGTGTGAATGGACTGGTTCATCAGCGCGCCGCCGCCGTCGAGCTGCCAGGTGCCGCGCCAGCCGGCGCTGTCGTAATACTCCTGCGAACGGAACCACTTGACCTGCGTGCTGGCCAGCGTGACCTTGCCGAAGCGCCCGGCGTCATAAGCATTTTTGATCGCCTGAATGCTGCGGGCGAAGCGCGACTGAAACACGGCCGAGAGCCGGACATTGTTTTCCTCGCAGGCCTGAATGATGGCGTCGGCCTTTTCCAGCGTCACGTCGAGCGGTTTCTCGCACAGGATGTGCTTGCCGGCGCGGGCGGCGGGAATAGCTACGTCGCCATGAATGCCGGTCGGAGTCGCCACGGTCACGGCCTCGATGCCGGGGTCGGCCAGAAATTCGTCGAAACTGGTCACGTAGCGAACGCCGTATTTGTCGGCGAAGTCCTTCGCCCGTGCTTCCACCTTGTCGAATACCGCTACCAGCTCGGCATTAGCCAGATCCTGCAGCGCCGCCGCGTGCATCTGGGCAATCGCCCCGGTCCCGATGATCCCGAATTTTATTTTACGACCCATGATGCTCCTGCAGCTGAAATAATATCGTTTGTTCTGACGTGATAAAGATACTCTATGTTGCAATATTTGTCAATAGAATTTCCCTCAAAATAGTGATTTATGGCGTTTTTACCCTATTTTATTAGCAGAAATCACCATCAATAATCGCCCAATGGGTTTTATTTTGCAGCATGATCACCGGTTTCAGCTTTTTTTCGCATTAAATTCAAAGCTTCACGGCTTTCAGCACCTGATCCAGAAAGAGCGAAAACCTCTTGTGTTCCAGAGAATCGGGAGAATCGGCAATAGGCTTCACGTTAAGCGATTCCATGGTCCGTTTCAGCATTTCCTCCATTTCTTTGCTCCAGGGTGAAAAATCCATTATGAAAAAATTAACCACCCGGTTATTCTTGTAGATCGAAACATAGCAGGGTATGCGTTCGCCAACAGGAGTCAACTTGGGCTTTTCACCTTTGAATTTCCTGTAATCTCTGGCAAATTCGAGGCACAAGTCTCTCATCTCCGGACTCAAACTTTTTATGTCCTCTTCCATATATAATATTCCATCACGCCATGCTAGTGCAAGCCGGGGATCATAGAATCTTGATGTATATAAATTTTTTCTGGTAACCAGCACAACATTGTAGGCAGCAACAAGCCCTTCCGGCCATTCAATACAGATAACAGCGTCTTCCTCTCCGAATTTCCACAATACCGAGGACACCATCGCATCCCGGATACTTCCGAAAACCTTAGCCTTGTCATAAGCAACCATATAAAGTTTGCCATCTACAGGAGTATAATTTCTGACACACTCCATCAGAGAATTCTCATGAGGTCGATTACATCCGCAGCAAAGCGCCAGCACTGCGATCAAGGGCAAAAATAATTTCATCATTGCGTCACCTTCTCAACTTTAGTTTTCGGCAGAAATGGCACGGCATCCTGATATTCCTGAGGCAGTTTCCGGGGCTCTTTCACGCAACCGGCCATCCACTCCAGCAGTTGTCCGGTAATGGATTTGCTTTCGTACGCCCCCATCAGGGTCCTGACGTCGAGCAACGTATAACGCTTCCCCTCCGACCAGATGGTGAAAAGCAGCATGGCATTATCGCCGCCGGAGCTGACGATGCTGTTATACTGATAGGTGTTAATCTTCGGCAGATTGAGCTTGATGAGCTCATCCAGATTGGTTTTCAACCCCCTCGCAAATACTTTGATATGCTGTTTGTCCAGAATGGCGATCAGGAGAGAACGGTCCGTAATCAGAAGCATCCCGTGTTTCCAGTTCTCAAAGCGTCCAGCTCTCCACTCCACCCCCATGACCGGCCGGATGCCGCCGCGGTTCAGGGTGTCCATGAGGTTCTGCTTGAACTCGGTGATTTCCTTCGGAAACACATTCGCTTTCAGGCAGGCTTCCAGGAATCTGGAGGCCACATTGTTTTCGTCAATGAAGTCGGCGTATTCCGGCCACAGATACGGCTGGGCGTTCGCCGTGGCCCCCGAGGGAAACAATGCGAACGATACATCCAGTTCTTGTGCCTCTACATTCAAATCCCCGGCGCCGAGCAATACCCCGCAGCACATCAATAAGGCTACAACCACGATTTTCATATCCCGCATCCTTCAGTGAAGTTCTGCAGAAACTATAGCGCGGATTTACCAAATATCAAGCGTCAGCGGAACAGCAGGTAGATGGCGGTGCCGATCACCAGAATTTGGATGACGATCTCGAAGGTCTTCTGGTTGATCTTGTTGATGAGCAGAATTCCCAGCACGCCGCCGACCGCCAGCAATGGCAGCATCGCCAGGTCGGCCTTGAACGCTTCGAAGGTGATCCGGCCCTGATAGACGAAAATCGGGATTTTCAGCCAGTTCAGGATCAGGAAATACCAGCAGCAGACGCCCATGTACTCTTTCTTGGGCAGCCGCATCGCCAGCAGGTAAATCGCCATGATCGGCCCGGCGGCGTTCGCCACCAGCGTCGTAAATCCGGCCATCAGCCCGAAAAACGCCGTGAAGGCCCAGTGCGTATGCAGCTCGCTGGCGTTTTTCAGGTATTTGGTCCGGACGTAGTTCAGGGCCACCATGGTCAGGATGATCACGGCGATCACGGGCCGCAGCATGTCATTGTCGATGCCCGGCCAGCGCAATTCCCCGACGGTGAAGCCGTCCAGGATCAGCACGCCGAGCCCGATACCGGCCAGCGCCCACGGCATCAGCCGCAGCACCATCGACCACTTGGCGTGACGCCGGTAATACGCCACCGCCATGATATCCGCCGCCCCCAGCATCATCAGCTGCAGCCCGGTCGAGAGCCCCGCCTCGAAGAACAGCAGCAGCAACACCACCGGCAAGGTACCGATTCCCGGCAGCCCCGTTTTGTTGATCCCGATCAGAACCGCACAGAACATCAGAATCAGGATCTGGGCGACGGTAAAATCGTTAAAAAACCATTCGTACATTGTTTTATCTTTGTGTCGTTACTGAAAAAGGCACGGACCTGTAACAGTCCGTGCCTTTTGTTGCAGTTGTTTGTTTATCAGCTGAGCAGGTCCTCGATGGCGCGGTCGACATCGCTCATCGTGCCCGGATGCTTGGCGAATACTTCCTGCGGCACTTCTTCGCCGCCGACGTATTCCTGCAGGAGCTTTTCGAGCATATCTTCTTCGAAGAGTTTTTCTTCTTCGATGTAGTGGACTTCGTTGGCGAAGTCACCCATGATGCCGTAAGCTCCGTCCGGAGTACCGAACACCGTGATCCGGCGCGCCCGGCGCGGATCGCTTTCCGCACTGGTCATTTCCGCGGATTCGCGGACGCCCAGCGGGTTGGTCAGGCGGTTCTGTTCCATGCGCTGATGCAGCGCAATCCAGGTTTCCAGCCCGACCGAGTTCGGGATATTGATTCCGAACGGTCCGAATTCGCGTTTTTCCCACTGCCAGCGACTCCAGTCCAACATGCTCGGATCACGCGGATTCGAGAGGTCCGTACCGAGGTTGGTGATGCTGAAGGTCTTCGAACCCAGTGCGTCAAGCGTGGTTTCATAATAATAAGTGTTCCAGGTCGCATCATACTGCCGATCGCTAATCGGCAGCGCTGCAGTACCCTGGCTCCACCTGCCGCCTTGCCAGACGTTGTAAACCGCTTTCGTCGGATTGAAGTTTCCACCGTTCAGGACTTCATCCCAGGCGAGGCCGACATCGAAATTACCGGCGCCCTGAATGTTCCAGGTAGCCTGAACCGTGTCGGCCAGATTGCCGCGGATCGGGTCCTTGCCATTGCTGATCGTATCCTTGAAGTTCACACCATAAATGGTATTGTCCACAAGACCATTGCTTAAAATCACTCTGCTTGCGCCCTTGGTGCTGCCGACCCAGAACTCCAGACCATCCGCATCGCCGACTTGAGCAATCTGCTTCAGCAAGGCATTATCACCCGTGACAAAATAATGTTTCCAGTTGGCATTGTAGATGCCGCCGTCGTTGTTTCCGGTCACCAGCAACGAATAGCCGTCATTGATCTTGAACAACACCGACCTGCCGTCTTTATAGAGATCTTCGGTGAAGGTGAATTCATCAACCGTCAAATCGCCATTGAGAATAGCCATCTCCATGACATTGTTCATTTCGAGTTCGGTAATATGGGTATTGCCGCTCACATTCAGGACCTGCTGTTTATCTCCATCGAGAGATAGTACACCAGTGGTGAATCCGGCGTTGCTGTCCATGTTCAGGCTGCCCTTCAGACTGGTGTCATTCTTGGCATTCAAGTTGTTGGCGTTGCGGATATTCAAGTCACCGCCCACCGTCAACCTGCCTTCGATCGTCGAGTCGCCGGAAGCGCCGTTCAGACTGAGATCGCCCTTGACATCCGCAAATCCGCCAACATTCAACACGCCATTATTGATGGTCAGGTTCTTGACACCGTCGATGTTGTTGGTGACATTCAAGCCGCCGCTCACCGTCAGCGAACCATCCATAGAGACGTCTGCGGCATTGACCACGCTTCCCGCGCTCAAGCTCAGATCGGCACCGTTGGTGCCGTTAATGCTGCCGTTTGTACCGAAGCCGATACTGCCGCCGGCGTTAATCGCACTGTCGCTGGTGACGTTGATGCCATTGGAGAAGCTAACATTCTGTCCGGCATTGATCGTACCGTTGAGTTCAACCGGATTGCTTCCGCTGTCGAACTTGGCATTGCCGCCGACATCGATCACCAGAGCTTCACCCTGATTGTTCTTCAGCACAATGTTATTGCCGGCAGTAACCGTCAGATCACGAATGTTGCTGACGGAACCGAGCTGAGCATCAGTAGCCGCCGTGATGGTGAAGTCATAATTGCTGTTCTCCGAAACGACGGATTCTGTAACTTTTACGCTGCCGGACTTCGATATAAGCGCGGCGCCACTGTCGACGATCTTGACTTTATTGATCTCCAGATCATTTTCGACGATGAATTGATTTCCGAGCTCAAACCAGTTGCGGGCATTAATGGACAGGTTGATATTGCTGTTGGCAAAGTCATTTTCACCGACAACCCTGACATTGTACCCGTCGATGCCGAGGCCGCCGTTGAACCTGGCAGCGTTCAGGGTCTCGCCCTTCAACTCATTCATGTAGATATCGCCGGTACCGGTGGTTACCACATTAAAAGTACCGAAATCATTGTCAATCGCCATCAGGTTGAACATGCTGTTATTGTCCATCCCGAGCGAGGCATCAGTATTGCCGACGTTGTAAGTCAAGATCGCATCATTGCTGATCGAGACCGAAGGACCACGATTGTCTTTGATACCATTGCCGGTGAAATCGTAGATGGTGCTCTTGCCGCCAACGGCATTAATCGAATTTGCAATATTCAGATTCGAACCGGTGCTGGCAGAGCCTACCGCATAATTATTCAATATCAGGCTGGAGCCGGTAATCTTCGCAGCACTGCTTCCATAAATACTGCCGTTGGTCAATCTCACATCACCACTGCCGGCATTGACGTCCACCGAGCCGCCGGTCGACTTGACGTTGCCGACGACGCTGATGCCGTTACCGGTAAGGGCAATATTACCACCCGCATTCACGCCGCCTGCATTGACTGCGATACCGTTGGTGCCGGTCATGGTGACAGCGCCACCGGCGGTCACACCGCTGCCGACCGTAACACTCTTGCCGTTGATAGCAATATCACCACCGGTAGCTTTCACGCTGCCATTGACCACAAAATCAGTACCGCTGCCGTTCAGCGTAACATTGCTGCTTGCGCTCACATTGCCGAACGTAACCTTACTGTCAGTAATGCGCTGGGCAGTAATGCTGCCGTTCTTAACATCGAGGCTGCCGCCATTGCTGCTGAGATTGCCGTTCACGGTCAGGCTGCCGTTGACCACCGTCAAGGACGCGTTATTGAGTTGAAGCTCATTGCGGACAGTGATACCCTTGGTATTGCTGTCTTCGGTGATTTTGGCACCGCCCTTCAGAACGAGTGTGCCGTAGGCCGAGCCATTCTTGGCCGCCAGGACGGTCTGTTTCTCATCTGCCGTATACATGACGGTCGAACCGGCCGACATCGACAGCAGCGCCACATTCGTGGTGGCCACACTGAGAACCAGAGTCGAAGTACCATTAACCTCGAACTGAGCTGTCACGCTACTATTGCTGACAGTCACGGTCACGTCTTTGGTCGCACCATCCCAGTTCAACACGACCTTGTTGTTTTCACCAACGGTCCAGTTTTCCTTGATCGTATAATTGGTGTCGAAGATAAAGATCTTACCTGAGCCACTGAAATCAATGCTGTCAACAGTAATCCATTTATCATTGACACTGTCATATTTCTGCCACTGCGTAGCGATATAAATATTGTCCTTGCCATGATCACTTTCATCGCCGACGAATTTGTAAACGTCGGAATAAACCGGAGTCGGGGTCATTTCGTAAGCACCGGCGGTAGCTCCCTGGCGCGGACGGCCCTGTCCGGCCTGGTCGTATTCGACATCGCCGGAGTTGGGCACGAAACCCTTCGCAGGACTGTCATCGCCCATCATCACCACCCAAGTACCCTTGAAGGCAGTCATATAACCGTCGAGCCAGCTGTAATCGCTGCTGAGATCCATGACATAGTTATTGTCCGGATTGATGCCGTTCAGGTTGGTAATCCCGATTACGTTCCGCGAGAAGGTGCTCAGGCTGTAATTGGAGTTGGCCTGAATTTCGTTTCTGTTGTTGCCGCTCCAGTTACCGACGATAATGGAGTTGGTAACGTTGAAGTTGGTGTAATACTCGGTGTAGATACCGCCGCCGCTGTTCACATCCTTCGCCGTGTTGTTCGCAATGGTCGAGAAGTTCATATTGATCGTACCATTGATCGTGGCGAAGTAGATACCGCCGCCCTTGGTCGCGGCGTTGTTGTTCGCGATGGTGGTATTGAGCATATTGAGGTTACCGGAAACCATGAAGACGCCGCCGCCGCGATTGGCGTTGACAAGGGCTTCATTGCCCGGAGTATTGCCGATGGCCACCCCGTCAAGCGAGAGACTGTTGCCTCTGAAGTAGATGCTGCCGCCGTCAGCGGCCGCGGTATTGTTGATGAACGACGTGCCGCTAATATTTGCCTGGCCGCCGGCTATGAACAGCGCGCCGCCGTTGCCGGTGGTGGCAATCGCGCCCTGGATCAGGGAGTTGGTGATCACCACCCCGACGCTGTTGTTCATATAGATGCCGCCGCCATTGGCCGCGCTGGCATTGGTGATGGTCAGCTTATTGGCGTTCAGTTCGCCGGCGTTGATGTAAATCGCGCCGCCGTTGCCTTCCGCGCTGACATCCTCAATGCTCACATTGTTGACCGTCAGCTTGCCGGTGGTGAAGACTGCGCCGCCGTTGCCGGTGGCGGTGCTGTTGCTGATGCTCATATCGATCAGCGTCAGGTTGCCGACCACCATGATCGCACCGCCGTCGCCGTCGGCCGCGGTGTTGACGATATTGAACCCTTCCAGCGTGGCATTGATGACCACGGAGGACGGTACGTCGGCATCGGCGTCGTCGATGATGAACGCGCGGGAAGCCTGTCCGGCTCCGTTACCGTCGCTGGCGTCGATCGTCAGGCGCAGATCTCCACCGTTAGGATCGTAAGCCGTAACCCTGACGCTGTTGAAGACCTGGAGTGCTCCGGCGCCTTCCGCCAGCTTAAAGACTTCGCTGCCTTCGATGATCTTGATTTCGACAGTCGCGCCTTCGTCGGCCAGATACAGCGCATTGCGCAGGTTGTGATTCCAGCCGAAGCGGCCCTGCTGCACGACGCCGTTGTCATCCATGAAGAAACCGTAGTCGTAGGTGATACCGGTGCTGGTGAGCGCCTGGTCAACCTGGGAACTTTCGGTCTCGACATAAGTCAGCAGTTCGTAGGCACCGATGGTATTGCGATTCTGCTGTTTACCGGCCGTGAGGTTTCTCTGGTCAAACGAACCATCGGCATACCTGGCGCCATTAATCGCCACGCTGCCCGCGCCAATGCGGTAATTGCGTGTCATGCCGCCGTTGTACTTGAGGTTGTCCTCGCTCGCCATGAACAACTTGTCAACCAGACCGGTACCGATATCCCCGACGATGTTGCCGTCGTAGCCGGGATCGAAGATGAACCTGCCGCCGTCCCGCCAGCCGATGATATTATTACCGCCATGAATATTAACGCTGGAATAAAGGTCCTTCCGCTGCGGAGCCGAACCTTCAGTCAAGTTCTCGGCAATGATATTGTTGGTCATCGAGACATTGGACCCGCCCAAAATCGAAATGGCATAGCTTGAACCGCCACTCTCATATTTGGTCACATGGTTATATGCAATCGTATTACCATCCAATACCAGCGAACCTCCGTCCATACGGAATGCGACTCCGGTCTGGCTGTTGATGACATTTCCGGGACCGGTACCGTTCATCATCTGATTATTCTGAGTAATAGTCGACGCCACGATTTTTGCGGAACCGGCTATCAGATACAAACCGCCGCCCAAACCAGTAGAGAAGTCATCGGCTTTATAACGGGATTCCGTCTTCACCAATCCGAAACCTTCAGCAGTATTGCCGATAATGGCGGAACGGTAGATTTCCATGATACCCGCGTTGTAGATTCCGCCTCCCTGACCGGCAGTGGTTGTTTTGGCCTCATGGTCGGTAGCTCTGGCGGTGTTGTTCTCGATGGTGCTATCATACATGTAAAGTTCGCCGCGCATTGTCATTCCGGTCTCGTAATCTACAACATAAGCGTTGTAAATCGCACCGCCCATACCGGTATAGCTGCTGGCTCCAGCAGTATCCGCCTTATTGGACGCCACGGAGTCCTTGATCAGCACGTTGTTCAACGTCACGACACCATAGTTGTAAATCGCGCCGCCTTTGCCACCGGTTCCATCATTATGAAGCTTGATTGTGGCATCCGTATAACCATTCGTCAACGTGATGTTGTTCAGGGTCAAATTCGATATCCACAAATGCTTGTCAACATTATCCCGGTGCGTGTCATAGCGGGTCGAAACCGTGAACAGACGGGTTTCATTGCTGCCGTTGATGGTGATCCGGTATTCGCTTTCCTGCGACTGGAAGGTATTATCAGCTTTGAATTCTTCCCAACCGAAAAGGCCATTGACCATACCGATCGTGATATCCTTGTGGTTGATCTCGAAACTACCGCTAGTCCCCTCGGTGATGGTGAATACATTCCTGCCACCGTAAACGACATCGTCAGTGAATTTGATGTAACGGTTGCCGTCGATGATGAAACGGTTGCTGGAGTTGGTCGAATCCCACAGCGGATTTCCATTGGCGTCATAAAGCGTCTTGCCATCGGCATTGAGATAATCCCGGTTTACAATGGAGTAATTATCGATCCAGTAGATCGCTTCGCGCAAGGTGACGCCGACAGGATCGCCCCAGGTACCGGTCAGGGCCGCATCAAGGTCGTGCCAGGTGCTGCCTTCCGGCTTGATGTACCATTCCGGATTGAGCCTGTCGTCTTCATTGGTGGTGACCACCATGTAGAAGTTCGCCTCAAACGCACCGATGCTGACCGTGATCGCACCAACCTTGTTGATATCGGAAATCGAGGCTTCGGTGTACTCCACCGGTTCGCCGTCTCTGACGGTGACTTTCTCCCAGCCGCTGGCATATGCCGAATTCGGGCGGTAGAATTCATAATGAACCTTCACTTCCACGCTGGCGAGCTGCTGAGCTCCAACCAGATGGCCGGCGTAGGCGCCTTCGAATTCAACATACCAGCCGTTTGCATCTTTGCGATAGACTACGCCGCTGTATCCTTCGATCGGATCACTGCCGGTATATTCCGTCTGGCTGGCAAAGCCGAGCTGCTGGCTGTTGCGGGTAACCACATACATCTTGCCATTTTCATAGTAGAAGAAGGTTTCGATCACCGAAATACCGGTACGCAGGTTGCCGCGCTGGTCGTAATGGACGGCCACATCGGCGCTGCCGGCGGCGGTTTCGACACCCCTATAGATGTAGTGAATCGCAATACTGTCACGGGCTTCGATCGCCAGCGAACGGCTCAGCAGGTTGCCATGGTAAGCCATATCATTGCTGAGGTACAGATTATCCTTGATGAATGCATCGGTACCGGTACTATTCTTGCCGATGATATTGCCGTTGGCATCGCGCACAAAGGCGCTTTCGCCACTGGCTTCGTTCCAGCGGTAAGCTTCTATCGTGCCATTGACTGCCCCGAACAGGGAACCGGAGTTGTTCAGCTTATAATATTCACTGCGGTAGAAGATATTGTTGTTGCTCTTCACCACGTTCACACCATTTTCCAGGAATACCGGAGTCGAGCCGAATTCTTCATAGAAGATGCTGTTCGACACAATCAGGCTACCGCTGACATAGTGCAGCGCCGAAGCGGTACTGGCAGTATAGTTTTTGGCATTGTTGTAGCCGAAGGTGACGAAGTTCAGGATCAGTCCATTGCTCAGGCTGTTGACGTATATCGCATTGCCGAGCTGGTTGCCGAAGGAGGTACTGACGATCTCCATGGACTTGGCCTGATCGATATAGATCGCGCTGCCGTTGCCCGCGCTGTTGGCATCGAAACCGGAGTTGCTGATGTTGATCACGGCATTTACCGCCTTGACATAAAGCGCGCCGCCAACAATGGTACGGTCCACGATTCCGCTTGAAGTAGCCCCGGTATAGTTGGCATAGATATCGGCATCAATAATCGATATGGCAGTGGTATTGCCTTCGACATAGATACCGCCGCCTTCGCCGTAACGGGTCGTGTTGTTGCCAAGCTCAAGGTCGCGGATCGCGATAACGCCGACATTTTTCGCATAGATACCGCCGCCCTGCTCACCGGCGTCGTTGCGGTAGATGCTCACATTGCCGGGCTTGGTGGTGGGATCGATATCATATGCATTGATATGGAACTCACCCACACTGCTCAGGTAAATCGCACCACCGGAACCTTCAGGGTAATACTGCCAGGTATCCCGGTAGGTGTTATTGTCATAGAACTCGACGTTCTGATAGATGTCGACCCGTTTGACATTTTCGATATACAGCGCGCCACCATTAACCGCATGGTTGTCCTTGAAGTCGCCCTGATCATGGATCGCTACCGTGGTACGGGTGGCATCGCCATTGATGTAGATGGCTCCGCCGTTACCTTGATAGGAATAATTTGACTCGAAATAGATCGATTCCGGCAACTTCTCAGCGTAGATATCCACAATCGTCGGGTTGAGCAGGTAGACCGCACCGCCGTTGCCCGACATCGCATGGTTGTTGAGGAAACGGGTATAACGTTTCAGATCATGTTCGCCATCGGTACTTCTGGTCACCAGCGAGGTGCTCAGAATGCTGTCACCATAAAGTGCGCCGCCACTGACGAAAGCCATGTTCTCATCGAGGAAAGAATCGCCAATGTACAGAGTGCCGCCCGCCTGATAAATCGCACCGCCGTTATTCATGGCGCCGTTGTAGGTCAGCGTACTCTTATCAAACTTGATACTGTTGTCCCCCGAAGCCTTGACATAAAGTGCGCCGCCGTCGCGGGAGGACATATTGCCGATCATGTAAACGTCCGCGGCGTCAAGGGAAGCACCTTCCAGATAGATCGCGCCGCCGTTTTCCGCCCGGTTGTAACGGAAATACAGGGCCTGCCCCGAACTCGGAGCTTCACGGGAAGCCAACCCCTTCAGGACCAGGCTTCCGGCCGCGTAGATTGCACCGCCCGAGAAGCCCGCATTGTTGTTCTCAAAGGTCGTATTGAGCAACGCACGGTCGCCATTGGCGGAAATCGTCAGACTGCCCGTGCTGTAGATGGCTCCGCCGGAAGTCTGGGCAAACGAATTTGTGCCGCTGACATTGACCAGGTTCATGGTTCCGTTGTTGAAGATCAAACCGCCGTTGCCGCCGGAGATCATGCCGGAACTGCCGCTGGCCGCCATGCTGACCCCGTTGTACATATAGGTGTCGTACAGCGTAAAGGTCTTGCTGCTGGCATTGCTGAACACGCGGCCGAAATGACCGGCATCGATGAACAACTGCTTGCCGCGGACCCGTGCGGACCCGGCGTCGGCATCCACCTTCACCGTCACATTCTGGGTAATGTTGATGTCATGCGCCTTGATACGGACTGCACTGACCGTCACCGTACCGCCATTGCCCGCGGCATTGATCGCCGCCTGCAGGTTGCTGAAATACCTGGTTGCGCCATTGACGACAACACTGGCAAACGTACCGCCGCCTTCGAACGCACCGATATCACGAACTTCGTTATAGCCGTAACCGCGCTGGTCGGTTCCGGACTGACCAAGCTTGTTCTTGGCATAACTGTTACGCGAAAGCTCAATCGTTCCGCCCCAGCCGCCGTTGTCCGCCACATAACCGGTCTGGTAAAGATCGGTGACCGAGAAGTAGTTAACAACTTCACCGCCGGACTTCTCAGTGCTCAACAGGGCAAAATATTGGGCATTTCCCTGCGTATCCAGTGCGGTCCTGTAGCCATTCTGATGCTCGACGATATTGTCGCGTCCGTTATTGACCGTAACGCCCTGGCGGCTTGTCGCATGATAGTCCCAGCCGTAATAAGTGTTGGAGTAAGGCGTTTCCGTCGAACGGTTCTTCCCGAGAATGGTACCATTCATGGTCAGCGCATTATCGTTATAAATACCGCCGCCAAGGCTATTGGCTGTGTTGAAACTGATGGTCGAATTGCTGATCACCGCAGATCCCTTCGTATCGCCGGCGCCTTCGACGATGGCGATCGCACCACCGTTGCCAAGAGCAGTATTGTAGGCGATGGTCGAAGTATTGATCGTCACTGCCTGCGCAGCATAAATGGCTCCGCCACTGCCCAGGGCAATATTGTTGGCGATGGTCGAAGTATTGATCTGAACCGAAATCCCGGCTATCGTCGAGGCTCTGGTTCCCAGATAGATCGCACCACCATTGCCAAATGCCACGTTGTTCAACAGTTGCGAATCCTTGAAAACTACACTGCCGGTCGCTTCTTTGACCGTCCGAGTATCGATATACTTATAAGACATCACCGGTCCATTCCACGAAATACCATCTCTCAACGTAACCCGGTCAAAAGTAAGGGTTCCGAATACGCCGGTGTTTGAAGTTGACCCGGAGGCCTGATAGAAATTGCTGCTGACGGTAAAGAGCGCGCCCATCTTGCCGGCACTGATCACCGTACCGCCCTCGGCATGGCCATAAACGATAATATTCTGACTGGCATACTTATGCCCATCGGCCGGATTATTGGTCCACATGCCGAAATCGATATCATGGACCAGAATCCGGGAATTAACCAGCTGCAATACCGCATCGCTGATAACCGTAGCCGAATTCAAAGAGATACTGACCTGCGAGAGATCATAAATATCGACCACTGTATCGGTAGACGCGCCATTCTCACGGTAAGTGAGCCTGCCAAGCAGCCCATGATATTGATACGCACCCCTGTAGATCGTGCTGCCTACGAGGTAACCACGGGCATCGGACTCGGGTGCTCCCGACTTATTGCCCCGGCTCTCGGAATCGTAGGAAAAATCCGATGATATAGCCAAGGTTCTGACCCAGCCGCCATTATCCTTCAACTTGCCACTGCCAAAAATACTATATCCGATTCCGGATTCACTGGTCAGCGAATCATAAATCAGAATATTTTCTTCCGGAATACTGCCGTCAAAATACAAGCTCCTCGAATAATCAACATTGTTATACGTGAAGTAGTTGTAAGCAAACAATCCGTTCGACATATTGAATGCTCCCGAGGTGAAATACAACCCGGCGCCACCGATCGTGTCGGTGTAGTTGTACGCCACGGTCACGTTGGTGAGCACCCAGTCGCCGCTGCCGTAGATACCGGAGCCGAGCCCGTTGGTCGTGCTTGTGCTCTGGTTGTACGCCACCGTGAGATTCGTAGCCGTGAACCGGTTGAAGTCCAGATACAACCCGCCGCCGTTGCCGCCGGCCGTATTGTAGTCCACCGTGCTGCTGTCGATCGTCAGGATACCGTTGTTGGCGCTGTAAATACCGCCGCCGTTGACCTTGGCCTCGTTGTTGGATATCGTAGTCGTGGTCATATCGATCATACCGGCACCGGCGTTGTAAATGGCGCCGCCGTTCTGGGTGGCTTTATTGCCGAAGAACGTGGATTGGATAATTACCACATTACCGCCGTTGTTGTACAAAGCACCGCCGTTCGACGCATTACCGTATTTCAGGGTCATCTGGTTGAGCACCAGGTTTTCGCCGTTGTTGTAGATCAGCCCGCCGCCGCCATTGGCGGTAACGGTTATGGAGGCATTGCCGATCAGACTCATTCCCTGCAGGCCGACCATGATCTGGGAGTCCGGATCATTGTTGTCAATCCGGAAGATCCGGCCGTTGCCGATATTATCGAGCACCGTGTTGCCTTCGCCATGGCCGACGATCATCAGGTCCTTATTGATCACGATTTCGCCATCGATCAGGATCCTGCTGTTCACCAGTTCGATCACTTCCCCGGCGCGTGCCGCCTTGATCGCATCATCAATGTTCGTATAGAAGTTCTGGTTTTCTTCCGGGCGGGTCTGGTTGAACGCCACATAGGCATTGTACTCATAGGCGCCGTAATCACGGCTGCCATTCACCAGATAACCGCGGGCGTCGAACTTGGTCGCACCGTCGGTACTGCTGGCCAGTTTCGCCAGAGTCGCCGCGGTGATATCGCTGCGAAACGCAAGGGTACTGACCCAGCCGCCGTGATCGCCGAAATCGATGTCAGCGGCGTTGCCGAAGACATCTACCATGGCAACAGTCGCGCCGGTCCGGTAATCATCCAGTCGAGCATTGATACCATCATCTTCCTGCCAGATCGTATTCTGCACAATTACAGTTTTGCCGCTCCAACTTCTCCAGTTGTACGCAACGGTCGAGTTTTCAACATAAGCATCGCCATGGACCACCTGATCCGGATCATCAACATAGGAGAGCCCGTTATGGAAACCATAGTCAGAGTTTCCGAAGATGGTCATGTTATATCCGTAGAAACTCCCGCCGTTGACAATGCCAATGTCATCGTTTTGGCTGATGCTGGCGTTCATAATCGTCATACTTGCCTTGATACCATTGAAAATGGCACCGTAGGCCTCACCATTGATATAACTGCTGTAATTGTTTTCCACTACCAGGTTTTCGAACTTGGCTGCACCGCCTGCGATATACGGGGTACCAACAGCAGGAGTATTGCCGCTCGCCGGTACATAATTCGGATTTGCATAACCGCTTTCGTTGAAGATTGCGACCCCTGCAGCACCATAATTCTCGTAGAAGCGGACTTTATTTCCGTAAACCGAAGCGCCCGCTGCATTATAGAGACCCGAACCGGACAGATAATCATTAGTGTACATCTGGCTGCCGATGGTCACATATCCCATGCGCTGAATGACGACGTCATCCATAACCAGGCTGCCGTAGTTCAGGATGCCACCGCCGTAGTTGTCCGAAAGCGTCAAACCGTCGAGTTCAACTCCGACATTCTCCACAATCGTAATCAACCGTGAACCATCCAGAAGATGGGCGCCGCTGATGGTAACCCGCTCGAAACCGGGACCTTCGATTACCAGGTCATCGGTAATTTTCAAGCCGGTACCTTCCAGGTAGATCGTATTCCCCGGATTTATATTGTCAACATTCAGATCGAAGTCCGTAGCAAAAGTGACCTTCTGCAGCCCGTTCGTAATATTGGAATATTCGATGGCAAACCGCAACGTGCCGATTCGGCTGTCCATGGATCCAGTAGCCGGATCGATATAATAACTGTAATCGTTGGTATTGGTCACGATCAACGGTTCATCGCCGGGTTTCAGAAGATTTTTGATATCGACGGTTCCGACCCGGTAGGTGCCCGAGCTCCAAATTTCCATGTAGTCCTCAACCGCATACCAGCCAGACATTCTGTACCAGTCATAGTACATGGCCTTGAAGTAATCGCTGTAGTTGGCGCCGGCCGCATTCGTATCGGTCACGTTAAACGAGAAGTCCCAATAAGGAATGCCACTAAGGTTGAACGACTGCTTGATGAACGTTTCGGGATTCAATCCCCAACCATCCGGAGGAGTCCCCAGTTTGCCCACATTCAGGTAAACCTGAGCAGTGCTGCCGGATTCATTCTTGAACCACATATTATTCCAGTAGCTCGAGGCCTGGTTGCCGCTGCCGCCGATAATCGTCCGATCCGCATTGTTGGCAAGCGAGAAAGTCAATCTTCCGCCGCTGTTTAATGTCGTATCGTTAAAAATGAAATACTGATTGTCGCGGCCGCTGTCGCCGATAACCGTGTTGATCGAGAGGTCCTTTCCCTGAATCAACAACGAAGCATGATTCGCAAATATGAACTCATTTGACACCGTCGTAAACTTGTTATTGGCAAGCAGCTTGTTGGCATTGGAAATCTTCAGATTGTGATAAATGAGGTTATTCACGACCTGCCAGGCAGTGTCGCTGTTGTAATGCATGGTACCGCTACCGGCATCGAAGGTCAAATCCATATTTTCCGGCGTGGTCAGATTGCCGGCGAGCTGCAGCTCGCCGTTCCCGACGAAAGTCAGTTTTGCCGGACCGCCGGAAATACCGTTAACAGTCAGGTTCCCGGTAACGACTCCGACAACGCCGCTGGTGCCGAGGATATGGAGTTCTCCGACCGAGAAATTACCGTTATAGGTCTTTTTGCCGGAATCGGCAAATTCAAATTTCAGATCAGCGTTGGTATTTTTCGCATCGCTGGTGTCCACCCAGTTGCCTACGGTCTGGTCTGCACTGCCGCCATAAGTGATAATGGCGCCTTTTTCGAATATCAAAGTACCTATAGCACCAATCGCCTTGCCACTGCCGGCAGGATCGACACCGGCCAGATACAATCTGCCATTGTTTTCAATCGTCAGATGCTCGAGCCGATTCTGGCCGCCGCTGCCGCCACTCTGCATATACGTTTCCGTCTTGAAAGTGGAGTCATTCTTGATGATAAGCTGCTGCAGGATATTTCCATACACCCCAGCGCTATCCTTGGCCCAGGTCTTGACTCCGGTACCGGCCGTAACCAGGGTCCGGTAGTTCAAGGCGGTAATATCCTGATTCCCGTTGGCTCCGGTGCCATTATAAATCACCGTGGAGGTAGCATCGTTAATCCGAGCGTTGTCCCTGGCAACATTCAATTTTCCCTGAACACTGAGCTGACTGAAGCCATTCATATTCAACCCGCCCAGAGTTATATCCTTACCACTGAAGTGACCGCCCTCGACAATACGCAATTGTCCATTGATCGCGGCATTTCCTGTTACAAACAACTCTGCGGTTCCACCGGTCGAAGTGGTGAAATTAGTACCAACGCCCACATTTCCCGCACCCGTACCCAAGGTATTGACATTCAGGTCGCCGCTGATTTTGACGGTGATCATAAGATCTTTGCCGTCGCCATCCGGCGTGCCATCAACCGAAGCCAGCACATACAGACTGTTGAGCACAGTGACATTACCGGTCGCAGTACGGGTACCGCTACCGATGAATTCCAGGTTCCAATAATCCACCGTGGCCACAGTCTGGTCCCCGCCGAGACGGTTATACACGATGGTACTCTTACCCACATCGATACTCTGGATATTCGTCAGCCCGTCTTGGCCGGATAATTCCAGACGTCCGGTACTGTCCGTGGCAAGGTCATCCTGTTTGAAGATCAGTCTTCTATTGCCTGTTGTTCCAACGCCCGAGACCGATACCGCGGTAACCGTTACATTGCCGATCCGGAAATCATTCTGGAATTCCAGGGCTCCGGTAGTCTTATTTCCGCCGGTTGCCACCAGGTTCCAATACGCATTGGTATAGCCGTTTTTCGCCAGGTTGGCAATTTCCTGGACGCTGCTGCCGTTATAAACCACGGTCCCGGTACCGGCCTTGAATTCCCGGCCCACGGAAAGAATATTAGTCCCGCCGCCGTTCAAGCTCAAGGTACCGGTGCTGAAAACCAAATCCCGACCCACATTAACCTTACCGGCCATAACATTGGTCGAACCTTCCACCGTGAAATCATTTACGGTCGAAAGATTACCGGTTCCGCTTGTGCCCACGTACTTGGTTCCGCTTCCAGTTGCCCGCAGATTGTAATACTGCAATGGTGCAATCAACTGGTTGCCGCCGGTGTAATGTACCGTTCCGGTTCCATTCACAACCTGCGCTGCCGATGTAATCGTCAGAATCTGCGTCATCGGATTCGGTGAATAGGGCAGATACAGATCGCCGTTTACGGTGAGAGTTCCAACCCTCACAGTATTGTTGGCAGTAAATTTATTACCGGCACCAACTGTCATGCCATTGGTGACAGTGATTGCACCGTCAACATTGAGTAAGCCGCTAGTACCATTGAGAACATTCAGGTTATTCGCAACAGTCACCTTTCCGGTGATGTTGACTGTGTTGTTAGCGCCGAAAGTCAAATCGGTCATTGTGACATTGCTGACATGGGTACCATCGCCAACCGAAATACTGGTCCCAGTACCACTGGTCAGCGCCGTGCCGGTCACATTGCCGATAACTGCATATGTGACGGTATTGCCAAGTGTGGTAGTGGTGATATACGCATCACCGCTGATCGTTACTTTGCTATTGTTTTTGGCATCTAAGGTATTCGCCACGACGCTTTGAGATGCCTTGACTTCGGTAGAAGCCATCACCGTGATATTGTTGGCCTGCAGAACGCTGGTGACACTCTTGACGGCTGTACCGCTGAATTCCAGCTCATTGAAGGCTCCATAAGTACTGCCACTGCTGCCAACCAATGTTCCTTCGATCTTCTGCTCCACAGCCCCATTCTTATTGAATATCACCTTACCGGTACCGGCATCGAAAATATTGTTATTGGTCCAGTTGCCGCCCACGGTCAGCGTCTTGTTTCCGGCATGCAGCACACCGGTCGAGGAAGCAATGGTCAGGTTGTTGTCAACAAAAACATTGTCAGCCAGGACAACATTCTTACCTTCCACTATTACATTGTAATAATTACCGTTCAAGGCATTGATATTCTGTGCGGGACCAGTATTCGCGGTGCCGCCGGTGAAGATCACCGTTCCCTGCCCCGCCACGAAAGCTCCAAGAGGTGCGTTCGCCGCGTCCTTGACCAGGTTGATATCCCCGTTGATCGCCAGCGAGGAATAGCTGCCGCTGGTGTTGGTGAACGTCAGGTTAACCGTTGTCAGGTCACCGTTGTAAATCTTACGGGCGGTATTGGAACCACCGGTCAGGACCAGGTTGGAATACTCGGTCGCATAAATCCGCTGTTCCGCATTGGCGCTATAGATGACCTTGTTGCCGTTGTTCGGCTGGGCCTGTTCCACCGAAAAGGTCTTCCAACCGCCGGTGAACTCCCCGCCGCTGCTGTTGCTCACACCAATTTCCAGCGTAGCATTCGTATTCTGCCGGATACTGACGCCGGCACCGACTGTGGAAGTCCCGGTAAACGTAATTGTACCGCTGTTGCCTATCTTGGTACCGTACGAATAGAATGTTCCGCCACTGACATTCATCACACCGCCGGACAATATCGTAACCACGATACTGGTATTGTGCTCAATATTCAGCGTACCCTGTCCACGGACTTCGACGCTATGCTTATCGGACACAATCCAACCGTCAGGATCGCTGGTATCTACGGTTGCCGTTACATTCCTGGTATCACCGATGATGAAACGGTAGTCAGCATAAGCTGGGCTTTTAAAGGTAAATAATGGGTCGTCGCTCAACCAGCTTCCACCGATCCCACTTTCAACCGTACACCAGTTCGCTGTGTTCGTCGCCAGATAAGTAATACCATCAGCTTCAGGATCATTTGCCACGAAATAATATACAATTTCGCGACGCTGATATGCACCGATCGTAATTGGCGGAACTACCCCGGTAACAGGCGGAAGCAGGTCCGTTCTGGACACATGCCTCTGGTCGTCCGGCTGAGTCGGCGGAGGGATGGGCGCGAAAGTATCATCATCCAAAAAGGTCTTATTGCCAACCTTTACGGTCAAAGTATTACCGCCGTTAAAGTCCGCAGTATAAGCCAGGTCAAGCAGATCAGTTGCTGATGATTTTCCAACAACCCAATTATTGGACGCATCCTGATACAGAACGACCCCGATATTCCCCTGCCCCGCAGTCGAAGCTGTGCCGAATTCGCCGAATACGCTATACTTCAAGTTCACACTGCTGGTTCCGCTTCCGACATAGTCATCCATTATGGGCTTAGCCGTCGGATTGGTAACCAGCGGGGTTGAATCCTTTCCACGCCAGTTCTGGGCAATGATACTGTAATCAGCTTTCAAGATACCGCCGGTCTGGTAGATACCGCCGCCGCTGGTCACCGCCGCATTGTTGGCCAATGTGACAAACTCAAAAGTCAGATTGCCATTGGTATAGATACCGCCGCCCAAACCCGCGCCAGACTCGGATGTCTGGGTGGGACCGGCAACGTTGTTGCTGATGGTGCTGTTTATCATGGAAAGCGGAGTTCCCAGCAGGTACAAACCGCCGCCGCTCGAAACGGCATTGCTGTTGGCAATACTGCTGTAATTGATTTTCAGCGAACCAACGGTGTCCGCATAGATCGAACCGCCGTTGAGCCCGGCCTTGTTCCCCGAGAACGAGGAATCTTTAATCTCTACCGTGTCGCTGATACCCACCAGATACAGCGCACCGCCGTTGGTTCCCGCGCTGTTTCCGGAAAATTCGGTATTGTCGATCATAGCCAGGGTACCGCCCCCGGTGGTGTCGATTGCGCCCCCGGTAGTACCGGCTTTATTACCGGAGAATTTGTTCATCTGGAGAATGTCTTTGGCATCACCGGTCGTATTATAATTAATGGTCAGGTTGCCGCCTTCCATGTAGATACCGCCGCCGCGCTTGTCGGCCTTGCTGTTGGTGACCGTGATCGTATTCAGATCCAAATGCTCGGCCGAGTAAATCGCTCCGCCCGACTGCGTACCTCCGGAACCGTTGGTCATATTCAGGTTGGAAATCGCAACCCTAGCCCTGGCGGAAGCCCCTTGGCTGACCCGGTTGTCAATGTAGAACACCCGCGACTTCCCCTGGGCATCCAGGGTCATGATTCCCTGTTCACCAGTGCTGAGAAGGGTAAAGAAACCGCTGAAGGTAACCGAAGTACGAATATAAATCGTGGAATCCTGGCCCTGTTCATAGGCATATTTTACCACACCGTAATTCAGCCAGACTTCTTCGTTCGGCTTAACCTCAATGGAAGTCCCGGCATCAGCCCAGAAGAACGCTTCACGTACGGTGGTCGTATCGCTGGTCCAGCCACCTTGATTTCCGTCGAAGTTCCAGCCGTCATTGAGAACCAGGGAATCCTGGTCGGAATTGACCGTGACATCCTCGGTCAGCATGGCATACGCACCAATATTGTTAACCGAATAAATACTGCCGACACGGGTATTATGCCGCTGGTCCACATCCAAACCATACTTCGCATTTGTAATTACACTGCCGAGATCAAATCCCTTCTCGATCAGTTTGCTGCCGTCCAGCACGCGATAAGACTTGGTCATACCGCCGAAGAACCCCATATCCGTGCTCAAATTCAATTCCGCGATTGAACCGTTAATCCCCAGAATATTACCGTTATAATCACCGAATTTAATACCGGGGTCGATAGCGTTCGGCGCATTTTTATCAGTGGGAACGGCATCCGGCAAACTTGTATTGTAATAACCGATGGCATTATAACCATTCTGATAAGTGGCACTGGCAGGAGCCGGCGCCCCATTCGTACCGGCGGCGGTGTAAACATCGCGCAGGACCGTAGTCGATCCGGTGACAGTATTGAGGAAATTGTTGGCGACAACACTATTGCTGATTACAAGCTTCGCAGCACTATTGTTGATGACAACCGCGGCATAAAGGTCCTGTGCCCACGCCAACCGCTGTTCCTGCTCCGCCCGTGTCTGGTTAATGTAATCGGTCGGCGGCGCGGGCGTATACGGCGGTGATGCCGGCGGCGCAGTCGGAGTTCTGAGATCATCGACAAAGCTGACAAACCGCTCTTCGTTGGTGACAGGATCAACTAAATAATATCCCTGAAATGGAGGTAAGCCGTCAGCTGTAGCTTTATAGTCGAGGACTTTATACACATCAGCAAATGTGTTATCATCCACTACGGTCTGGTTTTGGGTGATCGTGGAACTATAGATATTGATGGTGCCATTCACGGCATAAAGCGCGGAACCGGTACCAAATGCCCAGACTTTTTTATTGGCCACCGTCCGGTAGTTGCCGGTATCAATTCTGTTTGCCGCAATGGTGCTGTTGGCGATTACCAGTGATCCGCCCGCCTGGTAAATACCGGCGCCATGCATGGCGCTGTCTGTTGCAATCCACTGCCCGGAACCGCTCTGAATCCCAACCTTATTGTAACTGACATTGGAACGGACCAGCAGCAGGGTACCGGCATTGTAAATACCGCCGCCCAATGCCTGCGCGTCTGTCGTCAGATGAGATACTTTGTCATCCTTGTAATTGATCAACAATGCTGAGTTGTTGCTGATGGTGGTATCATACAGCTCCAGCGTTGCCCCGGCCGCATTGTAAATACCGCCGCCGCGGCCATAAGCACTATAAGTGTAAGTACCTGTTGCCGTTGAATTGAGGATTTCCACATTGTAAGTCTGCAGGTTCCCCGCATTGTAAATGGCACCGCCATCCCCGCGAGTTCCACTTACAGCATAGGGATAATTCGCATTGCCGTTGGTCAGGGTCAGATTGTTGATGGCGACATTGCTGCCGGAAGCAATATAGAATATCCGGTGGGTGTCATTGCCGCTGACCTTGACCCGTTCCGCCGTGCCCTGCTGCACCGCCGACATATCGTTGCCGAAATAAACCCGGTCAGCTTCATTAACGCCATAATAGAGGTAATCCATGGCAAAGCCCTTGATCGAGCCGATGATAACGTTTTTGCTGATCTCAATCTGGTTGCTCAGGGTAATTGTCTTTCCCTGCAGGGATTTGGCGAAACCCACGAAACGCTTTTCGTCAAAACCGTTCCGCTGATAAGCATTGTTTGCATAACTTTCATAAGCCGTGTAATCAAAATCATCGATCCAGAGAATAGCTTCGCGCAACGTCACGCCTTGCGACAACGCATCGATAATACTCATGCTGGAAGTATTGCCGCCGCCGTCCGTAGAAGTAACCGTCATATAGAAATTCGGCTCATACGCACCGATCGACATACTGGCCGCCTTGAAAAGGTCATCCTTACCGGAAACGGGCTGACCCGCTTCATTTAGTACGACAAGTTTATAACTGCTGCCATTCGGGATATAATACCCGTAATAAACCGCATTATCGGTGCTATCAGTAACAATCTGCAAACCGGTACGGACGTTGCCGTGCACATCCAGTGCCAGGTTAAGAGCATAATTCACATCACCGGCGCGGACCTCAACAATTTCAGTCGGGTTCAGGGGGTCCGCTCCCAATAAGCCATAACGATATGCAATGCTGTTATGACTGTCAAGTGCAATTGAGTATTTTGCGATAGTCGTAGCATTCCGGGCAAGGCCGCCGCTCACAAGACTCATGATATCGATATTCACAGATCGAACAAATAGATTCTGTACCAGATCATTTGAATTGACAGTAGAGCCGATGATATTAGCATTGCCATCCAGAGTATTGGCAATCGCATAAGTTGAGCCATCCGGACGATAAGCGTAAATCGTACCCGTTCCGGTTAAATTGGCAAATCCGGAAAGAGTATTGTTATAGGTATAATAATAAGTGAATACGTTATTTTTCAGCACACTTGTCGTAATATTACTCGTGCCGCTGTTAAACTTAAATTGCTGCTTATCGTTAAAAAGCGAATTGTAAGCATTAAAAGTATATGAGCTCGAACCATCCATTCTGATCGTATGCAGATTGGTGGTAGAGCTGAAATAGCTCGGGGCTCCACTGCCGTCATTCTTATCGAAACTACTGGAGTTGATAATCAGGTTGCTATTGATAAAATACAACCCGGAACCGGCTTGCATATTGAATATCAAGGCGGAAATCTTGTAGGTCAAATAATTCGCGGCAAGCGTGGAAAAGGTATTTTCACTGAAACTGGAGTTGGCTAATATAACATTCAAGCCATCCGCGAAAATGGCACTTCCATTTCGTGCTTCATTACCACCGACATCGGCACCATTTACTTTCCCGGTGAGCAGGAAATTGTTATTAATGATCGAGTTGGTTATTGTCAGGCTTCTCTCTTCACCGGTAGTATTTTTGATATACAGGAAACCACCGCCCTCACCTTCCAGCCCCCCTGCTCCAGCGACTCCTGCAGTGAAGTTTGCGATTGCAGCAACTGCGCCCATGGTCACATTACCATTATTGAGCAGATACAGGGCACCGCCTTTCCCATGCAGATTCGCCTTGGGAGTAGCGGAGTTCAAATTCATGCTGTTTGCCGCAAAGACAACTCCGGTGATCTGTATATTCCCGGCTCCTTCCGAATACACGGCTCCACCATAATTAGCCGTATTCATTACATAAGAGCCGGCGGATAGATTGACCGAAGTCTTCAGGATACCCTCGGAAATAATATAAACGGCTCCGCCCTTGGTATCGATTGTCGCGCTGATAACATTACCGCTTATGGCAATTGCATTATTGGACTCGAAACTGGCGCTCGAATTAAAAGAAGAAGCATTTTTCACATAAACCGCACCGCCTAATGCATTATTTGTCGCAAGCGATGTCCCTACCTGAGCAGTATTGCTGTCAAAACTACCACCTATGTTAATAGTGCCGCGGCTGCTCCCATCAAAATAGACCGCGCCGCCCATGGCCGTACCGTTTGCAATGTAGGCGCTATTATTATCGAAAGATGCGCCGGATGAAATTGTCAGGTTGCTGGTGCCGCTCGGGCTGCTGGCAAAATAAATCGCACCGCCGGCCGCAATCCCGCCACTACCCGTCGCTGAGTTACTGTCGAAATCATGATAAGTGGAAATACTCAGAGAACCGGAACTGGTCATGTAAATTGCACCACCCTGGCTTGCCGTATTCGCATCCAAATCGTTATAAAATATATCTACAGGAGTATATCCATATGCCTTCCGGCTCGCATAATCCAGATAATAACTCTTGTAATAAGTTGTTCCGACAAAGTTCAAGTCCCCGGTATTGGTGGCATAAACGGCACCGCCATTGCCCGTTGCTTTATTATTCAGGAAAGTGACATTGGTAAACGTGGAATTACCACCACCCATGATTGCAATCGCACCACCATGCTGCCCCGCGGTATTGCCACCACTTACGAGCACAGGGTCAGGGGTGTACGTAATCCCGAATAACGATTCAGTGACCTCAATCTCCTTTTGCGAATAAATCGCGCCGCCCGAAACACCTGCGGTATTGGAATTGAAGTCGGTATGGGTGATCGACAGAGAGCCTTCATTAAATATCGCACCACCTGACAATGTCGAACTATTACCTTGAAAATGGTTGAAATAAGTGATACCGGATTCGAGGCTACTGTCATCGCTGCCATTATGCGATTCAAGGATCAGTCTACCTTTGTTATAAATGGCGCCGCCCGATACCGCCTTATTGTTAATAAAATAGACTGCGCCCTTAAGCCTTACCTCCGCATTGTCCCCGATGAACATACCGCCGCCAGTCTTGTCAGCCTGTGTAGAAACATTAGAATTACCGTTCTGGATCGTGAGGTTTTTCATCTCGACCCACTTAACGTTATTGATATCGAATACCCGGGTACCACCAACGCCATTAATGGCACCACCGTCAATAATCAAGTTGACGGGATTTACCGGATTAACAACCTTGGTAGGATCGTCATTCGGCACATACTGGACAGGGGCCTTCAGGTGGCCGTTGATGGAAATCGTCACTTCGCTGGCCGCGCCGGGATTGATGGTCAATGCGCCGAGGGTGGGATCCAGCATGATCACATTGGTGCCCATGGCCGCGTAATTGAAAGTAATGCTATGGCCGGCTGTGCCGCCGGCATTATTGATCTGGGCCAATGCCCAGCGAAGAGTAATTTCACCGGCACCAACGCTGGAGGGGTCAACGTCGCGTGCGCTGTTCACCGTGTAGTTGGTCAAGCTGTAATTGTAGTCGACAATACCGAGTGAACCTGCGGTAATGGCACCAATGGCATACTCAAGCACCCAGTCACCGCTACCGCCAGTGACGTTGGTGGATGCGGCCACGTCGCAGCCGGTAATGGCTGCCAGGGACTGAATCAGGGCCTTACCGGCGTCATTACCGGCGGTACTGCAACCGTAAAGCAAAATGTCGCCGCCGGAAATCAGCGCATCACCCCAGCCGGCAAATGAATCGGCGTAGGTTTCAACGAATTCCTGGTCGATATTGTAATCGCCCAACTGGAAGTAACCCTCGTTACCGTGGGAAATGATGTGGATTGCCGAGTAGCCGGTTTTACCTTTCAGGTAGGCGTTGATCTGCGAGAGGGCGTCGCCTTCTTCGAGGATGACGACTTCGGCGTTGTCGCCGAGCTGGTCGATCAAGGTGTCTTTGCCGAAGACGGAGGAGTTGATGAAGACGACGTTTTTACCGTCGGCAAGCTCGAGCGGAGCGATTTCGTTGATGTTCTCGATGCCGGTCATCAGCGAGATGCCTTCGGAATAGATGGTCGTACCGGTCGAGGATAAATTGAAGTTACCGTCGAAAATCGAATCGTGGATTTCGAGGTTGGCTTTGACTTCAGCGGTATTCACAGAAGCAATCGCGGCGCCGTTCAGCGCCGTGTTGTTCGAGAAGAAAGAATTGTTGATATAGACTTCGCCGCCGTTGTTGTAGATGGCTCCGCCCTCAAGGGCCGCGTTGCCCATGAATTTGCTCGATTCGATAACCAGCTTCGCGTTCACGTCGTTCCAGATCGCACCGCCCTGCTGGGCTTCGGAATTCTGGATCACGACCCCGTTCAGGGTCAACGCTTCGTGGTTCTGAATCGCGCCGCCCAAAGTACTTTCCACGCCCGCGCCCGAGGCGCCATACATATTCAGGCCGTTCATTTCCACAGTGATCTGGGTGGTGGCGTCGTTGTCGTTGATCACAAACAGCGAATCGGACATGGCCGAACCGTTGATCGTGATATTCATACTGGACGAATTGATGATAACGCTATCCGTTATATATAAGGAGGAGCTGTTGATGTCGATGACCGAGCCGTCTTCCAGCTGGAATTCGATGTAGTCGAGGCCTTCGCTCAGGTTGGCCTGTTCGAGCGCCCAGCGCAGCGAACCTTCGCCGGAGTCGGCGTTGTTGACCACGTAATACGTATTGGGGCCGCGCTGAATGTTATAGGCATAGTCGAGCACTTCGGCGGCGGAATCGTTCACATTGCCCAGGTCGTAATCGGGCATGAACGCCATGTCGAGCCCGGCAAACGCGTTGGAAACTTCGATCTCGGCGCCGGTGGCGGCCATCAGGTGGTCGAGGAAATCGCGTCCGCCTTCGGTAGCGGCCATGTCGCCACCATATATATTAATAGTGGCGTGGTCGGTCAGGGTATTGCGCCAGGAGACGAGTTCATTGCTGAAATCGGCCAGGTCGGCGGCGGAAATATTTTCGCCGTTGAAATTGAACGCATCCGTCGAACCCGGAGCGAAGAAATGGAGCGTGTCATACTGGACATCGGTCGTGTCGTTCAGGTAATCGGTAATCTGCTGGATGGCATCCTGGGAGGGGTCGAGAATCACGATATCGACGTCTTCGCCGAGGCCGTTCAGGATGTCTTCGATGTTGTTGGTGTCGCGCGAAATGAAGGCCACTTCGCGGCTTTCGGCCGGATTGTCGGTGAGCAGGTCCAGCGAGCTCAGGAAATCATCTTCGAACAGAGAATCGTCGAGATTGACGTTGTCTTCGAGGCCGGCGCTGTCGCTTTCGAAGCTCTGCACCTGATCCCAGTTGCCGGAGTTGTCCATGGTGTTGACGGTGACATTGCGGTCGTAGGAAGCAGAAATATTTTCAGCGACATAGGTGTCGTCGGCATCGCCGAAAAGATCGATGGAGCCCTGAGCATTGAGCGCATTGTTGACGCCGTCCCAGAATTCGGTACCAGCTTCGGAGCTGAAAGCTTCCATGGCGCCCTGTGTGGCGGGGTCGACCATGAAACCGATGGCGTCAGCTTTGCCGCCTTCGAGAGCAGAATTCAGAGCATCGAGCAACTGAGCAGAAGTCGTCGAGCTGGGGTCAAAAGATATTATAATATTATATTCTTCGGCTGAGCTGGCCAGGGCTTCCGCCCGGTCGACGTCCGCCACAAAAAGTACTTTGATCTGAGTGGAAGCTTCCAGAGCCGTCTGGATGGCGATGTTGCCGGAAGATGCTACTTCCAGGTAATCGGACAAACTTCCGGGGCCGTCATCTACAGGACCGGCTCCGCTGTTTTCCTGATTTACGCCATTTTCCTGGGCGTCAGCCTCGTGCTGGGCTTCGATTTCCGCCTGAGCCTGCTGTTCCGCCGCGACGATATCCGCTACTGCGGCGCCGTCAAACAGCACACGTTCTTCCAACTGGAACATTGATACAGCGGTCAACTCGCTGTTTTCCACACTCTGTTCCGCGATCTTTTTCTTTCTGCTCATGGTAAGCTCCTTGCTTTTTTACAAAAAAAACGACTCAAAAACTGCTCAGCTTTTCGAGTCGGAATTCCGATTTATTCTCAATTATAGAAACAATTATAATATTAATCGAAACCAATTACAAACCCGGAATCATTTTTTTCCGCTTTTTTTCGAGCCCCCGCCGAGGGCGCGTATATATGCGTCGAGCGGGCGCAGGTTTCAGGAACTATCGCTAGATGCATCATTTTGAGCTCAAAAACGACTTTTTCCGGCTTTTTTACATCCATCTGCCGATTATCATTACTCATATTACACTGTAATCGATTACAGCATAAAAATTGAACTCAAAAATATAAAATAATCATTCATTATTATTGAAGATAGCATGCATCATGAATGAAAACGCCGCCAGGCTTATTTGCCGGCGGCGTCTTTCAGGGCAGCGGTCAGGGGGGCATTTCCATCCGCCAGACGGTCCTGATTGATGGACCAGACGAATACCCCGCGGTACCCCTGTTCCTTCACCCATTTCACTTTGGCGGCAATGCTCTCCGCATCGTCGTAGAGGATGTAAGTGTTTGATTGATTCGAGCTCAGAGTCACGCCGCGGGTCAGCGGATCGAAAGTACGGGTGAAATCCCGCCCCCTTTCCTGAAGCCCTACCCAGGTCAGCATGGTCCGTTTGGAGTCGGGATTGCCGTTCTTGATTTTCTCGCCCAGTTTCAGGTTTTCGTACAGGAAACCGTAGAACGGCAGCCCGACATTGATCCGGTCCCGGGTGATGTTGAAGGTCGCAGTCAGGTAGTTCAGGATCTTTTCGATGCTGAGCCCGGTTTCGGCCTGCAGCGGAGCGTGATAGGCGGCAATCTGGTAGTTCATATCGTAAGACATCAGGTTGATCCAGTCACCCAGCGCCAACACGGCAGGGTCAATATGGCGCAGATACCACTCCGCAGCCATCACCGTTATGCTGAAATGCAGCTTCCGCCCAACAACAGGAGCAACCTCATCCAGCTGACGGCGGAGTTCGCGGATCATCATGGAGCAACGCTGGCCGTTCTCGGCGTTCATCTCGCCTTCCCAGTCCAGGTCAACCCCGTCGTAACCATGTTCAACGGCAAAGCCGACGATCTTCTTCGCCAGCTCTGCTGTCAGCTCCGGCGTGGTGCAGATATCCGCCATATTGGCGAGCCGGCCGCCACCGACACTGATCATGACAGTGGTATTACCAGCCGCGCGGGCCGCTGCCAGCAATGCTTTGGAATCCAGCAGCGGATCGGGCTTCAGCGAGCCGTCGCTGCCAAACCGCAGAAAGGCCTGGTAAACGACGTCATACAGCTGGAAATCGATTTTATCGACCGGCAACTGCCGGAGCGCACCCCCATGCGAGGGATAGTATCCGCCGACGGAGAACGCACAGACTTTTGCACCGAGAACAACAAGCACTGCAAGCAAAGCTGAAAAGCGAATGATCATGATTAAAACGCTCCGGTTTGAACGATTGGACGGTCAATGGGGGCGCCGCCGATATTTACCACGATATTGCTGATCTTCTGAATTAATCCTGTGGAAAGGCTGATTTTAGCGGCGCGAACCTCTCCGATGATCTGCCCTTCGTCATTGCCCGAGGCATGACCGTCCAGAAACCCGATATTGGCCCGGCTGCCGTGCTGCGTGTAGATCGTGGAGGTATCCGCCACCGTTGCGTGGGTCATCTTGAAAGTCGGCCGCTTTTTGCCGATTTCCATACAGTCGGCAATCAGCGAGATCCGGGATGCGCCGCCTTTCAACAGACGGCTGTCCTTCAGGGAAAGCGCCGAATAGGGAGATTCATCACTGTTCGAGGCGTTCTTATTGGCAAACCAGGCACCGTAAGTATTCCAGAGCCCGAGCGTCGGATTCGGCAGGGCCTCGGTTGCCGGACAGAACATCACATTGCTGCGGTAATTGGCAGGATTATACGGCAGGTAGCCGTGGCGCGCCAAAACGCATCCCCAGGCCCATACCAATGGCTCAACGGCGCTGGGGCTGGCATCCGCCACACTGGAATCGCCGGAGCGGAACCAATCGTTATAATCACGTCCATACATGGATATCCCCATAACGACCTGCTTCTGATTGCCGAGACACTTGGTGGTACGTGCCCTTTCGCGGGCGCTGTTGAGTGCCGGCAGCAGCATTGCCGCCAGAATGGCGATAATCGCAATCACCACCAGCAACTCAATAAGCGTAAATGATTTAATACGTTGTTTTTTCATTTTCTGCTCCTTGCGATAATCAGGGACTTGTTGGTGTAATAATGCTATTTTTTTCATATTTTTTACTCCTTTTATGGGTTTGTGAAGCTTGATCTAATCAATGAATGCTGTTTTCCGTTTTCGGAATACCGCCGGGACCCGGATGATCTGAGAAATCCGGTTATCTTCAGGAGATTTCAATGTACGCAGAAGCAACTGCACGGCAGCCCGGCCGTATTCCTTATAACAGGTTCCCGCCCCCGTAATCGTCGGCTCGTCAAATGGTTGATAACCGCATTCCTCCAGATTACCGCAGCTGGCAAGCTGTGTATCGGTGCCGAGCTTGACGCCCGACTCCAGCAGAACCCGGATCAATCCGGACGCCATCACGTCGCCGCAGGTATAAATAAACTTCCGGTGACAGCGCCGGCTGATATCCTGCCACAGCGGATAATTCATCTCCACCTCACGGTGGGCGGCCCTGACCAACTCGATATCCGAATCGTCAAAGCCGGCCTGGCGCGCCAGCTCCAGCGCCACATCACGGCGGTACAGACCGTTTTCGTGATTCTCATACGTCAAGATCAAGCCGTCGAACTGCTCCCGCTTAATGCGCCGGAACACTTCAAACACCGCGCCATGAATATCCGGCAGCACCTGATGGAACGGAGTGTTCAGAATATAGTCATAACGCCCGAGCACTATCGGTACCTGTTCTTCTTTCATCCGGGCCATGGTTTCATGACTCCAACCACTATAATAACAAATTACACCGTCAAATTCATGCCCAAGCACTGCTTCCACAATGTCTGTTTCAGCCAGGAAACGAACGCTACAGCCGTTTTCGCAAAGCAACTGAAGGCAAGTATCCCGGTAAACCCCGCAACTCGACTGGACCTCGGGGCGAAACACCCCCATATTATCGATAAAGGCGATTTTATACGTATCATTCTGCAGGGCTCCCTTGACGAAACTGCCGCTGCGCTCATTGCGCACAATCAGATTTTCCTCCGTCAACTGCTTCAGCGCCTTGTGGGCGGTTACCAGCGAAACCTGGAAGTGCTCGCTCAATTCACGTGCCGACATGACTTTCGTGCCGGGCTGCAGCACACCACTGTCGATCTGATTCCGCAGAATCTCCGTGATATTGCCGATCTTACGGCCTTTTGATTTCAGCACGACTTCCATAAATAATAGTATACTTCCCTTGATTTTATTTACCATATAATATAATACTTTTTCATTAAATGTCAACTGATTTCATTCAATTTTATAACAAAAAGTTAATTTATTTTTTCTTCTGATATATAATCTGTTATACTTTAAGTTCAAATGGAATATTCATTGCGATACCAAATACAAGAAAAATCTCTGGAACTACGGCCTTTTGCAAATTTTTAAGATCTGCCTATTGACAAGCGCAGGTTCTTCATGTATAATAATTGCAGTAATCGATTACTGCATATAAAAAATGAGGCATGACATCCATGAAAGTGACGCTGAAGGACATCGCCAGGGCCGCCGGGGTATACCCCACCGCCGTCTCGGCTGTGCTCAACAATAAAACCTATACGCGGATCTCCCAGGAACGCCGCGACCATATCCGCAAAGTGGCCGAAGAACTCGGCTACCGCCCCGATTATCAGGCATCCTGCCTGCGCAAGGGCAAGAAAGCCACGGTCGGCGTGTTCCTGCCGGAATGGCGCGACGTACTGCTGCTGGAACTGATCACGGGGCTCTCCGCCGGGGCCAACCGCTGCGGTATTCCGCTGACGTTCCATTTCGGCATGAACCGCGACGTCTACTTCAAATTTATCGAATCCATGGCTACTTACCGTCACAGCGCCATCATCAGCTATGTGCCGTTCTGGGACGACGGCTACAGCGATATTCTGAAACGCCTCGAGCAATACATCGCCGACGGCGGCAAGATTATCTCGCTGAACACTTTAAACTGGCCCATGACCAAAACCATCACGCTGGACATCGACGATGCAGAGGGGGGCCGCCTGGCGGCGGGCCATCTGGCCGCGCTGAAGTGCAATTCATACGCCACGCTCTCCATCACCATGGTGACCGGCCTGATCCGTCATCAGGCTTTCGAGGAAAATCTGGCGCCGACCGGGATGCCGGTGCGTTTTTTTGGTATTACCACAGAACAGCTGAACGTCCGGGAAATCCTCGCGGCCACCGACCGGATGCTGGATGAATGTCCGAAGCCGGTCGGCATCTTCTGCGCCTCGGGGCACGATTTCACCACCTACGTTCTGACCCGGTGCTTCGAGCGCGGCCTGCGCCCCGGCGTGGATTTCCACCTGGTGGGCTACGATCACGGCCCGCGCGACGGCGATTATATCCCCACTCCGCGGATCATCCAGCCGTTCACCCGGCTCGGCGAACTGGCCATGGACAAGCTCCAGGACCTGCTGGCCGACAATGAGGTGACTTCCGAAATTCTGAAACCAACTCTAACATTTACAGGAGATAAATAATCATGAAAACCATAGTCCGAAACCGTTTCACACTTATAGAACTCTTAGTGGTAATCGCGATCATAGCCATCCTCGCAGCCATGCTGCTCCCAGCCCTGAACGCTGCGCGCAGCAAGTCGAAAAGCACCAAATGCGTGAACAACCTCAAACAACTTGGGCTGACCACCTCAATGTATTTCAATGACTGGGACAACCGTTTCGGGCCGGTTTACGTCTCCACTACTTCGGGGCCAACTTGGAGCGCGATACTGGAACGCGAGAGATACCTCACCAATCTGAACATGCTGCTTTGTCCCACCTTCACCGGAAACAATATGTACAGCTGGGGGTTCTATTATGCCTGTACCTATGGAATGCTGTTCAGCAACCTGACCGATGACAATGGTTGCCTCAATCTGAAAAGCATCCAGCAGAGAAAGCTCAGTCCCGCCAACACCGCCCATATCGCGGACAGCGGCATCAAGGGAACGGAGTCCATGTCGAATATCATTTACAACTATCAGGATACCGGCAACCAGGCCATGAGGCAACGGCACGACGGTGACCGCTGCAATATCGTATTTTTCGATGGGCACGCCGAATCCCGAAGTCGCAATGATCTCGGCCTCGGCAAACTGGATGTACCGATGTATCACACCTTGAGTCAAAAAGGCGCAATCGTCTTAAGCGTATATTATTAATATTAAGGACCGTATAATGAAGAAATTACTGATTGCCGTATTGCTCTTGTCCATTTCCCAGCTGGCATTGGCCGGAGAAAACATCTTGCCGAACCCGGGGTTCGAGCAGGTTGACAATGTGCAAAAACTACCGCTGCAGTGGGGCTTCGGACGCAATGGCGCGGAGGGGACGGCCGTTTCCGACAACCTGAACGCCTCCGACGGCAAATACTCCGTCCGTATGCAGCAGACCTCGCCAAAGGGCTGGATGGCCCTGACCCACACCATCACGCTGCCCGCTCCGACCGTGGCGGACCGCCCGATCACCGTCAGCGTCCGGGTAAACACCGACAATCTGGCCCAGGGGATGCTGGTGATTATCGCCGGGACCAAGGAACAGCCGCAAAAACAATGGGAACAGGCCGCGTTCTGGGCCGGCAGCTTCGGCTGGAAAACATTTCAGAAGAAGATGACCCTGAAGGCAGGCGCGAGTCAGGTCACCTTCTCCATCCGCACCAGCGGCAAAGGGTTGATGTGGGTCGACGATGCTTCGTTCAGTTTCGATGACGAACAAAGCACCGTGGAGTACAAAAACCTGCTCCGGAACGGCGAGTTGACCGGTCCCGCGCTGGCGGACACCGGCCTCCCCGCCGGCTGGGTTCACAATTCCATAGACGCGCTGGAAGCGATCGGCACGGCAAGCTGGAACCCGGAAGGCTGCAAGACGCCGGGCTCGCTCGTGCTGCAATGGCAGAGCGGTTCGCAGAAGTTCGGGGTCGAGGCGGCACTGCTGGAGAAGATCAAGCCCTCCTGCAGTTACGAGGCTTCGGCCATGGTCAAAACCGCGGCTGACGGCAAAGCCATGTTTTCGGTGATCGTACTGGATGCCACCGGTCAGAAGGCCGCAGAGCTCTATTCGGACAGCGTCACCGGCACGAACTGGCAGCCCCTGAAGTTCGAATTCATCACCCCGCCGAATGCCGCGAGCCTCCGCTTCTCGTGTTTCTCCGGCGGCACCGGCATGGTGCAGTTCGATGCAGTCAGCCTCAAAGAAACCGGCAAAAAGGTTGAAGAACAACCGCTGCCGCTCGAAGCGCGCTGTCTCCCGGTGGAGTGGAACGCGGACTGGAACAAGGGCAGCCTTGAGTTCAACACTTTCGTCGACGCCCCCATCCCGCTGGCGTTCCATTTCCAGGGAAGAATCAAGGAATTGAAGAACGCGGCCCTGATCGTCGATTTCCCGGCACAGGTACAAATGGTGGAGGCCTACCCCACGCACGCCGGCTGGTACGGCGAGGAGAAGTTCACCACCGAAAACATCAAGCGCCCCGAAGGCGAGTATGTCCGTTACCGCTTCACTCCCAGAGCCTTTGCCATTCTCACGCCGTCCTACTCCTATGAGCGAAAAATCGCTATGCTGCTGATGCCGCGCGACGGCGCAGGGGCGGCTGGCAAGGTCTTCTGGCATTTGGAAAACGACGGCCGCAAGAACCGCGAAAAATCCTTTGACCTGAACTTCCTGCCGCCCCTGCCCGAACAACAGCTCCCGGAGAATTTCCACCTGATCCGCTGGGAAGCCATGGACTACCAGATTCCGAGCGACGAGTGGTTCGAGAAGTCGCTCTCCGTGCTGGAACGCGCCGGCTTCAAGTTCCACGCCGTCACCGGCGGTACCGCCCGCAGCAACCGTCTGAAAGAGATCATGGAAAGCCGTGGCTGGAATTTCAATTATTCGCTGATCGAATACCTGTATGTTAAGTACAACACCCCGGACATGCTCAAGGCACTGGGCGACCGCATCGAGTATGTCGTCCGCGACAACGGCCAGTTGAACAAGGAGCTGTTCTGTCCCGATTTCGTGGTCGACGATCCGGAATACATCCGGCTCTTCAACGAATCCTTCAGCAAGAGCCTGAAGGCGCGCGGACTGAAAAGCGGCGAATGGGTCGCACTGGACCTCGAACCCTTCGGCACCATGCAGTGGTGTTTCTGTGAGCGAAGCCGCGCGAAATTCGCCCAGCGCCTGAAGCTGGATACCGTCCCGGACGTCAAGCAGATCAAGGAAAAATACAGCAATGAATGGGTACAGTTCCGCTGCGAAAACACCTCGCTGCAGGTGAAACACTATGCGGAAGTCATCCGTGCCACCGTCCCCGGCGCCGTGGTGGTGGATTACGATTACATCGTTGATTTCACCAATCCCGGCTACCGGAGCGCCTATGCCCATGTCGCCAAAGACCCCGAGCTCAACGAACAATACATCGATCAGCACCTGAGCAGCTATTACCATACCGTCGACAAGCGCGCGTTTGACATGATGAAGATCAACGGCCGCCACCTGCAGAAGCCCTATTTGCCCATCTGCGCCATCAGCGGACTGGATTATCTGGTGGCGAGCGAGGTCATGACCCCCGCGCAGGTCCGGATGATGATGCTGGCCTCGGCGGTCAACGGCTGCAACGGCTTTGCCATTTACCCCGGGATTCACCTCGACGGCAAGTTCCTGCAGGCCTTTCACCGGGGCACCGGCGAAGTGACCATCCTGCAGCGTTTCTTCAAGAACGCCAAAACCGACGCCCCCGGCGTGGCCGCCAACGCACGCCACTACCGCGAAAGCGTCATCCAGTCAAACGGAACCACCAAGACTCTCCGTTTTCCGATCTGGAGCAATTATTTCGCTTTTTCCGCCATCCAGCTCGACGCTGAGCGTCTGGTCAGTCTCTTCAATTACCACCCGGCGGAAACCATGTTTGTGGATGTGACCGCCGAGCTGGGCAACGGCGAATACACCGTACTGGACCCCATCCGCAACAAGTTGCTCGTACCCGCTCCCGGCCGGACGACCTGGAACGCCGCCGAGCTGAAAAAAGGCGTCCTCGCAGAGGTCAGGCCCCACGACGTCCGGTTCCTGCTGATCCGCCCGGCGGCCTCGGGCGATGAAGCCCTGCCAGTGGAAACGGATCAGTCGGCGGTCGAGCAGAAATTTCAACGGACAAAAAATAATTTCGGCAATTCCGCCATGGTCAAGCCTGTCAAATCCGACAAGCTGGAAATCAAAATCACCGACGCCGACAACGACGGCGCCCCGGAGCTGGAATTGTATTCTCCCGGCCAGATGCTGCGCGTCGATTACTCCACCGGCGGCGCCATTTCCGAATGGCGGACGAATGGCAAAACGATCGCGGCCAGTACCGGAGTATTATTCTCGGAGGAGCGAATCTGGCTGCCTGCGGAAGCGCGTGAACTCTTCAGCAAAAGTTCAGAAGTTGAAAGCGCCATCATTCAAGGGGATGAGCTGAAAGTCGTCCTGAAAAAGACCGCTGCCACCTTGCCCCTGACCCTGCAGAAAACAATTACGGTCAAAGCCACCGTCCCCGGCTTCGCGGTTGACTACCGCCTGAGCAATAACAGCCCGACGAAATGCCGGATCGCCCTGTGGGTCAAAAATGTCCTGCCGGGCAATCCGGTCTACCTGAACGAGCGCGGCGGCAAACTGACCGCGATCGATCCCTCGCCCGGCGAACATATTTACACCGTGGAAAAGGGAATCCATCCCGGCTTCCCCGACAATATCGAGCGCGATACTTTATCGGGCGCCGCCTCCGCGGTTCAGCTTAGCAATCTTGAGCTCAAAGTGACCAACGATTTTGCCAAACTGATGAACTATTATCACTGGACCTCTCCCACTCTGGCGACCTGGGAATGGATGTACAAACCCATTGAACTCGCCCAGGGCCAAAGTTGGAGCGCCTCCGTCAACTACACGCTCACCGGGCGATGAGGAGGTTCTCCGGGGCCGTCGAAACCAGCGGCGGCAGCGGAGCGCCCAAGCGGAAGCGGAAATCCTCGCGGGCATAGGGGAACGACAGGCACCAGATCTCGTCTTTCGAGGCATCCGGCCGGGTGTATTTCAGGTGCTTGACGGCGTCGCTGCGGTTGAAGGAAAGCACCGCTTTGCCATCGGGCCCGACCAGCGCCGAACTGACCGGTTCGCCGAGGTCCGGCGCGACTTCGATGGAGATATCGGTAACCCCCGCCGGTACCATGAAGTAGAATTTATGATTCGCCCCGCCGAACATACCCGTGCGGGTGTCGGCCAGGATCGCCTGCCCCGGCGCGCCGTAATCAATACTTGCCGTGTGGGGTCCGGCATTGATCTCGAACGTCCAGACATCGTTGTTATTCGGCTTGGCCGTATAGGCATACGGTGATTCCTTGATCGTAAAATTGTCAATCGGCGTGCCGTTGGAGTCCTTGACGGCGACCTTGATATTCAGCGGCGACTTGCCGACCTGCTTCGCGGTGAACGTCATCGGCAATTCCTTGCCCGCTTCCACATACTGCAGCAGTTTGAAACTGCCCCGGAAACGCGCATTCGGCAAACCGTTTTTCGACTCGCTGCCAACCGGTTTCAGTGCCTTCAGGTCCACCAGCCCGACGGCAAACTGTTTCAACTCCATATTCGGCTTGTTCGCCGCCACGAAGCCCGGCAGGTCAAACGGTTTATCCCCGACCGTGATATCGCCGGTCACGTCCAGCAACCCGCTGCCGGAGAGGCTCAGGAAGGTGACGGGAGCCGGTTTGCCGCGCATGATCCGGGCGTTTTCGAACCGGATGCCGGACACGTCGGCAATCTGTTTGCTGCTGATAATGATCCCCTGCGAATTCGATTTACGACTGTCCAGTTCGCAGTCCTTGACGGTGATTTCCAGACCGTTTTCCTGCTGTTCATTCAGAACCATCTCGGTATGCCGGGCATTCGCCATCCGGCAGTTTTCGAGCAGGAGCGTACCTGTGACCGGTGTTGTATGTGAGGCATTGATCAGGAAATTAGTGCCATTGCCGGACATGGTGCAATTGCGGAACACCACGGATATCGGTTTGGACTTCGCGGTCAGGGGGCTCAGGTGCAGCATCGTGCCGGCCCCCGCGTTGTCGTTGAACTCACAGTTTTCGATCACGCAGTCGGAGAGCCATTCGTTGGCTTTGTTCGGCTCGAAATCGAGCCCGGCGGCCGGGGCCGTGCCGGAAGTTCCGTTGAATTTGCTGTTCTTGATCAGCAGCTTATCCGCGCTGATCACACTGATACCCTGCCGGTGGTGACCGGTAGCGGTGACACTGTCGATGGTCACGTTGCGGCAGCCGGGCATTTTGGCGGTAGTGCTGATGTAGATACCGTCGCCGCCGCTCGTCTCCAGTGTCAGGTTGGCGATCGTGACGTTTTCGCAGCCGCGAATGCTGATCATGTGCCGCCACTCGGACCACTTGTATTCGGCGGGATTCTGATAATCTTTTTTGTTCATGACCAGCCGCGCCGTCCCCTCCCCGCGAAGAATCAGATTCTGACTGTCCAGGGCTTCAAACAGACTGTCGTTCTGCCCTTTGAACGCGCCCGGCAGCGCCCGAACCACTACGCCGTCGGCGAAGACCAGTTCCAGATCGGAACGCAACTTGATTTTGTCCACGATCCAGTCGCTGCCGGTGTTGTCGACGACAATCTTCTTCGTACCGGAGTCAATCGCTTTCTGCAGGCACGCCGTGGCGTTTTCCTTGTCAAACCCCCACTTGCTCGCCACTGCCTCGTCCGCCCAGACGGCTCCGCACAGGCAAAACGCCAATATCAATACTGCTTTTTTCATTTTGTTTCCTTTATTATATTTATTAGAGTTCCGGATTGAAACCGGACCAGCGTCCATAAATCGCCGCCACCATATGGTCAAGAGCACCCAATACCGGTGTTTGGCGGGTAAAATTCGCGCTCATCACCGCTCCATTGCCGTATAACAGGTTTACCTTGCCGTTATGCACCCTCAGGGAAGAGTCGATGCTGTGATAGATATGATCGAGTGCCAATACCGAGTTAACCGCGATCACATCATCGATTCTGCCGGAATTTTTGATCCTGTCCTGTATGGCTTTGGAAGGCGCACCGTTCTGTACCAGTTTATTATAATCATATTGCAGCTTGGCCTGATACGGGTCCACATAGCAATAAGTACTGTAAACGTGATCGGAATGCCCCCAGTTATAGGTCAGGGTAACTTTGTTTTCCATGCTCGGGCAATAAAAAACCTTGGGCTTGGGATAATTGCGCGAGGCGTTATCGGCGCCGTTGACCGGAACATTATAATTATGCATGATTGTTTTGCCCAGCCCCACCCAGTGGTCGGTCCGGATGATATAATTGTAAAATCCGGCGCAATTGGCCTGTCCCGCGCCATCCGGCAGCATGGAATTATTGTCATTTACATACATCCCGGTGTAAAGACCGACTTGTTTCAGATTGTTTATGCACAAGGTTATTTGTGCCCGTTCCCGGGCCTTGCTCAGAGCCGGCAGCAGCATCGCCGCCAATATGGCTATAATTGCGATCACGACCAGAAGCTCTATCAGTGTAAAATATTTTCTCATTTTTTATGCTCCTTCTGTGGTTAAATCCATTGTTGTTTCGGTCCAGGGGGGATATAGCCCGGCCTGGTTTACGGTCCGGATATGCAGCCGGCTCTTCATCACCAGCTCGCACGGGCCGGGCATCAGCGAATTTTTCACCATCTGCTCGGCCATGTCTTCGAGGTTGAACGCGATCGACGTGATCGGCAGCGGGAACTTGCGGATCACGTGCTCGTTGTTGCACCCCGCCAACAGGATATGACGGAATTTCTCGTTGCCCGGCTGCAGCAGGTAGCTGCCCCCGCCGACCGCGAAACTGTCGTTCATATAAACAATACCGCCGATCCCGGGTTCAGCTTCCAGCAGCCGCTTCGTAGCATGATACGCCACCGGATAGGCGCACTCCGCGTAATCCTTGACCTCAAAATCAATATCATCCGACAGAAATACTTTCGTTCCGATGATCTCGTCCAAGCTCATTTCCGGGTATATCGCCGCCAAGGCCTGCACCCGGTCGTTTCCGCTACCGGCTTCTTTCTTCTGACAAATCAGCTTGAAGTTTTCGCCGACCCGCTCCCGGAAAAATTCAAACAGCGCCCTGGCCGCCAGCGAGGTCCCCTTGTCCACCCTGCGCTTGAATGCCGGGGAATTGCCGAGCACCGGCAGCTTGTACCGCTCCAGCTCCCGCAAAATCGCCTCGTGGCCGAAGGGACACCCCAGGAACACGAAATGCTCCACGCCACGGTTGATCAGCGTCCGAATTTTCTCCAGATTCGCCGCCGGGTCGCTGGAAAACGCATGACAGTAAGCCGAATAGCCCAGCTTGTCGAACCCCGAAATCAGCAGCATGATCAACTTCAGCACATATTCTTCGGAGTTCATCTGCGGCATGGAATTCAGAATCGCCACGGTTTTGGTTTTCTGTCCCTGCATGAGCTTGTAGGCGAAATTCGGGCGGTAACCGATTTCCCGCGCCACGTCGCGAACGCGCTGCCGGGTGGCTTCCGAACAGAAGTTCTTCCGGTCGTTCAGGATCTGCGAAATCGTCGGTACCGAGAGTCCCGTCTTTTCCGCAATCGTTTTCAGTGTGCTCTGTGCTGCCATAGATCCAATATCTTTTGTTGAAATTCATCATGCAAACATACTTTGCATATCATAATTATACAGCGGACTTTTATTTTGTCAACCCCATGCAAAATATATTTGCACTAAATTTTTCAGGTCAAATACGACAGTGGAGTTTTTATCGGACAGGTCGGACGGGTCGGACAAATAACCCTGCCCATAGCCCGCAGCTTTTTCCAAAAATCATCCCGCCGAACGGTCAGTATATTTATTGCTTCAGTCAATGTCCGTCCGACCTGTCCGATAAATTTTTCCGTGCTTTCCGTGGTTTATTTCCCCTTTCCCACTTGACAAAGCCGCACGCACGCTATATAATATGTTCAACATATTGGATATATTATGGAAATATTGCGGACACAGACTTTGGCCGACGGCGTGGAAAACCGGCTGCTGGAATACATTCAGAATTCCAAGCTGCAGCCCGGCGACCTCATGCCGAAAGAGGAAGAACTGGCGCAACAGTTGAACGTCAGCCGCCACATCGTCCGCGAAGGCGTCAGCCGCCTCAAATCACTGGGACTGGTGGAGTCGCGCAAGCGCAAGGGAATGATCGTCAGCCGTCCGAACGCTTTCGCCGGAGTGACCAAACTGGCGGAGGCCAATCTTTTCTCCAAGGCCGAGCGCCGCGAGCTGATGGGGCTGCGCGTGATCATGGAACTCGGCATGGCCGATTATATTTACGCGCGGAAAACGCCGGAACTGATCGCGGAACTCAAAAAAGCGGCCCGCGAGCCCGACGCGGAGAACCCCGGGCCGGACGAAGTGGCGTTTCATTCGACACTGTTCGCCATCGGCGGCAACGAGCTCGCGAGCCGTTTCTGCGAGATCCTGGTGAAACTCTTCGATTATCCGCTGAAACCAAGTAAAGTAGAAGTCGCTCCGCCCACCCACATGAACATCTGCAATGCGCTGGAAAAGGGCTCCCTCGAAGAATTCAGGGAAACCATGAAGTCCCATTTCGCCCCTTATAAATGGTAAAAAATTTAATATATTTACAATAATAGAACTTCTAAACGTTAATAGTAATAAAGGTTGTTAATCATGAAAAAAATTTATTCGGCTACGGTCACTCCGTTAATGGAGGACGGCAGCCTCGACACCGCCGGACTGCGCAACATTCTCGAACGCAACATCCGCCACGGGCTCGACGGTGTGTTCCTCCTCGGATCGATGGGCGAATGGGGCAGTTTCACCCCGGAATTCAGCGAACAGCTCGTCAGCACCGCCTGCAAAATTACCGGCGGAAAAATGGAACTCCTGGTCGGCATCAACGCCACCAGCCTTCCGCTCTCGCTGCAGAACATGAAGCGCTACGCCCGCTATCAGTTTGACAGTTACGTTTTCATGCTGCCGGGCAAAACCTCGGCCCTGAACCCGGTAAAGTCGATCCTGACGGTACTGGACAGCGCCGACCGGCCGGTTTATTATTACCACTGTCCGCCGGTCAACGGCGTGGATTTCTCGCTGGACCAGTTCGCCGAAATCATGGCGCACCCGAACCTGAAAGGCATCAAGAATTCGTCGTCGAACATGTGGCTGCGCCGCGAGCTGTTGCTCCTGAAAGCCGACCGCCAGTTCAAAACCATATTGCTCGAGGGCCAGGAATGGACCGTGGACGAAGCATTGATCGCCGGCAACGACGGTATGCTCTGCGGCATGGGCGCCCTGACCTCGAAAATCATGGTTGGGCTGGCACGCGCCGTCGACGCCGGCGACATCGCGGAGGCGGTCCGCAAACAGAACACGCTGATCCGGATTTACCACGGCGTTTACGGGCGGAGCCTGGCGACGGTGTGGAACGGCCAGAAGTATGCGCTTTGCAAAATGGGCCTGATCGCGACGCCGTTCACCTTCGCCCAGGAAATGTCGGTGCTCACCGACGAGCGCAAGCGCGAGGTCAAACAATGCATCGAACAATTCAAGGGAGAACTCGACTGATGATGCGCTATCGTGAAACTGGGGAAGTCCACAAGGATTTCTATGGTGCGCTGAACACCACCTTCGATTACATCGCCACCCATTACGGCGAGGCCGCGCTGTCGGACCTTTTCAAAAAAATGGGACAGAACGTTTACCGTTCGATTCACGAGAAACTGAAAAACGGCGACCCCTCCGAGCTGATCGAGCACCTCGAGTATTTCATGACGCGCGAAGATGCGGATTTTCAGTTGCAAACCGCACCGGACCGGATCGAGCTGACCGTGAAATGCTGTCCCGCCGTGGCCCAGCTGCGGAAGCTCGGGCTGACGCCCTCGCCCTACTTCTGCCGCCAGACCGGCGAGGTAAATGCCGCCATGTGCGAGGGCTCGCCGTGGCACGCCGAAACCGAAATCACCGGCTGCGGCAGTTGCCGCCAGGTTTTCACACGGGAGGCAAATCATGATTCCAAGTGATCACTTTGTCCGCTTCTACAATGAAGTTTTCAAGTTTCTGGACGCCCGGAACGATCTGGAAGAATACTACCGGACGATCTCGCAACATCAGGAAATCCACTGCCAGGAACTGTTCAAGACCAAAGGATTACAGGGAATGAACGACTATTGGGAGCACATCCGTATCGAGGAAAACTGCGATCTCGACCTGGAGCTGCGCCCTGACAGTTTGACTCTGACCATGAACAAGTGCCCCAGCCTCTCCAAAGCCATGGACAACGACGCCGGAGCGTGCGAGAAATACTGCGACCACTGCCCGGGCTGGATCATCCCCCTGCTGGAAAAGGCCGGTTACCGCTGTGAATACAACCTGATCGGCCGCCAAATCCCACGCTGCCGGATGAAAATCTACCCGGCCGACGCCGGCCCGCCCTCTCGCATCATCGTGGAATAAACATTTTTTTGTCCACGAAATACACGAAAGAGCACGAAAAGCTATAGGCTGCCGAATCGGCAGCCTATAAAATTTTGTTTTTCTTTTTTCGTGAATTTTCGTGTATTTCGTGGACAGAAAATCCCCTGTAGATCAGAGCTGGCTGCAGAGCTCGATCAGGTGGTGGTCCTCGGCGAAGAAGGTCTCGCGCAGCAGCGCCAGGCCGCCGCGAATCGTCGAACCGGTGCCGTCGCTCGAGAGCTCGATGTGGAAATTGCTCTTGTCGATGTAAATCAGGTGCTTGTACAGCGCCTTGCGGAACGCCATGAAAAAGTCCTCCGCTGGCTGCTGCTCGAACACCACCACCAGCCGTTCCGGTTCAAGGTAGTTGACCAAGTGTGCGAAGCTCTCGCCGAGGTTGCCGGCAAAGTATTCGCGCGATTCGCGGTCGATTTCCTGCAGCGAGATCGGGAATTTATCTTCCGAATAAATCCGGTTCCACCACGTATAGCAGTTATGGTCCAGCTCGCCGGCGCCGCCGGTGCGGCCGCGGTAAACCCGTCCGTCCAGCACGATACCGCTGCCGATGCTGATGGGGGTGGTTTTGCCGTTGCGCCGTCCGTCGAGGATGGAGAGCGTCATGAAATCGTCGATGCCGATGCAAGCGCCGCCACAGCGTTGTCCCCACGCGGTCATGCGGGCGTTGTTCTCGATCAGCACCAGAGCGTCCGGGCAGATCCGGCTCAGGCGCTCGCGCAGGATTTCGCGCAGCGGATAGTTTTCCATTTCCCAGCTCTTCGAAAGCAGGACCACGCCCTGTTCGAAGTCGACCCGCCCCGGCAGCAGCACGATCACGCCGAGAATCCGGTATTTCTTCGACCATTCGCTGATCATGCCGACGATTTCGCGGAGCTCCTCGCCCATCGATTCATGGGGCGACGCAGTGATATTTTCCAGCAGCAATCCGTTGAAATCACTCAACTGGACCACCCGGTCATGAGTATTGGTGTAGATCGAGACAAATGCCCCGAGCGAGCCGTTCAGCTGCCACAGCTGGCGCGGCCGCCCCTTGCCGACATTGGCGATATTCGAGCTCATTTCGAGGAGCTTCGCCTGTTCCATCGACTCGAAGACATTGAATACCGACGTCCGGCGCAGGTTGACCGCGTGCGTGGTCTGGATCTGGGTGGACGGACCGTGCGCCGCGAGGTAACGCATGACCGACAGCGCGTTGATCTGATTTTTGTTGACTCGTTTCGGCGTCATCTCATTCCCCCTTCAGTTCCAGCAGCGAATAGGTTCTGGCGTCTTCGCGGTCGCGCCCCGGCGTCAGCGACATGAACACCTTGGCCGTGTTTGCGCTATCGTCGGTATCGCCGACTTCCATTAAAACAGGTAACTTATCGCCCTTTCCGAACTTTTTCAACCCGAGAAACGCCGCCGGAATGCGGCACTTGACTTCATACCCGCCGGACTTGGTTTTAATCTCGGCCTTGACCGTGGCGGCCATGGCGGCGCGCTGCTCCTCGCTGAGCTCCTGCGGATGCCATACATAGATATTGTCGCGCTCGGCGAGGCCGATCCCCAGCTGAATCAGCTGTTTCGACTCCGGCATCTGAAACCAGAATTCCAGGTGGTCGGATTTCCAGAGGTCGACGCCGGTGAAATCCCTGTGCAGAATATCGTCGGTGACCTTGACGTCGATCAACAGTTCGTTTTCGTTCCAGTCGAAGCGAAACACCGCGCTCAGGTCCTTTTTGTCGCGCCACTCCTTCCTGCCGTGGCAAACGTATTCAACACTGTCGGCGCGGTAGGTCTTGCCGGTGGCCAGCGGCGGGGGCGGAACCAGGTTCATGTCGCGCGGACCGTTGGTCATCCGCCGGTAGCTCTCGTAATGATGAATCGCGATGCCGCCGAAACCGGGTTCGTTGCGGAATTTCTTATAAACTTTTTCCAGCTCTTCCTCCATGATTTCGAGCCCCTCCTCGTAAAACGACAGCGAGCGCGAACCGCCGAAAAGCTGCATCACGTCCAGCGTCTCCACGCCGACCCATGCCTTGATTTTGTGCTTGTCCGCAAGCTCGACTTCATCCTCGGCGGCGGCAATGATTCTGGGCGCGGTATCGTGATACGACATCAGCGCGAAATAATCGACAAATTCCATCAGGTGCTCGATCACCGAACAGGTCCGGCCCTGCCACTCCACATGACGCTCGGGGCGCTTGATGTCGCGGTCGAGGTGCTCGTTGGTCGCCATGCCGAACACGAAATCCTTCATCCCGGACTGCTTGATCAGTTCCGCGCATTTGGCGTGCAGCTCCACATACATCCGGTCGAAACGCCGCCGCGCCTCCGGAGAAGCATGGTATTCCTTCATGGTCACCGGCTCCACGTCGGACTGGAAACCGGCGAAGCGTTCGTCCTCATCAACCGATTTATTGAAGTCGATCACCCGCTGCAGCGCCGCCAGGAATTTCGGCTGGTCCTCCGGCAAAATCGCCTGCTTCCAGCCGTCCAGCGCCTCGATCTTGATGCCCTTCTGATTGGCCTCGCGGATAAACGCGCGGAGCTGTTCGCGTGCCTTTCCGCTGAACGCACGTGCGGAAGAAGTACACAGATAAATGCGCGAGATATGGCGGCCCGCCGTGAAATCCAGCAGCAGCGCCCGTTCCTTCGGGTTCAGCGCGTAATCGATGTTCCACAGCCACATGCTGCGCGGCGTCTGGAACTTCGGCGTCACGGGGCACATATTCAACGGCTCCTGGTAACGCTTCGGCTTGGCGTCCGCCGCCACCGGAACGGACGGTTTGCCCAGAAATTTAATCAGCATGATCCCGGCATGATGCGACGGCATATTGTCCTTGTCGCCCCTGGCCGCCAGGTCCCACGGATAATACCCCACGAAGACCGACGATCCCTTCGCGATCACCACCGGGCCGTCCTCCGTTTCGCGGTCGCGCCGCACCCAGCTGCCGATGACCTTGCCGTCATCCGCCGCCTGCAAAGCAAACGCCTCGCCCGTGTAGGCCGCAAAGAGCGGAGGATGCTCCGCACCCCAGATTTCGCTCTCATCCGGCTTCACGAACATGAATTTCTGAACCGTCCCCTTGCCCAGCAGAGGATCGGTCTCATAACCCAGATACTTCACGCCGAAGATTTTTTCCAGCCTCTTCAGCGTATCCCCGGTCAATTTGTCGCGGTTTTCTTTCTTGCCCTGGAAAATCAGCTTGCCGCCCTGCGCCTGGTGCTTCTCCAGCGCCTCCCAGACCCCCGGGGCAAAATTGCCGATTCCCATACCGACCACCGCCGACGTCGCGTCCGCCTGCGCGGCAGCGAATTCCGATGCCGTGACCACTTCGCTCTTGATATTGTTCTTCTTTAAGTATAAGGATAATTTATCCGCGTTGTCGCGCGCCATGGCGTCCGGCACCATGATCCACACCTGATCCGCACCCAATGCTACCGAAACGGCCAGCGCCGCGATCCACAGCCAAAGTTTTTTCATAAAGCTCATCCTTTGTTTATTTAATTCTCTTTTTGAATAAAATACAGCTTTTTCATGAAAAAATCAATAGCAGATACTTGTTTTTTAGCAAAATAACTGTATAATAGAAATATAAAATTCAATTTATGAATTAATTAACCCTTTACGGAGTCGCATATGAATAGAAAAAATTTTACGCTCATCGAATTGCTCGTTGTGATCGCGATCATCGCCATCCTGGCCGCCATGCTGCTGCCCGCACTGAACAAAGCGCGTGAACGAGCGCGGACGACCGGCTGCCTCAGCAATCTGAAGCAGACCGGGGTCGCCTTTAATATGTACGCACAAGATCATGACGATGTGCTGCCGCCGCATTACGCAGATAACATCGTAAATGCTGTCAGCGCCAAATACAACTATTACGCCTGGTTGATTCCATATCTCGGCCGGGCCGGCCGTGAAGCCCATAAATCCGTGTCAATCTGCCCATCCGCCAAGCTGAGCGGAACGGGGAACCAATTAGGATTTCTGACTTATTCCATCAATCCATACCTGGGCAAGATTGGCACCAGCTACAGCGCCCCCACCTATGAATATGTCAAACTGGGAAGAATCCGTCGCGCCTCCGAGGTCATCATCTCTGGTGATGCCACTCAGATGACTGCCAACAATGGCTCGAGCGATGCCGCTTTCTCCGCCTATCCTTTCGGCTGGAAGGATGAAGCCTGGTTCGTCAATGAAGCCGGCTGGCCAGTGAGAATTCACGAAAGCCTGACTCCTGATACACTTCTTTCCATGGACAATCCAAGTAAAGCGGCCATGAATTTCTCTCGCCATGGCAACCGGGTTAACACCTCCAGGGTTGACGGCAGCGCTCACGGTTATTCGCCTTATGAACTGAAATTCGGCAATATCGTCAAATACTGAACAAAATCTCCCACCACCCAATAAAAAAGCAGCCGCGAAATACGGTTGCTTTTTTATTTTATGCCGTCTATATTACTTGAAAAACGGAGGCGGCATCATGAAATTCAACATACTGTGCCTTATCGCAAGCTGCATTTTCCTTACCGGCTGTGCGGCTCAAAAACAGCTGGGAAAGAAGGATGCTTACACGCTGGACGACTGCCTCAAAGTCGCCTGCGCCAACAATCTCGACAACCGCCTGGCGGAGCTGGAACAGAGAGTCGCGGAAGAAAACCGTACTTCAGCTATGCAGAATGAATGGAAAGCGAATGATCCGCCTCCCCGCGACCCCTGGCAATCGATCAACCAATCATTTCTCCCCCTTGATCTCGAGGGCAGACGGCGGCTCATCGATCAACTGGATTTCGCCTTGGCCGTGGCCGATTCCCGGCAGGTCGAAAACCGCCGGAAGCTCTCCGAATTGCATCGGTATCGCGCCAAACGCGCTTTGTATCTGGATATCTGCCGGGTTTACCTGAAGCTGGCCGCCGCCCAATCGGCATTGCGGCAGATTTCCGAGTGCCAGCCGCAATTCACCGAAATTCAAAACCTGCTGAATTCCGTGGAAAGGACCAAAAATATCCCTGTCCTGAAAACGCTTGATCTGCGCAGTAGAACCCTCCAACTTACGAATTGGGAAAAATCATACCGGAAAAAATACCGGAACAACTGCCGCGAGCTCTCGCAACTGCTGGGCTGCGATTTGCCGGACAATTTCAGGGTCGATGAATCCGTTCTTCTCCGCTCGCCGGGAGAGCCGCCGCCAAACCCCTTTGAAGTCGCCCTGGAAAAACGCCCGGAGCTTGCGGCCAAACCCGGAATTCTCACCGAATGCAGGAAATGGCTGCAGGAACAGGATTATACCGACTTTGAGGAAAAACGAATCTGCGACAAACTGACGCTGAGATTGCTGGAAAATTCGCGTTCGCCGTCCATGAACCCGGATATCCTGACCGGGGCCGCCATTATCATTCAAACCGATATCGCGGTCTACACCTACAAAAACTTCCGGAGTGAATACGCGGATTACAATCGAGAGAGCCTCCGGCACAGGTGTACGGGATGCACGCCCCACACGCCCTCCGCCGACCACGACCCCCTGACCGAAATCAGGGAGATCGTACAAGAAATCAGGCGCTTAACCGCCGAACTGGAGAAGCTGCCATTTCTGCCCGAGTGGCGCGAATCGTACTTCCAGCTGCAATCCTGCCTCGGCGAACTGCCATAAAAAAAGCAGCCCCGGTTTCGAGACTGCCCTTGAGTTTATCTGGGGTTTGCGCTGTTTTTATTGAATTTTCATCTCCAGCACCTTGAAGCTGCGAGGAGGCAACGTGAGGGAGTTCGTGTCGACGCTCTCGCCGGTGTAAAGATCCACGGCTCCGCCGGACGGCTTCCAATCTTCCGCCCAGGTCAATCCGGTTTTCCGCGCTTCCTTGCTCGGATTGCCGACGATTACCACCAGCCGCTTACTGTCGGGCCAGGAATAATAACTGACCAGAACCTGTTTATCGGTGCTGCCGATGCGGGGACCCGGAAACCAGTAGCCGGTGAAGATGGTGTCCGGACGGACGATGCCGCTGGTATTTTTGATTTCCCAGTATTTTTCGATTGTTTTGTTGTAGATGAAGTTGCCGAAAAGATGAACGTCGTGAAGCCAGCACATCGTCAGCAACGGCGTGGAAATATCGGGGTTTTTCGGCGGAGAACCGATCGGCTCCAAAACCTTCTGCGACATGCCGAGAAACACGGATGCCGTTCCGAGCTGCTGCGCCAGATAATAACTGGACTGCCACTGCTCAAGCGGCACAAGGTCGGTATAAGTCAGCGGATTATCCGGCACATGAGGCATCAGGTCCTCGCCCGGAAAAAGCACATCCACCGTGCTATGGATGTGCGGGGCATTGTTTGCCGCCGCGTGAACCCAGAGAATTCCCTGGGGATCGGTTTTATGAATGGCCAATGCCAGCTGCCGGTAGGAGTTCCGGCATGCCAGGTCCGTCCAGACGGAAATCTTCCGCCCGAAAGCGTCGGTGAAACCGCAGCCGTGCACCCGGTTGTCGCATTGCAGCGCCTGGCCGCCGTCGAGGTAAAGGCCGTCGAACTTGTATTTCCGCATAAGATTGACGGTGCACCAGCGCAGGAAATCGCTGTAGGTACTGCGGGGGCATACCGGGCTGCACATATAAAATTCCTTGCCTTGCCAGCTGGAACCGTAGGATTTGCCAGTGGGGCGCCCGTCCATCGTCTGACGCCAGACCGTACCGTAATAATCATAGAATGGATTGTTGTCCGGCATGAAACAATGTCCGGTAAATGGAACGATCTTGATCCGTTTGGAATGCCATGAATTTTCGATGGCCCGACGGGCGTTTTCGGGATTGCTGACATCGCTCAGAAGAATGATATTAGGAAACTGCAGCAGTTCCACTTTGTCGTTGTAACCGAGGTGGTATTGGAGGTTCTGATATTTGGCTCCGCCCCAGCTCTGGGTATTGATGTTCCGCCAGTCGGAGCGCAGCGGCTTGACCGGCGTAGCCATGAAGCCAAAACGATAAGTCAGGGCCTTGTCCACAGATACCCGCCGGTCAATCAGCCTGAACGACGCATCCGCCCGTCCGTCGGCAGCATTGCGCTCAAAACGAACCGGCTTCCCGCCGTAAACCCAATTGCCATCGTCCGGCGTCATGAAGTCCAATCCGTTTACCAGGCCGGTAAACCAGTAATAGTTGGACGGCAGCAGCTCCACTTTGCCGTTTTTGCTCCAGTCCACATTGAATTTCGGCGTCTGCAGATAGCGGGAACAATCCTTTTCAACGCTGAAGTCCAAACTCAGTTCCTCAAGCGAGAACGGAAACGCCGCGCCCCGCAGGGAAACCTCGTAATAAACGAAACCGTCAAACTCCACCGTTCGGACCCAATCAAGCAGATACGCGCCGCCCGCGGCGGCCACCGTGCCTTCATGGACGATCCGGTCGGGTGAATGCTCCCGAAGCTTCGCCGGAACTACCGCTTTTTCGAAGCTAAACACTTTGCCATTATACTTTACAGAAAGCTTGACCGGAGCCGCCAGAACATCTCTGCCGCCGCTGACAAACCGGGACGGCAGACCGTTAGCCGCAAAATGATACTCCCGGTTCCATACCCGGAAAACATCGTCTCCAGCGGCCTCGACCGGAGTCCACGGCTCCGGCACATCGCGAGAGGGGGCATAATCGGCCGCGAGAAACTCCTCGCTGGGCCGCTCGAACTCCACCGCCGACATTACAGATTTGCCATCCGACGATGCGGCGACTTCCAGGCGGTAGATTCCGGGCGGCAATGCCTGATAAACCAATTTCTCCTGCTGAGCCACCGCTTTCAGCATGATCTTCCGTTCCGCATAAGTCTGTCCATCCGCGGATTTCAGACTGATGACAGCAGGAATACCGCTTTTCCTGATCTTTTCGAGCCAGGAAGCAGGCAAGCCGTTTGAATTCAGCGACATGACAATAGTATTGGTATTCGACCAGATTTCGTGTTTGATGGAGATCGGATTCCGGATGGAAATATTCGCCTGGTATACGAAAGCCGGCTCGCCTTTCCCGGCAGAAATATTGAGCGTGCCATTACCGACATAGGAAATCTGCTTGACCGACTTCAGGTCGATGGAATCCTTTTCCGAAACGCTCAAGATGTTTTCTTTTTCACCATCGATGCTTACCGTCAGGTCCTGCGGTTTTCCGGCTGTTATATCGACATTCAATTTCCCGGAGTCGACATCGCCAAGCGATTCAACCCGGCAATTGGTTCCGTCTTCCTGAAAACGCAACTCCCCCATGGCTCGCGGTGTACGATACATCAGCATATAGCGGGCCGGAAACGAATCGTAGCCATGGGACCAGCTCAAAATCTGATCCTGTACCGAAACCACCTCGACGTCGGACGGCACATGCAGCCCGAACTGCCCCAGCCAGACGCTTCCCGCCTTCGGCGCTTCCGGCATAATCGACCACGGGATGGCGATTTCCACCGACCATTTATCGCCATTGACCACCGCCGCATGTTTAATGCCGTCATATTTTTGCCATTGCCCGTAGTTATTCACGATCCAGGCGCCGTCCGGAGCCACGGCCATCTGGAAAAATGCAGCCCTGTCGTCGAAATATCCCGGAGAACGCAGCGTCAGTTCGAAATTATCTCCGGAGAAAACACGTTTATCGAATCCCTTGCCGGGCATTCGCTGATTTCCGACCTTGGCGGCCTCGCAAGCCACATAAAGGTTTTCCTGGTCGTACTTGATCATGCCCCAGGCTTCATAACCGGCCAGTTTACCGGTAAAAAAGCGTTTGTTCAACGGAAAGCGCGTGGCGTCGCCCCATTCGGAATCGTCGATCTTTCCATCAGCCACGATTTCCCTGGACTTGACCGGCACCGGCAGGGAATGCCGTACTTGTTTCTGCGGTGTAAAAGGCATGCCGATATCGTAAATCTCCCTGATCTGCCCGGCCTCCAGGGATTCATTGTAAATCGCGATGTCGTCGAAAACGGTGGAATAATTCAGTTCCTCCGACCAGAACTGATGGTTCCCGAACCACAAATGGAATTCCCGCGGAAGCGATACCCGGTTGATCGGCAGGTTATATCCCCCCGTCGCATAAGGCTTGCCGTTCAAAAAAATTTGAAACTGCCACAAATTCCAGGTCAGTGCCACATGCGTCCATTCGCCGCGCTGGAACACCTTGGTCTTCATGTCTCCCTGAAACTCATAACGCGCCGCGATTTCCTTCCCGGAGAGCTGGCTGAAAAGCGACAATGACGGAAGAAATGCCCGGGTATCCAGCAGCAGGTAATACGATGCTCCGCGACAACGCTCCGCCCCGAGCCAGAACAGCGGAAACCACTGTTTGACACTCTGCTGGCTCCAGTCCACCGGCTTGACCCAGAAGGAAAGCGTCCCCTGGTTCGGGTCAATCCGCTTCAACGAATCAAACACCAACGGCGAAGACGGCGACACCAGGGCGCCGTGACCGCGCAGCCCATCCGTCAATACCGCAGGAGATTTCAACGGCGCCGGATTTTTTTCATCAAAGTCGACCTCAAAGATTTTTCCCGCAGACAATCCGCAGCTTAGCAACAAAAGAAAACAAACTACGAATACTTTCGAATATCTGACACAAGTCATTTCACTTTTCCTTTCGATTTACTGAATAATTTCGCGCGACCAGCAGAACGCATCCAGGGGATTAGCGCCGCTCTTGATGGTATAATCCGCATATTTCGGGCGCAGCTCAAGCACCGAAACCATGCTGCAATTACCGCCAACAAACAAAACTGCAACACTGTTCCCATGCCGGTATGGAAGCACCTGGCTGCCGGTGCGCAGATCCTCGTGCTTGTAACCGACGCCGGCGGGTACCTCCGGATCGCTATCCGCGGTCAGAAGAACCTGACTGGGAACGGTACAAGTCGTCAGCTTGCGCCAGTTGCAACTCCGCTGCATGCTGTAATAAAAATTCCCGGGCTTATTTTCACTGGCGGGACAACTGAAAATCCCCACCGGATAACGGGTCAAGTAATTGTCGGCCCCCGTGCCGCTCCAGGCGCTTTTCGCCCCGGAATAAGGTATAATGCCGTAGTACCCCTCCTGATACCAGCGCGGGTATGAACCATCGCTCAAAGTAAAACCTCCGGTTGTCGGCAAGTAAGCGTCATTATCGTCCGTATAGGCGAAAAATGCCAATCCGATCTGTTTCTGATTGGAAATACATTTGGCCCCCCTTGCTTTGTCCCTGGCTTTATTCAGGGCCGGCAGCAGCATGGCGGCCAGAATCGCGATGATCGCGATCACGACCAGGAGCTCAATGAGGGTGAAATGATATTTGACTGTTTTGTGCATGTTATACACTCCTTAAGTTGTTTCGGTTAATATAAATATACGGTCACCCCTGTTTGAAAGCAACAGGGGGGCGGTTGATTTTAATGCACAAATTATGCACAAAACTTGACTTACTGCTAAACCGGTGGTATAATGGCTATTATGAAAGATGTCACCATAACAGGAATTGCGGCGCGGGCAGGAGTTTCCCACTCGACCGTTTCGCGGGTATTGAACAATCGCCCCGGGATTTCGGAAACCGTTCGGGAGCGGATTTTTCAGCTTGCCGTTGAGATGGGATACGCGAGAAAAAGCTACCGCCAGATCGTCGGAATCGTGATTCGGCTCGATCCGGACGGTTTCGACCAATACACCGCCCAGTTGCTGTATCAGTTGAGCATAGCCCTGAAAAATGCGGGATTCCGGCAGGAGATTATTTACGAGCACGACCTGGAACTGCTGGACGAGCGGAAATTGTGCGGCGTTCTTTCGTTGTTGCCGTTGAATCATATTGCCCGGTACTGGAGCCGGTATCATATCCTGCCGCTGGTCTGCGTGAATGATTACAGCGACCTGCTGGGCGGCGTCCGTTCCGTGTGTTCCAATGACTGCCAGGGGGTCCGGCAGGGGGTGGAGTATCTGGTCGGGCGGGGACACCGCGAGATCGTACTGATTTCGGATCAGACGGAAACATTGAACCGGAATGCCCGGCAAATGCATTTTCTGAACATCATGAAAGATTACCGGTTGAAACCGCAGATGGTGGAAACTTATTATGGCGAAGATATTTTGCCGAAGCTGGAAAAAGCGCCCCCTGGACTTCTCTGTTGTTCCGAAATTCATTCCGAGCTGCTTTTCCGGGCACTTTGCCGGAGCAATCGCTTTGCCGGGGGCGTGGACCTGGCGGCTTGGGCTTACGAGGGTAATTACTGGTATCAGGGCGCGGGTATCGGGGTCCTGTTTCAGGATTTCCGGAAGCTTGCCGGAAGCTCCGTGGCGATGCTGCAATATATGCTTGGACGGAAGGACGCCGAGTGCCCGGATACCAGCGTTGATTATCTGTTCCGGGTTTTCAATCCAGACAATTGACGCGGCGCCTGTATCGGACTTGCCGAAATTCAGATGCCGGAACTGATCAAGGCTTGTTATGAGCCCTGCCAATACTCACTGCACCTGAAAAACGGCAAAACCGTTTGGATCAGTGCCACTCAATCAGGTCTTCGGTGCGAAGCTTCGGCACGTGGAGCTGGTCGTTGTCGTCCAGGTAGTATTTCACGGAATCGCCGGCTTTGATGTCCTCGCTCACCGGGGTTTCATCCGGGAAGCCGACCGCCAGCAGATAGAGCAGTTCGCGGTCGTTCGGCACCAGCAGCAGCTTGGCGGCTTCTTCGCGGCGGAACGCGCCCATCCAGCAGGTACCCAGGCCGATGCCGTAGGCCGCCAGCGTCATGACCTGGAGCGCGGCTCCGGCGTTGACTTCCTGTGAGGCTCCGGCGCGCGGCGAGGAGACCGCGATAAAGGCCGTGGGGGAATTCTCGCCCCACACCGGCGTACGGCGCGGCGTGATGTAAGCCGCCCAGGCGGTGAGGTCAAAAAGTCCTTTCACCAGCGCGGGGTCCGTCACCACCAGATAACGAAGGTGCTGGGAGTTGGCGGTACAGGCGGAGCGGCGCGCCATATCCACCATGTAAGTCAGGTCTTTTTTAGGAACTTCGATTTGCTTGAAACGCCGCACGGTACGGCGTCCGGTCAAGGCTTTTTCCAGTTTCATAGTCGATTCCTTCTCTTTTTTAAATGGAAAATTGAAAATTGAGAATTGAAAATTATGGAAAGGGATGAATCCCTTTAACCCTCTTCAATCCAATTTTTGAAGGAGGAGATGGCGTTTTGCTGAATGATAACTCTCCTCGTAATTTTCCATTTTCAATTTTCCATTTTCAATTTTTTAAAACTTCAAGTGCGGTATTGACATTGCCGAAGGGGGCGCTCACCTGAACGCCGCGCACCACGTCGCGAATCCGGGCCACACTCTCGCGGGCAATGGCAATACCTTCCAGACGCTGGTCCTCGCGCGATTCGGCGCGGGCCATGCGGGCCATGATTTCATCGGGCACGACCACACCCGGAACTTCGTTTTTCATGAACTCGGCGTTGCGGTAGCTGGCCAGCGGCCAGATTCCGGCGATCACCGGTACATTCAGATCGGCGATTGCGCCGAGCATTTTCAGGAGCGGCTCCACGTCGAACACCGGCTGGGTGATGATGAACTCGGCTCCGGCCTCGACTTTTTCACGCAGACGGCGCAATTCACGCTCCATGTCCAGCGCGTTCGGGTCGGCCCCGGCGCCGCCGAAAAATGCGGTCTGCTTGCCGATGGTTTTGCCGCCGATGTCCACGCCGCGGTTCAGCCGCGACTGCACTTTCAGGATGCCGATCGAGTCCACGTCGAACACCGCCGAGGCGAACGGATAATCGCCCAGTTTCGGCGGGTCGCCGGTGATGAAGAGAATATTGTTGATCTGTTTGCAGGCGCAGCCGAGGAGGTCGGCCTGCATGCCGATCAGGTTTTTGTCGCGGCAGCAACAGTGCAGAATGGCCTCGAGCCCGGCTTTTTCCTGAATTTCGATGGCGGTGACGATGGGGGAAATCCGCGAGCTTGCGCGCGGGCCATCGGGAATGTTCATGGCGTCGACTCCGGCCTCGCGACACTGAATCGCCTTCTGAATCGTCGATTCGAGGTCATAGCCACGCGGCGGCGTGACTTCCACGGTGGTGATCCATTCGCCGCGCGCCAGCTTGGCGGCTAGTTTGGAGCGCTCGGGCACCGGGACCGGCTCGAGCAGCGGAATTTCCGGCTCGATCACCTCAAATTGAGGTGCCACCAGCGTTTTCGAGAGCGGACGCACGCTGCGGACAATGTCGCGGATGTGTTCCGGCCCGATGCCGCAGCAACCGCCGACCCCGCGCACGCCGATATTCACATAACGCACGATATAGGTGGTCAGGTACTCGGGGCTGCACATATACATCATGCGGTTGTCGACATTTTTCGGCACGCCAGCGTTCGGCTGGACAATGACCGGGTACGGGCAGAGCGGCAGCAGGATTTCCAGCAGCGAAAGCATGGCGTCCGCCCCGACTCCGCAGTTCAGCCCGACGGCGGTCGGCTGGTGCGGCGCGTCCTGAATCATCTTGATCAGCCGCGCCATGTAGTCGCGGCTGGCCTCGGGGTCGAATTCGCCGGTGATGCTGGGTACATAGGGCATATCGGGGTATTCGGCCATGACCGTCAGGGCATAACCAAGGGCTTTCTCACCAAGCAGCGATTCGAAAATGATGAAATCGGCCCCGCCCGCGACCAATGCTCCGACCTGTTCGGCAAGAATCGACTGGATCTCGTCGTCGGTCAACGCTTTGCCGTAGGAGCTCTCGCCCACCGGACCGACCGAACCGGCCACCAGATTGTCTTCGCCGCAGGCGCCGCGCGCCAGCTCGACGCCCCGGCGGTTGATTTCCGCCACCTTGTCGCCCAGCCCGAAACGCTGGAGCTTGTTGCGGTTCGCCCCGTAGGTGTTGGTGGTGATGACGTCGGCTCCGGCACTGCTGTAGCTCTTGTGGATCTCGGTCACCACGTCAGGATTGCTCAGCACCAGCCCCTCGTAGGAGGCATTGACGAAAAAGTCCCGTTTATAAAGCTCGGTGCCGGTGGCGCCGTCGAATATCACAATTTGTTTATCAAGCAGATTTTTCAGCTTATCGGTCATACAACTCCTTTATACATAATAATAATCAGGTACTTCAAAGATATCCGCCAGCGGCAGCGTGGCCGCGCCGAGCGCGTCGAGCAGCTCGAGCTTGGAGATATAGATACTGGTGTTTTCGAAACATCCCTTCAGGCAATATTTCTCCACATCGCGGCGGATCGCGTCGAGCAGCGGCTGACCGAAAACATCGGTGATGACCCCGGTCAGGATGATCACGCGCGGGCACAGGATGTTGACCATGGCCGCCAGCCCGCGGCCGATTTCATTGGCCACATGTTCGCGGATGCGGTTGAACTCCGCTTCGGGAATCGAGCCCTGCTCGTAATACGCGAGGCGGGTGAGCGGTTCCGGCAGGAATTTATTGAACTCCGGCAGGATGGCGGTTTCGGAGGCATAGGCTTCGAGGCAGCCGCGGTTGCCGCAGCGGCAGAGGTTGCCGTCGCGATGCACGACCACGTGGCCAAGCTCGCCCGCGTACTTGCCGGCGCCCTTGAAAAGCCGCCGCTGATAGATGATCCCCGAACCGATACCGCCGGAGAGTTCCACACACACGAAGTCATCGTAATTGCGCCCGGTGCCGAACCACTTCTCGCCCATGGCGATCGCCGCCGATTCTTCCTCCACAAAGAGCGGATGACGGATGATTTTGGCGAACTCTTCGGAATAGTTCATGCCGTTCAGCGACGGGATGTTGACCGACTCGATGACCATCCCGGCCTCGAGGTCGATGATCCCCGGCAGGCAGACGCCGACCCCGTAAATGGCGTTGTTGCCGAAGGTCAGCCGCATATAGACGTTTTCCAACGTTTTGAGGATGGTCTCGCGCGAGGCCAGCATCGGGTATTCCTCTTCGTACGAGGAGACGATCGAGCCGTAGAGATCCAGCAGCACCCCGCGGGTGAAATAGGGTCCGATATAGATGCCGACCACGTATTTCTCGCAGAAACGCAGCATGGTGAAGGGGCGGCCGGAAGTGCCCTCGCGCCGTCCGGCTTCCTCGACCAGACCGTCCGCCAGGAGCTCGGTCACGAAGTTGGTGATGCTCTTTTTGTCGAGCTCGGTTTTTTCGGCGATCTGCGAACGCGCCACCAGCGGATTCTGCCGGATGGTGTTCAGGATTTTCGAGCGGTTGATCTTTTTGATTAACGAATGATTACGTAGATTTTCCATCAGTCTTCCTTGTCATTTTCCAGTTCGCCCCGGTCCTGGGCGTCGATGAATTCCGAAACTTTGTGGTAAACGAACGACAATAGCAGCAGCCCGAAGCCGAGCGCGATAAACGCCACGATCCGCGCCGGGTCCTTCATCACCCACAAGCTCTGCGCGATCAGCTGGATCACTGCGATCGCCAGCAGCACAAACGAATAATACCGGGCCGCCGGGCGGCGCTTCCACAGCCCCCAGCCGCAGATCAGGATCGCCGTCACCATCAGGTAAATCAGCGAAAACGCCCGGGCGAAGTTCGGGTCCGCCATCCGCCCGAATTCACGGTAAATGATGAAGATAAACAGCGTACCGCTGATAATCCGCATGAAGGCGAGTTCCCTGCCGTTCAAAACTTTGTCGGAAAGTTTGAGGATGCTCCAGCAGCCCCCCAGCAGCGCCAGCCAGATATAAAGCTTGCCCGCCAGAAATGCCCCGGCCGTGAACCCGACCTCGAACAAGTCATAGAAACCGATCATAAACACCACAAACATCACCAGCGCGGCATAAAGCGCAAAGAGCCGGCTCCGCAGCCGCCGCATGATGGCGGCCAGCACGCAGCCGCCGCCCAGCAGCGAACCGACGATGGTCAGCAGGAAATATTCTTCGGTATACCGGGCGCGCAGCAGATAGAAGTTTATGCAGAAAATGACCGAAACGCCGATCACGCCCAGCGCCGTCAGGTGCGGCCGAAGCTGCCTGTACGCCGGTTCAAGCATATCCTCTTTGTCGCGAAGCCACGGCGGCGTCCAGTTCAGCGCCAGAAACACCGCGCCGCTGAGCAGTGCGATCAGGAACGGCAAGTTGAAAAATCCGGTGTAATTGTGCAAATTCTGGAAATGAAAGCACTTGACCACCGCCGCCACGCACACCACCGTGGCAAAAACCCGGAACGGATTGCCGCGCGGAAGCAGCCAGTACAGCGCCAGCACGCCCGGTGCCCATAAGCTCAGTTCCCACGCATAGCGCGGCCCGTTGCCGGTGTGAATGGCCGAAAAAACGATGCACGCAAACCACGCCACTGAGGCGAGACTGAGAAATTTATACCGCGGCACCAGATGCCCCGCCCAGCAGTAAATCAGCGACGCCACCGCCAGCGGGAACGCTGTAAAGAGCAGCCACGGCTCGTGCCAGTTGTAATAATACCCGGCGTTAACCGTGGTAATGAGCAGCAGCCCGAAGCTCGCCGCCAGGATCACAATCTTGCTGCCGACTGATTTTTCGAAGCGCCACACGCCGAGCCCGCCTTGAATCAACAGCATCAGCAACCCGATCTTGCCCAGCACGTTGACTTTGTTGAAGAACAACGACGTGCGGAACACCGCTTCGCTCTGCAGGTAGTCGCTATGAATCGCCACCCAGGGCACGATCGCCATGGCCGTACCCAAACGGTTGATGCCGCGGTCCTTGACGAAAAACGCGAAAACGCCGAGCGCCAGCGACTCGACCGCCCACGCCAGATACCTTTCATATGGCAGCATGAAAATTTCCGGCACGGCAAAGGCCAGAAACACCGCCGCACCGCCAAGGAAAACCATGAACTCACCGAAGAATTTCCGATTCAGCCAATAAGCCAATCCGGCGGCAGCACCATACAGGATCGCAGCATAAATAAACCAGTTGCCCTTGTTGATGGAGCTCTCGAAAATGTTGATTACCCCCAGGTTCACCGACATCAGAAACAAAATCCGGCAATAATCAGGAATCCGGAAAATATCGAATTCGCCGCGCAGCTTGATCAGGGCCAGAATCAGGTATTCGACCGTGAACAGCGTCCAGAAAGTCAGGATGATATTCGGCTGGCTGTTATGAAATCCAAACGTCCACCCGAGCCCGAGCAGCATCGAAAACACGAAACTTAAGTTGTACAGCATCTGCCATTTGCGCTGCAGCCCCAGCAGGATCACCGGCAGGTTGATGACCAGGAGGTAGCAGCAGAAAAATACATGGTTCGGGTTCGGTGTTTTGACCAGCACCGGCATCATGAATGCACCGATGGTGGCGAACACGCCGGCCACCTGCGATTTCTCGTACCACGAGAGCGCCAGCACCAGCATCGCGATCGCCGCCAGCGCACCTCCGGTCAGCGGCACGCCGAAAAATCCGTAGAACTGGAACCCTGCGAAAATGGCGATGTACAACCCGCCCATGCCGCCGCCCTTCAGCAGCAGCGAGAGAAAGCGGTATTTCGGATGGCGCAGGAAAAAGCCGCTGATGGAAATCACCAGCGAGAGCACACAAGCCGCCCCCACCCGCATTTCCGGCGAAAAATTAAACGTGCGGTAGGCATAAACCACCCCGTAACAAATCCCGATCAGCACCAGCAGCATGCCCAGCGTACCGAACAGACGCCGGCCGACGAACCACTCCATCGGGCTCTGAAATGCCGGGGTGTTCTCCTTCGGTTCTGCTTCCGCGACGGGCGGGGCTTTGATCTCGATGGTTTTCGGGTCATTGCATTCGGGCGCGGGCGGCAATGGCGGCGGCGCGGTTTTCGGCGCGGTCGACTTCTCTGGCCCGAGCTTGATCACGGTTTTGAGTTTTTCCGCCTCGATTTCATGCGGCGGCGGCGCTTTGATATGCAACGTCCGGCCATTGAAATCGGACTCCGGGGCCGGAGGCAGCGGCGGCGGCACGGTTTTCGGCGCGGTCGACTTCTCCGGTTCGAGTTTGATCACGGTTTTGAGCTTTTCAGCGTCGATTTCATGAAGCGGCGGCGCCTTGATAAATACGGTCTTGCCGTCTTTGTGTTCCGGTTCCGGCGGAGGCGCGGTTTTCGGCGCAGGAGCTTGCTGCTGCAGGTAGTCGCTTTTCAGCTCGCCCAAAGCCTTTTCGAGGCGCTCGAGACGCTCCAGGAATTTGTCATTCATCATTCAGTCCCCCGAATTTGCGTTGTTGTAAGAGATACACCTGGTCGTTGCGCCGGACCTTGACCGGCACCGCGACACTGGCAAGAACCGGTTTTTCGGCCACCGGCACCTGCTCACCCTCCACCCGGATCTCGCGGACGGGAAACCGGATCGAGCCGGTCGTCGGCCCCGTGATCATCAGTTCGCGCCCCGTTTCCAGGTTTACGGCTTCAACACTCAACTCCGCCACCTGCTGCCTGGGGAAATAATGATTGACCCGCCCCATATGCACTTTCTGTATCCGTGCATGACTGTTGCCGGTCTCGCTCCATTCGCCAAGCTTTTCGCCTAAATAATAACCTCCGTGCCAGAACCCGCGGTTGAAAACCTCCCGCAGCCGGTCCAGCCAACCCTTTATTTTGGCCTCGCCGAAAGTTCCGTCCTGACACGCCTGTACCGCCTCCCGGTAGCACGAAGTGACCGTGCCGACATAATCGGCCGAGCGTCCGCGCCCCTCCAGTTTCAACACCGTGACCCCGGCCGCCAGTATCTGGTCCAGGACCCCGATGGTGCAGAGGTCTTTGGGAGACATCACATACTTATTGTCGATGACCAGCTCGTCGCCGCTTTCCTCGTCGATCACCCGGTAACTGCGGCGGCAGTTCTGGAAACACGCCCCGCGGTTGGCCGAGGAATCGTAGACCGCCAGGCTCATGCCGCATTTGCCCGAAATCGCCACGCACAAAGCGCCGTGGGCAAAGATTTCGATCCGCAACAATTTCCCCGAGGGTCCGGTGATTTTTTCAGCTTTCACCGCCTCGACAATATACTTGACCTGCGGCAAGGTCAGCTCGCGCGCCAGCACCACCACGTCGGCATACGCCGCATAAAAGCGCACCGCCTCCAGGTTGCTGACTCCGGCCTGGACGGACAAATGCACCTCCAGACCGATCTCGCGCGCGTAGCGGATTACCGCCAGGTCGGAAGCGATGATCGCACTGACCCCCGCCTCCCTGGCGGCATCGCACAACTGCCGCATTTCCGCGAGCTCCTCGTCATAAATGATCGTGTTCACGGTCAGGTACGACTTCGCCCCGGCCACCCGGCAGCGCCGGACGATCCCGGGGAGGTCGCGCACGGTGAAATTCGCCGTGGCGCGGGCCCGCATATTCAGTTTGCCTACTCCGAAATAAACCGAATCCGCCCCGGCCCGCAATGCAGCGGACAGGGAATCAAACGCACCGGCCGGTGCCATGATCTCGATTCGATCCATATACTTCCTTACTTTTTCGCCTCGTCCTTCTTGCCGGTGATGAGGCCCTTGACCTCGTCGATCACGCTCCCGGCAGTGGTGCCGAGATCGCTGCCGGCGGATTTCAGCTTGCTGCCCAGGCTGTCGACGACCTGGTTGGAAGCCTTGACCACGCTGACGACCAATTCCTTCATGAACATGGTCACCGCCTCGATCATCGTCACCGCCTGGCTTTCGCCGATACCGGTCATATGCACCGGCGGCATGGGAATCGTGGCCGTCTGGCCGAGCAGTGTGACGTCGATTTCGCCGCCATTGACCACCAGATCCTTAATTACCACCTGCTTGGAAGCCGCTTTCTCGGCCTCAGCTTTCTCTTCGGTGGTGGCACCCTGTTGTGCATCCGCAGCCGGCTTCTTTTTTGGGTCCTGCATATTGTCCAGCAGGATCTGGATATTGCTGCCGCCCCTCAGGCGGGGTTCGTAATCCACCCTCATACCGGTGATTTCGATGGAATTGATGATGATCTTATCCGTGGTCAGCGAACCGATTTCCAGCCCGATATGGAACGCGGGCAGTTCAAATGCATAACGGTTGGTACTGCCTTCCGGATTTTCCACCCGCAGGTTCTTGATGTCCAGCGTACCGCGCAGGATCTTCAATCGCACCGAATCCACTTCGACCTTGGTCTTCATGATCAACCCGCCGCCGGTACGGATACCCGTCTCCAGAATATTGTCGATGAAAAACAGCACCCCGGCAAACAACAGCACAATCACCAGCAGGACGATCCCGACAATCTTCAACCACAGCCCTTTTTTCTTTTTCGGCGCTTTGGTTTCCTGTACTTCTTTGTTCTCCAGATTTTGCTGTACCACTTCTTTATCTTCCATAATTCACCTCCACGATATGAATTGGGGTAATATACCCCCTGGGAACGGATTTTGAAAGTCCGGTGGACAAAATTCCGGATAAATCTTCGGCACGAAGCGAAAATTTACTTGTTCTTCCGCTCGCTGACAGCGTGTTATTGATCAAGCAGGAAAAGAGGCTCTCCGGACTGTCTTCTCTGCTCGTCATAGGAAAAGGAAAGATATTTCTTCTTGAGCCCGATCATTTTCCAGAACAGGATATTGCGGCGGGTGACGTCCCAGTGCGGCGTGGCATATAACGTATAGACGGTATTGTGCTCTTTGATCAACTCGATATCGTAACTGTTGCTCTGGTTGAAGGTCTCGTTATATTTGGCCCGCATTTTCTTGCCTTCATAACTGACGTTCTGGCGAATTCTCAGTTTGCCGGTATAAAACAGCCGTACTTTGCCCGCTTCCTTGAGCTCCTGCCCATACTTCGGACCGTTCAGATTGTCGAAAATGACTTCCTTGCCGTCCCACGTCATGGTGGTGACCGCAACTTTTTCGCCCTCGATCGAATCGATGATTTCCTCGGTGCTTATGCTGTGCCCGACAATCAAGACGATCACCCCGGCAATCAGCAGCACCAGCAAGCCAAACCTGACTTTCCGCATAAGAAAAACTCCTTTTCCGTAATGTAATCCATTCCGCCAAAATTACCAGTCCATAACCAAAAATCCATCACTGGGAAATTTTAACCACAAAATGCACAAAATGACACAAAATTAAAAAAATAAATCTTTTTTTGTGTATTTTTGTGTATTTTGTGGTTAAAAAAAGAGTCAGTCCAGCAGTTCGAAGTCCGCCAGCACCGGCAAATGATCCGAGGCCAGCAACTCGCCCACCTGAAATTCTGTCACCTTGATATTCTCCGAAAACAACAGGTAATCCAGCTGTTTCAGCGGATTCCAGGCCGGATACGTACACGCCTTTTTGTGGTTCGGGTTGTGCAGCTTCAGCCGCCGCTTGAACCGCGCAATCTCTTTCTCGCCGGCGAACGTATTGAAGTCGCCGCCGATGATCAACCGTTTGCGGTCCTGCAGCAGCTTGACCAGATAATCCAGCTGCAGCAGCCGCACCTGACGGCTCAGCGCCAAATGCACCAGCACCACATTGAATTCCGGGAACTCCACCTCCAGCGCCATCCGCTTGAACCCGGCTGTCAGGTAATGCGTCCGAACCTCGCCCGGCTCGGCCGAGAGCAGCGCGTTCGCCTGATGACGGATGATCGGCACCCGGTTCGCCAGCGAATTGACGCTGTATTTGACCGCGCTGGCGGCCTCCATGCCGAGCTTTTTCGCCAGATACTGCACCTGGCTCCGCCCGCCGGTGCGGAACGACCCCAGGTCCGCCTCCACCAGCCCCAACAAGTCCACTGCGTGCTCCTGGGCAAAATCGGCGATCCGGTCGATCTGTTTGCGACCGGATCTCAAGTAACGGTGCGAAGTAAATACCCGCCCGAATTCGGCCCCGGGATTGCCGGTCCCGTAGGCGATATTATAAACCATTATTCTCATGACTTATTCAAATACGCGGTTGAAAATCTTCCGTTTTGCTCTATTATACTTTACGATTAAAACAAGGAAAATTCAATGTCTGCGACAATTATTGATGGAAAAGCGATCGCGGCCGCGGTGACCTCCGCCTTGGCCGAAGAGATATCCCGGCTCAAACAGCAGAACCTTCAGCCCGGCCTGGCCGTGGTCCTGATCGGTGAAGATCCCGCCTCGCAGGTTTACGTGAACACCAAGGTCAAAACCTGTGCCGCCCTCGGCATCTACTCCGAAAAGCACCTGCTGGACAAAAACGCCACCATGGACGAGGTACTCGCGCTGATCGACAAGCTCAACCGTGACCCGAAAATCCACGGCATTCTCGTGCAGTCCCCTCCCCCGCCGCAGATCGACGAAGAAGCGGTGGTGGCGGCCATCGACCCGGCCAAGGACGTCGACTGTTTCCACGCCGAAAACGTCGGCAAGATGCTGATCGGCAAGACGGACGGCTTTTATCCCTGCACGCCGTACGGGGTGATGGAACTGCTGGCGCAGAGCGGCATTGACCCGGCGGGCAAACACGCGGTAGTGATCGGCCGTTCAAACATCGTGGGCAAACCGATGATGGCGCTGCTGGTGCAGAAAAGCAAGGGTGCAAATGCCACGGTGACGGTGGTGCATTCGCGCACGAAAAATCTGGCGGAACTGACACGTCAGGGCGATATTCTGATCGCGGCGATCGGCAAACCGGAATTCGTGACGGCGGACATGGTGAAGGATGGCGCGGTAGTGATCGACGTGGGTATCAACCGCGTGGATGACCCGAGTTTGCCGAAAGGATACCGTTTATGCGGCGATGTGAACTTCGATGATGTGGTGGGCAAAGCTTCCTATATCACGAAAGTTCCGGGCGGCGTGGGCCCGATGACGATTGCCATGCTGATGAGCAACGCCGTCAAAGCCTGCAAAATGGCGAACGGCATAAAGAATTAAGAATTAAGAATTAAGAATTAAGAATTAAGAATTTTAAAAAACAAACTCGCCACCGGGTGCTACCCGGACGCGGTCCAGCGCGCGGACAGCGCTGGTCGCCCCCCCAGGGCGAAATAAACCGTAAGCCGTACAGCGGCGCCACTCTAATATCCACCACTCGCCTGAAAGCGATATTGAGTTGAAAAGATACAGCGACAGCTATCTTTTCAAGTCAATGTTGAGCGAAAAGGCGATGATAACTCCACCTTGCCGCTCAATGTTGAAAAATCAGCTTTGCGCTTTTTCAACCTCGCTCTCAGGTGAATTGTGAATTTCAAAATAGCGCCGCTGCGCTGCTTACATTTTGTTCCGCCCTGGGGGCGACCAGCGCTATCCGCGCGCTGGATCGCGTCCGGGTAAGCACCCATACGCGTCAACCTAAGGGATTAAACTATTACGAGAGTGACCTTTAGGTT
>JBEBRW010000021.1:0-76659 GCA_040394635.1 Victivallis vadensis | reverse complement strand
TTTGGAGAAATTTGATTTTGAAATCATTGGAAACGATTCGTTTTTATCATTCCGCTGCCACCTGGATGGAAGGCAAGGCGGAAGAACAATTGAAAAACCTGGCCGCGCTGCCCGGAATGACCGGGGCGGTGGGGATGCCGGATTTGCATCCGGGGCTTTCCTCGCCGATCGGGGCGGCCATGCAGACGGAAGGGGTGATTTACCCTGAATTCATCGGTGGAGACGTCGGCTGCGGCATGGCGCTTTTTCGCACTTCGATTGCGGCGGGCAAGTTCCGGGTTAACCGGGCGGAGCGGCGTCTGATCGACCGTGAGCTCCCGGCGCCGGAACGTGAATTTCCTGCCGACTGGCCGGATTGGCTGCGGCGCGACCTCGGTTCGCTGGGGTTCGGCAACCACTTCGCCGAGCTTCAGGAGCTGGTGGAGATCAAGGCCCCGGGCCGGGCGGATGAGCTGAAACTCGACCGTCAAAACCTCTGGCTGCTGGTTCACTCCGGCAGTCGTGGTCACGGGCAGGCTCTGCGCGAGCGGACGCCGTCCGGCGGGCTGGATTCGGCCTCGGAAGGCGGGCGGAAATATCTGGAACGGCACGACCGGCTCTTGAGCTGGGCGGCGTACAATCGCCACCTGGCGGCGGAGGCATTTCTGCAGCTGCTCGGCGAGAGCGGGGAGATTTTCTGTGACAACTGCCACAATTCGGTGAGCGCCGACCCGGTGATGCCGGACCGCTGGATTCACCGCAAAGGGGCGGCGTCCACGCAGGACGGAATTCCGTTTGTCATTGCGGGCTCCCGAGGTGCTTTCAGCTATCTGGTGGAGCCGGTCGGGCCCCAGGCGGAAAATCTCTGGTCGGCGGCGCACGGTGCGGGCCGGAAGTGGAATCGCCACTCCGCCCGGGCCCGGATGGAGAGCCGTTTCGCCCCGGAAAACATGCGCCGGACCAAGCTCGGCGGCGTGGTGGTCTGCAATGACCGCGACCTGCTGTACGAGGAAGCGCCCGAGGCGTACAAGAACATCGAGGCTGTGGTCGGCGACCTGGTTCAGGCCGGAGTGATCCGGGTGATTGCCGTGTTGAAACCGCTTCTCACCTACAAGACTCCGGTCGAGGAACGCGACCGGAAAAGGGGGCGGCGATGAAAAAGCAGCGGTATTTTCTGGAAGTGACCTCAGGGCATGGCCCGGAGGAGTGCCGGTTGCTGGCGGCGCGGGTTGCCCGCCGGCTTTATTCCGAGCTCGGTACGAAGGGACTGACGATTTGCCCGGTGGACATCTGCGGCGATTGGGAGGGCGATTCGATCCGCTCGGTTCTGTTTGAGCTGAGCGGCGACCGGGTTGAGCAATTGACCGACCCGCTGCTCGGTACGGTGCAGTGGACGGCGGTCAGCCCTTTTCGTCCGCACCACAAGCGGCGGAACTGGTTTGCCGGAATCCGTCGCTTTCAGGCGGACCCCGAGCTGGCGTTCCGGCTGGAGGATGTCGAGATCTCGAGCTGCCGGAGCAGTGGTCCGGGCGGCCAACACGTCAACACGACGGATTCGCTGATTCAGGCGCTGCACCGTCCGACCGGAATTCGAGCCGAAGCCGGCGAGGAGCGCTCGCAGCACCGGAACCGTCAACTGGCGCTGGCCCGGCTGGCGGCGAAGCTGTCGGAGCTGAACGCCGCCGGGCTCTCGCGCCTGGACACGGAAGTCTGGCGCAGTCATCAGGAACTGGAACGCGGCAACCCCGTGATCGTCATCCGGGGCAAAGAGCTCTGGCGCTTCGATAAATGAATTCTGATTGAGCGGGAAGGGGGGATTCCTCCTTTCCGCTCAATGTTTGGTCAGTGCATTTCTTTCAGCACGATGACGGTGCGGCAGGGCAGGTAGAGGTGCAGGACGTGGCAGATTGACTGATCGATCCTGGCGGGCTCGGAAAAGTATTTCTGGCCGGGCGTCAGGCGGGCGAAGCCGCCGAAATCCGGGGCGTCGCTGTCCAGGATCAGGTGATATTCGCCCGGCAGTACTTCCAGCTGATAATCGGCGGGTGACTGCGTCGGGTGGAAATTGAAGATAAAGATCAGACCGTTGCGCTCAAAAGCCAGGATTTTGCCGATCTCGTCCGCCTTTAACAGTTGCGGGCGGGTATCGAACAGCTTGAAATGTTTGATCATGGCCAGCATTTCTAGGTCGAACTTGGCGAGGTCCTTGAAGCGGAGCGATTCGTTGTCGGCCAGCGACCAGAGGCGGCGGGCGTATTGATAGCTCCAGTTGTTGCCCTCACGCGGGAAGTCGATCCATTCGGGGTGGCCGAATTCGTTGCCCATGAAATTCAGGTATCCGTTGGCGGCGGCGGCCAGCGTGGCCAGCCGGGCCATTTTGTGAACGGCAATGCCGCGGTCGACTTCCAGACTCATGGAAAAAGCGTGCATCGAATCGTACATGGCCCTGCCGATCAACCGGAAAATGGATGTCTGGCCGCCGACGATCGCCTGGTCGTGACACTCCACATAGCTGATGGTCCGCTCGTCCTTGCGGCGGTTGGTCAGTTCGTGCCAGAGGCCGCCGATGCTCCAATCTTCATCGGGCAGATCGAAGAGTTTGAACCAGTAATCGGTGACGCCCATCGCCAGCCGGTAATCGAAGCCGATGCTGCCGGCGGTTTCGGCGGGGGCGGCCAGCCCCGGCATGCCGCTGACGTCCTCGGCGATGGTGATGGCATCCGGCCGCACCTGATGAATGACTTTATTGGCCAGCCCGAGGTAAACCAGCGCCTCGAAGTCGACCATGGAGCCGAAATAATCGTCGTAGGAAGTGAACGCGTGGTACATGCCATGGTGCAGATACAGCATGCTGGTCACGCCGTCGAAACGGAAGCCGTCCACATGGTATTCGTCCAGCCAGAAGCGGCAGTTCGAAAGCAGGAAATGCGTCACCGCCGGTTTGGCGTAGTTGAAAAGCAGCGAATCCCAGCCGTCGTGAATGCCGCGCGCGCCGTTATGGAAATACTGATAGCGGGTACCGTCGAAAAGCCCCAGTCCCTCGCGCTCGTTTTTGACCGCGTGCGAGTGAATCAGGTCGATGACGACCCGCAGCCCGAGGCTGTGAGCGGTATCCACCAATGATTTGAACTCCTCAGACGTGCCGAAGCGCGACGAAACCGCGAAAAAATTGGACACATGGTAGCCGAATGAGCCGTAATACGGGTGCTCCAGCACCGCCATCAGCTGTACGGTATTGTAGCCCTCGGCGGCAATCCGGGGCAGGATATCGCGTTCGAACTCGATATAAGTACCGACGCGCTCCTCCTCGGTCGCCATGCCGACATGGGCCTCGTAAATCAGCAGCGGCTCGTCCGATACGGGCGACTTGTGCTTGAATACAAAGGGCTGCTCCGGGTCCCAGACCTGGGCACTGAAAAGTTTGGTATGGTCATCCTGAACGACCCGCCTGACATAGGCGGGCAGGCGGAGGCCTTCGCCGCCCGGCCAGTAAAGCTGCAGCGCATACAGCATGCCGTGCCGCAGGCTGTCCGGCGGGAGCTCCAGTTCCCAGTCGCCGTGATCGTTGATCCGGTCCAGGCGGAATTCATTGCGGTTCTGCCAGTCGGAGAAATCACCGATCAGGAAAATAGCGGTGGCATTCGGCGCCCATTCGCGGAAAATCCAGCGGTCCGGCAACCGGTGCAAGCCGTAGTACTCGTGCCCGGAGGCGAAGTCGGCCAGCGACTGCGTTCCTCCGGTCAGCGTCTGCTCGGCCGAAAGAATCATGGCGGAACGGCGGTTGAGCTCATCGCGGTAAGCGTTAAGCATCATGTCGCCATACAGCGGCTTGATCTGGTTTGGAGTTCTGTTAATACGCATTATCGAGTCGTAATCAAGGGCCTGTGAAGCATATTTTCGTATATATTGATATATGCACGGGCGGTAACATCGTGGTTGAACCGTTGCGCGGCCTCATGCATAATCCGGACGATCTGACGGTTTTTGACTTCCTCGGGCAGCTTGTGGAACTTCATGGCCTGGTCGATGCTCCAGCGGAGGCCGCCGACATCGTAATCCTTGAACAGGAAGCCATTGCCGGTATTGGCGTCGATATCCAGGTCCTCGATGGTGTCGTGGAGGCCGCCGGTGTCGTGCGCCAGCGGCAGCGAGCCGTAATACTGGCAGTTCATCTGCGGCAGCCCGCAGGGCTCGAACCGCGACGGCATGAGCGTGAAGTCCGAAGCGGCATAGCCGAGGTGCGACAGCGCGTCGTCGAAATCGCATACCGCCACCCGCTCATGGAAGCCGTGGTACTCCACGATATCGTGGAACACGCTCTGGTAGCTGCCGTTTGCCACGATGGCGATCTGCAGCTTGTCGCCCCAGTAGTCGGAAATCACTTTGTACAGGATATCGGTCATCAGCTGACAGCCCTTCTGGATGGGGTCCAGGCGCGACGGCCAGAAGAAAATCGGTGCGTTGGCATCGCGGGAAAGTCCCACTTTGCGCTGGAACGACAGTTTGTTGGCGATTTTGCCCTCGCGCACGGTTTCCGGCGTGAACCTCTGGTCCAGATTGGGGTCGCTGGCCGGGTTGAAGCTGGAGTCCGGGGCGTTCAGGATGCCCGCCGCGCAGTTGGCATAATACTTGCCGCGGATTTCGTTGCGGGTGGGGCCCGGGATGAAATCGTGCATGCCGTCGACCATTTCCTTAAGGAAGGTCGGGCTGACGGTGTTGATATAGTGCGCCGCGAAAATACCGCTGGTCAGCAGGTCGACCGGGTTATTGGAGCGGCTCTCTTCGTAATTGACCGGGGGGCGGACGAAATAGAGATTTTCCCAGAATTCGGCGGCGTCGATGCCGCGGTCCTCAATCACGTCCAGCGTGATGTTCTGAGTATGAATGTTGTGTACAGTGAAGAGGCAGGGAATACCGACCCGGCGCGCGTAGGACGGAATCAGACCGGTCATCCAGTCGTTGCAGTGAATCAGGTCCGGGTTGACCATCGGGATGATATTGTTGATGACTTCGCGCTGGAAGGCGAGGGCGTGCCGGATGCTGTCCGAGTGATAATTGCTGTAGACCTGTTCGCGGTAATAAAACGCGCGGTCTTCGGCCAGGTGCACCTGCGAATCGGGCAGTACCGCGGTATAAACGCGCAGTTCGTTGCTGATCAATTTGCCGACGTCGATATTGAACATGCGGCGGTAATGCGGCAGCGCCACGTGGATATCGGCCCCCTGCTTGAATAGGGCCGCCACCAGCGAGGCGGACACGTCCGCCAGCCCTCCTGCCTTTGCCCGCAGCATATTGGACATATTACCCATACCGTGCGGAAGATAGGTAATTTCCGGCGTGACAATCAAGATTCTTGGATTTCGTTTGGCGGCCATATTTTTCCCTTTCAAATTATTACACGGATTTTTCAGGGGGGAAACACCCCTCCCGTTTCCGTGTCCACTCATAACATTAATGCGTGAATTCAATTCCGTCAAGTGAGCAATTCTGAAAAGCAGTTTTTTTTGTACTTTTTTGATTACAGCCCTGTTTACAAATTATTCGGCATGACCACGGACAAAAGTACCTTCGTCAATTTCCCGGAACGCCTGATCCAGTTCTTCCCTGGTATTCATCACGATCGGACCGCCCCAGGCGACCGGTTCCCTGAGCGGCTTGCCGGAGAGCAGCAGGAAGCGCGCGCCGTCGCGGCCGGCTTTCAAGGCAACGTGGTCGCCATCGCCGAATAATACGGCACGCCGGTTTTCATAAGGTCTGCCGTCGATTTCCAGCGATCCCAGGATAATATAGATGAACACCGTATTTTCCGAAGCGACCCCGGCTTCCCAGTTTTTGTCCGGCTGCAGCTCCACATCCAGATACGTGGCCCGGACATACTTGCTCGGAGCAGGGCCCGTATGGCCTTTGTAATCACCGGAAATAACAGCGACTGTGGCGTTTTCCTCTGTGACTTTGACGACGCTATCGGCTTTGATGTCGTTGTATTCCGGTTCGGTCATCTTATCTTTCCGCGGCAGGTTGATCCATAATTGCGCGCCCAGCATGTGCTCGGAGGGCTGCGGCATTTCCTGATGGATAATTCCGCCGCCGGCAGTCATCCACTGGCTGCTGCCGCCGGTGATCCGTCCACGGTTTCCGAGGCTGTCGCCATGATCCATCTCGCCCTTGATCAGATAAGTAACCGTTTCAATGCCGCGGTGCGGATGCCATGGAAAACCTGCGATGTAATCCTGCGGGTTCTTTGAGTCGAAGGCATCCAGCATCAGGAACGGATCAAAATCCTCAACGTCATGATACCCGATAACCCGCTGCAGATGCACTCCGGCGCCGTCGACAGCCGCTTTGCCCTGGACAACCCGTACAACTTTTCTTGTTCCCATTTTCAACTCCTCCATTTTTACTTGACTCTGGTATAATATGGCGATTTATCCGGAAATGTCAAGCAGCGGCTTCCGGAGTTTCCGGATCGGGAGAATTTCTGCGATTTTTTTTAGTTTTTGATTGGAAATTCGGCAAAGTCACTGTATATTAAATTTTCAATTGTGATAAATTAACAATATAGCGAGGTATATCATGGCACATAAAAAAGGGCAGTCTAGCTCAAGAAACGGTCGCGACAGCAAGCCGAAAATGCTCGGCATCAAAGCTCACGGCGGCGAGTATGTAACCGCGGGCAGCATCATCGTGCGTCAGCGCGGCACCAGATTCCATCCTGGCAAAAACGTGGGCTGCGGCAGGGATTTCACCCTTTTCGCTCTCTGCGAAGGCACAGTGGAATTTTCCAACAGCAAGAGCAAAGTGAACATCGTTCCTGCAGCGCTGTAAGAAAACAAATCTGTAAGTTGATGAAGCCCGGTAAATGCCGGGCTTTTTTTTCGTAAATGAGGTGGAAAAAATGTTTGTTGACAAGGTCAAAATCAAAGTAAAAGGCGGCGACGGCGGCAACGGCTGCAGCAGCTTCCGGCGCGAGAAATTCATTCCCAAGGGCGGGCCGGACGGCGGCGACGGCGGCAACGGCGGCAATGTCATATTGGAGACTTCGGTCAACGAACAGAGCCTGGTCGATTTGTCCTTTGTTCGTCATTATGAGGCCGGCCGCGGCGAGAACGGCAAGGGCAAGGACCTGATTGGGCGCACCGGCCAGGACGTAATCATCAAAATCCCGGTCGGCACGGTCGTGACCAATGTCGAAACCGGGGAATTCATCGCGGACCTGAACGAGCCCGGCATGCGGTTCACCGTGGCCAACGGCGGCAGCGGAGGCTGGGGCAACCGGCATTTCGCCACCAGCACCAACCGGGCGCCGCGGCGCTGCAATCCGGGTACGCCCGGCGAAGAACTGCAGGTGGAGCTGGAGCTGAAAATTATCGCGGACGTAGGGCTGGTCGGCTATCCGAACGCTGGCAAATCGACACTGCTGGGCGTGATTTCCAATGCCCATCCGAAGGTGGCCCCGTATCCCTTTACCACCCTCAATCCGGTGGTCGGCGTGGTCGAGTTCCCTGATTATACCCGCTTGACGGTGGCTGACATCCCGGGACTGATCGACGGCGCCAGCGAAAACGTCGGCCTCGGCCACGAGTTTCTCCGTCACATCGAGCGGACGGTGCTGCTGGTTTACGTGCTGGACATGAGCGGCATCGACGGGCGCAAGCCGTGGGATGACTTCACCTCGCTCAAAAACGAGTTGAACATCTACCAGAAAGGGCTGTCGCGCCGCGGATTGATTATCGCCGCCAACAAAATGGACGCGCCGGGGAGCAAAGAAAACCTCGCGCAGTTCAAAAAGGAATTTCCCACGCTGCGGTTGCCGATCATCGAGATGGCTGCCGGATTGGGCGAGAATATCGAAGAATTCATGACGCTTCTGAAAAAGAAAGTGCAGAACGCCAAAAAGAAATGACGAAAAAGACCATCAATGTCTGCGCAGCAGTGATTTTCGACGGCGACAAGGTGTTGATCACCTCGCGGCCGCCGGGGCAGGAGTATGCCGGTTACTGGGAATTTCCCGGCGGCAAGATCGAGCCGGGCGAGTCGCGGGCGGAGTGTTTGAGGCGCGAGCTGCACGAGGAGCTCGGCATGGAAGTGATGGTGTTTGACCAGATTTATTTCACGGAGCATGAGTATCCGGAGCGGATCGTCCGGCTGCATTTCATCCGCTGCCTGGCGCTGGATTCGACGCCGGAGCCGAAGGAAAATCAGGAGTACCGCTGGGTGGCCCGGAGTGAGCTCGAAAAGGTGAATTTTTTGCCGGCGGATTGCGGAATCGCAAATTTTTTAGGAATTTTTTCATAAAGCATCCAATAATTTTGCAATAGCAGCGTTAATTATAGTGGAACACGAGTATGGACGAAGGAATGGAACGATCCGATCAGGAATTGATAGACGGTTATCTGGCCGGGGCCGACCATGACTTCGGGTTGCTTTACAACCGTTACAAGAATCAGCTGTACGGCTATCTGATGAAGATGGTGCCGGACTCCAAAGCCGACGTGGACGATATTTTCCAGAAAAGCTGGATCCGGGTGATGGAGAAGCTGCCGGGTTACCGGCCCTCGGACCGTTTTCAGGCGTGGCTGTTCAGGATTGCGCACAACCTGGCGATCGACTATTTCCGCAGCCGCAAGCGGCGCGGGGAGCATCTGGAAATCGATGAACTCGATGAGAAGAAGATGCCGCTGGGCAAAGAGCAGCCGTCCGGCAATATGGTGCGGGGCGAGATCGCGCTGGCGCTGAATTCGGCGCTCGGGCAGCTGCCGGCGGAGCAGCGCGAGGTATTCATGCTGCGTCAGGAGGAGATCGGCTTCAAGGAGATCGCGCAGATCCAGAAGTGTTCGATCAATACGGTACTGGCGCGAATGCAGTACGCGGTGAAGAAGTTAAGAGAGTTACTGGCCGATGTCCGGTAATGGAGGATGAAATATGAAAGAAGTAAAATTCAACATTGAAGAAGGGCAGGATCTGCTCGGAATCGAACGGGTTTACCCGGAGGTGCCGGCGGAACTGGATGAGGCCATTTTGAAGCAGGCCGGGATGATGCGTCACCGGGCCAGGCGGAATTTCTTCATCCGGCACGTGGTGCAATATACGGCACTGGCGGCGGCGGTCTGCCTCTGCTGCCTGGCGCCGTTCTACTTCAGCGTGCCCGATAAATCGCCGGAGCTGACATCGACGCGCACCATCGCGCTCTGGGATTGGAAGAATTTCGAAACTTCGCTGACAGAACTGGGCAACGATATCGATAAGACATCGTATCAGACCCAGGCCGCCACCACCAATTATTACGGCGGCGAGCTGACTCTGGATTCGGTTATTGAAAGCATCAATTATTATGAGGTGATATTATGAAGAAATGGTCAATGATCCTGGCTGCGGCCCTGTTGGCCCCGGTCGTCTGGGCCGATCAGGCTCCGCCCCCGCCGCCCCACGACAAGCAGTCCACCGAAAAATCCGGTGAACGGCCCAATTCGCCCCGCCGTCAGCAGCAGATGCAGATGCGGGATTTCTTCGCCACGCTCAGCGAGCAGGAACGCAAGGAACTGCGTGAGCTACAGGACAGCGATCCTGAAAAGGCCAAAAAATTTCTCGATGAACGGTTGGAAAAGTACAACAAGATGATCCGGGAACGCGAAAAGCGCCTGGCCGATCTGGTTCGCACTTACCAGTCCGGCAGCAAGGAAGAAAAAGACAAGGCTTACGCCGAGATCAGGAAGATCACGACGGAAGATTTTGAACGGAACCTCAAAGAGCACAAGCGTCAGCTGGAGTTCCTGGAGAAACGCCTGGAGCGTGAGCGCGAGAAATATGACGCGCGCCAGAAAAACGCCGAAGCGATTATTCAGGCCCGGATTGACGAATTAACCAAACCCGCGGAGTTGCGTTGGTGACACATGATCTACGATTTCATTGAAAACTGGCAGAATTACGGGGCCGGACATGAAAATGTCTGGCGGAAGGCATTTGAATTCATTTCCAACTTCAGCATTGACATGCCGGACAAACGCTACGAGCTGGACGGCTCCATGATGTACGCCAATGTCAGCAGCTACGAAACCAAGCATCTGCATGATTCCAGAGTGGAAATGCACCGCGAGTATATCGATATTCAGGTCGTGATCAGCGGCCGGGAAATAATTTTCTATAATCCGATCTCGACCCTGAAGCGTGACGGCAGGTTCAACGAGGAAAAAGATTACGGTCTTTATGACCGGAACATGAGCACCGCGATTCCGTTGCCGATGGCTCCCGGTGCCTTCGCCGTATTTTTCCCGGAAGAGGGGCATATGCCGTGCGTGAGCTTCACCGAAATCACTGAACCGGTGAAAAAGATCGTCGTAAAAATACACAAAAGCCTGTTGATGTAATACCACAGGCTTTTGTGCTTTTTTCTTAACGTTTGATGGCTTTGTTGTATTCGAAAAGATTTTCGAAGAGCTTGACATTGCCGCCGATATCACCTGCCAGCACGACCATTCCCTTGCCGAGCGGACGCGCCATGATGTAGGGTTTTTCCGTTTCATCGGCGAGTTTCTGACAGGCGAGTTTTACCCATTTGTCAGGGAAGGCGGGCTCGAACACTCCTGAGGGGGTGTGGCCGAGCGCGTCTTTCATGTTATGCGGTGTAGTGGCGAAGCTGTCGGGGGAAATGTAAGTCGCCTTGCGAACCGGATGCGGCTTTTCGATGAATCCCACCTTGTAGGTCGGGTCGTTGAATTGTTTCTCCAGCTCGTGTACCCAGAAGTAACAGCTGAAAACTACGACCGCACCGTTTTTTACCGCCGGAATCAATTTGTCTCGGTAAAATTCCAGCGGCAATTGATTCTGATAATTTTCGATGACGATTAACTTGCTGTCGCTCAAATCCAGTTTGGCCGCTCCTTCCGGGCCGATGGCGTTCTGGATTTGCCAGCCGCTCTTCAGAAAATTGTTCTTGCTGCCCTCGAAACGGCGCCCTTCGGCCAGGGCAGGCGTCGATATCCAGCTCAGACGGTATTCCGGTTTGTTGTTGGTGCTGAAGTACAGTGTGGCACTGCCGCTCATGTCGTGATAGGCAGGGAACGGATAACCGCTGGCTTCCGGCTTGCTGTTGCGGATTACGATGATCTGCCACTGGTCGCCGTCCTTGGGCGTGACTTCGAGCGAGGCGAAGGGGATGCGGATATTCGTGATCCAGCGGTCGGCTTCGAGAGTCGTTTGAGCCTGCCATGCCGGGTCCCAGTTTTTGTCATTGCCGAGGGCGTCGTAGGTGCCGCCCGACGGGTTCGCGGCGAAGTGACGGTAGGGGAGACCGTTGGCCGGATCAAGGAAGATTTCGATGTTGTCGTCGGCCCACAGGGCGACGTCTCGGACGCCGGAGGCGCCTTTTTTCAATTTCGCCATATCGGGTTCGGTACAGATTACCTGAATATGGAGGGCGTCCTTGCTCCAGAACATCCGGCTCTGGGTGGGGAGGGCGGTGCCGTTGGCGCTTTTCATGGGCAGGGCGCCGAGCCGTGCGAAATTCTGCGGATCGTCGGAGAGCAGCGGCAGCGTGGCAGTGGCGGCGTTGTCACGGGACAATTGATATAGTTTTTCCCATTGGCCGAACTGAGACTTGTCCAGGGCCACTTCGGCGCGGAACCTGGTATTGGCGTCGCCCTGGACCGCGGCTTCGGCTGCCGCGAATTTTTCCTGGGCCGATTTGATCAATTCGGCATTCAGGAAATGTTTGGACGTGCCGAGGGGAGGGGTCAGGAAGTAGCTCAGGTGGATTTTCATGCCGTCCCAGGAGGCCGCCATCATCTTATGATAAGCGAGCATGGGTTCGGCCGCCGGACCATAGACATATTTGCAGAAATCCGCCAGCAGGGCATCGATGTTCTCATCCGGGTTCCATAGCAGCCGGGCGTAAATATAGTTGGGCAGCCGCCAGATGAGCTGCCGGACTTCCGTACGGGGGAGGTTGAGGTCGCCTACGCCGAGTTCGGTTTTCATCCGGACCAGCTTCATGTCACGGAAAATTTTCATTTCATCGGCCAGCATGTTCCAGAACGGGACATACATTTCCGGGACGAACACGTCGAACTCATAACCGTAAATGCCCATCGGAGCCTTGGCCTGCCAGCGCTTCAGTTCCTCCATGGATTTCTGATTGAAGGTGCATTCCGGATTGTCGAGTTTATGCACATAGCAACGGTTGTACTGGCAATATTCCACGTATTCGAGACCCTTCACTTCACTGGTCGGGACCGCACGGTATTCCTGATAGGCGATACCCGCGAACATGGTGTCCGGGCACTCCTTCTTGATTTCCTGAATCAACTTATAATAGTAGTCGTACCAACGGGATGAAGGATCGGGATTTTTGGTGCACTCGGCGCATTCGCAGCGGGGAACGATGTCCGCCGGGAAAGCGTTCAGGATATCGAGTCCGCGGGTTTTGATCATTTCCACGTGGTTCTTGATCATCAGCTCGGTGAAACCGGGATTCGACCAGCAACCGGCCTCGCCCTCGGGGACACGCTTGCCGTTGATCAGCGAAAAGTATTCGGGATATTTGTCGAAATCCTTCGAGTGCACGGCGATGGTGTGAAGCCCGTCGAGCCGATAGAACCCGGCTTTGTCGCGTATTTCCGGGGTGCGGGAACCGCCGTTCAGGAAATTGCGCGCCATCCAGATTTCAGTGGGGACGTGATAATGGATGCCGCACGGAGTCATTTCCCGGAAGCGGAATCCGGGTTTGGCGTTATAGGCCAGGGTGGGCAGGGCATAGCTGCTCTGCTGTACGATGAATTCTCCGTCGTCGCCCGGCCAGAACCAGCGGACGCCGAGCTCATTTTGCAGAAACGAGTACACGGCGTAAAGCGCGCCGCGCGGGTTGTTGCCGCACAGATAGAGGTTTCCGTCAAGGGTATATACCGCCAGTTCCTCGGTATCGCCGGCTTTCAGCTTCAGGGCGGCGGGCAGTTCAGGATATGAATCCAGCGAAGCGATGACGATATTGCCGGAAGCTCCGGGCTTTTCGCTTTGGGTGAGTTGGAACTCGACACCGGAAATCTTGCGCAGGGCAGCCTGCAGTTCTTCAGCTGCATACTGTTCAGCGGGGGCGGCCTTGGCCGGGAGCCAGATCTGCCACGCGGTTCGATTGGCCTCGAACAACGGATCGCCGGCGGAGAGCAGCAGGGCGGGCAACAGTAAAGTCATCAGGGCAATGAGTTTCATTTTCACGATATAGTATCCTTCATTATTGGGTGATCAACCAGGGTTCTTGATTGCTGGCGATGGCTCTCAAATAAGTGGCTTTTTCCGAGGTTACATGGCCGTCGGCCATGAGTATATTGGCGGAGCCGCCAAGATATTTGCCGCCGCCGTCTGTCAGGACCGCACCACTGCCGTGACGGCCATTGGCATACGGGAAGAAACCCATGAACCAGCCGGAGTTCGGGTTAGTTCCCGAGTTATTGGTAAATTCGGAAAGGATCAATGCGGACGACGGATTTCTGATCTTGGTAACTTTGCGCTGGAAATATTTATCAGCTGCTTCCCAGCCGCCGATGGGCCATAAGTTGTAGTTCATCCCGTATGAAATATCATTAACCAGGGGATAACCGACCCAGGCGCCCATTTTGTCGGCGGTTTTCATGTGTGTCGGGCACCAGAAAACGGATTCGCGGACGATTGGATTGGCTCCACTCACGTTCAAGGAGGCGGGGACGGGGCTGCCGGTGACGTAGGGATAAATCGCTTTGACGTAAGCATCTTTGGCCATATTGTTATGGGGCAAATAATCATTCCAATCGACGGAATAACCGGCGAAACCCTTTCCCAGTTGCGAAAGATTGGACCTGCAGGAGGCATCATTGGCCTTTTCCCGGGCGGAATTCAGGGCAGGGAGGAGCATCGCGGCAAGGATGGCTATGATTGCTATGACTACAAGCAGTTCAATCAATGTAAAACTTTTTTTCATAAAATACCTCCGTTTTCAGTTATTTGGTTTTGTACAGGATTCTCGTATGATTAGTTGTGGTTTGGTGATATTTGTGCGGTACACCGGAGCGGACGGATTTTCAATGCGGTCCAGAACCAGTTCGATCAGGGAATCGACGATTTCCCGGTTGTGGCAATTGAAGGTCGTCAGAGCCGGCTCGAAATAAGAGGATTCTTCCAGATCGTCATAGCCGATGATCGAGAGGTCCCGCGGCACCTTGAGTCCGGCCCGGGAAGCAACGGGGATGGCGCTGTAGGCTACGGAGTCATTGAGCAGGATCATGGCTGTGGGGCGGTCTTTCAGGGCCAGGAATTGCGTCATGAATTCAACCCCGCCATGCAGGGTCCCGATGACCTTGAACGACCAGTCGGGATTATCGGGCAGTCCGAGTTCCCGGCGGTATTTTGTCAGGTAATGGTAACGGATGTCACGGGGTGATACTCCGAAGCCGATTCGGGTATGCCCCAGCGAAACCAGATAGTCGATGGCGTCATGCGCATAACCATCCCAGTCAATATTTAAAGCGCAAAAATCATTGCCCTGGTAGTAATAAATCGCGGTCGGCACGGTTTCGGAGCGCAGATACTCATGGTAGGCCCAGGCAATAACTCCGTCGACATTGTGCTGAAGCACCGAGTCGTATGCTTTGGGAAACTCCTCCGCCTCGTCCTGGTAAAAGGAGAACAAAGCCATGTAGCCGCGCTTAGCCAGTTCGGATTGCAGCTCGGAAACCATATTGGCATAAAATGAGTTGGCGGGAGCGAGCATGATGATGCCGATCGTGTACTGGCGCTGGGCACGCAGGCCCTTGGCGGCCATGTTCGGCCGGTAGTTGTGCTGCCGGGCTAGTTCGCGGATTCGCTCCTGTTTCGGCTTGGCAATACGGCCGTCGCCCTTGCCGTTCAGGACCAGCGACACCGTGCTTTGCGAAACATTGGCCAAAACGGCCAGTTCTTCCATTGTTATTCCCATAAATCACCATTTTTCGTCATAGCGTAATACGTATTACGTCATACGTATTATTATAACGGATACATTTGCTTTTGTCAATAGGGTTAGAAAAGATTTCAACAAATATTTTTCAGGGGACACGGACTTACACGGACGGACACGGAAGCCTGATTCCCCAATTCAGGCACGAAGTGCCGGCCAATTCTCCAATTACTCGACAGTGACGCTCTTTGCGAGGTTGCGGGGTTGGTCGATTTCGCAGCCGCGCTCGCGCGCTATATAATAGGAGAAGAGCTGCAGCGCCACCACCGTGACGATCGGGGCGATGTATTGTGAACAGCGTGGAATCCAGATGACGTCGTCCACCATGCCGCCGACTTCGTGGTCGCCGGCCGTGGCGGTGGCGATCACCGGCGAACAGCGGGCGCGGCACTCCTGGATGTTGCCGATCATTTTGTCTTTGCCGGGGAGGTCGTTGGCCAGCGCCAGTACCGGAACTTTGTCCTCGAGCAGGGCGATCGGGCCGTGTTTCAGTTCGGCGGCGTGATAGCCTTCGGCGTGAATGTAGCTGATTTCTTTGAGTTTAAGAGCGCCTTCCAGTGCCACCGGGTAGAGGTAGCCGCGGCCGATGAAGAAGAAGTTGTCGGCGCGGGCATATTTTTTCGCCACGGCTTCGATGTGGTCGCGGGTCGCCAGAACTTCATTGACCAGTTGCGGGATTTTTTCGATTTCGGCGATCAGGTCGAGAGCGGCCTGATACGACATGCGGCGGTTGCGCCCCAGCAGCATCGCCATCATCAGCAGTACCGAGACCTGACAGGTGAAGGCCTTGGTCGAGGCCACCCCGATTTCCGGCCCGGCATGCAGATAGATACAGCGTTCGGATTCGCGGGCGATGGTCGAGCCGACCACATTGCAGATTGCCGCGACGATCGCGCCCTTGTTGGCTGCTTCGCGCACTGCGGCCAGCGTGTCGGCGGTTTCGCCGGACTGGCTGATCGGCACCACCAGCGTGTCGGGCTGGATGATCGGGTTGCGGTAGCGGAACTCGGCGGCTTGTTCCACGTCCACCGGAATTGCCGCGAGGTCCTCGAAATAATAACGCCCGACCATACCCGCGTGCATGCTGGTGCCGCAGGCGGCGATCACGATCCGGTGAATTTTAGCGAGTTCATACGGGGAAAGGTTCAGGCCGTTCAGCCGGGCGTTGGCGGAGCGGGGATCGAGGCGGCCGCGGATGGTGTTGGCGAGAGCCTCGGGCTGCTCGCAGATTTCCTTGAGCATGAAATGATCGAAACCGCTTTTCTCGACCGCGCCGGGCTCCCAGTCGATGTTTGCCACGTCACGGTTGACCGCCACATTGTCGAGGTTGCGGATGTCGACGTCGTCGGCGGTAATGAGGGCGATATCGTGGTCGTTCAGGTAAATCACCTGCCGGGTGAACGAGGCGATGGCGGCGGCGTCGCTGGCGACGAACGTTTCATTTTTGCCGATGCCGATCAGCAGCGGGCTGCCGTGGCGGGCCACGACCATGGTGCCCGGATGTTCGAGCGAAATCACGGCCAGCGCATAAGTGCCCTTGATCTTTTTCAAGACACTGGCGACTGTGCTGAAAAGATCGTCTTCATAACATTCGGCGATCAGGTGGGCCAGAACCTCGCTGTCGGTTTCCGAGGCGAACTTGACGCCCCGGTCTGTCAGGTGCTTTTTCAGTACCTGATAATTTTCGATGATGCCATTGTGGACAATGGCGAAACGTCCGGCGGCGTCGAGGTGAGGGTGGGCGTTTTCTTCGGACGGAAACCCGTGGGTGGCCCAGCGGGTATGGGCGATGCCGAGGCCGTTTTTCAGGTTCAAGCCGACTTGCCCGGCGGTTTTCTTCTCAAGATTGGCGACCTTGCCGATATTTTTCACCGTGACCAGAGTCCCCTGATCCAGCAGGGCCAGCCCCGCCGAATCATAACCCCGGTATTCCAATTTCTTCAGTCCTTCGAGCAAGGTCACCGGTACTTCCCGATCCCCGACATAGCCAACGATTCCACACATGTTGTATTATCCTCTTTTAATATTATGATTCGGATAATATAACACAAAAATGGAATTTACGCAAATTTACGCAAATTTATTTTCCGGAAATTTATCGGGCGGATTCGGCTTCATGGAGCTCCCGGGAGCGGTCCTGGCTCAGATCGGATTTGGCGAAGGCAGAGTCACGCGGCAGGATCATACGGAAATCATAGACTTCGACTAATTCCAGGGTACCCGATTTCAGCTCGAAATCCAGCACATGACCGCCATGCGTCCGGTCGGTGGTGATGAAATGCAGATGCCATCCCGGCACGTTGATTCCCTTGACATAAGCGGGCAGGCGGAAGCCGACAAGCTCGCCGGATACGGTCTCAAGTTTGAACTCCGGCTGGGTTTTGGTGACTTCAGCCAGCGGGCGGTACGGCTTCTGCTGCGCCGGAACCGAGCGGGTTCGCATCCAGGTGAACTCGCCCTTGATATGGATCGCTGTCATGGCATTTGGATTGGAGGCGTGTTTGTCCATGAAATCGAGCAGGGGCTTGAATTTGATATTCATCGGCAGGTCAATGAATTTTTCCGGCTTGAAATTGACCACGGAGGCGAACGGGGTGGTCCGGTCGTCGGCGGGCCGGTAGACTTTGCCGTCCGCACGGACCTGATAGACCACGCCGTCGAGCATCAGTATTTCGCCATCGAGCTTGTCGATGGTGCCGATGCCGAGGTCGCCGTAGCGCTTCAAATTGCCAAGGGTTTCCGAGCCGTCATAAACGCCGGCGAGCAGGGAGTCGATGGTGGCGATCTGCGTGATGCGGGGCGCCGCCGTACTGCAGCCGGCCAGAATGCATGCCAATACCGCAAAAAGAAGGAACCGTTTCATAATATTCTCCTGATTATAATACTGCCAAAATACATCGACAAACATATTTTGTCAAACGGGGAAAATAATTTAGCGGAATGTACCCCGGCTGCGGACAGGAGCCGGCAGCCGGGGTGGGTGTTGTTATACGGCCATCATTTCCTCGAGGAGAAGATCCAGTCTGCCCTTGAGGTTTTCCGCTTTTTCGATCCAGACGGTATCCGTCAGTTCCAAAGCATTGAAGTTGACCACATTGAGCGCGCCGCCACTGAGGTCGATTGACGTCGGCATGGTATTCATCGGGTTCGTATTCTCGTTGGTGAAGTCGAGATTAAGTCCGCCGGTACCGGCAGGAGTTACCACCCTGAAGTTGCCCGGCGATTTGCTCTCGGGAACCATGATTTGAATCGGTTCTGTGGATTGGGAGTGTATTCCGGAATTCGTCAGAACAGAGTTTGCTCTTTGCTGAATTACCTGCAGGTCGCGTTCTTCCAGTGCCTGTTTCTGATTGGTTTCCTTGAGCTGGGTTTTAGCTTTTTCCATACCTTTGCTTATGGTTTGGAATGAGGAACTATTGACATTGGCGCTGCTGTCTTCATCAACTTCGGTGTCCATCTCGCGGTTTGCATCCAATGCCGATACCATATTTATCAGAGTTGCCTCATCCATGCCGTTGACGTCATAATTTCTGGAGGACGCATCCATGTAGATATTGGTCAGCGCTGTGGCTGTAACGGGGATGGGGGAGGGTTCCGGGCCGATGATCGTCAGTGTTCCGTCAATCACCGTGATATCGTAGTTGTTGCCGTCATTGCCGTCATCAATCTGATACTCGTCAATGGCGTATTTGCCTGCGGCTTCGCCCTTGTTACTGCGATCATAACCGAAGACGGAATCACCATCCACCAGCCCCTCGGTATGACCCGTGAATGCCGGATCGTTTTCGCCAGTCATCTTGCTTTTGTCATCGATGACAATGAGCAAGCTGGCCTTATTGATATCAGCGCCTTTGTCATCGTAGACGATCTCGTAGTTGTCGAGGTCATTGCCGCTCAAGGAGTCGCCGTCGAAATAGACGTTTTTGTTCTTGCCGGCGTTCTTGTTGTCGAAGCGGGCTTCACCCTTGTGATAGTCGACATCGTCACCGGCGATCAGGCCATCGATGGACCAAGTATAGTCGGCATTGGTGGTGCCGTCGTAGACTTTATCCTCGCCGTCACGGTTAATGACGATCGTGGCTTTGAAGATATCCGCGCCTTCGTCATTATAGATGATCTCGTAATTGTCTGCATCGCTACCGCTCAGCGAGTCACCATCGAAATAGATGGTCTTGTTCTTGCCTGCATTCTTATTATCAAATTGTGCGTTGCCTTTGTTATAATCGACATCATCACCGGCGATCACGCCGTCAAGCGACCAGGTATAATCGGCATCGGTCGTGCCGTCGTAGACCTTGTCTTCGCCATCACGGTTGACCACGATCATGGCCTTGAAAATATCCGCGCCTTTGTCGTTGTAGATAATTTCGTAATTGTCAGCATCGTCGCCACTCAGCGAGTCACCATCGAAGTAGATGGTCTTGTTCTTGCCTGCGTTCTTGTTATCGAAGTGAGCATTGCCCTTGTTGTAGTCGACGTCATCACCGGCGATCAGGCCGTCGATGGACCAGGTATAATCGGCGGCTGTGGTACCGTCATAGACCTTGTCTTCGCCGTCGCGATTGACCACGATCGTGGCCTTGAAAATATCTGCGCCGCGGTCATTGTAACTGATCTCATAATTGTCGAGGTCACTGCCGCTCAGCGAATCGCCGTCGAAATAGATGGTCTTGTTCTTACCAGCGTTCTTGTTATCGAAGCGGGCTTCACCCTTGTGATAATCGACATCATCACCGGCGATCAGGCCGTCGATGGACCAAGTATAGTCGGCATTGGTGGTGCCGTCGTAGACCTTGTCTTCGCCATCACGGTTGACAACGATCGTGGCCTTGAAAATATCCGCACCTTTGTCGTTGTAGATAATTTCGTAATTACCAGCATCGTCGCCGCTCAGCGAGTCACCATCGAAATAGACGTCTTTGTTCTTACCGGCGTTCTTGTTATCGAAGTGGGCTTCACCCTTGTTATAATCGACATCGTCACCGGCGATCAGGCCGTCGATGGACCAGGTATAGTCGGCATCGGTCGTGCCGTCGTAGACCTTGTCCTGCCCGTCGCGATTGATGACAATCGTGGCTTTGTCGATGATCATGGTGCCTTTTTCGTAGTTGATATTGTAGTTGTCGGTCATGTCTTCGCCGTTTCCGCTGGCAATCAACGCGTTAATCAACGCATCGAAATACTCACCGGCATTGCGGTAGATATTGCTGTCGTACGAAATCAGCGCATCATCGAACGCAAAACCGCGTCCGCCGGCAATACCGTCCCAGTAGAATTTGTGGGTCGTGCCGTCGTAGGTATAGTGGGCGTCTTCCGCCTTAAGCGTGATATCGCGCTTGAGCGTGTTGATCTCGATGGTGGCCGAATTTTCGTTCCAGTTTTCGTCGCCCGAATAATCGATATCGATCCTGGCCTTGCCGCCGGCCTTTTTCGCCGTTGCCTGGTCGCCGTTGATATCCAGATAATCCGAATCATCGGTGTGGAACGTGAAGCCGCCGCCACCGAAACCGTCCTGGTCCGCGATCAGAGTTTCGGTATCGCCATATACAATATCATCCCCCGAAGCATCGATTACCACATTGCCTTTGTACTGCGATTCATAAGCGCCCATGTCGATGCGGCCGCCGTTGGCATAGTTGAAAATACGGGTCTTGCCGTCGAGGTCGGTTTCAGGCATGGGAACGTTGCTGCCGCGGTTGATCAGATACGAGCCTGTATCCAGGTGATAATCACCGTTCGCCTCGTCGACAAAGCAGACGTAGTATTTGCCTTTTGCATTGTCGTTGAACTTGCTGCCGCGAGCGCCGGCGTTGTCGGACTGCAGGTTCACATTGCCGGTGCCGCCGAGCGCCCAGTTTTCGATACCGGAATACGTCACCGTGTTGGTCACGCCGGTATTGAACTGGTTCATGGCCGCGCCGCGATTACCCCAGAAAATGGAGTTCTTGACCGTGGCTCCGGCGGTGTTCCACATGCCGCCGCCGTTGCCAGTAGCGGTGTTGTTGACCACCGTCAGGTTGAGCAGCGAAGCCGTGGCCGTGGCGTAAATACCGCCGCCGTTGCCCTTGGCCGTGCTATCGGCGATCAACGTGTTATCCATGGTCAGTGAACTACCGATTGCATAAACCGCGCCGCCGTCGCCATTCGCGGCGTTCCGGCGGAATTCCGAATGAGTGACCGTAAGGTTGTCGGCCGCATAAATCGCGCCGCCGTTCCGGTTCGCCGTATTATCGTGGAATATCGCGGAAATACCGAAACTGGTCAGGCCGTAAATCGCCCCGCCGTCAACATCGGCATGGTTGCTGTAAAAACCGATGGCTTCGGCCGAATCAAACGTGCCGCCGTCGGCAAGGTACAGTGCGCCGCCGTTGACCTTGGCGGTATTGCCGGTGAACGAGGCGTTGTTCAACGTCAATTCGCCGTCGCTGTAAATCGCCCCGCCGTTCTGTTTGGCGGAGTTCGTCCTGAATACCGAATTATTCAGCGCCAGGATGCCGGTGTTGTAGATGGCTCCGCCGTCGCGCCCCGCAGTGTTGCCGATATAAAACGAGGAGTTGACGCCGCTGTTCGTGACCGTGTAGAGTGCACCGCCGTCGCGGGCCGCCGAGTTGTAATAGAAGTAAACGTCGTTGGCCTGAAGTGCGCCATAAGCATAGACTGCACCGCCGTCCTGACCGGCATGGTTGCCGCTGCCGGAAGAGTTTTCGTCGCCGAATACGACATTCTGCAGGAATATATCGCCATCGCCATAAATCGCACCGCCGTCAATACTTGCGGAATTGCCGGTGAAAGTACTGCCGGTGACAGTGAAGTCGCTGCCGCCATAAATCGCTCCGCCCATCTCCGCTGAATTCAGCGCGAAAGATGAGTCGGTGATCTGAATGGAGCTGTACGCGCAAACCGCGCCGCCGCCTTCTCCGGCGGTGTTTCCGCTGCCGGTCACGGCCGAGTCGCCGAAAACGGCATTGTTCAGGATCACGCTGCCCATGCCGCAGATCGCGCCGCCGCTCAGCTTCGCGCTGTTGCGGTAAAATTCGGCATTATTGACCGTCAGCGTGCCGTACGCCAGAATTGCGCCGCCATATTCACCGGCGGTGTTGCCGCTGATATTGCCGAATTGGGTGCCGCCGTTGATCGTGACACTGCAGTTGGCGTAAATCGCGCCGCCGGAGCGGCCCGCGCCGTTGCCGTTGAAGTACGAACCGCTGATGGTAAACGTGGTGGCGTTGGCGTAAATCGCGCCGCCGTGCCGTACAGCCGTGTTCCCTTCGAAAACCGTGCCGTTGCGGATGATCAGCGTCGGTGTGGTACTGTTCGGCACCAGGTAAATCGCGCCGCCGTTGAGCGTGGCCGCATTTTTCTTGAAGGTACAGCTGTCCAGAGTAATATTGCGATTACTGTAAATAGCGCCACCATATTGAGCTGAATTGCCCTCGAAAATCACGCCGGTAAGGTTGAGGTCATTGGTGATAAAGAGCGCGCCACCAAGGGCGAGCCCGTTGCTGCTGGTAACCGAATTGTTGATGAAGGAAACCTTGGCGCCGTCCGCAATCGTCAAACTGCTGCCGTAAATTGCGCCGCCGTAAGCATCCTTGGAGTTGGTGATATAGTTGCCCTCAAAAAGGACAGTACCCTTGAGGGTTGCCTTGCCGTCGATCGCGCCGCCGTAGGAGATCCCGGAACCGTCGCCATTGACGTAGTTGTTACGGAAGGTGGTATTTTCCAAGATCATGTTGACTGCGTTGAGGGCACCACCGCGCATGGTCGCGCCGTTTTCTTCGAAAAGGGTTCCGGTAGCCGTCAAATTCCCCTCGGACGAGTTGCTCGCGCCCAGCAGAATCGCGCCGCCGACACCACTCTTGTTGCCGACGAACGAACCGCCGGTAATGGTGATATTGCCCTTCATGTAAATCGCACCGCCCCAGGTGGTGGAGATATTGTTCAGGAAGTGCGTGTTTTTCAGGGTCATCGCCGTACCGCCATGAGAACTATGGTTGTCATGGATCATGATTGCGCCGCCGCTGCGGGGCGAAACGTTACCGCTGAAGGTCGAATCGGCAATATCGAACGAGGAGAGCCACTCGTGCTCGATGTCGAAAGCGCCGCCGCCCGTTACCGCGGCACTGCCTTCGAGGGTAACTTTGTTGGCGGAGAAGATGGAATTCTTCACGTTGATTCTGGCTTCACGCCCGGCATAGGTGGAATAGTTTGAACCATTGCCCAGATAGACGGCTCCACCGCCGAATACTGCGGTATTGGCGTTCATCGTCGTATAATTGATATCAACCTTCGTCAGCCCTCTGGTTCCCTGGATGAAGATCGCGCCGCCGGAGCCGTACAGCGCATGGTTGTTGTCAAAGACCACGCGGTTGTTGGCATCGGTGCCGGCAATGGTGAGATTCAGGTGGTACGAACTGATCGCAGTGATCGCGCCGCCCCAGCCGGAAGAACTGTTGTTCAGGAACTTTGAGTTACCGGTGATGGTGATGCTGAGCGTCGTCGGAGACGTTGTCCGGGTGGTCTGGGCAAGAAGCGCCCCGCCGCCGTCGCCGCTGCTGATCGAGTTGGTGGCCGCGTTGCCGGTGAATGTGCTGTTGTTGAGGTTGATCACAACACTGTCGCCCGAGCCGATCACCGCCACTGCGCCGCCGCGGGTAGCCTGCGAGCCGCTGATATTGACGTTGTCCAGAGAAAATTTCACATTCGCGCCGTTCACGTAAATCGCGCCTCCGGCAGCGGTCTTGCCGCCGATCAAATTGAGGTTACTGAAAGCGAGGTTCCAGTTCGCGGTGCTGTTGTCGGCCGTGAAGATCCGGTAAGTGCTGGCGGAGGGGTTCTCGATCCATGAACCGCCGCTCAGAATCCGGCCCGCGTTTTCGACCTTGATCGTGATATTGCCCTTCAGGGTCGCATTGTTGTAGCCGTTGATGGTCATGTTGGAGAGGTAAGTCGCATTGATCGTCAGCTGGCTGTAAACCGTGACCACCAGATCCGTGCCGCTGAAGTTTTCGATGGCAAACGTAATGCCGGTGCCGGGGTTATACCCGCTGACCGTTACAATCGCATCGTTCGTCACATCGTAATAAGTGCCGGAGAAAGCCCTGCCGCCGTAGACTTCGATGGCCTCGCGCAGCGAAATCACAAAGTCAAACGGATTCACGATGTCCTGATCGGTCGTTACGACCGTACTCGGCAGTTCCTTGACCAGGTCAATCGCATACGCTCCGACATTATACGCCTCGTGGGTATTGGTGCGCGAGACATCATTCTGCCCGAGATTGAGGATCGTGCCGCCGGTCAGGCCGAAGTCCGGTCCGGTGGTGTTGGCGGCAAAGGTCTGGAGAGTGGTAAAACTCTTCCACGTATTATCGGCCATGTCGCGGTAGTAGAAATGCTCGCCGAGTTTACCGATCAGCGAACCGCTGTAGGCGGCCAGTCCGGTATTCAGGATTGCGATCACGCCTTCCGCATCCAGCACAACATGAGAATCGTCGGAAATCATCACCAGGTCCGTCTTTGCCGCATTCCACATTGCTCCGAGAATATTCTTGAGCGGATCGGCAATACCGGTGTCCGACAGTTTGGTATTGGCTCGATCGGTGAAAGCTCCGTCAACTTCGCCGTAAATACTGTAAGCCATGCTGAGCAAACCATCCTCGATCTTGATGTCGCTCAGTGAGTCGACATCGTCGCCCTGATAGTTGGCCAGCATCAGGGTATTGAGCACATAAGCATTGCCGCCGTTCAGGTCAATCGCGCCGCCGGAAGCAGCATGGTTCGCCACCAGCGTCGTATCCACCACTGTCAGCGTACCCTCGCTGTAAAACGCTCCGCCGGAAACGGTCGCGCTGTTCGAATAAAAGGTCGAGTTGGACACGGTTGCGGTACTGCCGATATCGTTGTACAATGCTCCGCCTGAGCCGGTCGCAGTGTTTTTGCTGAAGGTGGAATTGGACACCGTAGTGGTGCTGCCGTTGTAAATCGCGCCGCCGTACCCGGCGGAGTTGCCGGTAAATGTACTGTTCAGGACCGTCAGGGTCGGAATCGAAGTAGCATCGGGAACTTCCAGGTAAACGGCCCCTCCGGCAAGCGTCGCGCTATTGTTTATGAACACGCAATTGTTGAGAATCACATTGCAGGCGCTGTAAATCGCCCCGCCGTATCCGGCGGAATTGCCCTGGAACAGAACCCCGGTCAAGGACAAGTCGCGATGGGAAAGAATTGCGCCGCCGATGGCGTTGCCGCCGCCGGTGCTGACGGCCGAATTATTGATGAAGGAAACATTGGCCCCGTTCGCAACCGTCAGGGCATAGCCGTAAAAAGCTCCGCCGTAAGCATCGCCCGTATTCTTGACATAGTTTCCCTCAAAAAGTACGGTTCCCTTGAGGTTCATCCGGCCGCCGGCAACGGCTCCGGCATAAGCATAGATATCGTTGCCATTGACGTAATTGTCGCGGAAGATGACGTTTTCAAACGTCATGTCGGTCGCGCAGAGCGCTCCCCCGAACGCCGTCGCATGATTCCCTTCGAAAAGGGTTCCGGTAGCCGTCATCACGCCCTCGGCCGAGTTGTAACCGCCCAGCATGATACCACCGTAGTATGTGGCCGAATTGCCCTTGAACGAACCACCTTCGATGGACATGTTGCCCTTCATGTAAATGGCTCCGCCCCACGCACCGGCGCTGTTGTTCAGGAAATCTGTATTTTTCAGGGTCATTACCGTACCGATTTGTGGCGCGCCGCTGCTGTTGAAGTCGAGAATCATGATCGCGCCGCCCTGACGGGTCGAGCTGTTGCCGCTGAACGTCGAATCGGTAATATTGAATGTGGAGAGCCGCTCATGGGTGATGCCGAATGCGCCGCCGCCGGTTGCCTGAGCCGTATAGTTGCGGGTCCTGTTATTGGAAAAAATGGAATTCTTGACATCGATCGTGCATCCGCGGCCGGTATTCCAGGTTAAATTGCTGCCGCCGGGCAGGAAGATGGCCCCGCCGCCGAACTCCGCGACATTGTTATTGAATGTTGCATGATTGATCTGCAGATCTGTAATTCCTTGCGAGCCCTGGGCCAGAATCGCGCCGCCTGAACCGTACTCCGCCACGTTGCCGTCAAAGATGACCCGGTTGTTGGCGTCGTTGCCGGCAATGGTGAGGTTCAGGTGATAGGTGCTGACTGCGGCAATCGCGCCGCCCCAGCCGGATGAACTGTTGTTCAGGAATTTGGAGTTTCCGGTAATGGTGATATTGATCGTGGTCGGAGCATTAGTCCGGCTGGTTTTCGCGTTGAGCGCGCCGCCGCCCTGGCCGCTGTCGGCGTTACCAGCGGCCATATTGCCGGTAAAGGTACTGTCTTTGATGTTGATCGTAACATTGTCGACCGCATCAACCGCCACCGCGCCGCCGCGCCCGGCCTGCGAACCGCTGATATTCACATGGTCCAGGGAAAGCTTTGCCGTAGCGCCGTTTATGTAAATGGCGCCGCCCGCAACCGAATTACCCGCCGAGCCGCCAATCAGGTTCAGATTGCTGATGCTGATATCCCAATTGGTGGTGTTGCTGTCGGCCGCGAAGATCCGGTAATTGCTGGCGTCCGCATTGGTGACCCACTGGCCGCCGACCAGGCTGCGCCCGGCCTTGGCGACCGTAATCGTGAGGTTGCCCCGCAAGGCTGCATTGGCAGCGTGGTTGTAACCGTCGATGGTCATGGTGGAAAGATAGGTGCTGATCGTTATCTGGCTGGAAACCGTAATCACCATATCGGAGCCGGAGAAGCTCTCGATGGCAAACGTGATATTGGTGCCGGGGGCATAATTCGATAACGTTATGACCTGGTCGTTCACCACGTCGTAAAACGAGCCGTTGAACACCCTGCCGCCGTAAACCTGAAGAGCCTCGCGCAGCGAAATCAGGTTGTCGAACGGATTGATCACGTCCAGGTCGGTATTCACGACCACGCTCGGTATTTCCGGGGAGAGACCGAGCACGTAAGCGCCCATATTGTACGCCAGATGTGTGACCGTGCGGTCGCCGAGGTTCTGCCCCAGCTTGATGATCGTGCCGCCGGTCAGGCCGAAGTTGGCCGCGCTTTCATTGAATGTATAAGTCGTACTGGTAGAGAAACTTTTCCAGAGATTGGTATCCAGGTCGCGATAGAAGTACATGCCGCTGCGCTCGCCGACCAGTGTGCCGGAATAAGCCGCGACTCCATACTTACTGATGACCACGACATTGTTTTCCAGAATGACCGCATTGGTGTCGTTGTTCTTCAGTTCGAGCCCGTCCCAATGCGCATTGTAGACGTCGCCGACATTCGATGTTTTATTCGTAGCGCCATACCCGGTTCTGTTGCTGGCGCCGTAAACGCTGTAAACCATCTTTACCGAGCCGGCGGAGTAATAGATATCGTCCGCCACGGCCGTGGATGTGCTGTAATTGCCGACCAGCACGGAATTCATAATCTGCATGGAGGCTGTCGACAGATTCTGATAAAGCGCGCCGCCGCCCGCCGTCGCACCGTTCGCGGCAAACGACGAATCAACCACAATCAACGCGGCGTTGTTGAAGATTGCCCCGCCGTTGCCGCTGGCCCGGTTGCCGTAGAAGCTTGAATTCACCACCGTGCAGGTGGCCGCATTGTAAATCGCGCCGCCATTGACGGCGGCATTTTTATAGAAACTCGTATCGGTGATTTTCAGGGTTCCGGCTGCGTTGTAGATCGCGCCGCCCTGATCTGCTTTCAACCCCGAAAATTCCGAATTGGTCAGCGTCACCGAACGATTGGTATAGATAGCGCCGCCACGGGTTGCGGCATTGGTTGAGTTGGTAAACTCGAAATGTGCATCGCCAACGTTGACGGCCCCCGTAGTGCCGCCAATAAAAATGCTGCCGCCGTCCGCTGCGGCGGTATTATTAAGGAAAGTCGCTCCGGCAATCGTCAGCGCGACATTGTGGCCGAGATAAATCGCCCCTCCGTTTTGGTTGGAGCTATTACCACAAAAAGTTGTATCCGAGTTAATCGTAACCAGCGACGTGGAAGTACCCGGCCGGTCCGCCACATAAACCGCTCCGCCATCCGACGTGGCACTGTTATTGGTGAAGGTTGCACCGCTGATCGTGGCATTGACATGAGTGTAATTGTTGCTTGCCGTGGATTCGGCATTCAGGTAAAGCGCCCCGCCGAGGCCGGATTTGTTGCCGGTGAACTGCACGTCGCCTGAAATCGTCAGGTTCGTCCTGGCGGTCTGCGCGGAGCTTGAACCGTACCGGACGGATGAAGCATAAATCGCCCCGCCGGCCGTAGTCGCTTCGTTATTCAGAAACAGCACCTTGCCGCTGAGGCTAACGTTACTTTCCCCTGAAATATTGGCATTAGAAGAATTTACATAGGGATTGACGTAAACCGCGCCGCCTTGCCCCTGAGCGCCACTACCGGTCGCTTTGACGGTGTTGTTGGCGAAATAAGCGCCGGTGATGTTCACACTGCCGGTCAATTTTGCTCCGGCCGCCGGGCTCAAATATGCGGTTGGCGTGGCAATTGCGATCGCACCACCGTACAGTACCACATTGTCCGAAGCCGATTCCACCGTGTTATTGATAAACTGCACGCTGTAAGCATTGGTCGCCTGATCATAAGTACCGTTGACATTGATCGTTACGCCGCCCATGCCCCACGCGGCAATGGCGCCGCCGCCGTAACCGGCATACGCGGTTGCCGCCTGGACGTTGGTCGCAGCTTTGTTGCCGTCGAAAACAGTACCATCATTGATGTCGAGCAAGACGCTTCCTTTGTCGGCCCGCAGATTGATGGCGCCGCCGTTCTGCCAGGCGGAATTACCCTTGAATGTGGTATCGGCGATATCCATCTTGATACTCTTGCTGAGATCATTCACGGAAATTGCGCCGCCGCGAATGGCGTCGTTGCCTTCGAAAAGGCTGTTCTTGATGGAAATTTCCGTCCCGTAAACAGTCGCAGTCGAGCTGCTGCCGATCTGAGCGGAAATGGCGCCGCCATCCTGCTTGATGGTGCTGTTGCCGGTAAATTCACTTCCGTCGATCGTCAGTTTGATATAATTCTGGGCGGCAATTGCAATCGCCCCGCCTTCATAACCGTCGTTGCTCAGGAATTGCGAATCCGTAATCGTCAGGTCCACGCTGCCGCACCGCTTGAAAGCCATGGCCCCTCCGCCGGGCGAACCACCGGCGAGGTGCGAAGCGGAGTTATCCTCAAAAAGCGAATTGCTGACCGTGACCATGAAAGATGTCGCCGGCGTCCCGCTCGTAGAGCCAAAGTAGATCGCTCCGCCGTCGTTCTGGGCCACCGTATTGCCGGTAAAAGTTGCATGATCGATGTTTACCGTAGCCGTTGCGCCATTCGCAGATTCCTGAATCAACACCGCCCCGCCATACCACTTGGCCGTGTTATTATGGAACGTGGAATGATCGATGCTAATTTTGGTGGTGGCCGCATTGGTGAAGACCGCCCCGCCGTATTGAGCATTGTTTCCTTCAAAATGGGAATTTGCCACCGTCATATCCAGAGTGGAGGAACTCACATAAACCCCGCCGCCCATTCTGCCATGGCTGTCGCTGATGTTCACATTGTCCAGATTCAGCGTAACATTGCGGCCCATGATATAAATGGCCCCGCCGTCGATATCCGTTCCGGCCGTCTGATTGCCGATCAGGTTGATGTTTTTGAAGGTCAGGTCCCAGTCGGTTGAAGCATTGCTGGCCTCGAACAGATGGAAATCGCCGCCGTTGGTCTGGATCGTCACCACGCCATCACCCGCACCGGTTCCCAGATTGGTACCGTTGATCGTCAGCTTGCCTTGGCTGATGACCAGTTTGCCGTTTAAAGTGATGGTATCCGTACTGTCGAGCTTGAACGATATCGAATCGCCGCTGATCGCATGATCGACGGCATAACGTAAATCGAAAGTCAGATTGTCAATATATTCGCCGCCGCTGCCCGAAAGTCCGTCCGTGGACAACGTCACCTGCCAGTCATTGAGCCGGTAATCATAGCTGTCCACCGTGATGCTTAACGCCTCGATCGTGCCATGCTGGTACTCCAGTGTCCAGTCGCCGCCGATGCCGGTGGTATTCGTGCTGGCCGCCACGTCCGCGCCGGAAGCGTCGGCGATCATCGAGATCAGGTTCTGTCCGGACTCGCTTTCCGCCAGGTTGCAGCCGTAAATCAGAATATCGCCCTCTTTCGTCAGGTGACTGCCGATTTCGCTCCATGCTCCGGCATTGAAGTTGTCGGCGCTGATGGATTCATCGTTCAGGATGAAATACCCCTGGTTGCCGTGGGTCACGATGTGAATGGCGCTGTAGGTCTTGCCGGAGGCGTCCAGGTAATCATTGATCTGCGTCATGGCGTCTTTATCGGCATCGAGAACCAGATATTCCTGATTCGGCTTGAGTGAATCAATGATCTTGCCGGTGTCCTGGACCGAACCGTTGATAATGACCAGTTCCTGTTCCGGATCGATGATGATATCGGGGAGGGGGGACGCAATATCCGTTTCGGGTTCATCATGATCGCCGTCGGCAAAAGCGTCATGGATGGCATCCTCCACCGCGTCGGCGCCGTAATCGTTGAAGAGGTCATTGATCATGTCGTCAATCGCATCCATGCCGGCGGCAGGAGCTCCGATTTCGCCTTCGATCAACGCCGTTATTTCGGCGTCGATGTCGGCTACTTTGTCCGGTTGGACCACTCCGCCCGGGGCTGTCATCGCCCCGGGCGGAGTTTCCGGAGGAGCATCTTGCGACGCAGCCTTCTCGTCCCGCGCCTGTTGCTCCGTTGGGTTCATGTCGGCATTTGGATCGTTCGTCTGTGCATCTGCGATCTCGACTGCCCCTGCCGCTTCAAACAGGACTCTCTCTTCCAGTCTGAAGCACTCCATCATCTCCTCATCGTTCCTCTTCATAACTACTCTTCTTCCTCTAATATTCGTTTAACGGAATTGTTAAATTTAAAATTCAGCAATCAGTGAATACCCCGCAAAAAAATAAAACCATAAATTTATATCATCATTTTTATGGTTTTATCGAAAGGTCTATTTATTCTCTTGAAAAATAATTTTTCTGCTCTTCATGTAATTATTATATCGTCAAACGTATACTTTATCAAATTTCTTTGCATTATTTTTTCGTAATTATTTTTTGCTGATATCGTAATATCATGGCAAAATGATTGCGAATATCTAAATATTTGAGGATATAATTGCGATATATGTACTTGTATTTAGATTGCTTATATGGGTATGGTATAGGGAAATAAATTTTTAGAAACAGCCGAATATTCATTAATAATGAATGAAAAATTCATTAAAATTGATGAATGCGGACTATTGAAATTGAAGTATAATTTAGTAGTATGTGTTATTGTGGTTAATTTGACAAGAGGTATCACTCTAAGGCATAAGAAATATCTATAAAAGCGAAAATCTCATATTATTTTCAAAATCCAAGCAGTACAGACTGCCTGAAGAGAGGGTTTTTTTATGAAAATTGCAGTATTAATTTTATTTGATATTAAATGCTATAAATTCAAATAATTTAATTGACTCATTTAATCAATCTCAATCAGAGAATCGTTTTCAGAAAAACAGAATAGCAAAGGTGTGTCCGGAAAACCCGGTATCAGTGCAGGAAACAGTGGAGTTCCCCGGCAGTGAAGAAACTTTCGGGGAACTTCACAATCGAAATCGGGATGACGTTTCCGTTTCACAGCTATCCCATAAAAATTAAAGAAACGGGCAAAAATGAGGGAAAAAGAATCTATCGCATTTGACAAGACGGTATTTGGGTAGGGTTGCCTGTCCTCAGGCAACCGTTCTCTCCGGGATGTCTATTCGGTAGCATATGCGAGGTGAACGGCGGCCTGAGGACAGACCGCCCTACCTTTATCTTTTCGCTCCAACAGACGATTCGAAAAGTTATGGGATATTTGTGTTTCCGTTCAGATTCAGAGCATTTCCAGCATGAACTGATAGGTGCGGTCGGACGATCCCGGCAGGCCCTCGTGGCCGAAGTCGGGATAAATCACCACGTCTTTCTCTGAAGTGATTTTGTTGTAGGCCGCGAACTGCGTCGAGGGTGGGCAGACGGTGTCCATCAGCCCGGTGAACATCAGAACCTTGGCGCGGATGCGCGGAGTCAGGTGCTGGACGTCGATATACCCGAGCTTGGTGAAAATGGCGTCCTCGCGCTCGTGGCGCGGATCGTGTAGCCGGAAATAATCCTTGATTTCCTGGTAGGCGTCCCTGGCGAGGTCCATTTCCCACACGCGCTTGTAGTCGCAGAGGAACGGGAAGGCCGGGGCCGCGCGGTTGACTTCCGGCGCCAGCGAGGCGCAGGCCAGTGTCAGCCCGCCGCCCTGTGAACCGCCGGTGACGCCGACGCGGGTACGGTCCACGCCGGGCATGTCCATGACCAGATACGTGAGCTGGGCGCAGTCCAGGTAAATATTGCGGAACACCATGCTCTCCGGTTTGTCGTCGATACCGCGGATGATATGCCCCCGGAAGGTCGTGCCGTGAATCGGGCCGGCGTCTTCGGAGAGTCCGCCCTGGCCACGGCAGTCGAGAAATGCCGTGGTGAAACCGGCCGCCACGTAACCGAGCGTACCGGTCCAATCCCCGGAGTTGCCGCTGTAGCCATGGAAATGAACCACCGCCGGGCCCTTGCGGTCCGCCGGGTTGCGCGGGCGCAGGACCTTGGCGTGAATGCGGGAGCCGCCGACACCGTTGAAGAAGGCGTCGAAGCACTCGGCGAACGGCGTTTGGAACGGCGATTCGCGCAGCTCCAGTTGCGGGTCGAGGGCGCGCATTTCCTGCAGAGACTTATCCCAGAATTCATCGAAGTCGGACGGACGCGGGTTGATTCCGCGGTATTCCTTCAATTTCGCCAGGGGCATGTCAATTAACGGCATGGTCGTTTTCCTTCCTTTGATTATTTTATTTTGCTGCGCCGGAGCTGGAAAACCCGGGCGCAGAATAAGGACATAATGAGCAGCATGAGCGCCGCCGCGAAAAAGGTGGTTCCGGCGCTGCTGCATTTCGTCAGCCAGCCGCCGAGAATCGGACCGAGCGTGCAGGCCACGCCCACGGTGATTTCGTTCACCGACACATAACGGGAGCTCCGCGAGGGGTGCACCAGCGAATGAAACACCAGGTAAAAATAGCAGCAGCCCGAGAACATGCCGTACAGAACCGCCCCGATGTAAAACACCGGTGTGGTCGTGCCGAAGGCAAACAGCAGCAGCGACAAACCCCCCGCCCCGCCCGCCAGCAGCAGCGGCTGCGGACGGTACATCCAGAATTTACCGCGCAGCAGCGCCAGCGCCATCACGCCTTGAACGATGCTCACGATCGCCAGAATCACCCCCAATTCCGCCTGGGTGAACTCCAGCAGGTTGCCCCGGTACGGAATCAGCGTACGGACCAGGCTGACTGCCACGCTGCCGCAGCCGCCGATGACCCAGCCGACCCAGGCGTAATCGGGCATTTTCGAGTAATCCGCTTCCTCAAGGGCAGGGGGCGTTTCGCGGTGCGGCACCGGGTGCTTGTGGTAATAGACGTCGATCAGGCGTATCGAGACCATCACCGTGAACCCCAGCAGGGCCGTCAGGATGAACGCCGCATTCCAGCTCAGCAGTCCGAAGGCCAGCGGGCCGGTCGCCATGCCGAAGCTCCACGATGCCGTGTAAAGCGCCGTCGAGCGCACCACTCCGGCATTCTGGTCCGGCTCCAATGTTTTCATAAAAACCTGGAATGGCGTGCAATACATTGCCGAAGCCACGCCGATCACCCCGATCAGAATGAATAGCGACGCCACCCCAGGAAAAAACAGAAATCCGAGCGAGCCGAATCCGATACCGGCCGCGCCCGCCATGATCAGCCGTCCGGCATTGCGCGGGTTGGTGATCCGGCCCATAAACAGTGAGGAAATACAGTAAATCGAGGCCCAGGTCCACATCGTGCCGGTGACGATCGTGGCGCTGTATTTCGCCTCGGACAGGTGATAAGCCGTGATGAAAAACATTCCACCGAGAACAAAGTTCACGATCATCGGGAAAGCATAGATGATTATGCGCAGCATAGAATTTACCTTGATATTTTTTTATGAGTCATATAAAATACCCTGACAAATCTGAATTGCCAGTACGGATAGCGAGATTTCGGCGATTATAGTCCGATGAATTGTTCGAGGCGCCGGCGCATGGGCTCGAGATAGGGCTCCACCAGCAACAGGTGACCGCCCTTGCGCATGCGGACGATCTCGGTGGTATCGGGCAGCAGGGCGTGGAGCTGCTCGGACTGGCTGAACAGTACGTCCGCGTCCCGGTCGCCGTGAAAAAGCAGGATCGGCTGCGTGAGGCCCCGGTAATTATTGACGTCTGCGCCCAGCACGTTGCGGTCATCGTTCCAGATGCCCTTGCGGAGGCGGGCGAAGGGGACGGTGTGTCGCAGGACGTTCAGCAGGAATTCGCGGTCATAGGGGCAGTCGTCCAGGCGCTCGATCTCGGTCGTCAGCACCGAACCGCGAAGCCGGCTCAGGTTCATCAGCATGAAGCGGAGCGCCAGGTTGGGCCAGCAGGAGACCATAAGCGCGCTCAGGCGCATGGTGAGTGCGGAGTAGAGAATGCGGTTGACGAAGCGCTCCCAGGTGCCCTCGCCGAACATGGCGTAGCTGCCGGTCACGGGTGACAGCAGTACCAACCTGGCGGTCAGCTCCGGGTGATGCCGGGCAAATTCCAGTGCAGAAACGCCGCCGCCGGAAAACCCGATCACCACCGCCGGTTCCTTCAGGTTCAGACGCGCCATTAGTACCGCCAGCAGGTCGCTTTGTTCTTTGAGGCTTCGCCCGGACGAAAGCGGCGTCCTGCCGTAGCCGGGACGCGAGATGGTGAGGCGGCGGCAGCGGCTTCCGGTGAGCTGCAGCCGGTCCAGAAATACGCTCATTTGAAAACAGGACCCCGGCGAACCGTGGATGCCGACCAGTAACGGTCCGGTATCGCCTTCCAGTTGGTACTCGACGGGACCGGCCGGGGTGTCAAGAATTTGCGAATGGCTCCGGGGAGCGGTCATGCAAAGTCCTCGGCTGTGGCGTTGGCCAACGTCCGCTCATTGAGCATTTCGAAGAACGCGCCGTCCGGCTCGTACTGGATCTGGATGCTCTTGATTTCGACGATCTTCTTTTGAATCTTCTTGCGCAGCCCGGCGGAGAGCTTGAAGGTCTCCTTGACCGTGAGCTCGGGCGAGACTTCGACCGTCAGCAGCAGCACGTAGCCGGTTTCGTACGGCACGAAAACGATGTTGTGCACGAAGTGAATTTCCTTTTCGGAGTCGACGATATTCGAGACTTTGACGTACAATTTCTCGGTGTCTTCATCGAAATTGCCGTAGAAGAACATGGCCTGGCGCTCGATTTCCGGGGAGATTTTCTTGAAGCCGCTGGTGATTTTGTCCAGCAGTTTGCTGACGGTGGATTTCTCCAACTCGCTTTTCCTGGCGATTTCGCTGGTCGGAACCCCCTTGATCATGTCGTCGACAATGGCGGTGACCTGCTTCTGGTCGGCTTCCGGCTTGGTCTTGGCGTGGCTGAACAGTTCCTTGACGATACAGCCGCCGAAGAAGCGGATCGACTCCAGGTAGCTCTGCTCCGGCAGAATGCCGATGTAGTTGAACACGTGCATCATCTGGTTGAGCGGCAGCGCGCCGCCGACGACCAGGAACTTGGGCTCGCGGACGCCGTTCACGCCGTCGCAGTAAGCCTTCTTGTGGGCGTCGAGCCCCTGATACGCGTACATATCGTTGCCCTGCTGGTAGTTGATGCGGAAAATCGAGGCCACGATCGGGTTATATAGTCCTTCGACGTCCTGCTGGTCGGCCAGCGGGGAGAGGCCGAACGACAGGGTGTCCACCTGTTCGTCGCGAAACACCGCCATGGCTTCGTTATAAATCAGGTCGAGCGTGCCGTTCGGCGCGCAGTCGAGCGCCCGGACGAAGTCGGCATAATATCCGGTGACTTTGTTGTTGCGATAGATCGGTTCGAAGATGACGAATGCCACGATTTTATCCTCGAGCATGCCGCAGAAAAGCCGGGTATCGGGCTCGTATTCGAGCTTCAGCGGACGGGTCAGCAACCGCAGTTCGGTCTGGTTGATTTTGCCCTGCAGCCACTCGTCGGACACGGCGGCGATGCTTTTGGCGGTGGCTTTGTCCTGCATCGACATTTCAACGATTTTCGCCCCGGCATTGCGGGCGCCGTTGATCCAGCGGCGAACCTTGGTCATGGCCTTGCCTTCGGCGGAGAAGGTCGGGACCTTCAGGTTGGTCTCCACGCCCATGTGGTTGGCGTTGAAGCCGCGGGCGGCGAATTTTTTCGCGACATCGAGGCTGCACTGGAGTACCACCGGGCTGCGGCGGTCCGTCTTGGCCTGCTTCAGAAATTCATCGATCACTTTTTCCAGATCGGCGGGGGCGCAGAGCGGATCGCCCAGCGCCACGCGCTCGGCCTTGGTGTCCACGTAGGGGATGAAACCCTCTTTTGCCTCGAAATATTTCATTTCATCGTCATAAACGGCGGAGTACGCAATCGGGAACGAACCGTATTTTTTCAGGAACTCAACAATTCTTGCTTCGGGCATAATCAATTCCTCCATATGTTATTATATTATTTTCTACCACTCATTTTCCAATATTCCACGTCGGCGTCCGGGTGCATCTGGGTCAGGCCGAATTCCTGCGCGGTTTCGATGCCCAGCGCGAGCAGCGAGAGAAGCAGAAATACGACGCCGAGGATGCGGAAGCGGAGCGTGTTGGTTTTCTTGAGGATCGCGATCAGGGACGGCAGCAGTCCGAAGAGAATCACGATGCCGATGCCGCCCACCACGTCGACCGCCTTCAAAAATACATCCGGCCAGATGATGGCGATCAGGATCGGCGGAGCCAGCGCCAGGACGCGGATGACGAGCATTTTCACATTCGGCATCATGCCGCGCAGGAACCCCTGCAGCGCCACTCCGCTGCCGAGAAAAGCGGTGACCACCGTCATCAGCGGAAACACGGTCGCGGCCACCATGAAGATTTTCGAACCGATGATGCGGCCCATCGGCAGCGTGGCCGGCTCCGCGTTCATGTAAGCGCTGGTGATGCTGTTTTCGCCCTCCAGCGGCAGTACGCAGATACCGGTCTGCAGCCACACCGAGCACATCAGGAAGGCGAGGCCGATGCCGCACATCGCGGCGTAGCGGATTTTCTTCTCGTTCCACTGCAGCTCGGCGCTGACGACCGGGATGATGTTATGAAAATAGAACGCGGTCAGGATCAACGGAATCGCCGCAGGAGCATGATCCCACGAGACATGGCTCAGGCGCGAGAAATCGGTATGCATTTCGCCGATGACCACCATTATGACGAAAGCCACGATCACGATCAGCATCAGGAAAATGTTGTATTTCTGGATGATGGCGAGCTTCATCACCGCCAGTGATACCGGGATGATCATCATCACCAGCACTACCCAGGCGGGCGAACCGGTCACGCCGAGCAAACTGCCCAGCACCTTGGCCCCGCCGGTTACGTAGGCGGTCAGCAACCCGTACAGCACCAATAAATTGGCGGCCACGGCCAGCCATTTGCCAATACGGCCGATGTAGCCCTGATACAGCTCCGGCAGCGTGTAATTCTTGCCCGGGTGCGCCGCCGCTTCGCGCAGCAGTACCTCTGCTGAAAACAGCATCAACGCGCCGTATATGATCATCATTAGCAGCGACGGAAGCATGCCGCCGAGGCCGAGGCTGGCGGGCAGCGCCAGGATACCGGCTCCGATCAGGTTGCCGGCAATCAGCCCGACTGCGGCCGGGAAGGCCCATTTCGGTGATTTATTCATTTTCCGTTCCTTTCGCGGCATTGATGCCGACCGTCAAAATATTTTGTCCGTCCCGGTAGCTGTATTCGAGCGTGGCCGCCAGGGTACGGGTGATGTGGATGCCCATGCCGCCGATCTGCAGTTCCTCGAACTGTGGCTCCGGGGCCGTCAGCGGGTCATACGGTTTGCCGGAGTCCGTGAAAGTCAGGCGAATCCGCTGTTCCGCCGGCAGATAGTCAAACGATATTTCCGCCGTACCGGTACCCGGCGCATAAGCGTAATTGGCGATATTCAGGAAAATTTCCTCGGCGGCAATCAGCAGATGAGTATTTTCCGGGAGCCCGTATTGAGTACAGCATTGCTCCAGGAATTGCTGCACTTGAGGTAGGTTCCCGGTGACGGCATCGAGCTTCAGGACACAGCCGCGGTACTCGAGCGCCAGCATGGTGATATCGTCATATTGCGGCGCTTCGCCGGTAAAAATCTTGAGTTCACTGATGACCAGTTCGACCGTCTGCCTGGGCGCAACTTCCGCCCGGTTCAGGACTGCCTGTAACCGTTCGGTGCCGAATTGTTCCTCGTTGGAAGTCTGGGCCTCGGTGACGCCGTCAGTGTAGAGGAACAGCCGTTCGCCGGGCGCGAGGCGCATCCGGTGGGCGGTATACTGGACATTCGGTAGCGTGCCAAGCAGGAAATCCGGCTCCAGCTTCAGGTATTCGTATTTGCCGCCGCCACGGCGCAGCAGCGGGGGATTGTGTCCGGCATTGATGCAGGTCAACTCGCCCGAGGAGAGTTCGAGCACGCCGTAAAATACGGTTATGAACATCCCGGTGGCGTTGTCGCGGCTCAGCATCCGGTTGGCTTCCTCGAAAACTTTTTTCGGCGGTATTCCGGCCAGTGCCAGGCCCTTCAGCCAGGTTTTGCCGGTCATCATGAAGAGTGCCGCGGGGATGCCTTTTTCGGAGACGTCGGCCACCAGAAATGCCAGGTGATTGTCGTCGATCATGAAAAAGTCGTAGAAGTCGCCGCCGACTTCGCGGGCAGGGGACATGGTGGCGTAAATATCGAAATCTTTGCGCTCGGGAAAGGCCGGGAAACTCCGCGGCAGCGCCGAACACTGGATCGCCTCGGCCAGCGCCAACTCGTTGTCCAGCCGGCGGGCGGCCTCAGCAATGGCGGTTTTCAGCGCCGTGACGGTGGCGTTGATACCGCCGGAGAGCAGGTCGAACTCCTTGCAGTTGTGGACATCGACGATTTCGGAGAGGTCGCCGTCGGTAATCCGCTGCAGCGAAGCACAGACTTTGTCGATGCCGGAAAGAACAATTTTGTTCAGCAGGATTGCGATCAGTGCGAAGATCAGGCCGAACAGCACCAGGTAGACGATGACCAGCACCGACTGCGCCAGGTTGCGCCGGTAATAAACCTCATCGTAGGGCAGCAGCCCGATGATCGTGTATTCGCCGTACTGTATGGCGCTGGCAAGATATTCCACGTCCTCGACCGCCACTGTGAACGGTTCGTCTTTCGGCAGGGGAAGGGGGAAGCCGAGTTTGGGCAGATTCTTTTCCGGCAGTTCCAGCATGCCGTCGCAAATCAACTTATTGTCTTTGGCGATCAGGACGCCGCCCTTCAGGCCGATCCGGAATCCCTCGGAAAAATTGCGGATATCGGCAATGGCTTTGGCGGCCAGCAGGTGCTCGGGCTTGTCGCCGATTACCAGAATGCCGTCGGCGTCGAGGCGCTTGACCGCGGCATACTGGATTTCATGCCCGGACGCATTTGTTACCGGACCGGAAGCCGGCAGTTTATCCGGCAGCTCCAAATCCTTGTACGAGCGCCTGGCGGTAGCCTCGGGGTAGGCCATGAGAATATTCCACTCCGGGTCCAGCGCGTACAGTTCATCGACATCCATTTCCTTGCAGAACCGGGCCAGGGCAGCCTTGTCGCTGAGAATATCGGGATTGGACTTGACGGCTTCGGCGAAGAGTTTGGATTTCAGCAATACGGCTTCATCGCTGAGCTCGGTGACCCGGTCGACATTGTGGACCGCATTGCTGAGCTGGGCGGAGGCGTCGGAAAGTTTCAGACGGATCAACGCCAGCGAGCCCAGCCGGGCATGGCGGGTGTTGACACCAAAGGATATCGCGAAAGTCAACAGAAAGGCCAGCGCGACTACCGCGAAAATCCATTTCTGAAAGAGTTTTTTCATTCTTCGATCTTGAGAAATTTCACCAGACGGGTTATTTCAAAGACTTCCAGGACACTTTTGTTGACATGGCGCAGTGTCATCGAGCCCTGCTGCTCCATGGTTTTCTGGGCCTGAACGATGACCCGGACCCCGGCACTGGCGATATACGGCACCTTGGAGAAGTCCAGATACAACTTTTTGACATCTTTCAAAGAGGCCTGCAATTTCTTGTCGAGTTCAAGCGCGGCGAGGGCGTCCAGCCGGCCATTGAATTCCAGAGTCAGAGTTTCGTTATCGCGATGTTCCACTATTTCCATAATCTTCTTCACTCCTGTATATAAAATTATCTGAATAAATATATTTAGTCAAGGCCGTAATTTCAATAGAAAGTAAAGAAATATATTGATCTTTCTGATTTGAAAAAGGGGCGAAGGATGCTAATGTGTAACAAAATACAAGGTGAAAATTTTTTATGGAATCTGGCGAAAAATTTATCGACAAACTGATTCAGTCAAAATGTTATCTGTTTGCGGGTATCTTCGCCGTCATATTTCTATGTAATTTATCCATCCTGACCAATCTGCCTTACTGGGATGAGATTATGGGACTCCACAATCAGGCGATTTATCTGGCCCGGAGCAATTTTGATTTTGCTTCGCTTTACACGCCGGAGCAGAGTTATACCAATGGCGGTTCCTGCATATATCCATTCGGCATCATGCCTCTGGCGTATGGGGTTCTGTATTGGGCGCTGCCTCCATTGACGGTACATGTGATAGCGCATCTGGTCAACATGGTGGCCCTGGCAGTTGCCGGGATGTTGTTCATTCGCCTGGCGGCCCGATTTGTTTCTCCCCGGATGGCATTATTGTGGGGCGTGGTGGCCCTGAGCGAGCCTATTGTGACCAGCCGGATGGCGGCCATGGGGCAGGAGGCGGTATTGACGGCTTTGGTCATGCTGGGAGTATATTTATTCCTGGAGGGGAAGATATGGCGGGCGATTGCGGTGGGCGCATTGTCCTGTTTCATCAAATTTACCGGAATTCTACTTTTGCTGGCTTTGATCACTTATTTTGTATACATTCTGATGGCAAAGCAGGAAGAAGGGCGGCGGCTTTACCTGAAATATCTGGCCGTGGCCGTGGTGGTGTGCGGATTGCTGTTCGGGCTATATGTAGTCACCGCGTATCCGGGGCAGGATAATTCGTCCGGCATACTCAAGATGGGGCTGGCATTGGTGACGTTCCATACTGAAATGTTTTATCCGTGGATCTCCCTGAAACTATCGGTCGGAATAATCGGTTTTCTGGTGATTTTTTACCGGAGCAGAACGATTTTCATCAAGGACCGTAAATATGTTTTGCTGCCTATTTTAATTATCGGGTATTTTGTGGCGTATTATTTGAGCTCGGCTCCGCAATTGCCGCGTTATACTGCGATCATTATTTTGCCAATGACCCTGATGCTGGCGTTTGTTTTGAAAAAATGTCAGGATAAAAATGTGGCGTTGATTACCATATTTCTGGTTGTGGTTCAGTTGATCAATCAGCATGGTGCGTTGCTGCCGCCGATGCACCACATGGACTTTCCTTTGCTTGAGCGTTCCCGGGAATACCTGAGGGCGGTGGAATCCGATCAACGGCTGAGCCGGACGCTGGAGGAACAATCGCCGGATATAGAGTTGATCTGCAAAGTTCCTTATCCGCAGATTCTGACAATGCCGGAATTACGTTATGTGACGAAGCCGTTGCCGAATATTCGTGCATATGGTATTGTCCCGCAGTATTGCAGCGCCAAAGCCGCCACAAAGTCTGATTTTAATGAAAATGCAATTCTGCTTTATGCTGCAAACAGTATGGATCCCTGGTTCCAACCCGAGTTTACCCCAAACGCGGACTGCAATATTTACTATGTCGATAGAATCACACCCCAGACGCCCGGCTTGGCGGTCTTTTCCGGGCTTCTCTTCTCCAAGACCCCAAAAGAGGGTGACGATGACTGAACTTATTTCAATCGTGGTTCCCGTTTATCATGGAGAGTTGTTTCTGGAAGAGCTGCAGCAGCGGGTGGATGTTGCGTTGAATTCGATGCCGGAAACCGCTTACGAGCTGATTCTGGTCAACGATGCCAGTCCGGATAATTCCTGGGCGGTTATTGAGAAATTGTGCAGGACGGACCGGCGGGTGAAAGGGCTGAATTTGTCCCGTAATTTCGGGCAGCACTATGCTATTACCGCGGGTTTGAATTGCTGCTCGGGCGACTGGGTGGTGGTCATGGACTGCGACCTGCAGGACCGGCCGGAGGAGATTCCGAATTTATATGCCAAGGCGGAGGAAGGGTATGATTCCGTGTTTGCCTGCAGGGTGAATCGACAGGATTCATGGATGAAATGTCTGGAATCCCGGATTTTTTATGCGGTTTTCGGTTATTTGACCGGTACGAAGCTCGATGCGAGCATCGCCAATTTCGGCATTTACCGGCGGCCGGTCATTCAGGCGATATTGTCGATGCATGACTCGATTCGCTTTTTCCCGCTGATGGTGAACTGGGTGGGGTTTCGCAAGACAACTCTGGCGGTGCAGCATGCGGAGCGCAAGTCGGGCAAATCCTCGTATCCGCTGATCAAGCTGTTCAGGCTGGCCGGGGATAATATCATCGCGTTCTCCGAGAAGCCGTTGAAATTGTGCCTGATCTTCGGCCTGTGTATTATTTGCCTGGCGCTGGTGGTGTTTGTCATCTATTTCTCTCTGGCGCTGGTCGGTTATATCAAGGTTGCAGGTTATGCCAGTTTGATTTTGAGTATCTGGTTTTTGGGCGGAATTCAGATGGCAATCATTGGTTTGACCGGCATCTACGTCGGAAAAATTTTCAATCAGGTGAAAGAACGCCCTTGTTACGTGATTCATGAGAAGTTGAACCTGGAAAGTGATGAACGATGACTGCGGAATATCTGGAATGGGATAGTGCCTTTTTTCACCGGAAGATCTTTAAGATTGAGATTGAAAGCGGGTTCGGTATGGCGGAGTTAAGCCGTGTGGTAGCCGATACGCAGGGTGATGTTTTTTATCTGTTTTCGGATGAGAAAATTGAGTTGACTGGCATTGCCGGGGTGGAAGTACGGGAACTTGGTGGCAGAGTCGAATTCGAGAAAAAAATAGAAGGTGCTTCAGGTGAATCCACGTACAGAATCGTGGAAGCGAATTCTCCCTCCGAGGAACTTTATGAATTGGCGGAGGCCAGCGGCAGGTATTCGCGCTTTTTTCTGGACCCCGGTTTTGTGTCGGATGCTGGCCGGATGTACCGCTGCTGGCTCGATAAAGCATTTCAGGCGCCCGGTTATGCATTGCTGACGGCGTTGAATGGCAATGATGAGGTGATCGGGCTGAATCTGTATTCAACTCATGCGGAACGCGGACGTATCGAATTGCTGGCGGTCCGGGATGAGTTTCGGCAAAAAGGCGTTGCTTCATCATTGGTCTGTGCAGCCGAGCAGAAAATCCGCTGTATGCGGGTTGCAACACAATTGCAGAACAGCGGGGCGTGCGGGTTTTACCGAGCCCGTGGTTATCAGGTACTGAACTCAACTTATATCTGGCACTTATGGAAAAATCAGAGAAAATAGTTTTCAATAAACCGTATATTATTGGTCGTGAACTTGAGTATATCCGTCAGGCCGTAGCAAACGGGCATCTCTCCGGTGACGGTCCGTTCACCCGGCTATGCAGCGAATGGTTGGAAAAAAGTTTCGATGCGCAGAAAATTCTGCTGACGCACTCCTGTACCGCCGCTTTGGAAATGGCCGCCATATTGTGCGATATTCAGCCGGGCGACGAAGTCATCATGCCGTCTTTTACCTTTGTCTCTACGGCCAATGCGTTTGTGCTGCGGGGCGGCGTACCGCTTTTCTGCGAAATCCGGCCGGACACCAAGAATATCGATGAGACCCGGATCGAAGAACTGATTACCAAACGCACCAAAGTCATCGTGCCTGTTCATTATGGTGGCGTGGCCTGCGACATGAATGCCATTATGAGCTTGGCGGCCAAATATAAGCTGCTGGTCGTGGAAGACGCGGCACAGGGCGTCTGCGCCACTTACAAGGGTAAATTCCTGGGGACGATCGGTGACCTGGGGTGTTATTCGTTCCACGAGACCAAGAACTTTATTTCCGGGGAGGGCGGAGCCATTGCCGTCAATAACCCGAAATTTATCGAGCGTGCCGAGATCATTCGGGAGAAGGGGACGGACCGCGCCAAGTTCTTTCGGGGTATGACCGATAAATACACGTGGGTGGATATCGGGTCCAGTTATCTGCCGTCGGAGCTGATCGCCGCATTTCTCTATGCTCAGCTGCAGGAGGCGGAAATGATTACAGTCAAGCGGCTTCAGCTTTGGAGTGCTTATCACCGGGAACTGGAGGCGCTGGAGCGCGACGGACTGCTGCAGCGGCCATTCATTCCGGATGATTGCCGCCACAATGCACATATGTACCATATCGTGCTGAACGACCTGCAGACGCGTAGCGGACTGATCGATTATCTGAAGTCGTATGATATCATGCCGGTGTTTCATTATGTGCCGCTGCACACGTCCTCGGCCGGAAGGCATTTCGCCGGAACTGTGCCGGAGTTGCCGATTACCGATGATATTGCCGGGCGCCTGCTCAGATTGCCGTGTTATTATGAATTGACAATTGAGCAGGTCATCCGGATCGCGAAGCTCATCCGCTGCTTTCTGGAAAAACGCGGGTGATTATTCGATTCTGAAGTCGCCGTTGGCGGCCTTCATGGTTTGTTTGGCCCACTGGTACAACTCGAGGCTGATCATCATATCGCAGTGCGGCAGGAAACTTTTGCGGTTGCGCTCCATGTGGGCCGCGTCGCCGCAGAAAACCGGCTGGTCGGCCTTCACATAGATCTTCGCACCGCGGGCCGCTGCCGCGCGGACGGCCTTCTTAAAGGCTTTGCGCCAGGCAGGGGCCTGCTTGCAGATCATATCGGGATGCCGTTTGCCGCTTGCGTCGGCCGCCTGGATGTGGTCCGGCAGTTCGGCGGGATCGAGCTTGAGCTCCTCCCAGTCGCCTGTGACGGCCTGCTGCTCGCCGCACCAGCCGATGAACCATTTGAAGCGCCAGCTGCGGTTGCCGCAGGAGAATTCCTTCGGGAAAATATACGGTTTGCGGCGAATCGCCACCCCGGCGGTGCTCGCGGCAATGCTGAACTCGGCGGTAACGCCTTCCAGTTCGGCGGCGCCGCTCCAGCGCCACAGGTCGTCGCCGCAGCCGATGGTCAGGCACTTGCCCTGTTCATCCTCGACGATGCAGTAGAGAAATGGTTTGTCGCCGCTGAAAAATACCGTTTCGGCCGCCGTCAGCTCCTGCCATTTCGGCTCGGGGAAGGGCTGGCCGGATTCCGGGATGTCCGCCACGGCGATCCGGCGCAATTTTCCGGTGATTTCGAGCGGGTCCACTTCGATGTCGTCATAGGAGGCCCTGCCGCCGATGCCGATGTCGGTCACTACCCGCAGCGAACCGTCGCTGAACTCCGTGTCGCGGCGGACCAGCGGCTCCACGCCGAACGGAATAACCGTTTCGCTGTGGCAATCCTGTCCGAGGCCGTCGGCACGGTGGTGCAATTGCTGTTTTTTGACGATGCCGTTGCTTTCGGTAAATACGCCGAGCGAGACGCCTTTGATCAGGACCGCCGTGGAGCCCAGCTCAAACTTGAACAGGGCATCCGGTGACGGGTCGAGCTCGACGAACCAGTTGTGGCCGTTGATGGTTTTTTCTTCGCCTTCCATTACTTCATCACCTCGAAAACTTCACCGATCGATTTGCGCTTCAGCGGCACCGGGTCCTTGGCGGCATAACCGAGCGGCGAGATCGCCATGGTGGTCCACGGTGATTTCACCTGCAGTGCTTCGTTCATGGCGGCCACGTTGTAGGCGCAGATCCAGCAAGTGCCGAGTCCTTCGGCAGCCGCAGCCAGCACCATGTGCTCCATGGCGATGCCGATATCCATGGCGGCGATGGGGTCGCCCTCGAGGCGCTTCCAGCAAATTTCATTGTTGCCGAAGGCCACGACGATGGCCGGCGCTTCGGCCAGCCACGGCTGGCTATAGATTTTGCAGATCCGGTCGCGGAACTCTTTGTTTTCCACGACCAGGAACTTCCACGGCTGGATATTGCAGGCGGAAGGTGCGAGATTTACTGCTTCGCCGATGCGTTGCAGGGCGTCCGCCGGGATCGGTTTATTCTGATAGCCGCGAATGCTGCGGCGCTGTTTGATGACATCATAAAATTCCATAAATACCTCCATCGTTGATTTGCTATTTAACATACTGGGTATATGCGGAAATTACAAATAAATTTTTTTTCGTCTTTTAATATTGCGGAATTGCATTTTTGGCGCTATATTGATCATTCATGTTAAAATTATACAACTTAAGGATATGGAATTATGGCAAAAGGGACCGTTACCCAGAAAATTATCGATGCTCATTTCGTTTCCGGCGATAAGATCACCGGCTCACCGATTTCGATCAGAATCGACCAGACGCTGACTCAGGACGCCACCGGTACCATGGCTTACCTCGAACTCGAAGCCATGCGGGTGCCGAAGGTCAAAACCGAGCTCTCCGTCTCGTATGTCGACCACAATATGATGCAGAACGGACCGGAAAACCGCAATGACCACATGTACCTGCAGTCGGTCGCCGCCAACAAGGGCGTGCAGTTCTCCGCGCCGGGCAACGGCATTTGCCACCAGGTGCACCTCGAGCGTTTCGGCGTGCCGGGCAAGACGCTGCTCGGTTCCGACTCGCACACCCCGACCGGCGGCGGCATCGGCATGATGGCCATCGGCGCGGGCGGCCTCGACGTGGCGCTGGCCATGGCCGGCAAGCCGTTCCGTCTCGCGTATCCGAAGGTCGTCGGCGTGAAGCTGACCGGCGAACTGCAGCCGTGGTGCGCCGCCAAGGATATCATTTTGAAAATGCTCTCGATCCTGACTACCAAAGGCAATGTCGGGTCGATTGTCGAATATTTCGGTCCGGGCGTCAAATCGCTCTCGGTGCCGCAACGCGCCACTGTCACCAATATGGGGGCGGAGCTTGGTGTGACCACCTCGATTTTTCCGTCGGACGACCGGACGCGCGATTTCCTCGCCGCCCAAAAGCGCGGCGCGCAATGGGTTGAGCTGGTGGCAGACGCCGATGCCGAGTACGATCAGGTCATCGAAATCGACCTCGCGCAGATCGTGCCGCTGGCCGCTTGCCCGTCCAGTCCGGATAACATCAAAACCATTGCCGAAATGAAAGGCGGCAAGGTCAATCAGGTCATCATCGGTTCCTGTACCAACAGTTCGTACCGCGACCTCGCGATGGTGGCGAAAGTTCTGAAGGGCCGTCAGGTGTCGCAGGATGTGACGCTCTCGATCGCCCCCGGCAGCCGTCAGGTGCTGGAAATGCTGGCGCGCAACGGTATGCTGGCGGACATCATTGCCGCCGGGGCGCGTGTGCTGGAAACCGGCTGCGGGCCGTGCATCGGGCAGGGTCAGAGCCCGTCTGACGACACCGTGACCCTGCGGACATTTAACCGCAACTTCGCCGGGCGTACCGGCACCAAGGGCGACCAGGCGTATCTGGTCAGTCCCGAAACCGCCGTGGCCGCCGCGCTGACCGGTGAATTCACTGACCCGCGCAACCTCGGCATCGAATACCCGGAAGTCGCCGAACCGCAGGAATTCCTGATCAACGACAATCTGGTGTTCGCCCCCTCGGCGAATCCGGTCGAAATCATCCGCAAGCGGACCATTGGCGAGCCGCCGATGAACCAGCCGCTGCCGGAGAAACTCAACGGCGAAGTCGTGATCAAAGTCGGCGACAAAATCACCACCGACCACATCATGCCCGCCGGTGTTCACCTGAAACTGCGCAGCAATATTCCGGCTTATTCCAAAGTCGTTTTTGAATGCTTCACCGAGCCCGGCAAGCCGAGCTTCGCCGAGCGTGCCGCCTGTGTGCGCGATGCCGGCGGACACGGCGTGATCGTGGCCCGCGACAGCTACGGACAGGGCTCCTCCCGCGAACACGCGGCGATCTGCCCGATGTACCTGGGGGTGAAGGCCGTCATTGCCCTGGCGATCGAGCGTATCCACTCGGCTAACCTGATCAACTTCGGGATCGTGCCGCTGACTTTCGTCAATCCGGCCGATTACGACCTGATCAATGAAGGCGACGCCATCGTCATCGAAAACCTGCCGCAGCAGCTGCAGGCCGGAAACACGGTCAAGGCCAGAATTCCGGGCGGCGTCGAGATTACCCTGAACCACAAGCTCTCCGACGAAGATCTGCGGATCGTTCTCGCCGGCGGCATGCTCAACTGCGCGGACTGATATTATGAATTTGAAACAAATGATACCGGGGGATTGGCGCCGGGAGCTTGAAGAAGCGACCAGCGCTCCGTCCTTTGCCGCGCTCGAGGAAAAACTCTCCGAGGAATACGAGGAACAGACCATTTTTCCGATGCAGAAGCACATTTTCAGCGCGTTGCGGCTGACCCCGTACGCGGACCTGAAGGTGGTGATCCTGGGGCAGGACCCGTATCATGACGATGGACAGGCGCACGGGCTGGCGTTTTCGGTCCGCCCCGGCGTCAAGTATCCGCCGTCACTGAAGAACATTTTCAAGGAGCTGCAGGAAGACCTCGGCTGTGTGCCGCCGGAAAGCGGCTGCCTGGAAAACTGGGCGGAACAGGGCGTGTTGCTGCTGAACACCGTACTTACGGTGCGTGCCCACGAGGCCGCTTCCCACCAGAAAATGGGCTGGGAAGAGTTTACCGACGGGGTGATCAAGGCCGTGAACCGCCGCGAGAAACCGGTGATTTTCGTGCTCTGGGGTAAACCGGCGCAGAAGAAACTGGCGCTGATCGACCAGTCGCGGCACATGGTGCTGCAGTCGGCGCATCCGTCGCCGCTCTCCGCCTACACCGGATTTTTCGGCAGCAGGCCGTTTTCCAAGATCAATCAGGAACTGGCGCGCCGCGGCGAGGAGCCGATTTACTGGACCACCGAAGCCGCAGACGTCATGGGACAGGGAACATTCGATTTCTGACCATATCTCCGGTAAAATAATTGATATTTTTCCCTGATGGCTCTATATTACCTCTATAAATATAACGGAGGAGCCTCTCATGGAAAAGATTTCTTTTGACGGTTTGAGTTTTGACACATACACGATTCCGACCACTAATAGTGCCGTATTGATTATCAAGGGCGGCAAGGGATTTCTGGGCTGCCGGTATTTCAACCTCGAGGTCGCGGAACGGCTTGGCGACGCGGTGGCGGTGGTCTCCGCGAAAAATATCGACGCAATGTTGGAGGCGGAAGTGCTGGGCGTGAGCCCGAAGGCCGCAGAACTCGGCATCACCCCCGGCATGTCCGGCAAAGATGCCCTGAAACGGATGGTGTGAGCATGAAAATTGTCATCGACGATAAAATACCCTTCAGCAAAGGCGTGTTCGAACCCATGGCCGAGGTGCTCTACCAGCCCGGCGCCGTCATCAATGCCAACAGTGTGGCCGACGCCGACGCGCTGATTACCCGCACCCGGACCAAGTGCAATGCCGCTCTGCTGACGGGCTCGACCGTTAAATTTGTTGCCACGGCTACCATCGGTTATGACCACTTCGACACGGATTATCTGGATTCGCACAACATCTGCTGGACCAATGCGCCCGGCTGCAATTCGAGCTCGGTGGCGCAATATATCACCTCGGTACTGCTGAATCTGGCGGTGAAGCACGGTTTCAAGCTGGAGGACAAAACGCTCGGCGTGATCGGCGTGGGTAATGTCGGCAGCAAGGTCGCCAAAGTCGGCAAGGCGCTCGGCATGAAGGTATTGCTGAACGACCCGCCGCGCGCCGAATGCGAAGGCAAGGCCGGGTTCGTGGAGCTCGACGAGATTCTGGCGCAGGCCGATGTGGTGACCACTCACGTGCCGCTGGAGAAGGGCGGGAAATATCCAACGTTTCACATGGCAGATAAGATGTTTTTTGACCGGATGAAACCCGGTGCGTTTTATATTAACTCCTCGCGCGGCGAGGTTTGCGACGGCAGTGCTTTGAAAGCGGTGTTGAAATCCGGCAAGTTGGCCGGTTCGGTGCTCGACGTATGGGAAGAGGAACCGGATATTGACCTCGAATTGCTGGCGCTGGTCGACTATGGAACGCCGCATATCGCAGGGTACTCGACCGACGGCAAGGCCAACGGCACGGCGATGAGCGTGAACGCGGTGGCGAAATTCTTCGATCTGCCGTTGAGCGACTGGTATCCGAACAACGTGCCGATGCCGCCCGAGCCGAATATCAAGGCAGCGGATACCGGCGATTTTGAACAGGATTTACTGAAAATAGTCAATGTGTCTTATGATATCACCCGGGACAGTGACGGGCTGCGGAAGTCCGTGGAAACGTTTGAGAAGCAGCGCGGGGATTACCCGCTGCGCCGCGAGTTCCCGGTTTACGTGGTGCACGGTCCGCTCGGCGACAAGCTGCGCGATGCCGTGCTCGGTCTCGGATTCCAATACAGGAAATAATTATGTACAATGCCGTAATCTGCCGTTATCATGAAATTGCCACCAAAGGCAACAACCGCAACATGTTCGAAAACCAGTTGGTCGAAAACCTGCGCTATCTGCTGCGCGGCGTGGCGGACCTGAAAATCGCCAAGGTCCGCGGCCGTATCTGGGTCTCGCGCAAGGACAAACAGGTTTTCACTGGCGACGAGCTCTCTGCCATCAAAAAACAGCTCGGTTATGCGTTCGGGATCGAGTCGTTTTCGCCGGTGATCATGGGACCGAGCAACATCGAATTCCTGCGCGACACGGTCAAGCGCTACGCGGGCGGATTTTTTGAGGCGGCGTTTGCGAAACACGACAAGGTGGCGTTCGCCGTGCGCGCCCGCCGCAGCGACAAGCATTTCCCGATGACCTCCAAGGACATCGAAATCGATATCGCCGAGATCATCGACGGCAATTTCAATCGCAACGACGGGTTGTACGTGAACCTGACCGAGCCAGAAATCACGGTTTTCTGTGAGGTGCGCGACGAATTTTCGTTTGTTTATTTCGAACAGGCCAAGGGGCCGGGCGGGCTGCCGGTGGGGAGCAATCCGCCGGTGCTGGCGCTGCTCTCCGGCGGTATCGACTCGCCGGTGGCCTGCAATATGCTGATGAAACGCGGCTGCCGGGTGCATTATGTGACGTTTCACAGCGATCCCTACACTCCGCCCGAGACTTGCGAAAAGGTCCGGAAGATGGCCGATTCGCTGAATCAATGGCAGCGCCCGGGCAAGCTTTTTCTCTGCAACCTGGCGGAAATCCAGAAGGCGATCCGCGACAACTGCAACGCGCGCTACCGCACCGTGCTGTACCGGCGGATGATGTTCCGGATTGCCGAGAAGCTGATGGATCGCTGCGGCGCGAAGGCGCTCGTCACCGGCGAATCGGTGGGGCAGGTGGCCAGCCAGACGATTGTGAACCTGGGCACGACCAACAGCGCCGTCAGCGCGCTGGTGCTGCGTCCGCTGATCGGCATGGACAAGAGCGAAGCCATCGACATCGCGCGGCGGATCGGCACGTTTGAGCTTTCCAGCTGGCAGGTGCCGGATAGCTGCACGGTGTTCGCGCCGGACCAGCCCGCCACCTCGGTACCGTTGGACAAAGCGCTGTTCGAAGAAGAACAACTCGGCGACTACGACGCCATGCTCAACGAAATCGTGGAAAATTGCGAAGTTTACATAGGAGGAGAAGTCAAATGAAGTACATCGGAGCACATGTCAGCAGCAGCGGCGGGGTGGAGAATGCGCCGTTGAACGCGCATAAAATCGGGGCGAATGCGTTCGCTTTGTTTACGAAAAATCAGCAGCAGTGGCACGCGGCGCCGCTGGGCGAGGCGAATATCGCGGCATTCAAGGAAAACTGCAAAAAACTGAATTTTCCACCGGAGTCGATTTTGCCGCATGACAGTTATCTGATCAACCTCGGGCAGCCGACTGAGGAGGGACTCGAAAAATCCCGCAAGGCGTTCAATGACGAGGTGAAACGCTGTCATCAACTGGGGTTGGTTTATCTGAATTTCCATCCGGGTGCGCATTTGAACCAGATCAGCGAGGACGAGTGCCTGGCGCGGATCGCGGAGTCGTTGAATATCGCGCATCAGGAAGTGCCGGAAGTGATCACCGTCATCGAAAACACGGCGGGGCAGGGCTCGAACGTGGGATTTAAATTTGAGCATCTGGCGAAGATCATCGAGCAGGTCAAGGACCAGAAGCGGGTGGCGGTGTGTCTGGATACCTGCCATACTTTTGCGGGCGGTTATGACCTGCGGACTGAGGATGAATGCGAGGCGACTTTCGCCGAATTCGACCGGATCGTCGGTTTCAAGTGGCTCAAGGGCATGCACCTGAACGATGCCAAGTCCGATTTCGACAGCCACGTGGACCGCCATAACTCGCTCGGCAAGGGCAATCTCGGCGAGGCGGTGTTCCGGTATATTATGAAAGACAAACGTTTCGACGGTATCCCGTTGATTCTGGAGACGATTGAGCCTGAGCTGTGGCCGGAAGAAATCAAATGGCTCAGGAGTCTGGAGAAATAATGATTGCGGTAATGTCATTTTGCGGATTGTGCGTACTGCTCCTGATGGGGAAGCTGATCCGCACCTATGTACCGCTGTTTCAACGGTTGTACCTGCCGGCCTCGGTGATCGGCGGGGCGCTGGGGCTGGTGATTATTAATGTCTGCGGCAACTGGATTTCCCCGGAATGGTTCGCGGCGTGGAACAATCTGCCCAGCTTTCTGATCAATATCGTATTTGCTTCGCTGTTCCTCGGCGTGAAGCACTCCGGCAAGGCCGGAATGTGGAAAATCACCATGCCGCAAGTCTGTTTCGGGCAGATTACGGCCTGGGGACAATATGTGGTCGGGCTGATTGTGGTGCTGCTTTTCCTGGGGCCGGTGTTCGGGGTGCCGAGTGTGTTCGGAAACTTGATCGAAATCGGGTTCGAGGGTGGGCACGGTACGGTCGGCGGATTGACCAAGATGTTTAAAGATCTGGGCTGGCCGGAGGGGGTTGACCTGGGCTACACCATGGCGACGAGCGGGATGGTTTTCGGGATTATCATCGGGATGATCCTGATCAATGTGGCCGCGCGGCGCGGCGAGATCGATAACATCCGTACGTTCAACGATATGAGCAAACTCGAACAGCGCGGAATCTATCGGCTCCGGCGGCAGCCGCCGGCCGGCAAGCAGACCGTGCATTCCGATTCGGTGGATTCGCTGGCACTGCATATCGCAATCATCGGGATTGCGGTGTTGATCGGGTATGAGATGAAAATGGGGCTGGTTCTGCTGAATGGAGTGGTTCCGGAATCCATTCAGAATACGCATATCCTGACCAGTTTCCCGCTGTTTCCGCTCTGTATGATCGGCGGGCTGATTTTGCAGTTCATGCTGAACAAAACCAGAACGCGTGCACTCGTGGACGCGGGACAGATGCAGCGTTTGTCCGGGGCGTCGCTGGATTTTCTGGTAGTATCGGCGGTGGCGACGATCCAGATCAAATTTGTGTTGAATTACTGGTTGCCGCTCTTGATCCTGATTCTTTTCGGCATTGCCTGGAATGTGTTTACGGTGCTGTTTCTGGGGAAACGGATTTTCAGGGAAGCGTGGTTTGAGCGGTCGATCGCCGAGTTCGGGCAGTCGATGGGGGTGACGGCGACCGGGCTGTTGCTGTTGCGTACGGTCGACCCGGACAATAAAACCTGTGCGGCCTCGGCTTTCGGTTATAAGCAATTGTTTCACGAGCCGTTCATGGGCGGGGGCATCTGGACCTCGCTGGCGGTGCCGCTGGTGATTCAAAAGGGGGGCTGGCCGGTGTTTTTCATCTGCCTGGCATTTCTGATATTCTGGTTTGCGATCTGGCGAATATTTTTTTACATAAAACCGGTGAAAAATGAGTGAAGAAAAGAAAAAACGGATAAACCGCGGCTGTCTGACCCGGATTGCCATTGTGGTAGTAACGGTGGCGGTGGTTCTGCTGCTGCAGAGTCTGCCGGTGTGGCTGAGCGGTAAACTGCTGCCGGCGCTGGCGGAGTCCGCCGGTATCGCCGGGCTCGAGGCCAATGTCACTTCGCTGGGGCTGACTCAGGCGGAATTGCGCAATGCCAAAATCCGAATCGAGGGGAAACGTTCGATCTCAGTTGACTCGATCCGGGTCAACTATTCGCTGCCGTTCTATCCGTTTCAGAAGCAGATCAAGATCAAAAGCTTGCTGATTACGGGGCTGCGGGTCAATGCCGTGCAGGAAAATGGCGAGTGGTCGATTCCGGGGATTTACCCGGATCTCGTCAATAATAATAAAGAGAAAAGTACTGCCAAGCCGGAACAAAGCGGGAAAAAGGAAGGTCTGGTGTATCTGCAGCGGGTGATTTTGAAGGATTGCGAATTCAGGGTCAGGTACAATGAGGCGCTGTATACGATTCCGGTGTCGCTGAGTTTGAACATGCCGGATGAGCTGGATAAGCCGTGGCGGGCCCGTGGTTCGGTCCAGTTTTCCGGGGATAAGTTCAATATGAACGGTACCTTCAATCGTGGCAGCGGCCAGTTTGAGCTCAACCTTAAATCATCGCTGCGGCTGGCGAATTACACGAATTTCATGCCGGAAATGAAGCAGAAAAGACTTTTCGGCAACGCTTCGCTTCAGGGGAAGGTGACCGGGCAGATTTACGACAGCAAGGAATTGCGCGATCTGAAAGCCGAATTGTCATTCGACCGCCTGAGCGTCGGTTCGCCTCAATTTGCGGTCAGCGTTCCCGAGGGTAAATTTTTTGTCGTTTCGCTGGTTCAGGCGGACAAGGATCATTTTGACTGGAGCATGAACGGAATCCGGCTGGCGCGGCCGCTGATGTTTGAACTCACCGAAAGCGGCGGCCAGATTGTCCGGAACGGGGATGAATTGATCCTCAACGGCAAGATCGGCAGTAGTTTGAAAAAGCAGTTGTGGATTACCCGCGACTTGCCGCTGAATCATGATTTCGACTTCAAATGGAACCTGAAGGAGCAAGTTGGCGCGTGGAATTACCAGTTGGCGCTGACCGAGTCCGGCTGGGAAAACCTGGTGAATATGACATTCGAAAAAATCGCGGTGAGCAGCAGCGGTACCATCGATAAAGGAGTGATCCGCTCCCGGAACCAGGTGGCGGTGACGCCGGATTTGAACTTGAAAACGGCGGGGAAAGCGATCGAGGTCGCGGCCCCGCTGCTGAATGGCAATATCGGGCTGAAGGACGGCAAACTTATCGGCAGCGTCAAGCTGCATACCGGAGGCATTGGCGTGCCGGAGTTCGAGGCGCATACCGGAGCGCTGAATATCGTTTTGCCGCTGGAGGCCGCGGAGACGGGCAGCATCGATCTGACCGGAGCGGAGTTCAAAAATTATAAGATTGATCAGGTAAAATATGAGGTCAAACGTACGGAAGATCAGTTGGTATTGGACGGTCAGATTTTGCAGAGCATGCTGCCGCTCGACTGCCGGAATGTCTGCACGGTTTCCCTGAGCCCCGAGCTGGCCGTGGATGTCCGGCTGGACGTGGCCGCTAAAGACAAAACCGCGTTGATGGCGCTGGATAGTCTGGCCCCGGCCCTGAAGAACATGAAACTCGGCGGCGACCTGGGGATTAATGCGAATTACCATTGGACGGCGAAGAAGCAGACAGGGGACTGTACGGCTTATCTGACGGACGGACGGCTGGTCAATGACGAGATGAAATTGGCGGCGTCCGGGCTGGATTTCAAGATTGGATTTCCGGATTTGCCGACGCTGAAAACCGAGGCGCTGCAGCGGCTGGTCTGCAAGGAATTGAAGTTCAAAAACTTTGTATTCGAAAATATCGAGACCGGGTTTTCGCTGGAGCGGAACATGGTGTTTCTGCTGGAGAGTTTCAGCGTCGACTGGTGCGGCGGCAGTGTCTTCACCTATTCGCTGCGCCTTGCGCCGGGTGACCGCAATGTCAATGCCACGATCTATTTCGACGGTTTGAATATTTCCCGGGTCATCGGTCAGACCGGGCTGGCCACGGCCGAGGGCGACGGCACGATTTACGGGCGCTTGCCGATGACGGTGGGGAGCGCCGGCATCCAGCTTCGCCCCGGGTTCCTCTATTCGGCCCCCGGCGAAACCAAGAATATCAAGTTCAAGAATCTGGACAATATGCTGGACTCCATACCGCAGGGGAGTGCTCAGTACAACCAGCTGGACCTGGCGTCCGAGGCGCTGAAGAATTTCAATTACGACTGGTTCAAGGTCGACCTGAGGAGCGAGGGGGACAAGCTGATCCTGGCCTCGCAGTTCAATGGCCGCCCGGTCGATAAACTGCCGTTCACCTATGACGCGAAAAGCGGCGGACTGGTCCGGGTGGAGGGCGCGCAGGCGACTTTTCAGGGCATTAAGCTGGACCTGAATACCAGCGTGCCGTTGAATCAATTATTGCAGTTCAATTCTCAAATACAAAAACTTGCCGGAGGTAAAAAATGAAAAAAGGATTGTTGGTACTGGGGCTTGTCGCCGCTGCGGCGCTGGCCGGATGCATTAAAACGGAGAGCAAAGTGGAAATCGCCCCCATCGAAGTGAAGCCGGTGCATTTGACCATTGACATCAATGTCAGGGTGGAAAAGCAGCTGGACGATTTTTTCGGCGATCTGGATAACCAATAAAAAGAAGAACAAGAAGAAGAAGAAGGAGAAACGAAAATGTTGAAGAAAATTTTACTGGTATTGTGCCTGGTTTTGAGTTTTGCCACCACGGTTTTTGCCGCGGACTCCAATGAGCAGATCAAGGAGCGCATGAAGCAGCGTTTGACCAAGATCAATGACTACAAGGACAAGGGCACGGTGGGCGAAGACAACAAGGGCTACCTGGTAACGAGGGTCAACGATGCCGACGCCGACAAAATCACCAAGGAAGAAAACGCCGACCGCAAAACCGTGTACAACGAAATCGCCAAGAGCACCAAAGCCTCTGTCGACCAGGTCGGGCAGCAGCGCGCCGCGAAGATTGTCGAAATCAGCAAGAAAGGGCATTGGCTGCAGGATAAAACCGGGAAGTGGTATCAGAAACAATAATTGTTCAAAGGCAAATATTTATGAACATATCCGAATTCTGCCGCGTTTACCGGGTGGATGAAGCGTGTGCTTTGGCCATGGGCCGGAACTGGTGGCGCTCGCAGAGCGAAATGCCGCCGTCCGGCCCGGAGTTCCTCCAACTCGAAACCTTGCGCGAGAATTTCCGGCATACCGCTCTGGCGCCGGAAGTGCTCGGCATGCTGGAGGAGATGAATGCGCGCATCAATGCCGATCCGCAACTGGTCCGGCTGGCCTGGCACGCTCACCGCAGCCTGGTGGTTTACGATCAGATCAACTTCCGGGAATGGAGTGAGTTTGAGGAGCTTTTCGCGGGGAAGGGCGGAATATTTTACCTGCTGATTGCCTGTTCGGTGCCGCCTTTTGTCCGGGCGAAGCTCGGCGAACTCGGCATCCCGGAGGAATATCTGTGCTGCTGTACGCGGATTCGCGGGTATTACGACACCTATATGAGCGGCTACGGCAAGCCGGGGCTGAATCGCACCCAGCTGCATTGGCTGCGGCATTATATTGACGGCACGGTGTTCCGGGTGGGGCGCTTCGAGTACATGCTGGCCAAGGCGCATCACTACAATGCGATTGTCTTCCGCCATCGCCGCGACGGCCGGATACAGGCGGTGCCGGGCCCGCTCGAAAATCTTTTCGACAAAGACGGATATGTGTTGTTTGCCGACGACAAACAGGCCGCGTTCTGCGGTTCGTTTGCCCGGGCGGCGGGTACGACCATGGCGATTCCGTACAACCCGGACGGCGTGGCGGAGAACCGGATCATCGAGCTGCCCGACAGCGAATGGGAAGTGGTGGTCCGGGCGGATTCGGATGTGCTGGGCGTGCATATTCCCGAGGGCGGCAAGATGACGCCGGAGCTTTGCGGAGAGTCGTTCCGTCTGGCATTCGAATTTTTCGGCAAGTATTTCCCGCAGATGGATTTCCCGGCGATTTTCTGCGCGTCGTGGATTTTTTATCCGTATTATGAACAGGTGCTGCCGGAGTCGAATCTGGCCAAACTGATGCGCGAACTGTACCTTTTTCCGCGGCCGTCGAGCGGTCATGACGGTGTTTATTTCATTTTCGGGCGCGAAAAAGGGGATTACATGGAGTACCCGCGCGATAATTCCATGCGGCGGGCCATGCTGGATGTGCTGCAGAACGGCGGGCGGCTGCGGAGCGGCGGCATGTTTTTCCTGAAAGAGCATTTGCCGCTTTTCGGACAGAGTCCGTACCGGAAGATGCAAAAAAATATTGAAAATTGATAGAATCACTGTATATTTGACTGAATAAAAACAAGGAAAATGATGTCGTTACTGGAGGTTGAAAACCTTTCGCTGGAATTCTGTTCGGACGGGCAGTGGCTGCCGGTGGTGAGCAATGTTTCGTTCCGGGTGGACAAAGGCGAAATCCTGGCACTGGTCGGCGAGAGCGGCTGCGGCAAAAGCGTGAGCTGTCTTTCGCTGGCGCGGCTGCTGCCGCCAGCGGCGCGTTATACCTCGGGCAGGGTAACTTTTCGCCACGGCGGCACTGAGGGTGACACGCTGCGCATGTCGAACCGGGAGCTGCGGAAAATCCGCGGCGGCGGGATCGCCTATATTTTCCAGGAACCCTCGGCATCGTTGAACCCGGTTTTCCGGATCGGCGACCAGATCATCGAGGCGCTGGAGCTGCACCGCAGCGACGTGGCGGATTACGAAGCCGAGGCCGTGGCGCTGCTGAAGCAGGTCGGCATCCCCGCGCCGGAGACGCGGCTGCGCAGTTTCCCGCACGAATTGAGCGGCGGCATGCAGCAGCGCGTAATGATCGCCATGGCGCTCGCCGGCAATCCGGCGCTGCTGGTGGCGGATGAACCCACGACAGCGCTGGACGTGACGATTCAGGCGCAGATTCTTGAACTTTTGAAAAAGCTTCGAGATGAACGCGATATGGCGATTATCCTGGTTACGCACAATCTCGGGATCGTGGCGGAAATGGCCGACCGGGTGGCGGTGATGTATGCTGGAAATATCGTTGAAACCGCGCCCACCGACGAATTGATCAATCACCCGAATCATCCGTATACCCGTGCTTTGCTGGCGGCGGTGCCGAGGCTGAATCACGAATCCGGGCGACTGACCACGATTCAGGGGGTGGTGCCGTTGCCGTCCGACTTCCCGGCGGGGTGCCGTTTCTCGGGCCGTTGCGACGAAGTGGCGCGGCGCACGGAAGCGTTTCGCGAGCGCTGCCGTTGCTGCATGCCGCCGGAAACGGAGGTCGCGCTGAAGCATTTCAGCCGTTGTTACCTGAATAACCCGGAGGGAGACGCATGAAATCCCTGATTCCGCTGATTTTATTTTTGAGCACGGTCGTGTTGTTGACGGTGGTGCTCTCCAATACCCAGACGATCCGCCTGGAAACCACGCGCGGGGAAGCGCAGGACCCGGACATCGGTCACTTCAGCATGGACGCCGGCAGTTCGCTGCTGAATATACCGTCCGCTGACCAGAGAAAACGGCCGACTCCGGCGGAGCGGCTGTCGCTGGACCGTCTGGCGCTCGACGCCACGGCGGCGCTGGTCGACGAGGATTACGAGACGGCCATCAGCAACTCCCGGACGCTGTTGATCTTCGATCCGCAGAATTACACGGCGCTGTCGGTGCTGGGCAAATCGCTGTTTTTAATGGACCGCTTCAAGGATGCCGAGCTGGTTTACCAGCGCCAGGCGGTTTTTTATACCACGGACCCGGTCGTGTTTGCCAATCTGGGCTATACACAGGCGCAACTGGGCAAATATAAACAGGCGCTCGACGGTCTGCAGGAGGCGCTGCGGCTCGACCCGCGCTCCGGCGACATCCTCTTGAGCATGGCCGGAATCTGTATTATGGACGGTCAGAAAGAGCGGGCGATGAATTACCTCCAGATGGCAGGGAACCGCATGGGGCCCCGTCTGCTGGATTTGCTGCAGCAGCCGATATTTGACGATGTCCGCGAAGATCCGGCATTTCTCAAAATTGTCCGGACCCTGCAGGAAAAAAAGGACAATTGAGATGAGCAAGATCAAGGTATTGTCGGAACAGCTGAGCAACCGTATCGCCGCCGGCGAGGTGATTGAGCGCCCCGCCTCGGTGGTCAAGGAACTGGTGGAAAATTCCATCGACGCCGGGGCGACCCGGATTTCGGTGACGATTGAGAAGGCCGGCCAGAAGTCGATTGTGGTCACCGACAACGGTTCCGGCATGGATGCCGACGACGCCTTGATGTGTCTGGAGCCCCACGCTACCGGCAAGATTCACAATGAAGGCGATATCGACCACATCATGACCCTTGGGTTTCGCGGGGAGGCGCTGCCGAGCATCGCCTCGGTGTCGCGTTTCACGCTGCGGACCCGGCTTCACGATGCCGGGGAGGGGAACGAAGTGGTGGTAAACGGCGGCAAGGCCATTCACGCCAAACCGGCCGGCTGCGCCCCCGGCACGGAAATCCAGGTGCGCGACCTCTTTTTCAATACTCCGGCCCGCAAGAAATTCATGCGGTCGATCGCTACCGAGGAGCGCCAGATTCAGGAGATGATGTATCAGCTGGCGCTGCCGTACCCGGAAATCGCTTTTGAGCTGACCATGGATGGGAACCGGGTTTTTAATTCGCCTGGCGCTCCGGCGCTGGATTCGCGGATTACCGCGTTTTTCGGCAAGGCCTTCTGGAACTCGCTGCTGCCGGTGAATTTCGTCCGGGAAGATGTGAAGGTCGAGGGATATGTGGCCATGCATGGATTCACCCGCAATTCGCGCCGGGAGCAGCGTACGTTCGTCAATGGCCGCGCGGTGGAGGCCGCCGGGCTGTACCGGGGGATTCGCGAGGGATACGGCGGCATGGTCGAAGTGGGGCGTTTTCCGCCGGTGATTTTGTTCCTGACGGTCGATCCGTATGAAGTGGATGTGAATGTGCATCCGGCCAAGCGCGAGGTGCGTTTCCGTCAGGAATACAAACTTGCCGGACTCATTGCCGAGGCTATCCGCAATGCTTTGCGGCAGTCGCCGGCCCCGACCGTAAACATCGACCCTGCGATTTCGCTGCGTTCGCTGCTGGAGTCGACGGAGATCTCCTATGAAATTTCCGAGCATGAGCAGCCGGTGATGGATTTCGCCCGCCCGGAACCGCAGGATTATGAATACTCCGTGCCGAAACCCATGGTCCAGAAGACCTGGAAACCGGAGCAGCCGCAGGTGATCGTCAGCGAGGGGCCGAAAGAACCGGTCAAGGACCCGTTCCTGCCGGGCAGCGGCAAGATCAACCTCCTCGGCTTCCTGGACCGCTCGTATCTGCTGGCTACTTCCGAGAGCGGGCTCCTGATCATCGATCAGCACGCCGCGCACGAGCGGGTACTTTTTGAACGTTTCCTGAAGGCGGCGGAGCAGGGGGGCGTGGCCCAGAAACTGCTGCTGCCGATCACGCTGGAGCTGTCGCGCGCCGAGGCTGCGTATGTCGACAAGAACAGCGGTATTTTCGAGAAACTCGGTTTCGATATCGCCCAGCTCAGCAGCAACACCGTGATGATCAGTTCGGTGCCCCCGGATATCCGGCAGGAAAATATCGGCGGCATCATCCGCGACATGCTGTCGGAACTGATGGACGATTCGCTGACCGGGCGCAACGAGATCGACGTGATTGCGCGCTCCGCCTGCAAGGCCGCGGTCAAGGCCCACGATTACCTGACGCTGGACGAGGCCAAGGGGCTGATCGCTCAAATGGCCTGCTGTGAACTGCCGTTCTCCTGTCCCCACGGGCGCCCCACGATCATTAATATTTCGATCGCCGAACTGGAAAAACGCTTCGGTCGGCGTTAATGCGGTTGAAAAGTCCGCTCTTTTGAGCTATATTGTTCCGATAACGGAAAGGTTGAAACACATGAAAAGATTTGAAGAACTTTTTGTCGAATTGAAAGCCAAGATCGAACGCGGCGACCCGGAGTCCGGCACCGTGAAGGAACTGGCCAGGGGCAAGCATTTCATCGGCAAAAAAATTATCGAGGAAGCCGGCGAGGTCTGGATGGCCGCCGAGTATGAAGGCAAAGAAAAGACCGCCGAGGAAATTTCGCAGCTGCTGTATCACCTCCAGGTCATGATGATCGCCAATGACCTCGAACTCGAAGACGTTTACCGCTATTTATAAGGAATCAAAATGAATAATAATATGCTCAGGATCGCCATCCCCAACAAGGGGGCGCTGTCCGAATCCGCCGTGGATCTGCTCAAGGAAGCCGGTTATAAATGCTCCCGTTATGGCCGGGAACTGATGGTGACCGACCGGGAAAATCAGATCGAATTTGTTTTTTTGCGTCCGCGCGACATCGCGGTTTATGTGGGCAACGGGATCATCGAGCTCGGTATCACCGGGCGCGACCTGGTGCTGGACAGCCGGGCGGTGGTCGACGAGGTGCTGGCGCTGAATTTCGGCAAATCGTCGTTTCGTTACGCGGTGCCGAATATGTCTGACCTGACCCCCGATAAGTTCGACGGGCTGCGGATTGCCACCTCGTATCCGAACGTGGTTCTCAGCGACCTGGAAACCCGCGGTATGGAAGCCTCGATCGTCCGGCTGGACGGCGCGGTGGAGATCTCGATCAGCCTTGGCGTGGCCGACGTCATTGCCGACGTGGTCGAGTCCGGCGGCACATTGAAGGAAGCCGGTTTGAAAGTCGTCGGCGAGCCGCTGATGAATTCCGAAGCGATCCTGATCGCCCGCAATAAAAACGTGGCCGCCAGTCCCGCCGTGCAGACCCTGATTCGCCGGTTGAAAGGCATTTTGGTGGCCCGCACCTGGGCCATGGTCGAATACGATATCCCGCGCGAAAAGCTGGAAAAGGCCTGCAAGGTCACTCCGGGGATCGAGGCTCCGACCATTGCGCCGCTGAGCAACCCCGACTGGGTGGCCGTCAAGGCCATGGTCAAGCGGTCGGAGAGCAACCGTATCATGGATGAACTTTATGAGCTGGGCGCGCGGGGCATTATCGTCACCGACTTGCGCTCCTGCCGTTTGTGAGGTAGGTATGGACCGGATTATTGAACGCGCCAGAGAGGTGTTTGATGTGGAAATCGCCGGGCTGCAGGCCCTGCGCGACAATCTGAACGGTGAATTCATCGAACTGGTTAAGCGTTGCGAAGCCACGCTGGACAAGGGCGGCAAAATCGTTTTCACCGGCATCGGCAAAAGCGGTTATATCGGCAAGAAAATCGCCGCCACCATGTCGAGCATCGGCTCGCCGGCGGTATTCATGCATCCGGTGGAGGCGCTGCACGGCGACCTCGGCATGCTGCAGAAAGACGACCTGCTGATCGCATTAAGCTACAGCGGCGAGACCGAGGAACTGCTGGTGATTTTGAATCCGGCCAAGCGCCTCGGCATCGAGATTGTCGCGATTACCGGCAACAGTTCTTCGCGGCTGGCTGAGTTCAGCAACATGACCGTGAATATGGCGGTGCCGCAGGAAGCGTGTCCCTTTAACCTGGCCCCGACCACGACGACCACCGCGTTGCTGGCTCTGGGCGACGCATTGGCGATGGTCCTGCTGGAAACCCGCGGTTTCACCAAGGAAAACTACGGTATGCTGCATCCGGGCGGCGCGATCGGCCGGGCCGTTACGACCCGCATCCGCGACATCATGCGCAGCGGCGAACGCCTGGCGCTGGTTCGCCCCGGGGATACCGTCAAGGATACGTTGCTGAAAATTACGGCGTCGCGCAGCGGTGCGGCGATCATCGTCGATGACTGCAACCGTCTGCTCGGAATTTTTACCGACGGGGATTTCCGCCGTCACGCCGAGCACGGACTGGAAGTTCTGGCGCGGCAGGTAGGCGAAATCATGACCCCGAATCCGGTGCGGGTTCAGGCGGATTCGCTGGCGATCGAAGCGCTGAAAATCCTTGAACAAAAAAACATCAACGCGATCATTGCCGTCGACTCCGACAATGTGGTGATGGGACTGGTCGACGTGCAGGATTTGCCTCGCGTCAAACTGATGTAAAAAACTTGACATTTCCGCATTTCGATGCTACTTTTCTGTACTGGAAACCAATAACAGGAGGAGTAGTCTCATGTGGAAAAAATGCATCGACATCAATGCTGTTCGTGAAATCAGGGTCCGCAACACCGTGTTTTTCGGGGTAGGGGCCATCGCCAAAATCGATTTCATCGTTGAGAAACTCAAAGAACGCGGCGTGAAAAACCTTCTGGTCGTTTCCGGTCGCGGTTCCTATAAGTCGACCGGCGCCTGGGATTATGTCTCCGAGGCTCTGAAAAAGCACGGCATCGGCTACGAAATCTACGACAAAGTCACCCCGAATCCCACCGCGGACCAGGTGGATGAAGCCGTCGCGCTCGGCAAAAAGATCAAGGCGGACGCCGTGATCGGCATCGGCGGCGGCAGCCCGATCGACGCCGGCAAGAGCGCCGCGATCCTGTTGAAAAATCAGCAGTACAGCGCCCGCGACCTGTATGTCTTCAAGTTCGAACCCAAGGAAGCGCTGCCGATTGTCGCCATTAACCTGACGCACGGTACCGGCACGGAAGCGAACCGTTTCGCCGTGGTGACGATTCCGGAAACCAACTACAAACCGGCCATTGCCTGCGACTGCATTTATCCGCTGTATTCGATCGACGATCCGGCGCTGACCACCGGGCTCTCGCTTAAGCAGACCTGCTATGTCAGCATCGATGCCGTGAACCATGTGGTGGAAGCCTCCACCTCCAAGGTGGTGAATCCGCTGGCCATTACCCTGGCCCGCCAGACCATCGATATCGTCAACGAATACCTGCCGCGCGTCATGGCCAATCCGAAGGACCTCGAGGCGCGTTATTTCCTGATGTATGCGGCCATGCTCGGTGGCGTCGCCTTCGACAATTCGCTGCTGCATTACACCCATGCGCTCGAGCATCCGTTGAGCGCGTTGAAGCCGGAACTGAGCCACGGCCTCGGACTGGCCATGCTGCTGCCCGCGGTGGTTCAGAATATTTACCCGGTCTCCGGTCATGTGCTGTCCTATATTTTCGAACCGGCGATTCCGCATTTCAAGGGTGAACCGGGCGAGGCCCACAAGTTCGCCGTCAAGGTCGAAAAATGGCTGAAGAAAATGGGCGCGCCTGAAAAGCTTCAGGATGACGGTTTCAAGGAAAGCGACATCGACGGGCTGGTGAACCTGGCCTTCAATACGCCGTCGCTGGAAGCCCTGATCGGCCTGGCACCGACCCAGAGCAGTTGCGAAGCCGTAGCCGAAATCTACCGCAATTCCCTCTGCCCGATGGACGACGGGAAGGACGACTAAATTGGACGGCGGCTCTGCCGCCTGAATTGGCCGGAGCCGTTGGCTCCTGAATTGGAGAATTCAGGGAAGACGGTGTACCGGCCATATTTTTTTACCCGGAAGCCGATAATATTATATTTTTGTAATAAAACTTTTGATTGAGGTTGAAGTTTCCGGGGTTGGGGTTATAATAGATATACAACAAGGGGTAAAATCAACAAATATGGAGAAAAGAATGAGAAGGGATTTTACTCTCGTCGAACTGCTCGTGGTGATCGTGATTATCGCCATCCTCGCCGGACTGATGCTGCCGGCTCTCAACAAGGCCCGTAATTCGGCCGCCGCTTCCAACTGTCTCAGCAACAACAAGCAGATCGGGCTGTTTATCGCCCAGTATGTCCAGGACTCCAATAGCTGTCTGCCTAGGGCCGCCAATGCCCCGAAATGGGAAGAGGAGAATGATCCTGGTGGACACGGCTGGACAAACAGTTTGCGCATTGCCTGTGATGCCCAGAAAAAGATTTTTCACTGCACCAAAGATACAGAGCGGGATTTTTCTTATTCCTTGAACTGCAATGAGGTATTTTTGCGGGTAGGGGGCTTTGGTTCGTGGCACCAGACGCTGATCGACCGGGCGAAAACCGGGGCGTCCAGCATGATCCTGGTCGAGGAAACCGGGCGCGACAATGTGGTGTTCAGCAAAGAAGACAGCGACCATGATAACTATACCCAGGATTGTGAACCTTCAAATGATTTTGACCGTCACGGCGGGGTTGCGGTTCTATTCATGGATATGCATGCGGAGAAGCTGCAGAAATATGACTTCACCAGAGTTACTTATTATACCACTGTCTTCAAAAGCTGGAAAGATGTGGAAACCGGTGGTGGATTGGGTGCTCTTTGAGATAAAAAAATTGGAGGATGGGGATGGGGCTTTTCGGTAGTTTCTTCGGCAAAAAGAAAAGCAGTTCGAAAAATGAACATCAGTCGCTGTTTGACGGCGATTATGATATAGACCGGAGTAATTGGGATGAGGTTTTTTCCGCCTGTTTAGGGGAAATGATGACGGTTCAAAGTGCTGTCGCGGAGCTGGTGGTACGGGAGCGGGATTGGAACATGGATTTTGAGCGGGGTGTGATTTCCTTCGGTCAAGACGAATATCCGCTTCAGTTCATCGGTTCCGAGGCGCACGTGTCCAACAGCTGGATGTGGGGCTGGGAAAATATCAATGAATTCGACGAGCAGATACTGGAGCTCGCAAATGCCGCCAGGCAAACCGGCGAGGCGTGGGGGCTCGAGCCGTTTGCCACGGCGCAATTCGAGCTCACGGAGACCGTGAACGGTCATCATCTGGCCATTGCCGCCTGCGGTATTTTCAGTGATAATCTGTGTTACTACCGTGGAGAACATGACGCGGGGGCGGTTTTCGTGGCGTTCTCAGGGGTGCCGGACGAGGTTTTCGACTCCGTCAAGATGCAGAAATTCATCGATATCACCATGTGGTGCATTCAGCAATTCGAGGTCAACCATATCATATTCGTGGAGGGCTTCCTGATCTGGAACGGCACGCCGTACGAGTGGCAGGGCAATACCATTGTGGCGCATTTCGACCAGGATTTGCGAATCGACTTCGAGCAGTCCGGCGAGGTCTGGCGGATCAGCCAGATTTTCGGCCGCCGCCTCAGTTAAAAGAAAAAGACCGGATAGCTAATGAGCCTGGCGAGGCTTGTTACTATTTTTCGGGAGACTCAATTTTCTTTATCAGTTTGTCGAAGTCTGACACTATCGGCTGCGTTTTGTTAAATTCCTGATATTCGGCCAAGGCTTTTTCGTCAGCGGCCTTGCGGGTTATTTTCCCTTTTCCTTCAAGTATCATGTATTCATTAAACGACAGAAACTTGCGGACGCTTTCCGCAAAGGCGCTCATGGTGAAAGTGGTTCTATTTTCGATAATCCGCTCAATGTAATCAAAGAATCCGGATACGGCCCGCTCCAATTGCCTGATTTCCTTTTCCGACAAGTAATTTTTTGCAACGGTCACATCCGTGCTGAGAATACGTCCCTCCGGGGCATGTTTCCACGTGGAAAGCCCCATATGAGGCTTCGACTTGTCGGCGTTAGAGACAATAATCTCCGGCGCGGTCAATCCGGTTATCGCATAATGAAACAGGTTTTGCACTTCCGAAAAAAAGCTGTGGGCAACTTCGGAGGCCGGGTTATAATCGGTGGAACATTCGGCAAATATGTCGGTAATTTGTTGCCAGATGCGGCGCTCACTGGCGCGGATCGAGCGGACACGTTCCAACAGTTCCCGGAAATAATCTTCGCCGAATACGTTTTTACCTTGCTTCAGGCGGTCATCATCCAGCGCAAAGCCTTTGATCATGTACTCTTTCAGTATCCGTGTCGCCCATATCCGGAATTGAGTCGCGCGTTTTGAGTTGACCCGGTACCCCACCGCTATAATGACATCCAGATTAAAATGTTTGAGGTTCCGGGATACTTGGCGTGCTCCTTCCTGGCGAACTACTAAGAAATCCTTAGCAGTTGCCTCCTGGAGCAATTCGCCGCTGTCGTAAATATTTGATAAATGCTGAATTACGTTTTCCGGAGTGCAGTCAAACAGTTCCGCCATTGCTCCATGGGTCAGCCATACGGTTTCACCGTCAACTCGAACGTTGACATGAATTACACCGTCATCGGTTGCATACAGCAAAAATGACCGTTCCGGATTTTCATTTGGATTGCTGCTGTTTGCCATTGTGGCAAATTCTCCTGTCACATATTACCGTCCAACGATATTTCAATACTAAGTAGAAGCCCGGCCAATTAACGGCCGGGCTTCTACTCGACTATGCGCAATTATTTCTTGCGGAAAGCTTCGAGCTCGTAAGCCGGGAGCTTCTTGTCGGCAAACACCGGTTTGAACTGGGTGAAGCGCTGACGGCCATTGATGACCGGGACGCTCGGCCAGTCTTCGCCAACCAGCGGACGGACGTAATTCATGAATTCGTCGGTCACGTCGCTGCCGTCGGCAGTGAGCCAGTTTTTCGGGAAGAAACGCTCGGAGTTGGCGACTTGTTCCAGCGACACTTTGTCGTAGCGGACCTGATAAATCAGGCCGGGCTCGCGGAGAAGGGTGGACATGAAGCCGCCCTGGCCCTCGGCAGCCAGCAGCACGGCCTTCTGGCCGCAGCGGTAGGCTTCGTCGAGGTCAACGGTCGAGGCGTAAATCGCCGTGGCGCGCTGGTCGGTGCCAAAGGCCTGGCCACGGGCGCTGCCGCGGGCATTGATGCCGTGTTTGTTCAGGTAATTGACCAGTGCCTGCTGCACGGTGGTTTCGCTGGCGCCGAACTGGGCGTGGCCGAAACTGTCTTTGGTGAAGCCGAGGTCGCCGACGTCACAGCCTTCGCTGACGACGACCACCGCGCGGCCGCGTTCCTTGACCGTGGCATTGATTTTGTCAGCCATCTGTTCCATGGTCAAACCTGCTTCGTAGAGGAAGATCAGCAGCGGGGTTTCGCGTTTCGGGTCGGCGAGGCGGGCGGCGGCCGGGATGAAGCCGATTTTACGGCCCATGGCCTGCAGGACGAGCACGGGGTCAGCCGGGCTGGAACCGCGGTTTTCTTCTTCGGCGTTCTGGACGATATTGGACCAGTAGCGGGCCACGGAGCCGTAGCCGGGGGTGTGGTCGATGAGCTTGAATTCAGCGTCGCCCACGTCATTGTCGATGGTCTTGGGTACGCCAATGCCGATGCAGTCGAGGCCGCGTTCCTGGGCGAGCTTGGCGACCTTGTTGGCCGTATCCATGGAGTCATTGCCGCCGTTGTAGAGGAAATAACCGATATTGTGGGCCTTGATGACTTCAATGATGCGCTCGAAATCTTCTTTCTGATTGGATTTCACCTTGTAGCGGCAGGTGCCGATGGCGCCGGCGGCCGGGGTATTGCGGAGCAGGGCGATTTCATCTTCGCACTGGCAGGAGAGATCAAGCAGTTCTTCCTTCAGCACGCCTTCGATGCCGTGCCAGCCTGCGTAGACCGTGCCGATCTTATCGGGAAAGGCCTTGGCCGCGTCGATCACGCCGCGCAGGGAACTGTTGATTACCGGCGAGGGCCCGCCGGACTGGGCAATGAGCAGATTTTTTTTCATTCTTCCTCCGTATTATTTATTTGGGAATATTGGCTTTTTCTGTTTGCCGCGAATGACCGAGCTGGGGTCTTCGTCCAGGGCAGAGGTCAGTTCGGTGATGGTGTCGATGGCGTTGTTCAGCTTCTGCAGAGTGACTTTGAGGTTTTCTTCGAGGCTGGCGATCGAGCCGGAAGCATTGCGCAGTGCCCCGGTGGTTTCCGGAATCTTGGAATTGTGCATGATGGTATTCGAAGTGTTGCTGAGTTCGTCGATCGACTTGATGGTGGAGTTGAGGTTGTTGACCAGCTCGTCCATCTTTTCGCGGGTCAGGACCTTGGCGATTTCGCTGGAGGCGTTGTCGAGGTTGGTGCTCATGCGTTCGAGGCGCTCGATGCTGCCGCGCAAATTGGGGTCGTCCAGCAATTTTTTCATGGAGAGAAGGCTGTCGCCGATCTTATCGGAAATCCCCTGGAAATCAACCTTGCTGAGTTTCTCCAGTGAACCGGAAACCAGCTTGAGGATATCGGTAATTTTGGAGGAGGTGGCCGGCACGAAAAAGACGCCGGGGTCGGGACGCTCCGGTTTAATCACTGCACTGGTGGCCGGGTGATAGTTCAGTTCGACATAACGCATGCCGGTAATGCCCGCGAATTCAACGGTGGTGCGCAGCCCGGACTCGACCTCGCGCTCCATGAATTTGTAGAAATTGTGCAAATTGTCGAGCCTGCGGCTTTTTTGACTGGCGAAGGCCCGGAGGTCCACCGACATGTCGACCCGGATCATTTTGTCCTCGACCTGAAGAGCCAGCCCGGTGACACTGCCGACCGGCACGCCCTTGTATTTGACGGCGGCCCCCACGTTCAGCCCCTGGACGGATTCCTGCATGTAGGATACCAGTTTGCCTTTGGTGACAAAGGCATCGCGCATGCCCAGGAGCGCAATACAGACAATCAGCAGCAGGACACCGGCCAGGACAAACAATCCGAGCCTGAATTTATTAACATCAGCCATATATCATAATCTCCAATAAGTTATTCTGCACATTTCAGCCCGGCGCGGGTCAGGAACTCGCGAACCCAGGGGTTGGGGGAGTCATTTTTCAGATCCCGGACGGGGCCGTCGGCAACGATGGTTTTTTCGTTGCGGTCAAGCATGATCACGCGGTCGGTCACCGCGAAAATACTGTCGAGCTCATGAGTCACGATGACGATGGTCGTGCCGAGGCGGTCGCGCAAACTGAGGATCAACCGGTCAAGTTCGGCAGAGGTGATCGGGTCGAGCCCGGCCGAGGGTTCGTCGAAAAAGAGCAGCGTGGGATCGAGCGCCATGGCTCGGGCCAGCCCGGCGCGCTTGCGCATGCCGCCGCTGAGCTCGGAGGGCATCATATCGGCGGCACCGGCAAGGTCAACCATGGCGAGTTTTTCTTCGATCACGGCCTTGATTTCAGCGGGCGTCTTGCTGGTGTATTCCTGCAGCGGGAGGGCGATGTTTTCGCCGATGGTCATCGAGCCGAACAGTGCTCCGCCCTGGTACGTGACGCCGAATTTCCGCATCAGCACGCGCTTCGTTTCTTCCTCGGCCTTGACGATGCTCTCGCCGAAAATGAGGATATCGCCGGCAAAGGGCTGGTAGAGGCCGATCATATGCTTCAACAGCGTACTTTTGCCACAGCCGGAGCCGCCGAGGATTCCGAAAATTTCCGCCGGTTTGACCTCGAAACTTAAATTCTGCTGCACGACTTTGCTGCCGTAGCCGATTGTCAGGTCTTTTACTTCAATGACATTTTCCATATTTTAATACCCCAACAGATAACATAATACCGTCATAATTGCGTCGGCGATCACGATAATGAAAATCGAGGTAACCACCGACGAGGTCGTGGCCCGCCCGACCCCCTGCGCATCGGTACTGGATTGAAAACCGCGGATACAGCCCACCAGCGTGATGATGATCGCAAAGACAATACTCTTGATCAATCCGATGCTGAAAGTGGAGATCTTCAACACTTCTATGGTACGCGAGAAATACGCCACCGGCGGAATCCCCATCAGCCCGGTGCCGACGACGAAGCCGCCGAAAATCCCGCAGACATTTCCAAACACCGTCAGGGTCGGAATCGCGATCAGCATCGCCAGCAGTTTCGGCAGCACCAGGAAACGGACCGGCTCGATGCCCATGGTTTCGAGCGCGCTGATTTCTTCGTCGACTTTCATGGTGCCGATTTCAGCGGCGAAGGCGGAACCGGCGCGGCCGGTGGCGATCATGGCAACCATCAGCGGCCCCATCTCTTTCAAAATGACAAAACCGACCATATCGGCAATAAAGAGTTCACCACCATAGGTTCTCAGGATCACCGCTCCCTGGAACGCCATGATCAGGCCCATCAGGAGGCAGATCAGCGTGACGATCGGCAGCGCCTGACTGCCGCAGAGGTCCATGTAATAAAAGATATCGTTCCAGCGGATTTTGTACTTGCATTTGAATGTTTTCCACGAAACCGACGTTACCTCGCCGAGGAAAGAAACCATGTCATGCATGTCCACCTGATACTTCAGGTAGCGCTCGCCGACCAGTTCGATATAGCTGCGGATTTTAGACTTCACTTCACTCATGACGTTTAATGTATCACAAAAAACCGATTTTTAAATCCCCGAAAGTGTTTTTCGTGCAAATATCAGAACCAGGCGTCGCGAATCAGCCTGGCGGTGCACTCCAGAGCCTCGGGTACGACCCGGGTGTCGCCGATCACCGGCATGAAGTTGCAGTCGCCGTTCCAGCGCGGTACGATGTGGAGGTGGATGTGATCCGCCACCCCTGCGCCCGCCGCGAGCCCGAGGTTGAACCCCACGTTGTAGCCTGCCGGGCACATGACTTTGTCCAGCACTTCCTTGGCGCGGATGCAGAGGTCCATGACTTCGAGCCGTTCCTCCGCGGTGAGCCCGGAAATATCGCCGAGATGACGATATGGTACGACCAGCAGGTGTCCCGAGTTATAGGGATAGCGGTTCAGGATCACAAAAGCGGCCTTGCCGCGATGGACGATCAGCGCTTCCTCGGGAATGTTTTCGACCGGGGTTTCCAGCCCGCACATGAAACAGCGTTTTTCCTTTTCGCCGCGGATAAATGAAATCCGCCACGGCGCCCACAGTGGCCTGTCCTGGCTCATAGATTGATCTCCTGTTAATTTTTTAACCACGGAATACACGGAAAATCACGGAAAATAATTCTTTTTTTCACTCGAAATAATACAAAAATTTTCAAATAAATCTTTTCCGTGCTTTCCGTGTATTCCGTGGTTTACAACAAAAAACGCTGACCCTTACGTTCCCTGCTGAAAAATACGTTAAAAATTCCATAAAATCGCTTGAAAATCGGGTCAAGCCATGTATATTTTATCTTTCTAATATATATGACTTGAAATAAAATAACAATAAAAGGTTTGGTAAAAATGAAAAAAGATATCCATCCGAAATATGGCGCAGCCAAAGTGATCTGTGCTTGTGGCGAAGTCTGGGAACTCAACTCCACCCGTCCGGAATTCCGCGTCGGTATCTGCGCCAAGTGCCATCCGTTCTTCACCGGCAAACAGAAATTCGTGGACACCGCCGGTCGTGTCGAGCGTTTCCGCCAACGTTACGGCGATGTCGGCAACAAAGCCGGCAAGTAACATTTTGCATTCAAACCTGCCTGTATTACTGCAAGCAGGTTTTTTTGTGTCCGGAATATGAATTTATCCGATATTGAACACTATATTGAAAAACTCCGCGCACGTGCCGCCGAGCTGGAAAACAAGCTCAACGACCCGTCGATCTACAGTCGCAGCGCGGAGTGCCGCCAGGTTTCACGCGAGCACCAGAAGCTGACCAGTCTCTTCAAAACCTATGAGCGTTATCACCATGCCCAAACCGAGCTTGCCGACAACCGCGAAATGTTGAAAGCGGAAGAAGATGCCGAGCTCAAACAGATGATCGAAAACGACATCGAATCCCTGGAAAAGGAACTTGAACAGCTCGAAGGCGAAATCAAGCTGGCGCTGCTGCCGCCGGACCCGAACGAATCGCGCAATGTCATCATTGAGATGCATCCCGCGGCGGGCGGCGAGGAAGCGGCGCTTTTTGCCGGTGAACTTTACCGTGCATACCTCAAATTTGCCGATAGCAAAGGCTGGAAGGTGGAAAATCTCGACCTCGCGATGAGCGAGCTCGGCGGCCTGAAAAATGCCGCGTTTTCGCTCGATGGCGACGATGTCTATGCGTTGATGCGCTTTGAATCCGGCGTTCACCGCGTGCAGCGCGTGCCGACCACCGAGTCCGGCGGCCGCATCCATACCTCGACCATTACCGTGGCTGTGCTGGCCGAAGCCGAGGAAGTCGAACTCGAGATCAAGCCGGAAGACCTGCGCTTCGATGTGTTCCGTTCGTCCGGCCCCGGCGGCCAGTGCGTGAATACCACCGACTCGGCGGTGCGCGTAACCCACATTCCCACCGGGTTCTCCGTAGCCAGCCAGCAGGAAAAATCCCAGCACCGCAACAAGGAAATCGCTCTGCGCATTCTGCGTGCAAGGTTATTGGAAAAGCTTCAACAGGAAGAATTGGCCAAGCAGGCCGCCGACAAACGCGCCCAGGTGGGTACCGGCGACCGCAGCGAGCGCATCCGCACCTACAATTTCCCCCAGAACCGCGTAACGGACCATCGTTACAACATCTCATTTTTCGACCTGCCGGGGTTGATGGAAGGTAATTTCGATACCTTGCTGAACGACACCCGCGCAGCGGACGCCGAGCAACGCCTGGCCGATGCCTTAAGCCAGTAAATCGGCTTCGCCGTTTGATACCGTCAGGAAGAAGGGCGGAGCGGAACCCTGCAACTGCTGAATATTTTCATGCAATTCATTGCGCTCGGCTTCGTCGTGGATATCGTAATACGGAAACTCAATGAAGACCAGTTCGGCCCGGGCCGAATGGACGGTGAGGGCTTCGTTGAGATTGAATTTATCTTTGATTCTGACGATTTCCGCCGGGATGCGGGCGGCGTCCAGCAGTTTGCCGAGCTTAACGGGGCCCATGGCGCCGGGCAGGACGAAGATCCGCAGATTGGTTTTGCGCCAGTCGCGGTCCAGCTGTATCAGGTAGCCGAGAATGGTCATCAGCGAGCCGCCGTTGCGGGTCTGCCACCAGATATCGATGGTGCCGTCGCTCTCGCGCTGTGGCTGAAATACGGTCCGGCGGCTCCCCAGCACCATGGCATTCATGCCGAACTCGTCGACAAGGGTCCGGAGGTGGGAGAAAAACGGATTGATCCGTTCCGCGTGGTGCGGCCAGCCCATCATGATGATATTCGGTTTGATTGGGGCGAGGGAGTGGCTCTGCAGGAATACGCGCAGCGCGGCGTCGAATTCGGGGGCGACCACGACTTCAGGGAAGATTGGCCAGTTGCGGTTCTGGGCGGCCTGCTTCAGTTCATTCAATTTTTCGTTGCGCAGTTCCATCAGGCGCTTGGTTTCGCTGGATTCGATGATCTGCAGCACACTGAGGATGCCGCGGTGCTGGCTCATCAGGATCGCGTAATCCACCAGGTCGCCACGGTAATTGAGGTCGCTGCAAAGAACGGTGATCGTGGGGCGCCAGTTTTTCGCATGGACCGGCAGGCTTTGCAGGATCAGCAGTTCTTTCTGAATGCGCGAATAAATGAAGCCGCGCCGGGCGTCGCCGAACGACATTTCCAGATTGCGGTACCGCGTCCAGGTGTAGAGCAGGGCGATGATCGCAAGGGCGATGACCGACAAGTACCAGTTGATCAGCAGCGCCGCTGCCATGGACATGATGATGCCGTAAAGCGCGATCGACCAGTGAAAAAAGCGGAAACGCGGCCGGAACGACGGGTTGCGTCCGATCGATTCCACAAACGCCGCCATATTGATGATCGCATAAGTCAGCAGGAAAAACAGCGAAACCAGTTCCGAAAGCGTGTTGATGGGCGAATCGCCCGCGTTGGTGGCCTGCCGTCCGGCGAAGCCGCCCCACAGCAGGATAACCGACGCCAGTGCCACCGCGATCAGGATGGCGCGGCGCGGTTCGTTGCTGGGGCCGACGCCTTTGCGAAAGAAGCTGATGCCGGGCAGTACATTGTCCACCCCGAGGCTCTGCAGCACTCGCGGGGCCCCGGTCAGCCAGCCCAGCGCCGTCGACAATGTCGCCGCCTGCACCCCCGCCAGAACCATGAAGCCCAACCCGAACAACGCATGGTTGACCAGAATCAGATACGGCTTGTCGATCATTTCCTGACGGTCGAAACAGCCGGCCGCCAGCACGACCTGAACCAGATACAGCAGTAGCGCGGTTCCCAGCGCGGTAAAGGTGCCGAGCGGGATCGAACGGTGAGGATTGCGCAGGTCGCCCGACATGTTGACCCCGGCCATGATGCCGGTGACTGCCGGGAAGAAAATGGCGAAAAACATCATCAGTGAAATATTTTCATTTAACGGTCCCCAGTTGGCGGCCAGATTGTCAAAGGAGAAGTTTCGGATCGGCCCCAGCATGAAAACCACCACGGACAAAGCCAGCACCGCCATGATGAAATATTGAGCTTTGATCGCCCAGTCGGCCCCTTTCCAGACCACCAGTCCGAGGAGCAAGCCGATGGCGATATTCAGGATCGGGAACCACGGGCGCAGCATCGGGTAGCCCATGACCAGTGATTCCGTTGCCCCCAGGATATTGAAGGCCACCGCAAATGTCTGCGAGACAAACAGCGTGAGCCCGATCGAGGTCCCAAACGAGGGCCCGAGCACCCGCGAGATCAGGAAATAAGCACCGCCGCCCTTCACGTCGGTATTGGTGGAAATCGCCGAAATCGCGAAACCGGTCGCCAGGGTAATGGTGCCGCCGATTACCAGAATGATCAGCATGGCCGCCAGCCCGACATTGCCGAGAACGTAATTGGTCCGCATGAACATGACCAGACCGAGGATCGTCAACAACGCCGGCGTATAGACCCCTGCGAACGTACCGAACTGATAACCTTGCGCCTTGGGCGCGGATGTATTGCCTGCCA
>JBEBRW010000020.1:0-78895 GCA_040394635.1 Victivallis vadensis | reverse complement strand
ATATAGCACATATTCGCATATTTGCAATGTTATTTTATGAACGGACTACTAGGCACAACATATGTTCTGAACAGCATTGTCATGGGTAGCAATGGCGGGGAGGATATTCACGCGGAAAGCGGCGCAACGGTCAAGCTGTACTACACGGTTTATGGACAGGCCAACGCCGAGACCGACGTATCCGGCCCCGGCAACCAGGATGGCTGGACCGCGGCGGAAGTGTTTGGCACCCTCACGCCGGCCCTGGCCGACAACGGCGGCCCCACGCAGACGATTCAGATGACGGCGAACGGATATGGCAAAAACGCAGGAGCACTTACCGCTTATTTCGCAGTAAGCACCAGCCAGTACGTTTATGCTTATCATGACGGTGCCGACTGGGTCTGGCTGGACGGCGGCAGCCATGCGACGACGGAAATCACGATCGACCAGCGGCAGGTGATACGCAGCACGGACTTGATCTCGGCCGGCTCCTACCAGGCTGACGATTATGTGGCGTGGCGCGTGAATGGGGACAGTTCGATCACCTATTACTCTACGCTCAGCTGGGCGTTTGATGACAGCAATGCCGACCGGATCCTGAGCGGCGAAACGCTGTACATCGTGGACCGCACCGTCAGCGGCGCGGGCAATTACAATGTGACGGTCGACGTCAACGTGACGATCACCGGTACTGACCAGGATGCGGACGATGTATACACCATTCTTGATGCAGAGGGCCTCGGCCGGTTCTTTACGATCAATTCCCTGCTCAATGTGAGCATCAGCAACATCACTTTCACCAACGGCAGCGCATCTGAAGGCGGCGCGATCTACAACAGCGGCACCCTGAGTATTTCCGACTCCAGCTTCAGCGGCAATACCGCCACCACCAACGGCGGCGCGATTTACAGCCTCGGCAATTTGACGATAGAAAACAGTACCTTTACCGGCAACAGTGCGGCCGCCGGCAACGGCGGAGCCATATACTTGACTGGGGCAAGCACTGTCACGGTGGATATCAAGGGCGACACCCTGTTTGAAGATAATTCAGCCGGTAATGGCGGCGGGATTTATGCCACTGGCGGGTTGACTTTGAATATCGGAACAATCGGCCAGGGCGGTAGTGTGCAATTCAAGGGCAATACTGCTTCCAACGGCGGCGGAATTTATGCCAACGGAGTAACGATTGAAATCGGAGATAATACGATTTTCCAGTCCAATGCAATTGGCGGGATGGGCGGCGGAATTTATATGGGCGGCGGCTCTGTTGTATCGATTACCGGAGACGGTTCCAAATTTGACCAGAATACATCTACCGGTAACTATGGAGCGGCTGTTGCCGTTGCGGGAGCGGGAGATAAGTTGATCGTCAGTGGAGAAAACACGATTTTCAATGAGAATAAACTCATCGGGACAACGTCATCGGATTGTTTTGGCGGTGCGATTTATCTGGGTGGAAGTGCCGCGCTCGAGATTACCGGCGAAGGCACCACGTTTACCGGAAACCAGACCAGACTGGATAAAAATACCAATGGCGGTGCGATTTTCGGCAATGGCGGCAGTAGTATCACGATAAAAGGAAATAATATTGTATTCAGCGACAATAAATCCAGTAATCACGGCGGTGCGATTGACGTTCGGGGAACCCTGTACATTGAGGGTACGGGAGCCATTGGCGTTGTTTTCCGGAATAATGTGGTTCATAATACAGGCAAGCTCGGGACGGCCGTTCTGCGAAGCAATGGAGGAGGAGCTATTGCGGTAGTCAAGAGCAGTGCCGCCTCGGTTGTGACTGCTACAATCAAAGGGGTCACATTCGATGGGAATAAAACAATCGGCACATCCTGGACGGGGAGCTCTACGAGCAGCGGCAGCGGCGGCGCGGTTCTGGTATTGGGGGCCGAGGTTAAAATTGATAACTGTGATTTCACAGGTAATTCAGTCGGTTATTGGGGAGGAGCCATTGCCAGTGGTTATTGGACCCTGGCAGCCGGACTGGGCGATGTAACTGTTTCCAACAGTACGTTTACGGGTAATACTGCCGGAGCCCTTGGCGGCGCAATCAGTACTTCCGTTACTGGGACCAGCGTCAGCAGCAGTTATAAGGGATACGGCAAGGTCATGGTCGTGAACTGCTCCTTCGAAAATAATTATGCAGGAACCTCCGGCGGGGCGGTATACGCCTTTGCATCAGGAACATTTACGATCAAAGACGCGACCGGGACACCTCTTACCAGTTTCAGCGGTAATTATGCCGGATCTACCGGTGGAGCGATTTACGCCGGGCATGACCTGACTTTGGATAAGATCGACTTTGACGGCAACTATACCAATGGTAGCGGCACGACCCGGCATGGCGGGGCGGTTTACGCCAATGCCAGTCTGACGGTCAACGGCGGGACCTTTATCAATAATAAGGCAGGCATTACCGGTACCACCGGCAACGGTGGGGCGATTTATGCCAACGGTGCGTTGACGGTAGATGCAGCAGCGGTGTTCGGTGAAGCGGGTAAAGATAACGGCAACAGCGCCATCAACGGCGGTGCAATCTATGCAGCGTCCACCAGTGCGACTGTTGCGGTTTCGATCAACGGCAGCTACTATGACAATAATGCCATTACCAATGGCGGAGCGGTTTATCTGGCCGGCACGGCGACGATCGCGGGCGGTATTTTTGCCGGTAACAGTGCGGCCAGCGGCGGTGCGGTTTATGCGAATCATGCCAGTAATTTGCTGACGGTTTCCGGCGGTACGTTCACCAATAATACCGCGACCAGTGGCGGTGCGGTTTATGCCAAGGGCGTGTTGACGGTGGGCTCGGCGGCAGTATTCGGCAATGCTTCGGACAATACCAAGGGCAACAGTGCGACCGAGGGCGGCGCGATCTACGTCAATTCCGCCACTGCGGCGGTTTCAATCGGCGGTAAATTCTATGCCAACAAAGCGACCACCGGCGGCGCGATTTACAGTGTCGGCGTGACGGCGATTGACGGCGCGGCATTCACCGGCAATGCGGCGACCGGGAACGGCGGGGGCATCTACAGCACCGGGACGTTGACGATTAAGAACGGCAGTACTTTTACCTCCAACACCGCGGCGAGCGGCGGAGCGGTTTATTCAAGCTCCAAAGTAACCATTGGTACCGCGGGCGCGGATGACAATGTGATTTTCTCCAAAAATATTGCGACCGGCCGTGGCGGAGCTATTTTCTCGACCGGCACGGTTGAGATTGCCGGCAACGGTACCGAGTTCAACGAGAACACCGCGATCAGCGGCGGGGCGATCGGTCAAACCGGAGCGATCTTGACGATTTCCGGCGACAATACCATATTCTCCAAAAACAAGGGGAATACGGAAGGGTACGGCGGCGCGGTTTACTTCAGCGCCGGAGCGACTGGTGTTTTCACCATCAGCGGAAACGGTACTCAATTCAACGATAATTATGCCGAACGGACAACCGACGGGAGAACCTGCGGCGGCGCAATTTTCCTTGACGCCTACACCAAGCTGTATATTACCGGAAACAATACGTTCTTCCAGGGAAATATTTCGATTGACAATGTAAGTTCCAGTCTTTCCTCCAGGGCCAACGGCGGGGCAATCTTTTCCGGAGTGGATTCCCTGATTGAAATCACCGGGGACAATACCCGGTTCATCGGAAACCAGGCGGATAATTACGGCGGGGCCATTGCGGCCTTTGGCACCGTTACCATCAAAGCCCGCAGCCAGGCGGATGGCGTGGCGGCCGTTTTTCAGGGCAATACACTGCGCGGCGCCAGTTCCAGCAACGCCGGGGGCGCCGTTTACATCTCTTACCGTCAGGGAATGACCCCGACCACCTCGACTTTGGAAAATATTAAGTTCATCGGCAATAAAGCCACAGCCGGAGGTACCGGCGGAGCAGTTTACTCCCACGGTGCTATTGTCAATATTTCGAATTCCATCTTCGACGGAAACCAGGTGAAGAACCACGGCGGGGCGATTGCCGGCGGCCGCTGGGACAGCACCGGGCTCCAGGCGAATTTCACCATCGATAATTGCGATTTTACCGGCAACGAAGCGGGCAATGGCGGCGCGATCAGCACCTACGGGGTGAAAGGAAGCTGCAATGTCACGATCAAAAATTCCGAATTCGCCGGTAATAAGGCAGTCACCAGTGGCGGCGCAATTTATTATTACACCACCACCAGCCTCGTCAGTACCGTTGATATCGATGCGCTGACTGCGTTCAAGAGCAATGAGGCCGGCGTCGACGGCGGGGCGATTTATGCCGGCGGCGCGTTTACGCTGAACGGCGGTATTTTCACGAACAATACGGCCGTCCGCAACGGTGGCGCGGTTTATGCCAGTGCCGCCCTGACGGTAAAAAACGGCGTGATATTCGGGAAGTTCCAGGATGAACTCAAAGGCAACAGCGCAGCCAATGGCGGCGCGATTTACGCCGCTTCCGCCACTGCTGCGATTTCGATCACCGGCGGCGGTTATTATTTCAATAAAACCACGGGCGGCGACGGCGGCGCGATTTATACCAATGGCGCTCTAACGGTCAGTGATTCGGTGTTTGACAACAACGAAACAACGAATGGCGGCGGCGGGGCGATTTACGGCGCGAGCACGATCGATATCTCAGCCGACAGCAAATTCTACTATAACATGGCGAACGACGGTATCGGCGGCGGCGCGGTTTATGGAAAAGGTGTGATCACGATTGCCGACAGCGACTTCACTTTTAGCCGGGCGAACGGCGTCAGCGGCGGCGGCGGGGCGATTTACGGGGAAGCTGGAATCAGCGTCTCTGGCAGTCTTTTCGATGAAAGCGACGCTACTAACAGCGGTGGCGCGATTTACGGCGCGAGCACGGTTGACATCACCGATTCGTCATTCAGTCACAGCAGGGCAGTTGTCAGCAGCATGACTGGCGGCCCTGCCGGCGGCGGTGCGGTGTATGCCGCCGGTGCTCTTACAGTCAACAACTCGACGTTCGATAACAACTCCACTTTTAGTGCCGGTGACTCTGCTTATGGCGGCGCGCTTTACGGTGGAAGTACGGTCGACATTACCGACAGCAGTTTTGATTATAACAATGCAGCCGAAGGTGCGGGTGGAGCGGTTTATGCCGCCGGCGCTTTGACCGTCGATAACTCGACGTTCGATAACAATGCCTCCTGGAATAGTTATGGCGGGGCGATTTATGGAGCGAGTACGGTCGAAATCAACGACAGTAATTTCAATCTCAACCTCATCCATGGCGACCACGCCTATGGCGGAGCGGTTTATGCGGTGGGCGAGCTTATGGTGTCGCATTCGGAGTTCCGCGGCAACTCGGCGGCAATGGACGGCGGCGCGATTTACGCGGCCGGCGCCAAGGTCACCATGGACAATACGCTGATCGCCGACGGTACGGCTACCGGTAATGGCGGCGCGATTTATTTCGCCGATGCGGCGGTCGCGGCGGTACTGACTAATTTGACCATCGTGAATAACACGGCGGCAGTGGGCGGCGGCATCTACACGTCCGGCGGCAATGTTTCCGTGCGGAACTCGATCCTGTGGGGCAACAAGGCCGGCAGCATCGCCAACCAGTATTTCGGGCTCGACAATACCAAGGTCTCTTTCAGCGGTATCCAGGGCTGGATTTATGACGACTACGCCACGCGGGGCAACGTGAATCTGCATGCGGATAACAGCGCGGACGGCATCGGCGTTCTCAACCTGAATGAAACGGGCAAATATTACGTCTGTTTTGTGGACGAAGCCAATGGCGATTATCACCTGAACGCCGGTTCGTACGCGATCAACCGCGGCAGCAATTCCTATGTGAATATGCCTGAAACCGACCTCGACGGCGCGAATCGTATTTACGGCAGCATTGTCGACATGGGCGCTTATGAGGCGCTGTCCAAAGGCAACGTGGTGTTGACCGGAAAGGGTACACATCTTACCTATGGTGACAGTGGCACCGTGACCGTGGCCAACGACGGTTACGGCGGCGGCGGCTACACCTATACTTCGCGCGATACCGATTCCGTGACCATGAACGGCGACCGGGCCACCGCGGTCTGGGCCGATAAATCGGTCGACGTCGACATCGAATACAAAGGCGACGACAACTGGAACTCCGCGAGTATCACCGTCAAGGTGACTACCGAGCAGCGCGACCTGGTCATCAAAGCCAAGGATGACAGCCACGTTTACGACGGCAAGGATCACCAGCTCGACTGGAACGGCGACGCGAGCGGTTTCGTGCTTGACGACGATCTGTTGTCCTATGTCAACGACGGTTACCGCTATGTCGGCACCTACACCGGCACCGAGGTGATTTCCGATGCCGTCATGAACAGCGCCACCCGCGGCGACGTGACCGGCAACTACCGGATCAAGTATGAGGGCAGCCTGACGATCACTCTTGCCACGCTGGTGATTACCGGCGACAGCGGCAGCCGTACCTATGATGGCGCGTACCATGATTACAGCTACACGGACAACGGCGGCCTGGGCTCGGGCGACAAAATCGGCTCGATCGTCAATGGCACCAACAGTTACCGCAATGCGAACACTTACAGCAACCTGCAGTCGGGCGCGATCGTCGTGGATGCCCTCGGCAACGATATGACCGGCAATTACGATATCAAGTACGTGGCGGGCGAAGTGGTGATCAACCAAGCCACGCTGATAATCAAGGGCGACAGCGGCAGCCGTACCTATGATGGCGCGTACCATGATTACAGCTACACGGAAACCGGCCTGCAAGGCAGCGACCGGATCAACTCGATCGTCGACGGCACCAACAGTTACCGCAATGCGAACACTTACAGCAATCTGCAGTCGGGCGCGGTGGTCAAAAATACCGCGGGTGAAAATATGACCGGCAATTACGATATCAAGTACGTAGCCGGCGAAGTGGTCATCGACCAAGCCACGCTGATAATCAAGGGCGACAGCGGCAGCCGTACCTATGATGGCGCGTACCATGATTACAGCTACACGGAAACCGGCCTGCAAGGCAGCGACCGGATCAACTCGATCGTCGACGGCACCAACAGTTACCGCAATGCGAACACTTACAGCAATCTGCAGTCGGGCGCGGTGGTCAAAAATACCGCGGGTGAAAATATGACCGGCAATTACGATATCAAGTACGTGGCCGGCGAAGTGGTCATCGACCAAGCCGTGCTGACAATCACGGGCACGAGCGACGAGCGTACTTACGACGGCCAGTATCATGATTACAGCGTCGGAAGTGTAAACGGTCTGGTCGGCGATGACAGGCTTGATTCGGTCGACGGCCAGTACAGCTGGCGTAACGCGGATACCTACGAGAACCTGCAGTCGAATGCGGTGATCAAAAACACCGGCAACGAAAATATGACCGGCAATTACGATATCAAGTACGTGGCCGGCGAGGTGGTGATCAACAAAGCCACGATCACGGTGACCCGCGATGGTACCGACAAAGAATACGACGGCAACACCGACGCTCAGTACACCTGGAAAGTCGAAGGCGTGAAAGGTAACGACAAGGTGACTTATACGGAAGGTGATGCTTCGTTCCTCGACAAGAATGTCGGCGACAACAAAACCGTCAATTTCATTGGCGATTCGCTCGATGCCGACCTCAGGAACTATGAAGTGAAATACGTGGACCTCGGCGCGGACATCACCCCGGCCCGGCTGGTTATTGTCATCGATGACAAAACCAAGAACGAGGGCGAAATCGACCCGGCCTTCACCGGCACGGTGACCGGTCTGGTCGGCGGCGACACCGTCGACGGCTACAACCGTACCAATAAGGGCGAGTCCTCCGGGCAATACGCCATCGATCAGTTCCAGCTGCACGACGACAACGGCGGCGGCAATTATACCGTCATCGTACACGAAGGCACCCTGACGATTCTGGCTCCGGCGCCGATCAACATCTACAGCGACGCTTCCTCCAGGCGCTATGTGATCAACGGTCAGCACCAGGCCAGTCTGATCAACTCGCTTTCGACCATGACGGCGAATCGCGATGTGGACGCCGTGCTTGATACCGAAAACAGCGGCAGCGTCGGCAGTGCTTCGCACCAGACCACGGCCAAGGCCGGAGACAAGATGAAAACCAATCTCCGGGAAAACAGCCAGAAGAAGAGTTTCGAGGATTACGACCAGCAGGTTGTCCAGCAACGGACGAACTCCATGCTGGTGAAATCGGGCTTGTTCGCCGACAAGGCCGAAAAGAGCGTCGTCGAGTCCCAGTACAAGACCAATGACAAAGCCGGAAGCGCCCAGGTTCAGATGCCGGTGAATGATTTCAGCGGCGCCCAGAACACGAGCTTCCAGAGCGATCACCCGATGCACAACATGCCGTCGAACATCAACATCGACGCCAGCGGCGTGAATGTGGTGAACTTCAGCGGCATTGATCTCGCTGACGTGACCGTGATGGAAAAAATCGAGAACCTCAAGGACACCCTCGACCTCCTCCTCGAAGAAATGGTCATCGTGTAAAACGCCCCGCGTTTCATTGCCCGGCCGCAGTCACCCGGACCGCTGCCGGGCAATATTTTTCCATATTTTTCAGTGTTCTATACTTGCCAAATCTCCCGGAGTGCTGTATAATTTAATATAGAACAGACTATGGAACACTATGCGAATTGAAACAAAACACACGCAGATCACTGAAGAATTGCACCGCGACATCATCAGCGGCCGGTATCAGAAAAAACTGCCGCCGCTGCGCTCGCTGATGAAGGAGTACAACGTATCGCTCCAGACCATCAGCAAGGCGATCCGGCCGCTGACGCGGGATGGGGTGATCTCGCCGGGCCCGCGCGGCAGCGTGATCAACGTATCGTCAGGCAAGCGTCCGCGCTATTACAGCTGGGCGATTCTGGAACAGAATCCAAGTGGCGGTTTTGATGAATTCTCGCAATTGTGCCGTTATAAGATTCTCAGCCGTGACAATCATAATGTCATTTTGCTCAATGCCAACAACGAGCGCCTTCTGAGCGATCCTGAATTCTGGACGAATCTGCAGATCGACGGATTGGTAATCGGCTATGGGGCATTGACCGCCGAGCTTGCCTGGAAGGTGAAACGTGCCGGGATTCCGGCCATAGCCCGCCATTATGCCGGTAATTTGCCGGTGCATGTGGTGGACTTCGCCACGTATCCGGCGATCGACCGGATTGTGGGGCAGCTGATGGACAAGGGATACCGGCGGATTGCGTTGCAATTCCGGGATTACCGCGAGGGATATCAGGATTTTGCCAACCGGAACTGGGACGAGATCCGGCAGAAGCATGGGATCGAGTTCCCGGAATACCGTGAAAATGTCATGCCGGGAATTGTCGACGGCAGGGAACGTCATACTCAATACCTTTGTTTGAAAACGCCGCCGGAAGTGATCCTGTGCTGGCATTCACTCGCCCGCGAAACGTATCGGACGCTGGAAAAATTGGGACTTCATCAGCAGGTAAAACTGGTGTCGATGATTTCGCAATGGCAGTTGCCGGAAGAGTTTTTCTATCCGTTATCGGAGCAGAATGAGGATGATTACTGGGAAGAGGTTTTGATGGTTCTGGAAGAGGCGGCGGAGCAGGAAGCCGCGGAGAGGATTTTCCGCCTGGTTCCGGTGGAATTCAGATTTTTGCGTGAATTGCCTGATAAAATATGAGAAAAGTAAAAGACTTGAAGGAGGTACTTATGAAATCGGGAAGAAAATTTACACTTATAGAGTTGCTGGTTGTAATTGCAATTATTTCCGTATTGGTAGCCATGCTGCTTCCGGCCTTGAACAGTGCCCGCGACAAAGCGCGTATGGCCGCCTGTTCCGCTAAACTGAAGGCGCTTGGCACGGCTATTTTCATGTACGGGCAGGACTGCAACAACTATATGCCGTATGAGTATCTGATCATCAACAAACAGGCCCTGATCATGAATAATTACATGAATATCACCCAGGGGCCTCCGGCTTATCTGTTGATCAAGGGCGGATACTACGGGCAGGCTGAAACTACGAACAAGGAGCGGTATCAGGATTTTGTGGAGAAGCATTTCCGCTGTCCCTCCGACCCCGGTGATAAGGATGCCACCAAGACGACGGGATTTTATCGGCGGTATAACAGCTACGATACTCATTTGTCCTATGTATTTGCGATCATTGACGATATGCTGGTGAAGCGCTGGTACCACCCGGACGGCGTCAATGCCGAGGGAAGGTACGGGCGGGATCGCTTGGACGGAGCGAATATCGCCCCCGGAAATTTCATTACGGCCGATGCGTTCCCATATTCGCGTACCGGTTACTTCCGCAACCACCGGATGATAAATGTCCTGGCGCTCGGCGGCCATGTAACGGTCAAGCCGTATCGGGAAGATGTCTCGTGGCTGGACAGCGGCGCTGCCAGGATGACCTATCTGGATATGATGGACGGACGGGATTGAGGAGATTATGATGCTGAGAAATTGGGTTATTTTGTTGAGTCTCCTGATCGGAGTGAATCTTGCGGCAGCAGAAATCAAACCGTTCAAAACCGGGAACAAGGCGAACAGTTTGATTATCCGGGGACGGTTTAAGGAAAATGCCGACTATAAAAAATTGCCGGTGTTGGATGCGGCGTTGACGGATGGTTCGTTCCGGCATTCCGGTCCGGCGCGAATCATCAATCCGGTGGCGGGAAACAAGGAGGTGGATTTTGAGTTTCCTCTTGATACGATCCGGCAATTGACAACCGGATGCAGCATTGCGATTTCAAACCAGCCGGACGGGATGGAGATTTATGAGATTCTGCCGGTGGTTTTCAGGACGGACGATTTGTCCCGGGGACTGGATTTCGAGTCTGCGGACAAATGCGGGACCTGGATCACCAACCTTGGCGGAAAAGCGGAGTGGGACCGGAATCGCTCATCGCGCGGAAGAGGTTCCATGAAGGCGGCGTGGCGGGGGAATCAGATGGTGTCGCTGCTGCCGGGAGAACGGGACTGGACACCCTATGTCGAATTGCGCTTCGTGGTCAGCAATCCCTTGCCGGGGATTCAGGGGCGCCGCAACCGGAATATGTTTCTGTTTGACGGCAAAACCGTTTACCGTCCCACGGCCAAGGATTCGATACCGGAGGGCAGGCTGGACGTGATGCAGGAAAGCAGCAAGGTTTTTAAGCTTGATCTGGCCCGTTTGAAGGAGAATCATCCGGAAATCGACTTGAAAAACATGATGTCCATCCAGATTTACTGGAGTTCGACCAAGGCACCGGGCGAAACGGTTTTTTACTTCGATGACATTCAGCTGTTGACTGCGGAAGACCTTGAAACGGAAAAGGCAGTGGTATATCTCAATAAATTCAAAGAGCTTGAAAAATGGGCCACCACGGTAAAGAAACGTGACTGGTCCACGGACATTCGAGCCTTGCAGAAACGTTTCCAATCCGGCGAACGTGAATCACTGGACCCTGAGATCACGGCTTTGAAAGAAAAGTTGGTCAATGCCGCCATCCTGGGGGATGCGGAATTGCGGATCGTGGCGGTCAATCCGGCGGACAAGGTCATGCGCGATACCATGTTCCGGTTTGATAATTTCCCGGTCGGAATATCTGCCGCCGGTAATGAACGCGAGAGTTTTCAGCTGGTCGTGGCGACTTCCGGGCCGCTGAAACAACTGAAAATCGACGCGGGCGAATTGCGTAATGCGGCCGGACAGGTTATTCCGGCGGATTGCGTCCGGATCAATCCGATAGGGTATGTGGAGGTGACGGAGGCATTTTATTATCCTTCGAGTAGGATTGGATTCTGGCCGGACATCCTGCATCAGAACCACCCGTTCGACCTGCCGGAACGCGTACAGCCGTTTATGGTTACGGTGGCGGTGCCGGCAGGGCAGGCGGCAGGTGTTTATGAGGGTACGCTGACAGTGGCCGCCGAAAATCTGGAAACGCGAAACGTTCAGTATAAACTTCAGGTTTATGACTTCAGCTTGCCGGTACGGGGCAAAGCCAAAACATTCATTCACTTCAGTTATGTGCCGAATGACCGCGAGTTGCGCCGCAAGGTATATGAGACGGTATTCGATTACCGGCTGAATCCGACCAGTATGTACCCGAAGTTTTTCAAGAAAAAAGTTCATACCCGATTTCTGCCCGACCCGGAAGACTTGGCGTATTGCCTGGAAAAAGGGATGAATTTCATGTGCTTCGGCTTTCTGGAGGACAAGTTGGCGAAGGATTCTTTCTCATTCGATGACGAGTACATCAAAGCCGTGGTGGAGTGGATCGACAAGTGGAAGCCGGTACTGGAGAAGCATAATGCGTGGGATATTGCTTATCTGCTCGGATTCGATGAAATCATGCATCAGCCCGGTCCGGTACGCGACCAGCGGCTCCGGGAAGCCGAGAAGATTTGCCGTGCCATAAAGAGTGCTTATCCCGACTGCCGGATCTCCAACATTGGCCGGTTGATGTCGATTGCTCCTGAACTGATGGATAAATGGTATGCCGTACCAGTGAAAAACAAGGAATTCACGAATTTGTTGAAACAGGGCAAAGAGGTCGGATTTTACTGGGCGTACCAGAACCCCTCATTCATGCTGGACCAGCCTGGAATCGCGCCGCGCATTTGCAGTTGGATGGCCTACAAAGAGGGGGCCGACGGCATCGGGTATTACTCCTCTACCAAGCTGCATGGGAGCTGTACGGAACTCAATAAACCATCGCTGGAACGCCAGCGCCGGGCCCATAACAACACGGTCGGCTTTGGTATTTGTACGGAAGATTGTACTCCCGACCCCATGCCTGTGACACTGGACTGGGACAAAAGCCAGTACAATTTGCTGACCTTCGGCGGCTTTGCGCGGAATGCCGACGGGATGCTGTTTTATCCCGCGCCAGATCATACATTGCTGGCGTCGTTCCGGCTGTTGTCGATTCGCGACGGTATCGAGGACTTTGAATATCTCAAAATCCTCGAGGAACTCTCCGGCGGCAAGCACCCGCTGTTGAAAATCCCGGATTCGCTGGTTACGCTCGAAAGCTACACGCAAAACTACAACGAACTCCGGACTCACCGCGATAAGGTTGCCAGGGCGATCGAGCAATTGAAGCGCTAACGGTTGCGGATGAACCAGGAGGGGGTGCAGCTCCAGGCGTGGCAGGTGCTGTTCAGCCGGTAGTCGCGATACGGCGAGTAAAGCGGGTCCTCGGGGATGTACACTTCCCAGAAGGTGTCCGCACCGTGCCGGACCATGCCGCCCCAGTAATCGCGCATGAATTGCCACGCCGTTTCGTCCATGCCGCAGTGGAACGCGGCTTCCAGATAGTAGTGCCACAAATAAGGCGATACCGGGCGGATGGCATCGGCGGCGGTGGTGACGTTTTCCAACGCGCGCCGTCCTTCTTCCGAGGTCAGGGTGCCGCTCAGGATCATCCAGATTTGCGAGGCGTATGAGCATTGGCGTTTTTCGCCGGAGAATACCAGTCCGGTTTTCGGGTCATAGTGGTGCTTCCGGGCGTAATGACGGCGCTGTTCGGCCTCGGCGTTCAGCTGTACCGCGGTGTCGTAATCGCCGAGGAGCTTGGCCAGCTCGGCGTGGGCTTCCAGACTGTAGATGTAGACGCCGGTAAACGGCGCCTGGCGGTCGAGGTACATGAGGTGGTCGATGAACGCCCAGCGCGGCGCCTGGGCCGTCATCAGGCCGTTCCGGTCAAAAAGCCGCCGGACGTATTCGAGCTGGTGCAGCGCAAGTTCGTACAGGTTTTCGGCGCATTCCAGGCGGCCGGAAAGTTTACAGTGATCCAGCAGGGTCGGACCCAGCAGCAGCGCGTAATCGAGGGTGTCGCAGCCGCGGGCGGCGTGGGGGCGGTCGAACACGCTGCCGGGGACGATGCCTTCGCCATCGATCGCCGAAGCCAGCAGGTACAAACAGCGCTCGATCAGGTCGAAATCGCGGTAGCTGACGGCATTCACCAGCGCCTGCAGTTTCAAATCGCCGAGCCAGAGGCGGCGGTCGCGCTTCGGGCCGTCCTCAAGGACCTGCTGCATGCAGTTCCGCAGCGTCAGCAGCCCGACGCGGTCGATTGCCGCGAGTTCCGGGTCCAGTCCGGCCGGGGCAGGGAGCAGCATCCGGTCGTCGGCGGAGGTCGTAAATACCGCGTAGAGATCTTTGATCCGGTATTGCCCGGAAAACGCCGGGCAGTCAATCCGCAAATAGCGGAAGGCATACCGGCGCGACAGCGTGATACGGTTCGGCAGCAGATCGATGTTGAGAACTTCCTCCTGAATCCACGCTTGCGACAGCGTTCCGTAGAACGGCGTATCGTCCGCGACTTCCGCCGGCAGTTCACCGGCCAGGAAGCGCAGCCGCAGCGGCGAATCGTAGGAATTGATTCCGGTCGGTTCCAACTCCAGCGTGATCGTGCCGACGCCGTGGGTGCCGAAGTCGAGGATCAGCGAATCGCCGCGGCCGCGGACGGCGCTGCGCCAATCCGGGTCGCCGGCGGTCAGGCGCCACCCCTGCCAGGCGGCCGGATCGGCCACGGGGATTACCGCCAGTGGTGATTTTTGTTTATGCTGATTCAGGCGGGGAACCAGAAGCTGGGATTTCTGTTTCCAGGCGGCAACGCCGGTAAATGAATCGACTGCAGTTGTGACCAGAGTTTCCATGTTTTAGAATGCAACCTTCAGTAAAACAGCTCTTCCGGGGGCGATCCAGAACTCTTCGCCGCCGAACTCGCGCAAGACACCGGGGCGGCTCTGGGAAACGACTTTGATCGAGGCCGGTTGGCGGCGCCACTGGATTTTGTCGATGGCGACGGAATTGCGCAGGCTTTTGTTCTGGATCATGACGTATTGTTCATTGGTCCGGTCGTGGGTGAATTCACCCACCGCAAAACGCGGCTCGCCCCAGGTCACGATATCGGAGATCAGGCTGTTGCCCGGCGCTTTGACCGTGCCTTTCTCATTCGGCTGATGCGGGATATGGTAAACCATGTTCGATTTCAGGTGATTGATGACGGGAGCAATCACGCGGAGGCCCGAGAGTACTTCTTTCAAGTTATGCCAGGTCTCGGTTTTTTCGCCGTGATGATTGATGGCGGCGCCGCGGTAATTTCCGCAATCCGGGCTGAAATAAGTGAAAATATTGATTCCCCGGGCACCGTACAGCAAACTGGAGTAAACCTGGAAATACAGGTCATTCAAATCCGGATACCGGAAGTCGAAATGAGCCACGCCCTGAATACACTGGTGAAACGGAATTCCGGCGGCAAGCGAAGCGGAACGCGCATCTTCGAGGTTCCACCAGTAATCACCGCGCAAGGTCAGGATGTTTTCCATGAAGGGATAATAATCGTAGCTGAGCCAGCAGGGCTTATAGTCTTTGGTGAAGCGGTCGAGGTATTCGCGGTAACTTTTCACATTCACGTGTTCCAGCGAAACATAATTCGGGTACAGATTTACATACAGGTCCTTGTCCGGAGCCGCCTTGCGGAGCAGATTGTACATGATCGACTGATTGGGAAAGGCCGCCGTAGTCGGTTCATCGCCGATCATATATCCATAAATGGCGGGGTGGTCGCCGACCTTTTTCAGCATTTTCTCGATCAGGCCCGGGAACGTGGCCGGGTTGGCAGCCGCCCACGGTATTGAGGTGATGTCCCATTCCTGGAAATAAGCGACCATGCCGGCTTCGTGAATCAGGTCCAGTTCGGCGCGGTCCAGGGCAAATCCGGCGATATTGATGCCGCATTCTTTCATTTCGCGGAATCGCTCGACCGTCAACGGTTTGCCGGCGGGCGCCAGGTGTTGATTGGTCCCCCAGGCCAGAACGGGGAACCAGGAATCATCGCGGAGATTGCTGTTTTGTGCGAGGGCAGCCAGGCACATGACACTGAGAAGGAGACTGTAGATTTTTTTCATTTTGCTTACCTGAAATAGTTGACATTTTTGCCGTCATCGAATGCTTCCAGACAGACACCCTGTCCGGAAATGGAACTTACATGGCCGTCGGCATAGCAGACATTGGGCATGTAGGGCTTCCCATGGTAGGAGTAATCCCCCGGAGACCAGCTGGAGCCGTTATAAAAATTACTGCGGTCAAAGAAGAACACCGCCTGACTTGGCTGCTTCACTCCGCCCACCTTGACGCCGTTTCCGCCGTGCTGATACATGATGGCCAGAGCTTCCGTCATCCGGTAGGAAGTTCCGTTTGCCCATATCGAGGCGGTTCCATCGGGGGAAACCACTTCGACCACCTGCTCGTAGCCCGGCCCCCGCGGATAACTGGGGCAAACCGTGATGCCGACGACCTTGGCATACTCGGACGAATGCAGTTCCAGATTATTTTTTGCCAGATACGGCACCAGTTCATCGCGCAGGAAAAATTTCAGACTGCCGCCGGGGCCCTCCCAGCCGCCGCCGAATTCTCCCCAGTAGCGGGCAATTCCGTTCATCCAGCCGTCCGAGCAGCCTTCGCTGGCCCAGTAATCGTTGTTGTCTTCGGTATACATGATATTTGCCAGCCCGATTTGTTTGAGATTGGCCGTGCATTTGGAGCGCCGCGCAGTTTCCCGGGCCTGGTTCAGCGCCGGCAGCAGCATGGAGGCCAGGATGGCGATGATGGCGATCACGACCAGGAGCTCGATGAGTGTAAAGTTTTTTGACCTGAGTGTCATACTTGTTCTCCTTGTTCAGGTTTGTTCATGTTAATATTATAGTGTAATTTTGAAATATTTCCTTGAAAAAAGTTGCAAAAAACATTATATTTCGTCCAAAGTAAGGAAAAACATGACAAATCAGGCTCAGGTCGATTATTTTTTTACCCGCGATTCGTTCAAGAATATGCGGGGCGGCGACTGGCCGCTCGTGGTCGCCTCCTACAGCAACGAGGAAACGCTGGGCGGAACGCATTATCATGATTTCTTTGAATTGGCGGTTATTACCGGGGGCTATGGGACCTACCTTGATGGCGAGGGGCAGAAGTATGAGCTGGTGCCGGGACAGGTTTTTCTGATGCGCCCGGGCATGATCCATAACTACATCGAACAGCGCAATTTGATGGTGACAAACGTGCTGTGGCTGCCGGACGCCTTCGATATGCCGCTGCACGACCTGGTGTCCAGCCCCGGTTACCACGCGTTGTTCGAACTCGAACCGCAGACCCGCGCACAGCACCGTATGAGCGGGGGGCTGGTGCTCGATACCGGGCCGCTGGCCGAGGTGACCAACGTACTGCGGCGGCTGCAGCGCGAATTGAGCGAGCGGCCGCCGGGGGCGTGGTTCATGGCGCTGTGCCTGCTCGGGGAGCTCTTCACCATGCTGTGCCGCAATTACGCATCGTCGGACAACCGCCGGAGCAGCGAATTGCTGAAACTCGACCGGGCGCTGGCGTATATGAACCAGCATTATGGCGAGCCGATCCGCCGCGACCAGCTGGCGAAGCTGGCCGGGATGAGCGAGACGAACTTTTTCCGCCATTTCAAGCGTGCGCTGAACCGCGCGCCCAGCGAATACCTGGCGGAAATCCGGTTGATGCGTGCGCGCGAATTACTGTTATCGTCCGGCCTGGGATTGTCGGAGATCGCGGTGAAATGCGGCTTTTCGGACGGCAACCATTTCGGGGTCTGCTTCAAAAAGCAATTCGGCATATCCCCCCACCAATACCGCCTGAAAAACTGATTTAATCAATGAAGGTGATTTCGGGCTTGCCGCGGTCGACGATACGTTGGAATTCGTATTGCGGATAGCCGAGGACAAAAGCGCCGCACAACACTTTGTCGGCCGGTATCTGCAGCAACTCGAGGAGTCGTTTGTGTTTGGAGAATACGCAGACATCGATCAATCCGGCGCGGCAGCAGCCCAGGCCGAGGGCGTGCGCATAAAGCTCCGCATAACCGATCATGAACCGCCCGTTCTCGCGGAACACCGGCAGTAATTCCTTGTCGGCCAGGGACAGGACCAGGCACGGTGCGCCTCTCAGGACGGTATCGGTGCCGTGTTTTCTGAACTGGGCGATCATGGCGGTAAGCATCTCGGGGAGGGGCGAGGAATTGTAGATGAATTCGTCTATCTCGTTAACGACGGCAAGCGTGATTTGTGTGAGCCGTTCGGGATTGTCGATTACCAGGAATTCGATACCGTCGGTATTGGCTGCGGTGGGGGCGTAATGGGACGTATTGAGCACTTTGGCGATGAGTTCGCGGGATACCTTCTCTGAAGTAAAATTACGGCATGAGCGCCGGGTTCGCAGCAAATAGTCGACAGCGTCTGGATCGGGCAGGAGGCCGCAGTCGATCGTGGCTTGTGTCAAATGAGAAATTTTTGTATTCGTGAGAGCGTCCTGTGGACAGACGGCGGTACAATGCCCGCAGGATATACAGTTTTCTTCATGAAGTGCGTGTGGTCCGTTGTCATTGGCGGCGATCGTGCAAACGGGGCAGACGGCGACGCACATTCCGCATTGATCGCATTTCGAAAGATCTATTTCGAGGAGGCTCATTCTTGGGTATCCGTGAAAATTACAAATATATAATGTAGTAGTATACATCAGAATGATACTTTCGTCAAGCGGCGATCGCACAAAAAAGCCCAATAAAACTATATGGCAATTATTTCTTAATTGAGAATGGAGAATGGAGAATTTCTTTTTTAATTCTTATATCGAGTTGCATTCTAAAGCTTGTAACCGCCTTGATCTTGCGGGCTCAAATCCGGCCTGATTCGCAGTCACTAATCTATTAGCGACAAGTTCATCAAACCAAATTTCTGTTCCACAATTCCATCGGCGGTTACTAACCTTTAGAATGCAACTCGGTATTATATTTTCAATTTAAAAACTATTTTGATGAAAAAGGTTGATTTTTTCACATTTTCATTTTGTATTTTTCGTTATTGTTCTTATATTTATCTATCGACGTATTTTTGATCACAAGGGGTAAACCTTTTATAATAATTTAGTGGAGGAAATCATGAAGATCAAAGTCGCAATTCTTTTTGTCGGAGCAGCAGCGGCTCAGGCGCTCATACTTGGCAGTGGTTGCCAACCGGAAGTCCTGGGTACCCGCGGCTATGTCTCACCCACCCAGGAAGCCGAAAAACCCTACGAATACCGTCGTTCGGGACAGCAGCAGCAGGATCAGTTGCAGTTTGCGGATCAGCAGCAGGCTCCGGCTCCCGCCGCGAGTGCTCCCGGCGGTCTCGAAACTGTTGATTATCAACCCGAAGCCACCTATAATGCCCAGCCTGCTTCCGCAGCCCCGGTATACAAAGCCGAACCGCGCGAAGAGCTCCCGCAGGAATATGTGGTTAAGAAAGGCGATACGCTCGGCCATATCGGACAGCGTGTCGGCGTCAGCGCTGCCGCGTTGGCCAAATACAATAACATCGATGCGAAGAAATATCTCCGTATCGGCCAGGTCATCAAGATTCCGCCGGCAGGCACCTACATCCAGGTCGACCGTCCGAAAGCGACCACCGCCAAATCCACCGGCGGTAAATCCACTAAAGTCGGTTCCACCGCCGCACCCGCCGCGACTGTCGCAGCCACTTCCGGCGGTTACGCCCTGACCAACGGTTACTACCTGGTCCGCAAAAACGATTCCGTCTCCAAGATCGCCGCGAACTTCAAAGTCAAGCGCGCCGATCTGCAGAAGGCGAATAACCTCAGCGACAATGCCATTCTCCAGATCGGCCAGAAGCTGGTCATCCCCGGCAAGAGCCCCAGCGGCACCGCCGTGGCTAGCGGAACTTCGACGGCCCGCACTACCACTCCGGCGACCCGTACCACACCGCCGGCTCAGGTAACCCGTACCACTCCGCCTCCGGCAACTCAGACTCCGGTCGCGCCGGTTCCGGCCGATGGTAATATCGAAGGCATTCTGGATGATGTCGAAGATCCGGTGAGCGCCGCTCCGGGAACTCCGGCTCCGGTCACCCCGGCCGCTACGGCCCAGCCCGCAACCAGCGCTCCGGCAGCTACCGCGGCCCCTGCCGCCACGACCAACAAAATTGCGATCCAGGCTCCCACCGATACCTCGCTGGAGCAGATTGCCACTCAATACGGCACCTCGGCTGAAGAACTGGAAAAACTCAATCCCGATCTGCGCCGCGGCCAGACGATCAAGGCCGGACGGCTGATCTATATCCCCTGATTCTTGCGTTAATCGACAGGGCAAATGCGGCAATGCGTCACATTTGCCCTTTTTTATTTAATTGAAAATTGAAAGTGGAAAATTGAAAATTGAAAATTGAGAAGAGAATCTGCCTTTCATCAAAATAATAAAGAGGGTCAAAGGGATTCGTCCCTTTCCTTAATTTTCAATTTTCCATTAATAAAGTAAATGATGAATGATATTGGAATAATTTTTGCGGCGGGCGGGAGCAGCAGCCGTTTCGGCGGCAACAAACTTTTTGCCGATCTGAACGGCGAACCGCTGTTTCTGCGTTCGATCCGGACCTTTGCGGAATTGTGTCCGCCGGAGCACGCCGTGCTGGTGGTGCCGGCGGCGCTGGAGGCGGAGTTCTGCGCGGCGCTGGAGTGGCACTGGCCGGAGTACCCGCTGCGGGTGGTCACCGGCGGCGCCGAGCGTACCGATTCGGTGCGGAACGGGCTGAAAGCCCTGCCGAAGGCCGTCCGCTACGTGGCGGTGCATGACGCCGCCCGGCCGCTTGCCACCGCCGGGCTTTTCCGGCAATGCCTGGCGGCCGCCCGCGAATGCGGCGGCGCGGTTCCCGGCAAGCCGGTGCCGGACACCATCAAAAAAATCGACCGCGAAAACTTCATCACCGCCACGGTCGACCGCAGTGAACTGTGGAGCGTGGAAACACCTCAGATCTTCCGGCGTTCGCTGCTGGAGGACGCCTATCGCCGCGCCGCGAACAACTTCACGGACGACGCCGGAGTCATGGCCGAAGCCGGTTATCCGGTGAAAATGGTGATCAGCCCCGCGCTGAACCTCAAAGTCACTTACCCCGAAAATCTGCAAGTAATACAGTTGATAGGAACTTGCAACGAAATTATCTGATTTTTCGATCCGAAGGGTATTGACAAAACCACGATTTGAAGTTATTATAAACTATAGAGAAACCAATAGGGATATAGTAATACAGTTTATGATAACTTCAACAGTGCGGAAAATCAGAGTACAGGATGTGGCGGACGGTCTGCGGCGGGAAATCAGCGAGCGCAAGCTCGCGAGCGGCACGCCGATCATGTCCACCCGCGAACTGGCCGGGCACTACGGAGTATCGACGCTGACGGCGGACCGCGCGGTGGCGCGGCTGGTCGACGAGGGGCTGCTGTACCGGGTGAAGGGTAGCGGCACTTATGTCAAGGAATCGGCGGAGCCGCGGCGCGGCTGTAAATTGTCGGTGGGACTGGCCAGCGAAATGAAGTTCAGCAATGAATCGCTGCGCAACTATACGGAGCGGGCGCTGAATTACTTCCGCAGTCACAATGTGGAGCCGCAGATCATTCCTTATTGCGATCTCAGCAATCCCGAGATTATGAAGCGCGAATTCGGGCATCTGGACGGTGTGTTGCTGTCCGGGGGCAGCTATGATGCGGATACGGAGGAAATTCTCCTGAGTTTTGGCTATCCGGTGGTGATGTTCCAAACGGACTATATTGTTGACACCACATTTAACCAGGTGACTTGGGATTACAAGGCGGCCTACCGCGATATCATCGGACGGATCAAGGACTTGGAAAACCGTCAAATTCTGGTGATTTGCGAATCGCACCGGAATGGTGTATTCCGGGCGGAAACGTTTATCGAAATGTTGTTGGCGGCGGGCGTCCGGCAGGAACAAGTCGAGCGGCTTGAAGCCGATTGGGAGACTGGCTGCGAGATATCCAATTACAAACTGGCGACGAAAGCAGCGAAGCATATTCAAGGCAAACTGGTATTTTCCACGTCCGATATTCTCAGTGCCATCCTGCTGAATGCGTTCGACGCCGCCGGGCTGGACGCTGGACACGATTATGAATTCGTCAGCTGCGACAACCTCGAAGATTACGGTTTCAGCCCGTTCGGCGAGCCGCGGATGACCACGGTGCACCACCCCTGGATCGAGGCCTCGGAAACCGCGGCAAAGCTGCTGCTGGACCGGATCAAACACCCGACGCCGCACCGCCATATCATCAAAATTGCAACCGATTTAGTGATAAGAAAAACCGGATTAACCAATTAAAAACAAGGAGTCATAAAATGACGGGCAAGAAATTATTTACACTTATAGAGTTGCTGGTTGTAATTGCAATCATAGCGATCCTGGCTGCGATGCTGCTGCCGGCGCTGAACAAGGCGCGGGAAAAGGCGAAAAGTACCGCTTGCTTGAACAATATCAAGCAGATTGGTATTGGCGTGATCTCTTATGCGGATGGCAACGACGGCTGGGGGCCGGTTCAGAAAAGCGGTACGGAGGCCTGGTATCAATTCTATGTTGAAGGACTGGGGATGAAGACGGCGGATTTGAATAGTCGCCCGACCAAAGATTTTATGTGCCCATCCGCCAAGGGACCCTATGAAAATTGGTGGGATATCGATTACGGGGCCAATAATTTGTTCTGCTCGATCCCTGTGGCTCCGATCAAATTACACAAGGCCAAGTTCCCGTCGGAGAACATGTATCTCATGGACTCCGCCGACCATCAACGGGTCATCAGTGCGTATAATTTTTACAGCGGCGGTGTTTTCACCGCTTATTATCAGGACTCCATGCGGCACAGCAACGGCGCCGCCATCGGCTATGCGGACGGGCATGCCGCATTCATGGCCAGCAGCGAGCTCAAGCTGAAAACACTGGACAACGTTCTGACGCCCTGGTACAGCTCATTTTTCAACCCCACCAAGTAACCTGGAGGCAGTACGATGAAGAAATTGATCTTTACTGCGGCCATGATTGCGATCAGCGCTATCCAGGCTTACGATTTGAAGCAGGAAATTCTGGACAAAAAGTCCGGCGTCACCGAGTATCATGGCCTGAAAACAACCGTTACCCCGCGCAAAGAGGTGGTCTGCACGATCACGAAGAACCCGGAGAAAAACGCCTCGCTCTATTTTTATGCGAAGGAAGACGGTTCGCTGAACGGCGGCAAGCTGGGCTTCGTCACTCATCTGGTGGCGGATATCGAGCACATTTCCGGGCCGGGCTTCACGCTCGGAATGCAGTTGGTTGACGCCAATAAAGCCGCGACGTGGGATAGTACGCTGTTCCAGAAAGGGAGCCGGCACCGGGTGGTGAGATCGCTCATCGGATTTCAGAATATCGACTTCGGGAAAATCGAGAGTTTCCGGCTGGCGCTGACACATCCGGCGATGGAGACATTCAGCTTCAAAATTCACAAACTGGAGCTGGTGTTCGACCCGAACGCGCTGATGGCGCCGATGAAGCTGGAAAATTTGAATGCCGACGAACAAAAGCAGGTGAGCGAACTGAAAAGCACTCTCGACCGGGCATATGCTAAGGTCAAGGGAAAGAACGCCGCGTATGATGATATGGTCGCATTCAAGGCGTTGGCTGAAAGCACCGGGAAGGCGCTGGGCGTTGTGGCGCGTAGCGCTTCGGTGCGCGAGGTAGCCGCCAGGACGGCGGGGGACTACGGGGTTGGCGTGGCCGATTCGATGACGTCGGTATTTCTGAGCGAAATGTCGTTTGCCATGAAACCGGCGGAGAACGTGCGGCTGGAGATGGCGGGCAACGAATACGAGAGCTTCCAGACCGTCATCTGCGGCGGCGGGGCGGATTTGAAGAACGTGCGGGTCTCGCTGGACAAGCTCACCGGACCCGGCGGGGCGGAGATCGCCGCCAGTTGCGCGGTGGTCGGGCACGCGGAAACCAAACCGGTGATGTATCGGACGATTTATACCGGCTGGTACCCGGATTTCATCATCGACTACCAGCAGACGGCCGAGGTCAAGGCGGGCGAAACGGTGCCGTTCTGGGTGCGGCTCAAAACTCCGGCGAACGCGGCTCCCGGCATTTATACGGGTACGGTCAAGGTGACCGGTGACAACCTCAAGCCGTATTCGTTCCCGGTGGAGGTCAAGGTGTACGGTTTCTCGTTGCCGGAGGGCGCGGTGCTGCCGACGATTTTCGAATTCGACGAACCCCGGATGACCGCGCCTTATAAAGCCAAAGATGACGCCTCGAAAAAACGGATTTATGACGAGCTGGTCCGAGTCGGAGCGGAGTACAAAATCACTTACGACCGCATGTATCGCTGGCCGAATTACCATGAGCAGCGCTTTTTCGATATCTGGAAGAAGCAGGCCGATGCGGGAATCCTGAAAAGCTTCACCATCGCCTATGCGGTGCTGGACAAAAAAGTAGAGGCGAACCAGGCAGTAGACGACTTGATCGAGCGGTTGCGCAAGCATCTCGACCAGTGGATTCCGGTGGCGAAGAAACTCGGTATTTATGACAAGGCGTATCTGTACTGTTTCGACGAGGGCCACTCCGATGCCGCTTCGCTGAAAGTGGTGAAATTCGTCAAGGAAAACTACCCGGATCTCAAGATCATGACGACAATCCGCTTCAACGGCGCGGACGACCCGATGTTCGATTATGTGGACGCGTGGGTGCCGATCGCCGGCAAATACATCGACAATCCTTCCATGGTCAAGGCTCTGCGCAAAAAGGGCAAGGAAGTATGGTGGTACGTCTGCAATTTTCCGCGTCCGCCGCATCCGACGTTCATGCTGGAAGTACCGGCGGCCACCCCCCGGATTTTCATGGGAGCGATGACTGCGAAGTACCAGCCGGACGGTTTCCTGTACTGGTCCATTGCTTCCTGGCGCAAGCCGGATCACCATCCGGTGGAATACGGTCCGCGCACCGATTGGGACCCGGGTACTTATCCGGGCGACACGGAAGAGGGGAATCTGCTGGTGCCGGGGCGGGATTACCGGATACTGCCGACGATCCGGCTGGAGAATTACCGCGACGGCGTCGAGGACCATTGGTATCATGAACTGCTGAAGCGCGCAGTGGCGAAAGCCGGGCCGGAGGCGGCGAAAGCGCTCGAAATCCCGGAGTCGCTGGTGAAGAACGGCTACGAGTACTCCACCGATCCGGAGGCGATCCGCGCCTGGCGGCGCAGCGTGGCCGAAGCCATAGAATCGCTGAATATACGTTGAATAATAACGTCTCCTGTGATATATTACCGGGATAAAAAGCAGGAGACGACATGACCAGAAGTGAATTCCGACAACTTGTTTTGTCGAGGATGCTCATCCTTGACGGCGCTACCGGTACCGAATTGATCAAGCGCGGCATGCCGCAGGGGGTATCCCCGGAGCAATGGGTCGTGGAGAATCCCGCTGCGATCATCGAGATCCAGCGTGCTTACCGCGACGCAGGATCGGACATCGTTTATGCCCCCACCTTCGGCGGCAACCGCGTGAAACTGGCTGAATTCGGACTGGCGGAGCGTTGTTTCGAGATCAACCGCGACCTGGCGAAAATTTCGCGTGAAGCCATGGGCGACAAGCTGGTTTTCGGGGACATCGCCCCCACCGGGGATTTGTCCAGAACGTTCGAGGAACTGGTCGATATTTATAAGGAACAGGTCACTGGCCTGCTGGCCGGCGGAGTGGACGGTTTCGCCATCGAAACCATGATGGATGTGCAGGAAACGCGCGCGGCGGTGCTGGCGGTGCGCGAGAGCTGCGACTTGCCGCTGATCGTGACCATGACCTTTGATGAAAACGAGCGTTCGCTGATGGGCAACGATCCGCTGTCCGCGCTGATTACCTTGCAGGCGCTCGGCGCCGACGCCTTCGGCTGCAACTGTTCGACCGGGCCGGACAACATGATCAAGGTCATCCGCAAGCTCAAACCGTATGCCACGATTCCGCTGGTGGCGAAGCCGAACGCCGGGCTGCCGCAGCTGATCGACGGCAAGACGGTGTTCAAGATGACCCCCGCCGAGTTCGGCGCTTACGCGGGCGAATTGGCCGTGGCCGGGGCGAACCTGATCGGCGGCTGCTGCGGCTCCACGCCGGACCATATCCGCGAGCTCGCGGCAAATGCCAGGCGTTTCAAACCGGAAGCGCCGCTGCGCGAGGCGCTGAGCGCGGTTTCCGGGGCGCGCGGCTGCTGCCTGCTGGGCGGCACGAATCCCTTCGCCGTGATTGGCGAGCGGATCAACCCCACCGGCAAAAAGGCGTTTCAGGAGGAACTGCGCGCGGGTTCGATGAACATGGTGCGCGAATTCGCCGCGTCGCAGAGCGAAAAAGGGGCGGCGATCCTCGACGTGAATTTCGGCCTTTCCGGCATCAATGAAAAAGAAAAAATGCTCGAAGCCCTGGAGATCCTCGGCCCGATTTGTCCCCGCCCGCTGTGCATCGACTCGGTGGAGCCGGAGGTGATCGAAGCGGCGCTGCGGGTGTACCCCGGCCGCGCGCTGGTGAACTCGATTTCAGCGGAAAAGGTGCGGCTCGAAAAGACCCTGCCGATTGCCGCCAAATACGGAGCCATGTTCATCCTGCTGCCGCTGACCGATGGCGGAATTCCCGGTACGGTGGAGGGGCGCATCGACGTAGTCAAAGAAGTTTTCGCCGAGGCGCAGAAATATGGTTATCACAAGGAAGATATTTGCGTGGATGCGCTGATCATGGCGGTGTCGTCCGCGCCGGAGTCGCCGCAGATCGCGCTGGATCTGATTCAGTGGTGCGCGCATGATTTCGAGGTCAATACGCTGTGCGGGCTCTCGAACGTCAGTTTCGGCATGCCGAACCGTGGGCTGATCAATGCGGCGTTCCTCGGCATGGCCATCGGGCGCGGGCTGAATATGGCGATTGCCAATCCTTCCGATGAAACGCTGATGTCGATGATCGACGCCGGCGATGCCCTCTGCGGCCGCGATCCGAAAATGCTCCGTTTCGTGGCGAAATACGCCAATTCCGGCGAGAAACTCCGCACCCCCGCCGCCAACGAAACGCCCGGCGAACGCGTCAAACGCCTGGTCGTCGACGGCGACGAAGACGGCATTGCCCAGGCGGTGAAGGCCGCGCTGGAAAGCGGTATTTCCGCTAAAACTCTGATGGACGATTGCCTGATTTCCGGCATCAACCGGGTCGGCGAGCTTTACGATAAAAAGACCTATTTCCTGCCGCAGCTGCTGATGAGCGCGGAGACCATGCGCAAGGGCTTTCAGGTGCTCGAGCCGCTGCTGGCCGAGGATAACGCGGCCTCCGTGGTGCGTCCCGTGATCGTGATCGCCACGGTCGAGGGCGATATCCACGACATCGGCAAAAACATCGTGTCGCTGATGCTGAAAAACTACGGTTTCGACGTTATCGACCTCGGCAAGGACGTCCCTGCCGCGCGGATCATCGAGGCCGCTCTCGAACACAAAGCGGCGCTCGTCGGGCTTTCCGCGCTGATGACCACCACCATGGTCCGCATGAAGGAAGTGGTGACGCTCGCCCGTGAACGCGGCATCCAGATCCCGTTCATGATCGGCGGCGCGGTGGTCGACCGCAATTACGCGGAGGAAATCGGCGCACACTACGTGGTCGACGCCATGGCCTCGGTGCGGTTGGCTCAGGAAATCAGCGGGCGCTGATTTCCTGTAATTGAGAATTGAGAATTGAGAATTGAGAATTGAGAATTGAGAATTGAGAATGGCGGAAAGGGAAGAATCCCTTTGACCCTCTTCATTTTGATTTATTTTGATAAGAGATAAACTCTCTCCATAATTCTCAATTCTCAATTCTCAATTCTCAATTGTTTTGGCGGAACCGCTGCGGTGAGATGCCGGCGTATTCCTTGAAGGTGTGGCCCAGGTGCTGGATGTCGCTGTAGCCGAGTTCGGCGGCGATTTCCTTGAGCGATTTGTCGCTGTAGCGCAGCATCTGTGCCGTCAGGGCCAGGCGGTAGTTGCGGCGGAACTGCATGGGGGCCATTCCGTAATATGCTTTGAATTCCCGGCAGAAATATTCGCGCGACATGCCCGACTGCGTGGCTACGGCCGCCAGTGAAAGCGGTTTGGCCGGATTCTGGCGCAGGAGCCCGGCGGCACGATGGAGTCGTTCGTTCGGATCGGGTGCAGCCGGCGGGCCGCTGTCGACGGCTTGGGTGAGGCCGTCCAGCAGCTTGTAAATGTGTTTTTTCACTTCCTGCGGGTTGTGGCGCAAGGCTCCGGCCAGTGATTCATAAGCGCTGCTCATGGTTTCGAAGGCGTCTTTGTCCAGCAGCAGCGGGCGCGCGGACATATCGGGTAACTTGTCGAAATAGAGCTGCAGCAGCTCGGGAAATGCGGCCTTCAGCGGGGTACCGTGGTGCATCAACCGGAAGGTGATTTCGTGGTATTCGCCGCGCGGTTGTTTCGCCGAGGCGAAACTGTGGTATTCCCCCGGCGATACCCAGACCAGCGCCCCGGGCGGCATTTCAATGACATTTCCATGGAGCCGCATGCTATTGCCGCGGGTAACCAGCACTAGATGGTACACGTCGTGGCAGTGTTCCTCGTAATTCGCCGGGGCCGCGCCCGGAATTTCATAGAGGTGAAACGTCTCCAGCGAAAAACGGTAAAAACGCTTGTTGTGGTAAACTCCCAGGAGTTGCCCCGGCAGTTCCGGCTCTGCCGCGCGATAGTAACTGAATCGCTGCATGATGTCAATTCCTTACAAAATAATGTCAATCCGGTACATTGTTGGAAACGATTTTTGACTGTATAATAATATACAATCGAAAAATTAAATATCAAGGAAATGCAAAAATGACATCACGCGAAATTATCAAAGCGAATCTGGATCACCAAGGACCGCGCCCGGGGCTGACGTTCAATGAAGACCGGATCAACGATTGTGTCTGGGGCGGTGTGGGACTGCCGGAAGGTTATACGCCGCGCCGCTGGGTCGAGGGTGAATTTGAGTTTTACGATGACATGTGGGGCAATATCTGGCACCGAGCCGTGAACGGCTGCACCGGCGGCGAAATTTACAAACCGGCCCTTGAGGATTGGGCGCAGCTGGCCGACTTCAAGATACCGGTCTACGATTTCGATGCTGTCGTGGAGCATGTGAAAAAGGATTTCGCCGCCGCGCCCGATAAATTCCGTATGTTCTGGCTGCCGGGCTGGGTCTTCGCCGCGGCGCGTTACCTGCGCAAAATGGAAATTTACTTCATGGACATGCTGTTATATCCGGACGAATTGAAGCAGCTGCACGAGAAGCTCGGTGTCTTTTTCGAAGGTCTGCTCCGGGCGGCGGGCGAGGCCGGGGCCGACGGAATTGCCTTCGCAGAGGACATGGGCACGCAGAAAGGACTGCTGTTTTCGCCTCAACTGTGGGATGAGTATTTCCGGGAGCTCTATACTCGGCTCTTCGGCATTGCCCATGAATACGGCATCAAGGTTTTCATGCACTCCTGCGGGCAGAACCGGCAGATCCTCGAACCGCTGCTGAAGGCCGGGGTGAACTGTTTTCAGTTCGACCAGCCGACCGTGTACGACATGGCCGATCTCGCCGCGCTGTTGACAAAATACAACGCCGCGCTCTGGTCCCCGATCGACGTCCAGAAGATCCTGCCGACCGGCGATTACGAGATCATCAAAGCCGGGGTCGCCGACATGTTCAAATACTTCAACGGTTTCCTGATCTTCAAGAACTACCCGGACCTGCCCGGCATCGGCGTCAAACCCGAATGGGACCAGTTCGCCTACGACGAAATCCTGCGCCGCATCGAGTGAATCATCATTTTATCTTGAAGCTGTAAACATGAGACTCATTCGGTGCGATGGAGTCTGTGAAAATACCGTTGTTGCCCGTTAAAGTCCTGTTTTCAAAACGCACTGAACATGCAGCGTCCACGGAATCAATTTTCCAGTTTAGACTCTTGCTCTCGAAGGATGTATTGACTACAACCAGAATGATGTTCGTATCGGTTTTCTTTTGAAGATAAAATATGCCGTCATCGAAATTGAGGTCCGGCTGCGGGCTGGATTTTGCTGCCATGAAGTCGTGCATCCGGTAGAATTCGCTGACTGTTGCTTTTACATACCCTTGAAATTCGGCATCACTGATAATACACTGCGTCGGTACCGGGTCGACAAATGAATAACAGATGAAACTTTTGGAGTTGGCAATCAGATTAAGGTACATCATCGATCGGAATTCATCAAAGGACGGCAGGCGTATCCCCGGCGGATTATAGGCCTGGAGATAGCTGATGAGCGGGGCTCCCTGCTTGAACACTGATTTCAATTGAAGCATCCGTGCCATAAATGCCTTAAGCGAGTCATTGGGCAGGGCGTAAAAGTCAAAAGACGCTATTTCACCGCAATTTGCGTATTCCTTGAACCTGTTCGGAGCGCAAAGATTTATCCAGAAAATCCGCCCGGGATCGGTTTCCTTGACGACCGCGAAAGCGTTTTCGGCGGTTGCCGGCGAGATATTGTTTATATCCGGTTCGTCAATGATATTCCAGATGAAACTGTATGGATGGTTCTTGAGTTTCTCCACGACCGCTTTCAGCACGTTAACATTAAACTCTCCGGCCTGGCGGTTTAGGATTCCCGGCATTCCCATGGCATTTACCGCATAAAAGCCTCCATTTCCTATTTTATCCGCCAGTATGGCGTAGGCATTGGTATAATAACCGATTAATTCCTGATCGGATAATCCTTCGACGGGTTTTTTAATCCCGTCTCTGACATCGGCCCAGGCGGAAATCACATTGGCCCCCAGTTGGTTCCGGAACTCGCCCGCCGTTTCCGGATCATAATAATAGTGCGAATAATACACCGGGAAGAACGGTTTTCCATTGACAAGAAACGTACCGTCCGTATCACAGGATGCTTCCTGAATCGGTTCCGGTTTTTCGTTTCCATAATTCAATTGCGGGAGGCGGATAATATTTTTCGTCAGGAGCCCCTGGTCTTTCAAGTCAACAGTGAGGAGATAGCTTCCTTCTTTCAGAGTGGCAATGGGGAGGAGTTGTTCGTGTTTGAGCGTATCCGGGACTTTAATTGTTTTGGTAAAATAAACCTTGCCATCGTAGCGTCCGGAGATTTTCAGTGAGATATTTTCTCCTTTCACCTTTTCATGGAAATGCATGATGAACTTTTCATCTGCAGGAGAATATTCCTGCCAGGAGTTTTTAACGCCTTTTTGGCGGATCATAAGCATATTTTTCCCTGAAGTGAAGGTGACAACCGGTTTGTACGGCTCGGCAGTCAGCAATACCGGTTCCGGGATAAACTCTTCAATGGAAATATCGTCATAAAAAACATCTCCGCCAATCACGTCTTCTCCTCTTTTGAAGTAGATGCTGATGCCGTGTGCTTCAGGAGCGGTTTTGAACTCCCTGACGTACTCCCGCCACTCAAGGGCATTGGTTTTCACGTCAAACCAATTATAGAGAATTGATTTTGTCGTTGGATCGGTCGAATAACATTGCCGGATGCCGAATTGAATGCCGCCGGACATGGCGGTCGTTCGGTTCCATACCCGGACCCGGTACCAGGTGTCGGGCTTGACCGGGATGTACGGCGGCTTCATCTGCAATGTTCCGGACAGATGGTTTAAGGCCTGTTTTCCGGAGTGGGGGGTGTCCGTGGTGATTTTCGCGGGCGACCCGAAATAGTTGAGTACATTTGATTCGAAATCGTGATTCGGTATCGTCAACTTCTGCGCATTGGCGGTGAGGAACAATGCCGACAACAGAAAAATGGAAGTAATTATTTTCATATTAAAATTGAAGCTCCTGATGGTTTATATAGACATAAAGTTGTGGAATTCCCAGGCCGTCCGCGCATGGATTTTTCAATAAAAAATCTCTGATTTCATATGGGGAACGGTAAGAATTGACATTGCCGGTGGCAAAGAGAAGATTGATTGATCCCCGATGCATGTCAAAGGTAAAGTTCGGCGAGCCGGAAGCGCGGGGCAGCACATATGAACTTTGCGCTGTTCCGGCGGTGTTCTGACTGTCTCCCATATTGATGAAAAAACTGGGATATTTGATTTGCTTCATGATCCAGCCCCGCATTCCGCCGGAACTGCTCAATCCGTTGTTAAACTTGAAACTGCGTCCGGAATGCAAAGAGTCCCCCACGCTGAAACGTCCGTATGTACTGTAATATTCTGCAAAAGTATATGTATCTCCGGCCGGGACTTGGGCTGGAACCGTTACCGGGCAGAAGGCGATCTTCGGTCCTGTCTTGGTGAGATATCCTTCCTTGATATAATTGTCCAGCCACCAGTCGGTGTTGCCGGTGTCGTAAAGCAGATAACCGTCATTGTCGCTTTCATAAAGAGCAAATACCAGGCCCATTTGCTTCATGTTGTTGATGCATGAGGTACTTTGGGCTTTCACCCGGGCCTTGTTCAAAGCCGGGAGCAGCATGGCTGCGAGAATTGCTATGATTGCTATTACGACCAAGAGCTCTATAAGTGTGAATTTTTTCATTTGTCGATTCCCTCTGTTTTAATTGTTTGCTATACCGAAATACTTGTACGTTTCCAGATTTCCCCTTTGTTTTTGCGAAATATGCCGTCGAGCAGTAACTCGATGGAGCTTATGGCCAGATTCTGATATGCTTCGATATCGGGAAAGATGAAAATATGTTCATAGCCGGAATGGAAACGGTGGACCAGTGTGGCAATCGGAATCTGCGGCACCTGATACATCTCACTGCGCATGAAATTCAATTTGTCTGCCTCCTGGGCGATGCGGTCATCGGGAATCAGGATGCCGTCGAAATCCAGTTCTTTCCGCTGAAATACCGGTTTGAGGATTTCCAGCATGCCGGTCATCGGGCCATTGCCCAGGAAAATATTTTCCGGTTTGATCCGGATATGCATGGATGCGCAATGAGCCATAGTTGCGTCGCGGATGCACTGCTGGGCAAAATTGTCAGGATTTTCTTCGACGTAAGCGATATTGCGGGCGCCGCGATCGAGCAATTTCTGCAGGAGGTTTTCGATTGTGGCGGAAAAATTCAGGTTGACATTGCTGAAGTTGCGGGTGATATAGGAGTCCGGATAATTGCCGACGACGATGCCGGGGATGTCCAGGCCGGATAATACTTTCATCACGGTTTCGTTCAGTCCGCCGCTGATGATCATGCCGTCGCAGCGCTCGTCGCGCAACGTGGAGGGCAGCTCATAGGCGCTGGCGGTTTCGCCGGGAATACTGATGATGGAGCATTGATAATGCCGCTTGTTGCATTCTTTGACCGCGCAGTTGATCCATTTGATATAGGCGTTGCTTTCGAGGTCGATATTGATCAGGACGATGGCGATACGCTTGGTGAAGCCGCTTTTGGCGGAGAGGATGGCGTCCTGCAGCTTTGGGTCGATGGCATACTGAAGCTTTTCGCAGGCTTCGAGGACCACTTTGCGGGTTTTTTCATTGACCAGCGGATGGTTGTTGAAAACCCGCGAAACGGTGGTCAGAGACACGCCCGCATGCTTGGCTATTTCGCGCATGTTCGACATTTTCTAAGCTTATATCCGTGTTGTTTTTCTTTGTTTCATTAAGTTTCAGGAAACTTATGATATATTATACAGCCAGCGTTTCTCAAAAGCAATAGCCCCGGTGAAAAATTTTCAAAAAATCTTGAAAAGTTGAAAGAATTGAGAATTGAGAATTGAGAATTGAGAATTAAAAAAAAAGAAATACGCCGCCGGGCGCTTGCCCGGACGCAGTCCAGCGCGCGGACAGCGCTGGCCGCCTCCAAGGCGGAACAAATCGTAAGCCGCAGGCGCTTACTCTAAAATTCACTGCTCACCTGAGAGCGAGGCTTGCAGCAACAAAGATAGCGGCAGCTCTTTGTTTCTGCGAGCATTGAGCGGAAAGGTGGAGTCGTCATCGCCTTTTCGCTCAACATTGACTCGAAAAGATAGCTGCCGCTGTATCTTTTCAACTCAATATCGCTTTCAGGCGAGTGGAATGTATTAGAATAGCGCCGTTGCACGACTTACAGTTTGTTTCGCCCTGGAGGCGGGCAACGTTTCGCCGTTGCATCGCGCCCGGGCAAGCGCCCGGCGGCATATTTCTTTTTTTTAATTCTCAATTCTCAATTCTCAATTCTCAATTTTTTCAAGTTTAGCCGCAATTGCTTTCTCGATAAATCAAAAGTTGAAAATTTCTTGAATCAGGTGTTGACAAAATAGTTGCCTGTGATTATAATATAGATAGTTGCTTTCTCGATAAACCATGTGAGTTGAATATGGCTGTTACGATCTATGATATTGCACAAAAGGCGAATTTGAGCCACTCCGCGGTCAGTATGGCGCTGCGGGGGTCGTCTCGGGTCAGTGCGGCCACGAGGCAGAAGGTTCGGAAACTGGCGGAGGAGATGGGGTATCAACCCAACTTTTTCGCACGGGGGCTGAAAAGCGCCGATACGAAAATCATTGCCGCGGTCATGCCGCTGGATTCGTCGCCGTCGAGCGAACTGGTGAGGACGATTCAGCAGCAATGTCTGGCCAACGGTTATCACGTGGTCTGGCAGAACCTGACGCCGGATATCGACGACCAGCGGCGGGTATTCAAGCTGCTGACGCAGGGGATTTTCGACGGCGCCCTGGTGGAGATGTATTCCTATGAAGCGATCAAGGATCAGGTGCGGAAATTCGTCGATTCCGGGCATCCGATGGTAGTGATCGGCCCGCCTCATGACCTGCCCGCAGATTCGGGGGTGATGGCGGTGGCGATTGACGGTTCCAATGCGGTCCGCTCCGCCACGCGGTTGATGATCGAGCAGGGGCACCGCCATATTGCCCATATCATTCACGGGCCCATGACGCATTCGGAAGTCGACAGCCATATCATCATCAAACAGACTCTGGAAGCTGCCGGTATAACGGACTGGGACCCGGCATATGTGTTTCAGTTTTCGCCGGACGGCAACGACATGCAGGACGGGCACCGGTGCGCGCAGGAGATTCTTCAGCGCGGCTCCCGGATTACGGCGGTTGAGTGTCCGAACGATCTCTTCGGGATCGGCTTCATACAGGGTATTTATGAGGCCGGGCTGAGTGTGCCGGACGATATTTCGGTGTTGGGGTCGAACAATATGACGTATTCGGATTACTGCCGGGTGCCGCTGTCGACCATTGATATCAAATACCACGAAGCCGCCATGATGGGATGCGAGTTGTTGCAGCGGCAGTTGAAGAAAAAGAATGAGCCTTCGACCTGCAGCCGGGTTACGATGTCCTGTGAAGTGGTTTTGCGCAATTCCATAGGACCGGTTCGAAAATATCCGAAATTATCGGCAAAAAAATAATCAATGCAAAGGAGGATCGAGCAATGAAAAGAAATAAAAAATTTACACTGATAGAGTTGTTGGTCGTTATAGCGATCATTGCGATTCTGGCGGCGATGCTGCTGCCGGCGCTGACAAAAGCACGGGCGGCGGCTCACGGAGCCAAGTGCCGCTCCAACCAGAAACAGATCATGACCGCTTTTCTGTTGTACGCCGATGATTTCAACGGCTTCATCAAGACCCGCCGAAACGACTGGCTCTGGGTCGATATTTATGGCACCACTCAATGGGACGGCACCACGACGGCGACCGGCGACACGGATCTGATGCTGGGTTATTTGAACGTCAACTCGACCAGTCAGCTGAAGGCCTGTCCCGTCCTGCCCAATCAGACCGGCAACCGCTTCTATGACGCTTATGCGGCCAACCATATGGACCCGGGCATCCTGCAGATCGGGGCCTGGCGCGTATTGCAGCTCAATAAGCTGGTCAAACCGACCCTGTACTGGATGACGGTGGACGGGTTGGAGAACGGCGGCGGCAACGGCCCGCGCGGCAACAGTGATATGTGGTGGGGCGGCGGTTATGCGACTTTCTGGGCGGCGCATAGCTCCAGAATTGTCATGAGTTTTGCCGACGGGCATGTCGACGGTGTTTTGCCCGGGGAATATGCGATCGATGTCGTCCGCTCGGATTTGCGCATGCGCCTTGCCGATGGTTGGAACAGACTCTGGTACTATAATGAAAAAATGATCTGGCAATCCGTGCCTATAACCTGGTAATGAGGAATAACCATGACGAGAATGATTCTGCTTTGCTGGCTTTGCGTAAGTTCAACCGTATTTGCCGTGGCAAGCGGCAAGCTTGTCTTGCCGGAGGAGAACTGGCCCGGAGAAATCTGGGAGCGTTTCTGGGCCCCGCTTGGCGCGGTCAGGGATGACTTCAGCAATAAGCCGCACCTGATTGTAGTGAACGGCGCCGGGCTTGACGCGGAAAAGCTGAAAGAACTTCGCGCGAAATCGCCGCAAAGCCGGATTCTGATCTACAGCTATTCCGGCAATGAAGCGGCGAATGGCGAGTTGAAAAAATTAGCCGTTGCGGACCAGGTGGATTTCCTGCCGGCGCCGAAGGATTATCCGGCCCTGGCGGAAACGCTGCTGCCGCCGGTCCTGCGGATCATGGCCAAACAGGAGCTCCGTTATCCTACGTTGGCCGAATGCAAAGCCGAGGCGGTGATCGTGTTGCCGCCCGACGCTGCCGGGCCGGAACGGCACGCGGCCACGGAGTTGCAGTATTTCTTCAGCGGAATTTACGGGTGCACGCCGGAGATCGTAGCGGAAGCGCCGGCGGACGCTCCGGCATTTCTGCTGGGGGATTCGCCGGAAATCCGCGGCTTGCTGCCCGATGTCGATTTTGACCGCCTGAAGCGCGATGAGATCATTGTCCGGACCGTTGGAAACCGGATGGTGGTGAGCGGCTGCCGGGGCGGAGGCACGCTGTGGGCCGTCTATACGCTGCTGCAGGAGCATATGGGGGTCGAATTTTACAGTTATTACGAAACGGATATTCCGCGGGCGGCTGAATTTACCATGCCGCAGGTGAATATCCGCTATGCGCCGGTATTTACGGAGCGCAATACATTTTTTTACGATACCTGGCGGAATCCGCGCTTTTCGCTGCGGCTGCGGAACAACTCAGGCGATTTGGAAGGGATGGAGGATTGGGGGGCGCTGCCGCAACTTGCGGTGGGACATCATTCGTTTGACCGTTTGATTCCGGCGGAAAAATACCTGGCCACGCATCCCGAATTTTTCAGCCTGCGCGAAGGCGTGCGGGTCGGCGGACAGCTCAAAGGGCAGCTATGCCTGACCAATCCGGAACTGGCACAGGAGCTTATCAAGAATTTATTGGCCGAAATCCGCAAGTACCCGGAACGGAATATCGCCGCGGTTTCGCAGAACGACAATATGTTTCCCTGTCAATGCGAAAACTGCCGGGCCGCCGACAAGATGAACGGGGGGCCGTCCGGCACTTTGATCAAGTTCGTGAACCAGGCGGCGGAAGCGGTGGAAAAAGAGTTTCCCGGGTATAAAATCGAGACCTTTGCTTATCAATATACCGTTGGCCTTCCGGCGCCCGGCATCAAGCCGCGGAGCAATGTGATTGTGCGGTTGTGCTCCATCGGGTGCAACTTCGCGGCTCCGCTGAATTCGGACGGCAATGCCGATTTCCGCAATCAGCTGCTTGGCTGGGGTAAGATTGCCGAGGAATTGAGCGTCTGGAACTACGTCGCCAATTTTCCGAACCAGATGGTGCCGTTTCCGAACTTCTCGTTTCTGGCGGCGGATTTGCGGGCCTTTGCCGCCAATCGCGTCACCAGCGTCCTGCAGCAGGGTTCCTGGAACAACGGATTCGCGGCCGATCTGGCGGTACCGCATACCTACCTGATCGCACAGCTGGTCTGGAACCCCAGCCTCGATCCGGATAAAGTGCTCGACCGGTTCCTCGGCAAATATTACCGTGAAGGAGCTCCCTATATCAAACAATACATCATGCTGATGGAGAAAGAGGTTCGCAAAAACGGCTATTGGCTGGGGTGTTTTTCGAAAAACAATTCCTGGCTGAGCCGCGAGGCGATTCTGGATGGCTACAAACTGATGAGGCAGGCCGAGGAGGCCACTGCGGCGGGCAACCCGGAAATCGCGGAACGGGTCCGGCTGGCCGCATCCCCGGTTAAATGCGTCATGCTCGAGCGCTCCCCTTATCTCCGGCTGCCGCCGGAAATCGACCTGCGGGCCCTGCTGCAGGAAACCCTGGCGGTTATTGACCGCAGTGAGATGATGATGTACAGCGAGGACCGCCCCATATCGGAGTACAGAGGGGTCTTGACCGAAAAGGTGGAAAACGCACTGAACGGCAAAAAGGAGGCTGCGGCGCCGGCGTCGTCAATCGCGGCCGAACTGCGTAACAGCCGGTATGCTGTCGTCGAAGAGAACTTTTTTAACACTTCCGGAAAAATCATCAATGACTCCGCGGCGGGAAACGGACGTGCGGTCCAACTGCCTTGTACCGTTTACAGTTGGGATCTTCAATACCAGCACAATATCGACAGCGTGCCGTTATGGCCGGGCCGGTACCGGATTTTCGTCACTGCCCGCGCCGATGGCAAAATGAATGAAAACCGTGCCTTCGAAATTGGCTATTACAACCTCAGGACCAAAAAACAGGAATCGAAAAGCTTTTACCCGAAGGATGTGATCGGCGATACTTACAAGGACCTGGAAGCTGGAACCTTCGAATTGTCGCCGGATACTTATATTTACCTGGCGCCGATGCGCAATCCCGATCTGAATTCCTTGTATATCGACCGGTTGATTATCATTCCGGTTCGTTGAAGGTATTTGCAAAATGCCGCCGGGGGGATTATATTTCCCCCCATGAAAATATCAGCGAAACGACCGAATATTATTCTGGGCATAGCCATCGGGCTCACCCTGCTGCTGGCGTTTGTCGTCGGCTGGACCGTCCTGCCGCTGGGCGTGCCGGGGGAGTGGGTCTGGCAACGGCGCGAATTCTCCGCATTCGAAATCATCGTGCCATTTCTGTTCGAACTGCCGGTGTTTCTGATCGCGTTTGGCGCGGCATGGTTTATCGCGAAAAAGAAGGTTACCCCGTGGGCGGCGCTGTTGATTCCTCTGGCCGGGCTGCATTTCATGCCGTCGGTGTGGGATGCCGGGGGGGCCGGGCGCGGCGAAAATATTGCCGCATTTCTCGACCTGCATACCGGCGGTTATCTGAACCGGGCGGTCAAAATCCACGCAAGCGGCACCCCCTTCGCCAGCTACGGCAATATGCTGAAGGAAGCCGCCAGGCCGCCCAGCCACCTCGACGTTCATCCCCCGGGCAATGTCTATTTCTCTTATCTGGTGCTGCAGTTCTGTTACAAGGTCCCCGCGTCCGCCGATGTCGCCGGGTGGTTCCTTAGTTCGCAGGACCGGGCCGGTTTGAACGAATTGAAGCAGCACGGCGTATTCATCGACCTGCCGGACGACAGCCGTATTTTCGATGCGGCCACTCTGCTGCTGGCGCTGGCGAATATAGGAGTGTTCGCCGGCAATGTGATGATCGTGCTGGCGCTGATGGCGCTGCGGAAATTCGTCAAATCCGGTGCGTGGGCGTTCGGGGCATTGTTTGCGGCCTATCTTCCGGGCGGGGTGGCGCTGTTTACGGGACACTACGACGTATTCATGTATTTCTTCGGGGCGCTGACCGCGCTGACATTGGCGCTGACCCTGTCCGCCGGGGCGGTGCGCTGGCGGCTGCTTTTCGCCGGACTGACCGGGTTGGTGCTGGCGCTGGCGACTTCCTGTACGCTGGCGTTCGGGGCGCTGATTTTGCTGACGGCGCTGGCATTGGCGTGGCTGCCGGTTCCGGCGCGGGAGCGGGGCGCGGCGCTGGCGGTTTTCGGCGGCAGCGGACTGCTCTTTGTGGCGCTGCTGTGGCTGTGCAGCGGAGTCAACCTGATCGAATGTTGTTTCTACGCCTGGCGCAACAACAGTGAATTTTTTCAAGCCACCGGGCGCTCGTTCCGGAACTGGTGGCCCTACAGCATTCTGGATTTGCTGTTATTCGGAGGACCGCTGCTGGTGCTGCTGCTTTTCAGCCGTTTCCGCAGGCCCTGTTTCCGGCGGGCCATGGCGCCGCGCTGGATTTTCATCTGGCTGGTGGCGCCGATGCTGCTGGTGCTGCTGTTTTCGCCGTTTTCGAGCGGTGAAATCGGCCGCTTGATCCTGTTTTTCCTGCCGCTGTGCAGCGTGGCAGCGCTACTGAACCTGACGTCGCCGGGATGGCGGAGCTGTAGCAAAATGCTGTTTGCGGCGGCGTTGCTCTCAAACATTTTTCTGGTGTATGTGATCCGGATTGTGTTGAAACTGGTCACTTTTTATTAGGAGTTTGCAGATGCCCCCGAAACCGGTTCCGGTGATTGCGGTAAAAAAAGCGTTCGACTTGCTGTCGCTGTTGGCCTTTGAGGACCCGAAGCGGCAGGGAATGGCGCTGAAAGATCTGGCCGAAAAACTTGCCATGCCGCCGAACACCGCCCGCAATATCCTGAAAACCATGCTGTTGTGCGGTTATGCGACTCAGATCGCCGGGCGGAAATATGTGATCGGGCCGAACTGCCGGCGCATCGGCGCCAGTAACTATGTGGACAGCGATGTTTTCAAGAACCGCCTGAGCAAAGTGCTCTCGACATACACCGCCGTGATTCACGAAGCGCTGGTTTTCACCGTGCTGATCGACGGCAAGCGGCAGGTGATTGCGCGGAGCGAACCCGAGAATCAACTGATCCGGATCGACAGCCGGATGCTCGATCTGAATATTCCCATTTACCATGTGCCTACCGGGCGGGTCATGGTCGCCAATGCCGACAACCGGGAATACCGGGATATCCTGAAGCACAACGGCGATATTTTTGACAAATGGGCCACCTACGAGAAGGACATCCAGGCCATCCGCAAAGCCGGCTACTGCGAATATAATCAGGATAAGCAGCTCCGGGCCTGCGCGGTGGCGTTTCGCACCGGCGCGGGAACGCTGGCGGCCATCGGTTGTCACGCGCCTTTTTACCGCTGTGGGAACGCCAAGCTGCAGGAGATCCTGGACGTGCTTCATCAAGCCGCCGACGAGTTAGCTTCAAAGTTCCGCAATGTGGAATAATCTGCGGATATAAATTCCGAAACCGTTGCAAATCCTCCGTCCCGGAAGGATAATAATATCACATGCAGAACCGATATTATTATGGAGGCTTGATATGAATCGGATTTTGACGGACCGGGTAAGGGCGGAAGTCTTGAATATGGGAATGGATCTGGTCGGCTTCGCGCCGGTGGAGCGCTGGAAGGATGCGCCGTACCTGCTGAGCCCGCAGGCCATCCTGCCGGAAGGGAAAACCGTGATCGTGGCCGGAATCCACATCACCGACACCTGGACCGAAATGGGCGGCACCCCGGAGCCGCAGGACCGTTCGCCCGGCGGCTGGATGGACCAGAATGGACTGATGGACCGCATTTCGTTCCGGACGGTGCGGATGCTCAATGAAGCGGGACACCAGGCGATTGCCGTAGTGGCCTCCAACATCTGGCGTTATCGTCAGTACGAAGGGATTCCGAGTCTTTTCGCGCCGGATTTGTCGCATATCCACGCAGCCACGGCGGCGGGGCTGGCCGAGATCGGCTGGAGCGGGCTGGCGATTACGCCGGAATTCGGCAGCCGGGTGCGGTTTTTCTCGATCGTGACCGACGCCGAGCTGACGCCGACGCCGATGTACGACGGCCCGAAGCTTTGCGACATGTGCGGCGAATGCGTCAAATTCTGTCCGTCGCAGGCCATGAAAAAAGACTTCAACGACAAACCCCACGTGGTGGACATCGGCGGCAAAACGTTCCGTTATGCCAACAAAAACATCTGGCGCTGCGCCTGGGCCGAGCACTTCAACCTCGACCTGAATTCGAAAACGCTGGACCTGGACCATATCGACGAAAACACGATCCTGAATGAAATGCAGGACAAGGGGATTCGCGGTCACGAGCGCGGCGTTTGCCAGAAGGTCTGTGTGCCGCCGCACCTGCGCAGCGACAAACAGAGCTTCGGGCGCGACTGGCAGATCACCCAGAACCGGGTCAACAAGCGGTACCCTGACAATATGCCGACCCTGCGCAAAATCCGCGACGACATCGGCGCGCGGGCCATCGAACTCGGCATTGAAATCGTTTCGGTGCGCCCGTTGGAACTCGATACTCCGGCCGGACAGCTGGCGGTCACGGATGCCCCCGGCATGAAAACGGTATTCGGATTTGCCTTCCGCGTGCCGGAGTTCATCGAGCGGGAAAAAGAGCTGCCGGGCATCTGGTCCCTGGACGGCGCTTATTATCAGAAAATGCATTTTGCACTGCTGCGGCTGGCGCGGATGATCGAGGACTGCGGTTACCACGCCGCCAGTTATACGATGCTGAACTCCCCTGATTTCATGCCGCAGTTGCAACTGGCCGAACAGGCCGGGCTCGGCGTGCTGAAGGACGGCAAAATCGAGACCCCGGAATTCGGCGCCCGGGTTGCGTTCGGCTGCATCACCACCGACGCGGAGATCGATTCCACCCCGGAATCGCAATCGGATAAAGATGCTCGGACGTTGAACCGCCTGACCGGCAAAGCGCTACGTACCGAGCTGGAATTCACCGCCCGGCAGAACCTGATGAGCTCGTTCGGCATCACCCCCGTCGAGCGTCTGGACAAGGTCGCCGATCAGTTGAAAGCATTCGTCAACGAAAAGGAACTCTCCGAAGCCGTGATCGACGCCGCCAAGTGGCCCTACCATGGCAAATTCGAACCGGAAATCGTCAGGGACAAGACCCGCCTGTGCCGTCCGGCGGACTACCTGCCGGAAGCGAAGAGTGTCATTGTCATCGGTACTCATTTCAACGATGAAGTCGTGCGCAACGTGGCGCTGAGCGGGAGCCAGCAGATCGGCTGTTACGGCTTCATGGGCTTTCAGGTGCCCTACGAAGTCCGTTTCGCCGCCATTGAGCTGGGGGCCAAACTGCAGCAGATGGGTTACAAGTTTTTCATCGTCGACAACCTGCTGGGCGTGGGCTCGCGGCTGGGCACGGCCCGCAGTATGGGCCCGGATATGCGCTGCAACGCGCTGGAAGCGGTCGCCGCCGGCCTCGGCGAAATCGGCGAACAAGGCGCGTTGCTGACCCGCGAACACGGTCCGCACCAGCGCACGATCGCCATCATCACCGATGCCGAACTGCCCTGTGACGAAGTCTGCGCCGATGCGGTCTGCACCCACTGCAAACAGTGCCAGGCCAAATGCACCACGCAGGCGATTCGGCAGAAATACGCACCGCTCGACATCGGCGGCGTCAAGGTGAATTACCCGTTGATTCCACGTCACCGCTGCGACTGGGCCAAACGCTACAGCCTGGTCCCGGAGGAAGGCCCCGGCATCCTCGGCGTCATCACCAAAGTACCGCTGCCCGAAGGCGAAATCACCATTGAAACCATCGCCGAAGGCTGCAGCAGGAAAGACCCGATCATGAAGAGCCGCACCTGTATTTTCGAGCCCTGCCTGCGTTATTGCCCCGCCGGCGACAACGGCAAAAACCGGCTCTGATTTTTTTAGAATGCGAGGGTAGCTGCGTGCTCCCTCGCATTTTTTGTTACTGATGTATTCCCTGAATTTTTTCTGAAGTCCGATTGTCTTTTTCACACTCCGGGGGTATTATAATAAACCCAAATCATACGGAGTTGTTCTGTGGATAATATTGACCTTGAAATTCTGGACTGCCTGCGGAAAAATGCGCGCATGAGCGCTTCGGCCATCGGCAAAAAAATCAACCTTTCCGTGTCGGCGGTCAGCGAGCGGATTCGCAAGCTCGAGAAAGAGCAGATCATCAATTCCTACACGGTTACCCTGAACCACGACAAGATGGGCAAGAACCTGATTGCCCTGATCGAGGTCTCGCTGGAACACCCCAAGTATCACGATTTTTTCGCGGAAACCGTGCTGAAAAATCCCGATATCCAGTCCTGCTATTACCTGACCGGGGAGTTCGATTTCTTTCTCCGGATCCTGACGGATTCCGTGGCGAATCTGGAGAGCATCCACCGCAGCATCAAGAGTTTGCGCGGCGTGAAGTCGACCAAAACCCATTTTGTGCTGAAGGAGGTCAAAAACGACTTGACCAATGTTCAGGATTGAGAGGTTCATTTTCCGCCCGTCCAAATTTTTCGGATGCCGAATTAAAATTTCTTGTAATAATCATGATATGCCGAAATATTTTCGGTAAAATCTTAAATCCAGAACAATAAATTCGGCTAAATCATTTATTCATTGAAAATATTGCGAAATTGATATATCTTAAACTCCAACCAAAATCTTCACTGTACGTAAGGGATGTCAAGATGAAAAACATCGGCTATTACAACGGAAAATCGGGTTTGATCGAAGAGATGACGATCCCGATGAATGACCGTGCCTGCTATTTCGGGGATGGAGTTTACGAGGCGACCTGTGCCAAAAACGGCGTGGTTTACCTGGCGGACGAGCATATCGACCGCCTGTTCAATAACTGCGGGCTGATCGATATCAAGCCGCCGCGTACTAAGGCCGAGCTCCGGCAGCTCCTCACCGACTTGCTGGCCCGGGTGGATGCCGACGACTGCTTCGTTTACTGGCAGGTCTCGCGCGCCACGGCCAGGCGCAACCATCTTTATCCTGCGGGCGTTCCGGCCAACCTCTATATCACCATCGTGCCGCAGCCGCTGGTCGACCTCAGTCAGAAAATCAAGCTGATCACATTGGAGGATACCCGCTTCCTGCATTGCAACATCAAGACGCTGAACCTGTTGCCGAGTGTCATCTATTCCCAGCGCGCCGAGGCGGCGGGGTGCCAGGAGAGCGTGCTGCATCGCGGTGACCGCGTCACGGAGTGCGCGCACAGCAATGTCTCGATCCTGAAAAACGGCCGTTTCCGCACCGCGCCGACGGATTGTTATATCCTGCCCGGCATCGCCCGGGCGCATATCATCAAGGCCTGCAAAAAGCTGGAAATCCCGGTGGATGAAACGCCGTTCACGGTACAGGAGCTCCGGGACGCGGATGAAATCATCGTGTCCAGCTCGTCCAAATTCTGTCTCTCGGCCTGTGAGCTCGACGGCAAGCCGGCCGGCGGCAAAGCCAATGACCTGCTGGAAGCGATTCAGCGCGAAGTGATGGCCGAGTTCATGCACGGCGTAGGCTTGGAGGGTTAATTTATGGATCGCACGCAGCTCACCCGGTACAATGTCTGCCAGAATCTCGATAATCTGATGAATCTGGACCCGCGCGGCTACGGCGTCTGCCGCATTCTTTACGCCGGTTCGCGTCAATTCACCGGCAAACCGCTGGTGCTGAACGCGGCGGAGAAACTGACCGGCAACATTAAAAAAGGCGACATCGTCCACATCATCACCGGTTTCGTGCTGCTTCCGCACCGCAAGGCGGAAATGGATGGGATCTGTTCCTCGATGATGCTGGCGCGCTTCATTGCCGAGGCCTTCGAGGCGCTGCCGGTGCTGGTGATTCCGGAGGATTGCCGGGCGGCGGTCAGGGAGCTCGCCCCGGTGGTCGGGCTGCATCTTTACGACGACATCGCCGGGGCCGCGCAGTATCCGGCTGCCATGGCGTTCAGCGTGTTCACCAAGGATGCCGGAAAGGCAGCGGAAAATGCGGAGCAGCTGTTGAGCAGCCCGCCCGCCATGGTGATCAGCGTGGAAGCGCCCGGCGCGAACGCCCGGGGCGAATATCACAACGCCGTCGGTATGAATATTACGGAACTGGAGGCGAAAAGCGATCAACTTCTTGCCATGGCGCAGCGGCGGGGGATTCCGACGCTGGCGGTCGGCGACCTTGGCAACGAGGCGGGCATGGGAACCATTGCCGAACACGTTCGCCGTTTTATTCCGAGAGCCGCCGAGGGCGCCTGTCAGTGCGATTGCGGCGGGGGTGTGCTTGCCGCCACGGCTGCCGATTCGATCGTCACGGCTACCGTATCCGACTGGGGCGTTTACGCGATGATGGCGGCGACCGCTTTTCTGCTGGGCCGTCCGGAGCTTCTGCCCGGCGAACCGATGCAGCGCAGCGTGATTCGCACCGCTTCCCGTTGCGGCATGGTCGACATGTACGGCTGGCTGAATCCCGCCGTCGACGGCATGGACGAGGAATTCAATGTGACGCTTTTGACCCTGATGCGCCGCTGCATCCAATACCCGGCCATCGTCAAGGACCGTTGCGGCAATTGGTTTGAACAGGTGGAAAACCTCGGTTTTTTCGATCAGAAAGGTGATGTATGCTGAAATTTTTTCTACGGCGTCTGACTGCGCGCAACCCAGTTTACCCGCGTCTGCTGGACTGCGGCGACCGTGCCTTGACCGTGGAGTTCGGCAACGCCGTGGAACCGGAATTGAACCGTCAGGTTCGCGCCCTCGATCATGTGTTGAAAGGGGTGCCCGGAATCGTCGAAACCATCCCGACTTTCCGCTCGCTGTTCATCGAATACGACCCGTTTGCAGTGAGCCACGATCAATTGTGCAGGCTGATTACCGCGCGAATGAAAAACCTTGAAACCGGCGACCATGGAAATGAAAAAATCATCGACATTCCGGTTTGCTACGGTGGTGAATTCGGCCCCGACCTCGCCGATGTGGCGGCCCATGCCGGGCTGAGCGAGGCGGAGGTCATCGAGCGCCACAGCCGGAACAATTATCCGATTTACATGCTCGGTTTCCTGCCGGGCTTCGCTTATCTCGGCGGGCTCGACCCGCAGTTGAACACGCCGCGGCTGAAAACGCCGCGTCAGGAAATTCCGGCTGGCAGCGTCGGCATCGCCGGTATGCAGACCGGGATCTATCCGCTCAAATCGCCCGGCGGCTGGCGGCTGATCGGGCGCACCCCGGTCAAGGTCTACGACCCGTCGAGCCCGAATCCGTTTCTTTACGCCGCGGGCGACGTGATCCGGTTCCGGCCGGTCGATGAGGCGGAATACCGCAGAATTGAGGGGGCACGGCCATGAAGATCATCAATCCGGGGCCTTTGACCACGATTCAGGACGGCGGGCGGCACGGCTACATGGCGATGGGTTTTCCCGTTTCCGGCGCGGCCGACCAGGCGGCCTATCGCATCGCCAATCTGCTGGTCGGCAATGACCCGGCTGCGGCGGTGCTGGAAATGACCATGGGCGGCATCACCGCCGAATTTGAAGAACACGCCGCCATCGCATTTACCGGTGCCGACATGGCTGCCGCGATCAATGGCACGCCGGTGCCGGTTTATACCTCGCTGGAGGTTCATCCCGGCGACCGCCTGACCATGGGGTTTGCGACCAGGGGCTGCCGCGCCTATCTGGCTTTCGGCGGCGGCATCGACGCGCCGGTGGTCATGGGGAGCCGCTCGGTCAATCCCAAGTGCGGCATCGGCAGCAAGCTGGCGGCGGGCGACCGCGTGGCGTTTCTGCCGGGAACGCCTTTCCGCGCCCGGCGCGCAGCAGTGCCGGAGTACGACCGGGTGATCCGGGTGATTCCCGGACCGCAGGCGGACTGTTTCACCGCGGACGGCATGAAGACGTTTTTGAACAGCGAATACGAAGTCACTCCGCTTTCCGACCGCATGGGCTGCCGCTTCAAAGGTGAGGCAGTGAGCGCCGTCGGCTCGGCGGATATCATCTCCGACGGCATGCCGCTGGGGGGCATTCAGATCGCCTCCGACGGACAGCCGATCATCATGCAGGCGGACCGCCAGACTACCGGCGGTTATGCCAAAATCGCCACCGTGATTTCCGCCGATTTGCCGAAGGTGGCGCAGCTCCGCCCGGGCGACAAGGTCCGCTTCCAAAGCGTTTCGCTCGCCAAGGCGCTCAAATTGTTGAAAGAACAACTCAAACAGGGAGTTTCCGAATGAATCAATACAGCGAAAGTTCTCCCCGCGAAGTGCGTGAACTGATCCGCCGCGAAGTCATCACCGGCCAGACCTCGGGCATGTGCGCCGGGTTCGCGCAGGCCAATCTGGTGATTTTGCCGAAGGAACAGGCGTTCGATTTCCTGCTTTTTGCCCAGCGCAACCCGAAGCCGTGCCCGATTCTCGAAGTGACCGACGCCGGTTCGCGCTTGCTCCGCTTCATCGCCAAGGGGGCCGATATCGCCACCGATATTCCGAAATACCGGGTTTACGAGCACGGCGTGCTGACCGGAGAATATCCGAATATCGAGAAATTCTGGCGCGATGATCTGGTGTCGTTCCTGATCGGCTGCAGTTTCTCGTTTGAATCGGAACTGCTGAAGGCCGGTGTCCCGGTGCGCAATATCGAGGAGAACCGCAATGTGCCGATGTTCATTACCAACATTCCCTGCGAAAGCGCGGGCATTTTCCACGGCACCATGGTCGTCAGCATGCGCCCCGTGCCGAGCCGCCTGATCGCCAAAGCCGTGACCGCCACCGCCGCCATGCCGGAAGTGCACGGCGCGCCGGTTCATGTGGGCAATCCCGGGGAGATCGGCATTCGCGATATCCGCCGCCCGGATTTCGGCGAATCCGTGACCATCAATCCCGGCGAAATTCCGGTGTTCTGGGCCTGTGGGGTGACGCCGCAAGTGGCGCTGATGGCGGCCAAACCTGCGTTTGCCATCACCCACGCCCCCGGTCATATGTTTATTTCCGACCTGAAAAATGAGGAGTTGAAATGATGTACCAGATTGACCTCAACTGCGATATGGGCGAAAGTTTCGGCGCTTATACCATCGGCAACGACCGCGAGATCGTCAACCATATTTCATCGGCAAACATCGCCTGCGGTTTCCATGCCGCCGACCCGGTGGTCATGCACCGGACCGTGGATGCCGCCAAAGCCGCCGGGGTCCACATCGGCGCGCACCCCGGTTTCCCCGATCTGATGGGCTTCGGGCGGCGCAAGCTCGAGGTCACTCCGGCGGAAGCCGCCGATTACGTGTTGTACCAGACCGGGGCGCTCGCGGCCTTCGCCGGAAAACTCTCGCATGTCAAGCTCCATGGCGCGCTCTATAACATGGCGGGCAAGGACCTCGCCATGTCGCTGGCGATCTGCCAGGCGCTGAAGAGCTTCGACCCTGACCTCGTCCTGCTGGCCCTTTCCGGCAGCGCCATGATCGAAGCGGCCAAGCAAACGGGTATGCGTTACGCCAGCGAAGTCTTCGCCGACCGTGCTTATCAGGACGACGGTTCGTTGGTGCCCCGCCAGTGCGAAGGCGCCGTGATTCACGACAGCGCCCAGGCCGTGGAACGGGTCATCGGCATGGTCAAAAACCGGACCGTGGAGAGCATCAACGGCAAGGTCATCCCGATTCAGGCGGACTCCGTCTGCGTCCACGGCGACAACGCCGAGGCCCTGGAGTTCGTCTGTCAGCTCCGCGCCGCGTTCAAGCGCGAAAACATTGCCGCCAAGGGGCTGTAAGGCCGGTCAGTTCTGTTCCGTATTTCTCAGCTGCTGCCGGTATTGGCGCGGAGTCGTGCCGGTGTACTTCTTGAATATTTTGCTGAAGAAAAATGGGTCCTCGTAACCGCATTGCAGGGCAATTTCAGTGATGGAATCTTGCGTCAGCCAGAGCATTCGCTGGCTCTCCTTCAAGCGTGTCTGGATCAGGTATTCCACCGGGGCCATGCCGGTAACATTCTTGAATGCGATGAAGAAACGTGTCTGCGACATTCCGCTCCGTTTGGCCAGCTCCGCCACGGTTATTTTCTGATTGAAATGATCCTTCAAATAATTCAGGGTGGGTTCGATTTTGTGAATTTCATCATTGAAATCGAGGAAGTCACCTTTCAAGGGAACTGTCTTCAACATCAGGTCGAGGATTTCAAAGGCCGTTTTTTTGATGCCGGCGGCCGTTTCCAGTACCGATAGCGTTTTGTTCTCGGAAATGCGGGTCATGGTTTCATTGAAATTGCCGAACTGCTCCGCGTCTTTTATATTCACGGCATGCGGCAGGTCGAAGAATGAAAACACATCCAGCGAGTGCGCCACGAAAAACTGGAAATGGGCCCAGCGGTATACCGTCCTGTTCTGCGTGGGCGTCAGGCGGCTGACCGCCCGGTGCCACATATTCGGCGGTATGATGATCGCCATGCGCGGGGAGAGGTCGATGGACGGACGTCCCCTGAAATCGATATGAACGGAGGATTCCAGTGATTGGGAGATAAATCCATTCGGGCGGAAACTCCAGCTCTCTTCATACGGCAGATCTTTTTGGGAAACGCCACACTGGAAAAGCTTGAAATTCAGCGTGTCAAGGAATAGATTCTGCAGTTTCTCGGATTGTTTAAATGAGCGGAAGCTGTTTTTCATTTGGTAGGATACTCCAGTTTTTGGGAAGAAAACTCCATTCCAATTTTCAATGAGTTGTGCTATAATTAGTATATAGTGAAAATATCGATATTTCAACAATCAGTAAGCAAAAAATAAAAAAGGTAATAAAGATGAAATCGGTTTTTACTCTTATTGAATTGCTGGTCGTGATCGCGATCATCGCCATTCTGGCTGCGATGTTGTTGCCCGCGTTGAACCAGGCCAGGGAAAAGGCCAAGGACGCCGCCTGCAAAAATATCAGCAAACAGATGTATCTGGCCACTTTTCATTATTCCGATGATTATGAGTCCTGGCTGCCGGCGGCCGAATCCGATACCACAAATGGCGTGTCCGTGTGGTTTGCCGTGATCTCGCCGTATTTGCTGTCGCCCGGGGCGCCGATCGGCGAGCTGGTGCCGCTGCTGGGGCGCGCCGGCATGGTGTATTGTCCCTCGGACGCAGAGCCTTATATACCTGATGGCGTAAAGCTCAGTTATGGCATGAACCGGCTGGCGGGCGGCGATGGCCTCAATCTGGTCTATCCTTACAACCGCCGGAAGCTTGGGGCATCCAATAATGAAAGTGCCTGCATCCTGTTCTCGGATACCCGGGGGGCGACACGTTATGCTTTTGACGGTGTCGATGACTCGGTAGGCGGTGAATCGACCTGGGCCGGGGTGGCATACCGGCATAACCGGCAGACCAATATCACTTATGTGGCCGGACATGTCAATTCGGTCCGGTACCGGATGCCGAATCACTACAGTACCACAGAGGGCAAGCGGATCTGGCGGCTGGGTTACCTGGGCGAATAAGGGAAGAGGGGATTGGACATGAAAAAATATCTTTTGGGGCTCGTGGTCATTTTACTGAATTTCGGGCATACAGACGAATGGCTGATCAACAATATTCCGGCGTCTTTCGATAAGGACAAGACCATTTATGTTTACAGTGGAACGACTCAGATATTGACGTTCAGCCTGAAAACGGTGGCGGCGAACCTGGGGCGTGACTACAAGGTCAAATTTGAGTTTGATTTGCCGGAAAACACCAGAATCGCGGGCATGGAAGCGCTGCGCAGCACATATCACCCGGAAAGCAGCGAGTTCGATTTGAATCGCATCATTCTTCAGAATATCGAGGCGCGGGAGAGCGAATGGCAGAATATCCAGCTGGTGATTCAGATACCGGAAAATGCGCCCGCCAACCATTTATTGAAAGTGAAACTGTCGGTCGACGGGAAATATATCAATACCTTTGAATGGCCGATGGTCATCGAGAAATTCACCGACAAAGGCACGCAACTGAAGCATCTGCGACTGGGGTTGTGGGATTACGGGCTGAACCGGTGTGAATTTGCCGCCGATGAAATCGCGGAATTCCTGGTTGCGGCCGGCATCAACTACAATCATGCGTATATCAAATCCGCCAATAAACAACTGGCCACTGGCGGAAGTGTGCACCAGTCCGTGCTCGCCAACCCGAAGTATCCCGATATCGGGTGCGACGGCAAGCCCGACGAATGGGGATATTGCAGCAGCGAGGCGGTGATCGTCCACGGGCCGGAAATCATTGCCCCGGGGATTGCGGCGATGGTCGAAGCGGCCAGGGAGCAGAGCGGCCTGGTCAATATCGATTATGAACCGCTTGGCCTGACGGGATTCAGCGAGGCGTCCATCGTGCGCTTCCTGAAAGAGTCCGGGGTTACGAAAGATGATTTCGAGAAGTTCCGCCAGGAATATGCCAAAAAGAAATACCGGATGTTCAAAACCACTGATCCGCAGATGATTGGCATCTACAAGAAATGGATCAAATTCCGCTCCGATCAAGATCGCAAATATATTGGGATTATCGCCGCGGAGTTGAAAAAGAGTTTCCCGGAAATCAAGTTTGAACTGACCTGCCATGCGGGAATTGATGACAATGACATCTCAAGTTACGCCCGGGGACATAACAATGGCGCCATGGCGGCATCCCTCGACGCTATCATGCCGCAAATCTATATGGGTTACAATAATGTTGCCGCCAAGGGACTTGCGCAGGAAGTCAAGAGATGGAAAAGTGAGGTCGGGAAGTTGAATCCTTCCTGCAAGCTTTATCCGCTGCTGTTGGTGCGTTACGGCGGAGCCCCGGTCTCCAATTCTCCTGAATTGCTGCGGTTGCAGATCATCAGTGCGGTGGCCGAGGGGGCGGATGGCGTCGTCTTTTATTATCCCCAGCAGATGAATTCGAAGTATTACGCGCAGATTGCCAGAGCCAGCCGCGAGTTGGCCGAACTCGAGGAGTATTACCAGCAGGGATCGCGGGTGGATGCTAAGTTCAAACCGGTCGATATGCTGAGCGGCAAAGCCCAGTTTGAAAATTGGCCCGGTTATATCATGGATATTGACAATCCGGACTGGCATTATACTGCCCATCAACTGGGCGACCGGGTTCTGTTGACACTGTTCAACTACTCTTCCGCCAACGATATTCTGTTTAAATTCAGCGCTGTCGATGGTATGGAAGAAATCCAGACGATCAATTGTACCAGGGAGTCGCCGCAATCCTATCTGGTTTCGGCTCAAGAAACAGGATATGTAATTTTAACATTGAAAGAACAGTAAAAATGAAACTGACAATAAAATGCCGTAAAGATTCCATCATCGAAAACACCATCCGGATTTTTAACCGGCACTTGCGCAAGCGATTGTGCCCGGCCGTCGAATTGTCGTTGGACCAGGGCAACTTGATCTGGGAAATCGACCCCGGTTATCCGGAGGAAGCCTACAGCATTGCCGACCGCCCGGACGGAACCGTCCAACTGAAAGGCGGCAGTTCAATGGCGATTCTTTTCGGCACCGGCAAGATTCTCCACACCGCGGATTTCAGCGGGGGCGTTTTCAAGATTGGCCGTTGGCGGGGGAAAGTTGAGCCTTATGCCGGGTACAGGATCGTCTATCTGGCCGCTCATTTTCACAATTATTATCACGTGGCCCCTTTTGAGGAAATCGCCGAATACCTGGAGGATCTGGCGCTGTGGGGCTATAATTCATTGATCATGTGGATCGACAAACACCATTTCCAGGGGGCCGAGGACCCGAAACTGGCGTTATTTGTCGAACGCGCCCGGAAGATCTACAAAGCCGGGGCGGCCGTCGGCCTGAAGCCGATCATCTGCGGCTTGGCCAATGAGGGATATGCCAATACGCCGGAACCGTTGAAAGCGACTTATCCGGGGCGCAGTTTTTATTACTGCGAGGTTTGCCCGTCCACTCAGGCGGGGCGGGATTTGATTCAGAAAAATCTCCGGGATACGCTGGAGTGGTTCAAAGATTTGCCGATTGCCGGATTGTTTCAGGGTTGCTATGACCAGGGCGGGTGCGCCTGTCCCGAATGCTTCCCCTGGGGGTGCAATGGCATGTTCAAGACGACGAAGCGGAGTGCCGAATTGTTCCGTCAGTATTTTCCGGAGGGAAAACTGATCTATTTCACCTGGCTGTTCAACTACAAAGGCGAAAAAGAGTGGGAGGGGCTGGACGAACGCATGGCGGCGGGCGATGGTCAGTGGATCGATATGTTGATGGCCGATTCACATGAAGATTTCCCGCAGTTCCCACTGATTCATGGCGTTCCCGGCAAACGGCCATTGTTGAATTTCCCGGAAATCAGCATGTGGGGAATGCATCCCTGGGGCGGTTTCGGGGCCAATCCTCTGATCAAGCGCCTGCGGACGCTATGGGGGCAGGCCGGGCACATTCTCTCCGGTGGGATGCCGTATTCCGAGGGGATTTACGAGGATATCAACAAAATTGTCTGCAGTGCTTTTTACTGGCAGGGGCACAATGAGACGGATGAGATCCTCCGCGAATACGCCGCCTTTGAATGCGGCTGCGGCGATTCGGAAAAGTTCAAGAAACTACTGGATATATTGGAGCAGAATCACGTCACCGATTATAACCTGGCGGAAACGGTCGGCAAATATACCGAATACGCCGCGCTCGGCCTGAAGCCAATTCATTCCCGCCCCAATCTGGTTGGACGCAAAGTTTTTCAGTACGACCCGGAGGATGGATACCGAATCGCCAGGGAACTGGATAACCAGGCCCCGGAATGGGCCCGGAAATCCTGGCGTTGGCGGATTATTTACCTGCGGGCGCTGATCGACTACCGGTTGAAGTTGAATGACCTGGAATTTGATGCCATCACCGACCGGGCGCTGGACGAGCTATCCGGGATCTTTCACTCCCAAGGACTTGCCGAATACAAGGTTGCCCCGCTGACGCTTGAGTCGGCCAGCTCCCTTCGCACTTCCGCCACGGTTTGAAGCCTGTTTTTTTTAATTGCAAAGGCCGAGTCGCTTCTTGAAGAAGGACGGAGCCTTTTTCTGCGTTCGAGCGCGAAAACATTGCTGCCAAGGGGCTGTGATTTTGCCTTGACTTTTCCGGGATTTCATTGTAGTATATGAACAATGAATGAAGGATTCTCATGGTTACATCATTATATGCCGTGGCGTGGATAGCCGTTGTGTTGGGGCCGGTCGCATGTGTTATCGTCTCGAGACGCTTGAAGCTGAATAAGACCTGCAGTGTCAGGTACTTGTGGGTTTTGATCGGGTTGACGGCATGGTGCATGGGCACTGGCATGGTTTTGTCCAGCGATACTCCGGTGGGGCTTTGTGCGCTCATGGTGCTGGAATTTCTGGTACTGTCGCCGTTTGTGGGCGGTCAGAAAATTTCGCGTCTGGAGAGCATCGGGCTGCGGACCGGCGTGTACGGTACTTTGGCGCTGTCGCTCCTGTTTTATCTGGTGGTGGGGATGGAGGGAAATATCGGAGCCCGGGAGGGGAGGCGGCAGTCCTGGTGGGCCGACCGGAATATGCTGATGCGCGACCGGGTGTTCAATGTCAATATCCGGGCGCTGGCGGAAGAGGATCCGGACGGTTATCCGGCGGGTGAAATGACCGGGGAACATCCTTTGTGCAGGCGGTATCCGGCTTTGCATGAGATGCGGCTGATCACCGGGGCGGCTCCGTATTGGCACAGCTTTTTTACCCGGATTTCGCACTGTGAATATGCGCCGGTCCGGGTTTACCCCGGCGGACCATTGAGTCCGCTGGTGCCGGACCCGGTCGCGCTGTGGGAAAAATTCACGGGGCAGGGGGCGGAACTCGATTTCGGGTATGACAGCTGGGAATACTGCACGTTGTTCGATATCGCATGGCAGGGCGGGAGCGGCGGGGAGCTCTGGCGGGCCTTTGCCGTGTCGGCCGCGCGGTCCGATCTGCTGGAATTTCTGAGTACACGTCTGGGGTCGGAGCGTGAAACCGGCATACAGGCTTTTGTGTTCGGTCCGATTACCGAAGGGCAGCTGGCGGTATTTGCCATGCAGCGCATCAGCGGCCGGGATTTCGATGAATACCACGGTTCGAACACGGTCATCCGCGAGCACCTGCGGGAAGATATCGAGCCCAGACGGATTATCTATCTGCAGCCCTTGAGAGAGCTCCTGAAGGACCGGGGCGCCCGCGAGGAACTCGCCGCTTACTTCATGAAACGCTGATCATAGATTCCAGGACGAGGCGCCCGCCGGCACGGCAATCTGGTCGCCGTTGATTTCCAGCGTAAAGGGTTTGTTCGAAACCGCTTCCAGCACGCCGTTTTCGTAAACCAGATCGGTGACCGTATCGCCGAAGGAGAGGTTGCGGATGCCGGTTTTGCCCTTGAGGCTACGATTCAGGCACCACTTGACCGTGTTGTCGAACACATTGACCGAGTGAATGCCGATGACGTTTTCAATAAACAGCGATATCGGGCCGAGGGCGGACCAGCCGCAGAAGTCCTTGCGAACCCGTTCGTGGCAGTGATTGGCCGGTTCGAAACTATTCGGGCGATAGCACTCCCAGACGGTATGCGGTTCGTAGCGCAGATAGGTCTGGTACATATGCTCCAGGACCGAGCGGGCGCTTTGCGCCGCCAGCTCGAATTTACCGTAATTTTCAAGGGATTTGATGCCCATGTAAGCGGTAGGGAGCCAGACGCTGCCGCGCCAGTAGTTCCCGTCGACAGCGTTGAAATCGGCGTCGTCGCGGGCCAGTGTGACCCACGATACCGGGCCGCCGAGTTTGTCGGGATCGGTCAGGTAAGCGCACATCCGGTCGGCCATGGCCTGATCCGCGATCTCCGACATCAGCGGCCAGAAGCCGGCCGGAGTGACGACTTTGACGAAGCTCATGTCGTCTTCGTTCAGGTCATAATAAAAGCCGTCGGCCTCGTCGTAATAATATTGATTGATGGTTGTTTTGAAGGCCTGATATTTTTTCTGCCAGTGCGCCGCCAGTTCCGCTTCGCCGATGAGGTTGGCCATTTTGACGATCAGGTACGCGACCTGGGCCTGCTGGGCGATCAGGTCGACCCACAGCGTGCGGGGCTCGGCCGGACGCTCGCAGTCCGATTTCGGGCCCTTGCGGCCGCGCGGGGTGTTGTCCATGCCGCTGCGCCCGCCTTCCCAGTAGTAACCGTGAGGGCGCTTGACGGCGCAGGTGACATTGCGCACACTGTCCGGGGTGACCGGGCCGGTGAGGTTTTCGATGAACTCGAAATGCCGCTGCAGATATTCCTTTTCGAGCAGCAATTTTTTAAGATGGGCAACATCGCCGCTGAACAGGGCATTGGCGTATTCAGCCCAGGCAAACAACGGGGGATTGTCGGCGATGTGAATCAACAACTGCTGCTTTTTACGGCCCCGGAATATCGCCCACAGCGGGGTATCCGGCTCAGGATAAACCATCGGCAATTTCTGTCCGCCATACAACGGCTGGTAAAAATTTTCGAGGGATTCAGTACCCGGAAACACATCCTGCGCGTATTTGCAGAAAAAGGCCATGAAGGAAGTATCCCAGATCCAGATATCGGTGTTGCAGAACGCTTCGTCCATATACGGAGTCTGCGGCATCCCGGGAGTGTCCTTGACATGGTCATGGGCGATTTCCCAGGTGCGCCAGTAGAACTCCACATACCCGGGATTGTCATCAAAAAGCGGTACCGGCACCGACTTTTTCCACTCGCTGCCGTCCACGCCGAAGTGTTTCTTTTTCATTGCAATCAGGCGGATTCAGTGGGCAGCCAGATGTAGTTTTTGCCGAAAAGGATGCTGACGTAAATCGCGTTGAGCAAGGCCCAGAAGACGAACGCGATGGCAATCATTTTCTTCATCGGAACCATATAATCCTTCAGCAAGCCCATTTCGCCGACCGGAGAATAAAATGACACCGAGGAGTTGTAATCGTTGATCAACAGTTCCTTGAATTCGGTGAGTTTTTTGCTCAGGGCGACGGTGCTGGTCATCATGGCATTAAAGGCTTCGCTGAATATTGCGTCCGCATTTTTCTGAGAAGTAGCAGCGGCAGGGACGCTGAGTTTGTCGAGCATATATTTATAGAAGGAAACGGTTGACTGCTGGCGGGAAATCTGACTTGCCAGCGCTGTATTCTGAGTTGCCAGGTCTTTGCGGATGTTGATAGAGGCATCGCGTCCGTAGATCGTGGCCAGTTGCGACAAGACGTTGGCGTCGAGGGTGAAAGAGGTAGTATCTTCCTTGCTTTTTGCAGCCGGATTTTTAATATCCACGATATCGATCGATTCAAGCAGCATTTTGTGACGGGTCTGAAGGCTTTCCAGCTGCAGCGTTTCGCTTTCCAGACGGCCCTGCACGTAGATCAGATCGATGTCCGACTTGAGGATCTGCGAATTCAGGATCATCTGCCTCAGCGTATCGAGCTGATAGGTGGTGATGTATTTCAGCTTGGTAGTGATGTCTTCAAGGTATTCACCCGAGGAGATGGTCAAGCCGCGGTTGCCCTGCAGCGCGCTCAGTTTGGTGATCATGCTTTCGAGCTGATTGGTGTAATAGCGGAAACGGTCCAGGGCGATCAGTTTGCTCTGGCTCAAATCCTGGACAATAATTTTTTCCAGTTCGCCGTCGATGTTGGAAATGGGCAGTTTGTCCGCTTCGAGTTTGCGGTAGATCTGGAACCAGCCGTCGATGGTGTCATTCAATATTTTGGCGGCGAGGGCCGGCGGAATCTTGGAATTGTCGAGAATTACCTTATAGGTGGAGGCATCGATTTCGGCAACCGCTTTTTTGTACTCGCGCTCGATGGTGCTGACATCGGTGGCGCTCAAGTTGCGTTTACTGAGCTTCGAGGCGAAATCGGCATCAAGCAATGCCCGGTCGCGGGAGAAATTAATGACCGAAAACAATTTCTGGAAGTCATCGAAATTGACCATGCTTTTCAGGTTATTATTTTCATAAACCTGTTTCAGGACCGGGGGGCTGACAATGTCGAGGCGGTTGAATTTTTTGCCGCTGGGATAAACGATTTCATCATTTTCACCCTGCTTGGGCAGGAGAATCGAGACCTCCTGATACATGAACTGTTGGCTGGGCAGAATCGTATAAAAAGCAAAACAGATCAGAATGATGATTGCCGCGCTGAGGAAAGCAAACAGGAAAATCCGCCATTTGCTGTTCTTCAAAAAATCGAAAACCATGTCGAAACTGAATACAAATTCTTTTTTCTCTTCCAAAATATCACCTCTGTTTTTAAATTATTTGGTTTATATTTGAATCTTGATCATATACATTAATCAGACATCCGTGGGCGTTTTTTCGCTTTCGTCCGGCGAAGGCGTTATGTCGATTTTGGCATCCACGATATTTTCTTCGGAAATCTCGAAATGCTGGACCTTGATGTTCTTGTCCCGGCAGAACTCGATCAACAACTTGTACTCGACTTCAGGGATGGTGTTAATCGTCACCATGACTTTGTCGAAGGGTTTTTTCTCATAAATTTGCTCAATTCTCCGGACGCCGCCGAGGACCTTGAAGCCGTAAACCCGCAACCCTTTCAAAACAACGTCGTCGTCCATGATTCCGACTACAGTCACCGGGGATTCGGTACGGTGCACGCAATAAATATAATTGATGTAGAGACGGCATTTCAAACCGCCGCCGTAGATCAGGATTCGCTCCAGCGACTCCTTGTTCTGGTATTGCAGCGACAATTTGCGGAACCAGAAACCTTCGGCGTAGTGGAGCAGGAAGCGCTCCAGGCAGATCAGCGTGATATTCAGCAGCGTGAACAGCAGACAGCCGCCGCAGAACCTGCGCCCGTTGATGCCGAATTCTTCCGCCAGCGAACCCAGCATGAAGAAATACACCAGCACGCACGATATCACGGAGCCCAGGAAAATCACCAGTGCCAGGTGCCAGTAATTGTTCAATCCCGCGCGCAGCCAGTAAACCCGGTATATCCGTGAAACGCACAGCAGTATCGCCACCGGCACAAACATGAACAGGAAAAGAGTGAAATCCTGGAATTTACCAAACAATATTGTGCTGGTGATCAGGTAGGATACTGCAATCATGAAGAAGTCGATGAAGGGGTGTATCATATTCACCGCCAGCCCTTTGCGGGGTCTGGCGAAGCCGCGCTGAAAGAGCCGGGCCGAGTCGAGGAGCTCCACTACGGCGAACTGGCGGATCATGATCAGCACGGCGATCGACAATGTCATGTAGGCTATGGCCGGCGCCGAACTGGCCAGCGTCATCATCAGAATGGCAATAACCGCAAATACACAACCGATCATGTACATGGTAAAGGCTGTTTTGGTCTGGTTCTGGTTTTTTCGCAGCAGGCGATGGTGGAGGTGATCCTGGTCGCCTTCCATGATTCCTTTGGCGTCCGGATTCAACAGTTTGCGGGTGCTGCGCCGCCAGATCGCCAGAAACACGTCCAGAAGCGGTACGCCCACCGCCAGAATCGGCAGCAGCAGAGAAGTTACCGTCACTACTTTGTCCATGGCCGACAGCCCGATCACTGCAAAAACCAACCCCAGAAAGGTACTTCCGGTATCCCCCAGGAAGATTTTGGCCGGATAAAAATTGTAACGCAGGAAGCCCAGGCACGCCCCCGCCAGGATCAGCATGCAGAGCGACTCGATCCGGGGCCCGCCGTTGACCAGGAACCACACTGCCATGCAGACCGAGGAAACGATCGAAAGTCCCGACGCCAGGCCGTCCAGCCCGTCGATCAGGTTGAAGGCGTTGATGATGACGATGACCCAGACCATCAGCGCCGCGAAGGTCAGGAACGAAGGCACTGCCCAGCCGAACAACGTGAAGTCGTGAGGCACGTAGAGCCAGACGATCCCCACCACGGCGATCTGCCCCAGCAGCTTGATCCAGGACTTCACATCCCAGCGGTCGTCGATGATCCCGATGGCCGCGAGCAGCATCGCCGGCCAGAAGAGCCGCCAGAAAAGTTGGCCGCCCCCCGAGCCCGGGTGGCTGACCGCATAGAGTCCCAGCGCAATGAAAAATGCCAGGATGATGGCCACCCCGCCGCCGCGCGGCACCGGTTTTTTATGGATATGGCGTCCCCCGGGCTTGTCCAGGTAGCCCAGCCTCGGCAGGATAAAAAGACAGAGATAGGTGAGAACCATCGACAGCGACAGAGCTACCACCGGATATATAAATAAACTTGAGTATTGCTCAAAAAAACTGATCAACTGCTGGACCATATCAAATCATTTTATCCATATAAAGTCATATTCATAAAGTAAATAAACTTAGAGCATTTTGGCCGAAATTCAAGCGCTCATTCGGTTTTTATTGAAACTAAAAGCATTGCAAAACCATCCAGACCTTGTCGAACCGCCGTGCCGCCAGGTCCTGTTTGCGGATCCAGAAATACAGCATTCCCATGTCGCCCCACATCATGCGGGTATCGTCGTCGCTGTCCAACTGCAACAGCAGCAGCCAGTCATCGATACCGGGTGCCAGTTCCCGGGCACGCGGATCGTTATAACCGCTGGAGTCGCCGCAGTACAGCCCGTTGCTGACCAGCTGGCATTCTCTTTCCATGTCGTCACCCTGGATCGGCTGGGCATAACCCATGATCTGATGATCAAAATCTTCATTATCATTGAAGTTAATGTCCCGGAAGCTCTCAAAAAGATCGAATTCGACCTGTTTCTCCAGAAAGTTCCATAACTCTTCGGATGGCGGGGCCATCGGCGCCCCCGGTTGTTCCTCGCTGTAAATTACCCGCCAGTGGGCGGCATTCTCCGGGTCGAACCCCCAGACCATGTCTTCCGTATCATAAAAGAAATACAACCTGCCGCGGTCCGGCAGTTCCGGTGCGAGTTTGAATCGCGCCAGGTCGGCCAGGTCGAACTGCGCCAGAAAAGACATCGGATGTCCGCCCGGCGCCGCCGGCCAAACCGTGCCTTCGGGCAGGTGCGGCCTTCCGCCGATTTTATTGAATGTCCGCAACGCCGCTTCTTTGAAATGCAGCGCCCGGCGGGGACCGAAATCCTTCGGGGAATCGTCCTCTTCGTCCATGCTGCCGTCAAACGGCGCTTCCTGTTTTCTGATTTCCACTGCGATGCTCCTCCATATTCCTTATGGTAATATAGCACAGCAAATGAATTTTACGAAACAGTAATCTATTTATTCCGAAAAAACGGTTTACCATTTTGTAATGATTGCCGCTCGGGGTGGAAGTCCGCAAATAACGGGAGCAGTCAATTCTTGCCTTCGCGGAAGTACTGCGGGGAGATGCCGATGTATTTCTTGAACTGCGCGCTGAATTCGTAGGCGTTGGAATATCCCAGGCGCCCGGCGATGTCGACGATCGAACGGTTGCTGTCGCGCAGCATCGAGCAGGCGGTATCGAGCCGCCGCCGCACCCGGTACTGCCACGGCGAAATACCGGTGTGCTTGCGGAATATCTTGCGGAAATGCTCGTAACCCCAGCCGTTCTGGCGGCAGAATCGCTTCAGGTCGAACTCCTGCCCGAAATCGGCGGTCAGCTGCTGACAGGCCAGCTCAATGATGCTGTTTTCTTCCGTCCGCGGCGCGTCCGGCGCGGTCCGCCGGAGGCATTGCCCCAGGATGCCGATGAATTCCCCGGCGCAGTCCGGCAGCGATTCGTCGCCGCCGCTTTTCAGGACATTGTAGAACTGCCAGATGCGCTCGAGCAGCGCGGGGTCGAGCGTCGAATTCTGCACCGGGGTGTCATTGCGGATGATCTGCATGGCGCGCAGCGACTGGTAAAACGCGGCGCCGCACTCCAGGTAACACTCGAAGTAATCACTCTCCACATCCACATAGTTTGAGTGGAGCCGCCCCGGAAAGCGTTGAAAGAAATTGCCGGGGCTCAACCGGTACTGATGCCCGTTTTCGTCCACGTAACAGCCGGTGCCGCGCAGTACGATCACCAGCACATAGCGGGGCCAGTGGGTATTCACGTGGTCCAGCGGTTTACCTTTGTGCAGGAAACCACAGCCGATTCCCTCATGGGAGCCGGCCGGCCCCATCAGCCGGAACACTGTGGAATTCGGACATTCGTCAAAGCCCGGAAATTCAATATTAATACCATTTAACATATCTCTTTATACCATAAAAGACATTTTTTTTACTTATTTCGGTGATACATTAATTAATATAGTTTTCCCTTTTATAAAATCAAACAGGAGTTATCGAAAGATGTCTGTCAATCTGGAAAAACTGATCTACACCAGCCCCGATAGTCCGGGAATGTCCCGTCTTCCCAACCGTTCGCCGCTGTTTCCCTTTGCCAAAGAAGCCGATGCCGCCAAGGCCGGGCGCGACCGCGGCCCGTGGTACCTCTCACTGAACGGCGACTGGAAGTTCCGCTACAGCGAAAGCCCGAACGATGTGCCCGAAGACTATATGAACCCCCGTTTCAAAGATACCTCCTGGGATAAAATCGACGTCCCGAGCTGCTGGGATATGCGCGGCTACGATTACCCGCATTATACCAACGTCCAGATGCCCTGGCCGAATATGCCGCCGACCGTGCCGGACCGCAACCCCACCGGCATTTACCGCCGCACCTTTGAAGTTCCGAAGGAGTGGGGCGGCCGCCGCACCGTATTGCATTTTGACGGGGTCGAAAGCTGCTTCATCGCGTTCGTCAACGGCCATACCCTCGGCTTCAGCAAGGATTCGCGCGGTTCCACCGAGTTCGACGTCACACCGTACGTCAAGCCCGGCAAGAACCAGATCACCGTGTTGGTGATCAAGTGGTCGGACAGCAGCTTCATCGAGGACCAGGACCATTGGTGGCACGCCGGGATCGTCCGCAGCGTTTATCTGTACTCGACCGGCGAAAATTATATCGCCGACGTCCACGCCACCGCCACGCTCGACGAAACCTTCACCGATGGCCTGCTCAAACTCGAAATGACCGCCGGATTTTCCAAAGTCCGCAATAAAGAGTGGAAATTCCAGGTCAAGCTCTACAATGCCAAGGGCAAACAGGTACTGGATTCCCCGGCGATGGTCAAACCCGGAGTCGATGAGTATTGTTTCGTGGCCAAGGACCGGAACCGTGTTTTCGCGACGACCGAGCTGAGAATCAAGAACGTTACCCCATGGAACGCCGAAGCTCCGTACCTCTACACTATGACCGTGACGCTGCTGGATGAGAAAGGCCGTGAGCAGGAGGCCGTGGCGGTCCGCATCGGTTTCCGCACCATCGAAATCAAGTCGCGCCAGATGCTGATCAACGGTCAGCCCGTGCAGATCAACGGCGTGAACCGTCACGAGCACGATGAGCTCAACGGCCGCAGTGTTTCGGAAGAGCTCGCCCGCCGCGATCTGATGGTCATGAAGCAGTTCAACATCAACGCCGTTCGCACCAGCCATTATCCGGCCGCGCCCGAGTTCTATGACCTCTGCGACGAATGCGGATTTTATGTGTTCGACGAGGCCAATATCGAAAATCATGAGTTTTTCTATGACCTCTGTGCAAATCCGAACTGGGCTTTGGCCTACCTCGATCGCGCCGTCCGCATGGTCATGCGCGACAAGAACCATCCGTCGGTCATCGTCTGGTCACTGGGCAACGAATCCGGCGTGGGCGCGAACCACGCGGCCATGGCCGGCTGGATTCGCTTCTTCGATCCCTCGCGCCCGATCCACTACGAGCGCGCCTGTTACAGCAAGGACGGCGCCTGGCTGCCGAACAGGCAGCGCGAGCTCACCGATATCATTTGCCCGATGTACCCCAGTATCGATTCCATCATCAAATGGGCCTGTACCCAGACCGATGACGACCGTCCGTTCATCATGTGCGAATTCAACCACGCCATGGGCAACAGCAACGGCTGTCTGAAGGAATATTTCGACGCCTTCGAAAACTACCATGGTCTGCAGGGCGGTTTCATCTGGGAATGGCTCGACCACGGCATTAAGCTCAAGGACAAGAACGGCAAATACTACTGGGTTTACGGCGGCGACTTCGGCGACGAACCGAACGATTCGAACTTCGTGGCCGACGGCCTCGTCTGGCCCGACCGTACCCCGCATCCCGGTATGTACGAACTGAAAAAACTGGCCCAGCCGGTCAAAGTTGAGGTTATCGACCTGCATTCCGGCCGTTTGCTGGTCACGAACCGCAAATATTTCACCGATCTCTCCGGTTTCAAAATCACTTGGGAGCTGACGGTGGACGGCAAGGTCGTCCAGCACGGCAAAATGCCGGTGCTGAACACTCCTCCGCGCCCGATGTCCGAATATTCGGACGCAGTTCGCGAAAATGGCTATATCCATTATTTCATGAACGGCAAACCTTACAGTGCCACTGAAATCCAGCTCCCCATCGTGCCGCCGGAAATGACCTACGGACAGGAGTGCCACCTGAAGATCAGCTTTGCGCTGGCGCAGAAAACCTGGTGGGCCGAGGCCGGTTATGAAGTGGCCTGGGAACAGTTCGAAATGCCGTTCGGCGCCACGAAAAACGTCCCCGCACTGCCGCAGCGCGGCCAGCTGGCCACCAAGAAAGCCAAACGCAGCATCAGCGTCAATCTCGGCGCCCTCGGCATTGACTTCAACGACAGCAGTGAGCTGATCGACATCAAGCTTGGCGGCGAGAAACTGGTCGAAGCCGGCCCGAAACTGAACCTCGTCCGCGGCTCCACCGACAACGACGCGATCAAGGCCTTCACCATCGCCAAGAAGCAGACCAACAAGGCCTTCTACAAATGGACCGAATACGGGTTGTATGATTTCGAACTGAAGAGTCAGCGCATTTCCTCGGAGAAATCCGGCGATGAATTCATCGTGGCGGTGAACTCCCGCCATGCCGGACCCAGGATCAAGAGCGGCGTGACCCACAGCCAGATCCACCGCATCAGCGCGGACGGCATCATCCGCGTGGAAAATGTCTTTGACGTAGAGGCGGAAATCCTCGACCTGCCGCGTCTCGGCGTGGTTCTGGAACTGCCCTCGCACCTCGACCAGGTCGAATACTTCGGCCGCGGTCCGCAGGAAAACCACATCGACCGCAACGCCGGTTATCCGGTGGGCCTGTACCGCTCGACCGTGGACGAAATGCACGTGCCGTACATCATGCCGCAGGAAAACGGCAACCGTACCGAGGTCCGCTGGGTCGCGCTCTCCGGCAAGAACGGCAAGGCCGGTCTGCTGATCTGCGCCCCGGACTGCATGGAGTTCTCCGTCAGCCGTTTCTCGGCCAGGCAGCTGGTCGACAAATGGCACGACAACGAGCTGGTCGACGAAGGCAAGATCTATCTGAAACTGGATTACCGCCAGCGCGGGATCGGCACCGCCAGCTGCGGCCCGGATACACTGGAGAAATACCGTTTCGGCGCCGGTAAATACTCGTTCCGTTACAACATCTATCCGTTCCTGAAAAATGAAGTGAAACCGGCCGACATCGCCCGGTCGATCATCTGAGGAAGAACTCATGACGGTTATCAAGGATTTTCCGCACATCCTGCACGGCGGGGATTACAATCCCGACCAGTGGCGGGACTACCCCGGGGTACTTGACGCGGATTTCAAACTGATGGACCAGGCCGGCTGCAACACGTTCTCCGTGGGCATCTTCGGCTGGGGGCAGACCGAAGTTGAAGAAGGCAAATTCGACTTCGGCAACCTGGACGACATCATGAACCGTTGCGCGGCCGGCGGCAAAAAGGTTTTTCTGGCTACGCCGAGCGGGGCCCGCCCCGCCTGGCTGGCCTGCAATTACCCGGAAACCAACCGTGTCGACGAGAAGGGCATCCGTGCCAACTGGAACACCCGGCACAACCACTGCTGGAGTTCCCCGGTCATGCGGAGCAAAACCGCTACCATCAACCGCAAACTGGCGGAGCGCTACGCGGCGCATCCCGCCCTCGGCGGCTGGCACATCAGCAATGAATACAATGGTGCATGTTACTGCGAGCTCTGCCTGGAGAATTTTCATGAATTTCTCAAGCAGCGCTACGGCACGCTGGAAAATCTGAACCGGGCTTATTGGTCGGCTTTCTGGAGCCACACCATTACCGACTGGCGTCAGGTGAATCCGCTCGACAGTTGTGCAGATGCCACGCGATTGGACTGGCAGCGTTTCAACTCCCGGCAAATTGTCGATTTCATGCGTATGGAAGTGGCGGCGGTCCGGGAACACTCCGACGCACCCGCGACCACCAATATGATGGGGTTTTATTCGGGGCTGGATTACTGGCGGCTCGTCGAAGTCTGCGATTTTATCTCCGATGACTGCTATCCCACCTGGTACAACGGTCAGACGGAAAGCGTGGCCGCTTGCTTTGGCATGAGGCACGACATGCATTATAGCATGCTCAATAAGCCGTTCATCATGATCGAGTCGTGTCCCGGCATTCCGAATTACATGCCGTATCCGAAAATGCGCCGCCCGAACGAGTTCGAACGCGAAATGCTGCTTGCCATCGGGCACGGTGCGGACGGCACCATGTATTTCCAGTGGCGCAAGGGCCTGGGCAACTGCGAGAAATTCCACGGCGCGGTGGTCGGGCACGACGGTACCGCCGATTCCCGCATGTTCAAGGCTGTGGCGGAATACGGCCGCAAACTGACCGCGCTGGACCGGGTGGTCGATGCGCAGGTCAGGCCGCAGGCGGCGGTGATTTTTGACTGGGAATCGAACTGGGCACTGGATATCTCCAAGTGCTGCGGCGGTACGCAGCTTAAGAAAACCACCGAAACCATCGTCGGCCATTATCAGGGCCTGACGCGGCACAATGTCCCGCTCGCGGTCATCGAAAGCACCTGCGATTTCTCGCCTTACAAATTGTTGGTCGCCCCGATGCTGTTCATGTTCAAGCCCGGCGTGGCCGAGCGTATGCGGCAATTCGTGGCCGGTGGCGGCACGCTGGTCGTGACCTACCTCTCCGGTTACGTGGACGAGAACAACTGCTGTTTCTTCGGCGGCAATCCCGGCGGCCCGGAAATGCGTGAATTCTTCGGCATCTGGAACGACGATATCGACTGTTTTGAACCGACCGACGCCCGCTCATTGCGTTACAATGGCAAAGAATACAAGGTTGCGGAAATGGCCGAATACCTTCGCCCGGAAGGCGCGGAAACGCTGGCGGATTACACCGACGAATTCTTCGCCGGCGTCCCGGCCCTGACCGTGAAAAAACACGGCGCAGGTAAGGCGTATTACCTCGGCGCGCGCACCGGCCTGGATTTCCTGACGGCGTTCTACGGTGACGTGCTGGCAAGTTGCGGCATCGAACCGCTGCTGCCGGGCATTCCCGAAGCGCTTCGAGTGAGCAAGCGCGGCGAGTATTATTTCGTCTATAATATGACTAATGTCGAGCAGGAAATCAAACTGCCCGCGCCGATGCGCGATATCTGGAACAATCGCGAAGCCGCCGGCTCCGCCAAAGTTCCCCCCAGCGGCGCCATCGTCCTGACCAAATAGATACTATTTCACAGGAACCAACTTCAACGCCTGGATCAACACGGTCCGGGCGTTTTCTTGTTTGACCCCGGCGCTCCAGAAGTAATAATTTGGCCCCGGTTTGAACTCGCCTATCTCGATCCACCGGTATTCAGCGGCGGAGAGATCATTTCCCGGAATATTCTTTTGGATAACCGAAGCACGGTTTTTGGAATCATGAATTCCGACTACCAGATTGTTCGGTATTGGTGCTCTGACTTGAATATATAGTTTATAACGAGTCCATTTCCGTAGGCTCTCAAATGGGATTGTCCATTGTAACGACCAAGTATCATTGCAGAGTTGTTCCGCGGTTTTGCCGGATTCGGACAAAGGATCATCGATCAGTCTGGCTCCGATATCACGATAGAGAGTGAACTGCTCCGCATTGATCTTGATTTCGTTGTTTCCTTCTAACGTATCGAGCATGATCTGGCGATCGCTGAGATACTTCGACATGGGCACGTTCTCTCTGTAGGAGCGGACAGCGTTTGCGGTGGTAATCCGCCGGATTGCATTCAGCGCTTCGGTGTATTCGGCGGCCTTGAACGGTGCCTGGCGGGTGTACTGGCGGTCAAGTTCAAGCATGAGAATTGGCAGCATCGCCAGCTCCAGGCGGGGAATCAAGTCGTTCTGCCCGGCTTCAGCCAATGCCTGTTTACCCCGGGCGAAATACTCTTTGCTTTTGCCGATGAATTGATTTCGGAAATAATACGTGCCCGGCGTTCCGGCTTCCACCAGATCGAAATATTCCTCCATCATGGGGGCCGCGGCTCCGTAAACACCGTAGTTGAAATCTTTGACCAACTCACGCATGTCGCGATCGGGATTCCACAGGAGTTTGGACATGACCCATGCTCGCATTTCCACCCGGTCGCCGGCGATGTCTTCGCGCTTGCCTTGCAGCATGACGCCGATACAACTTTGCTGTTTATAAAATTTCAGGTTGTTCGCTATCGTCATGAAGCTGGGAAACGGCATGAAATAATTGGTGAAGTCCACCATGTAATCCCAGATTTCCAGCGATACTTTCAGCTTGTTCCATTCTTCCAGGTTTCGTTTGACGGACGGCATGTCGACCACGCTTTTCAGCTTGGAGAGGGAATTGTCTTCGTCGGTGATACAGAACCAGAGGCGGATGTTGGGTTCCACTTCGAGATTTACCGGCGTTTTCTGAGTATGATGATAACCCAGGATGACCAGGCGGGCGTCCGGAAATTCCTTGCTCATTTCCCGGGCAATGGTGTTGGCCAGCAGAAGATGCGGGGCCACCGGCGCATTGCCGTGTTTGCGGATCGTGGCCATGCAGGGAGCACAATGACAATAGATCGGATAATCATTCTGTGAAAATGAGACCAGGTTCCGCTGCGGATTTTTGTTATTGCGAAGTGCTTCCAGAACTTTTTCCCGGGCCAGTCGCTGCACTTCGGGATTGGAGGGACATAATTGGCGCTGATTGCGCTTGCCGTGTTCATCGACCATGAAGCATTCCGGTTTCGCCGCGAAATCCGTTTGTGGTATGATATTATCGTAAGTATGGCAGAACCAGCCGGACAAATAGCCAAACCCGTCATCGAACAAAATCCGGTTACGGCGCGTGAAGTCCTTGTGATACGACATGTTGGTAAAGGGGTTACGGCGCACGAAAGCGGGGATGTCTTCCCTCGATACGATATTTTCAATTAGTTCGGGGCGCGAGGGATAATACTCTAATCCCGTGCCGTACCAGCGGCACCCGAGGTCCTCTTCCAGCAGCGCCAGGGCACCATTCAACGCATTACCACTGATATGGATATTGCCGTCCGCTGCTTTTATGGTGAAAGCATCCGTTGAACCACTGTCTTCCAGATGAATGAAATTCCCCTGTGAGGGCTGCGCATTGACCAGCTTGAAGTCGCTTCCGGTGATTTTCTTCAAGCCGTTCTGCAATTCAGCGGCGGCTTCTTTTTCGCGGGCCGGATTTTTACCGGCGAGCCAGATGACGAGTTTGCTGCTGCCATCTCCGGTAAAAACGACTTCGGAAGCTTCACCGGATACGGGTTTCAAGGTATTGACCGGGGCAGCGGTTCCAGCCAGACAGAGGCCGAGTACGATGATGAGATAGATCGATTTCATGAGTTAATCCTTTCTGTTCAGGGCCTGAACCAGCTACTGCCGTTCTGCGAGGGTAAGTAGAACTTGCGCTTGTCCGACGGAAGATCGTTGCCGTCGAGGCGTACCGACGAAGAGTAAACCTCCAGATAATGTTTCGAGCTGGCATGACCGTCGAAATGAAGCAGATTGATCTGGCTGCCGTGGCGCGCGGTCATATTGGCGTTGTTGGTGCGGGGCAGTTGCGGCGATATGCCCGAGGCGTAAAAAGTGAAATATGCCCCCGCTCCACCCGGAACAGTCGCCGCAGCTCCGGTGGCGCCATTATAAGCCGGGACAGTTTCCGCAAAATAGATCAGGTCACTGGAGCCGCCGTGGGCCGTAACCTGAGATATTTTGACCGGTTGCGGTTCCCCGGCAATGCCTGCGGAGTCATGACCGAACGTCAGTATGCTCAATCCGTAGTGAACACTGAGTCCGGAGTAACTGGATACAGTACTCCAGTCATCCTGTTTCTGGTGGGAAACAAGCGCCTTGTCGACTTCGCCCGGACATTGCATGATCGTATTCGGCCCGGAGGCAATATATCCGAATTCAGCCAGCCGGGACGGCCAGAGCGTCCGGTAGCTGAGCCAGTAGTGGGAGTCGCAGAGATAAACACAATAATCGTTATTATCACCGCTGTACATGATCACGGCAGTGCCCAATTGTTTCAGATTGGAGACGCATTTTATGGACATCGCTTTCGTTTTTGCTTTGCTCAATGCCGGCAGCAGCATGGCTGCCAATATTGCTATGATGGCTATAACAACCAATAACTCGATAAGTGTAAAATCTCTTCTTTTCATTTTTGGCTCCTTTTAGAGTTGTTCATTGCTTTCTGTTAAATGATAATTATGTTTACCTGCATCCAGGTTGTTCGACTTCATTGCATCCAGCAGCAGATTGACCGCGATTGCCGCTACTTCCGTCAGGTCGATATTGTAAAAAATCGGTTTCAGTACCGGATAACTGATCATCAGCTGTTTGTTGCGCAGGATCACGGCGCGGGGCAGCTTCTCCACGGGCAGGTGCAGCGCGAGTTCGGAGGTAATTTTCTGCGCCAGGATATCGTCCATGTAAATGATCCAATCCGGGCGCTCGGTCTCCGGCAAAGACAGGAGCTGAAGTGCGATTTTCTGCCCGTCTTCGAGGATCCGCCCGGAATACACCAGTCCTTTATTTCCGGTCAACTCCCGAAATACCGGTTTCAGGTGCTGGTCGACCCCTTGCGTACAGTACAGGGCGGGGCGTTTCGGGTGATATTTTTCCAGCTTGCGGTAGATTTCCGGCAGCATCATTTTCTGGTCAAAGAAAACACCGTTGGGCGAAATCTTCTCCGAGCCGACGAAGATCAGCGGAATCCGGTGGTTGCGGATGAACTTGAGCGCTTTGTCCTTGAAGTCGTCCAGGTGAATGATACCGTCGAGTTCTCCGCTCTCGATACTGCGTTTCAGCCCCGGGAAATCGTCGACATCAAAGTTGAAATCATTTTTATCATGAGTATTGTCGCAACAGTAAATCTGCGTGTGGCAGCCCTCGCGGAGCAGTTTCATCTGGAGCGCGCACAAGAGACAGCTGTAATATGGGGAATCCTCGACATGGCGCGCGGTGATGCCGATCAGCCGTCCGGCATGGCCGTCCGCGTTCGGATCGATCACGAAAACACCGATTTTGTCGCGGACCTCGAGCACGCCGTCCTGTTTGAGCTCGCCGATGGCCTTGCCCATGGTGGCGGTGCCGACATTGAACTTCTGGCGCAGGAAATCCTGCGGGGGCAGACGGTCGCCGCACTCAAGTTTCTGGTCGCGAATGTAACGAACCAGCAATTGTTTCGCCTGTTCGGTTTTGCTTTCAGCAGCCATAATAATCCTAGTAAACTAAAAACTGTTTACTGTTTATTATAATGCCAAAGCCCGCTTTGTCAATACCCCAAAATAAAAATAATTGGAGAATTGGGGGAAATTGGGGAATTGGTCGCGGCTGCGCCGCTGAATTGGAGAATTGGAGAATTGGAGAATTAGGGAGAGCTTTTCTCATACGTCCCATGAGTCCCATTTCCTATAAATCCTATATCTCCTGGAAACACGGACGAACACGGATGGACACGGACTTACACAGAACTTTCCCCTAATTCTCCAATTCAGGCGCTTGCGCCGGCCAATTCAGCGGCGCAGCCGCGACCAATTCTCCAATTATTTTCACTTGGGGTGTTGACAAAAATTAGAAATTGTAGTATAATAATTATAAATAGATCTACAATTTTTAATTTTTGAGGTTAATATGTTTGATATGCCAGGAAAAACGGGCAAGGGTAAGATGACAGTGGCCGGTCAGGTGGCGGAAATGATTATCAAGAAAATCATTACCGGGGAAATCGAGCAGGGGCTTCCTGTGCGTGAATCCAAGCTGGCGAAAGAATTGGAAATAAGCCGTAATGCGGTTCGCGAAGCCCTGAACCTGATTGTCGGCATGGGAATCCTGGAATACGAGCCCTATTGCGGTTACCGCACCAAAACATTTACGCTCCAGCGAATGCTTGAGTGGTATGAAATCCGTGAGGGTATTGAGCCCATCGCCTGCCGCCGGCTGGCGATTTCGAGGCCGCTCGCGGTGATTCGGAAACTGGAGGAATTCTGCACGTTGCAGGCTCAGGCGTTCAAGGAGGGAAATTTGTTTCAGGCGTTCAACCTGGACAGCGAATTCCATCTGGCCATCATCCGCGGCAGCGGCAATGCCCTGTTCAATGACCTTGCGGACAGCGGTTTTATCTCGATCTCCTTTCTGTTCAAAAATCAATTACTGACCGGCAATCCGAATTCCAAAGGTATCTATTTCAGCGACGACGACGCCCGGAAAACCATCGAATCGCATATGACAATTCTGAATGCCATAAAATCGAGCGATCCGGAAACCGCTGAAAATGAGGCGGGCGATCATGCCAATATCCAGGTCCGGACCATGGAGCGGCTGATCAGCCAGAGCGGCGGCCAGACCCCGATTAATCTGAACCTGGCCGAAGCCCTGGTGGCGGCTAATCCCGTATGTGTGTAAACTTATTCAAAGGCTGATTGAGCTCCATGAAACTTACTTTTCTCGACAATTTCATTATGATTGCCTACATTCTGGCCATGGTCGGCATGGGGGTGTATGCGAACTGGCGCAAACGTGCCACCAGTACCAGCGAATACCTTCTCGCCGGCAGCAAAGTCCCGAGCTGGATGATGATTATTTCCCTGACGGTGACGCTGTTTTCCAGTATCTCGTTTATGTCGATCCCGGAGGAAGCCTACAAGAACGGAGTAAGTTTATTTCTGCAGTCGCTGATCGCAATTCCGCTTGTCCCGCTGGCGCTGTGGCTTTTTCTGCGGTTTTATTACCGTGCCGGAGCGTTTACGCCTTACGATTATATCGAGAAACGTTTCCATTCTTCGGTGCGTATGCTGACCAGTATTATTTTTATCACCATGCGCGGTTTTTACCTGGCGATCGTGCTGTATGTCTCGGCGCTGGCTTTTGAGGCCGTGACCGGCTGGAACGTGATTCTGACCACTCTGGTGATCGGTATCGCAACCTTGATTTACACGCAGATCGGCGGCATGATCGCGGTTATCTGGACGGATGTCGCGCAGTTCTTTATTCTGTTCGGCGGTATTCTGCTGATGGCATTTCTGCTGACGGTGAGGATAGACGGAGGATTCCTCGAAATCTTCGGATACAGCTTCAGCCATGGGCGGGGTTTCAATCTCGACAGTACTTTTTTCAGTTTCGACCCGCACAACCGGATCACGTTCTGGTGGCTGCTGATCGGTGCGCTTTGCGTCACGCTCAACAGTTACGCTTCGGACCAGCTGGTTGTACAGCGGCTGCTCTGTACCAAAAGTTATAAAGAGGCCAAACGCACGGCATATTGGAACATCCCTATTTCGCTTGGCGTATCCGCGATTTTCTGGTTCGTCGGGCTCGGCATCTTCACCTTCTACAGCCAGAATCCGGACGCGGCGGCGGCACTGACCGGCAACACCAAGCAGATTCTGCCGGTATTCCTTTCTTCGCAGATGCCGCCTCCGGTACCGGGACTGGTCATGGCCGCGCTGCTGGCGGCGATGATGTCAACGGTCAGTTCCGGCATCAACAGTCTTTCCACGGTTTTCTGCAAGGACATTTACGGGCGTTTCATCAAGCCCGGTGCCGGTGATAATAAAGAGTTGTTTGTCTCCAAGCTGTCCGGCTACTTTTTCGGGGCCTTTATGATCGGCGGCGCGTTGTTCTTTTACGTGCTGGACGAGAAATACAGTTCCACCATCTTTGAATTGATCGGCATCTGGTCGAGCATCGGCGGCATCTCGTTATCCATCTTCCTGCTGGCGGTTCTGGTGGGCGGGGTGGACACGCGGGGCATCTGGATCGCCATCATCGGCGGGATTGTGATGGAGATCATCGCGGTGATATTTCTGCACTACACCAGGGCGGAGTCGGAACGGATCAGCTTCCTGCTGGTGGGAAATGTCGGTGTGGCGGTGACCCTGATACTCGGGTTCGGCTATCGCCTGATCCTGACGCCCGGACGGGTGAAAACGGCCCTTGCCGCGAGCAACGGTTTGACCATATGGACCTTGAAAAACAACAAAACAGATAACCCCCGGTAACGGGAAAGGAAAGAAACATGCAAAAGCAAAAATTCACACTTATTGAGTTATTGGTTGTAATTGCGATCATTGCAATTCTGGCTGCCATGCTGATGCCCGCACTCGGAAAGGCACGGGACAAGGCCAAGAAAATCGAATGTATGAACAGTCTGAAAACCCTCAACACCGCTTTTACATTTTATACCGACAGTTCCGACGGGCTCGGACCGCCGGCCGGTGACTGGGGAAATATCAGCTCGGCCGGGAAGATTCCGCGTTGGGATGCCAGCCTCGGCGAACTGCTGGGGGGAGTCACCTGGCCGAATGTCGCCGGCAGAAAATATTTTACCTGCTCCAAGGGAGAGAATAATATTGCCGGCCTCGCCGGTCAGTCTCCGAATAATTATGTCTATAACATGCTGATGCGCGTGACGAAAAACGGCACCGTCCGGGTACCCTCCAATTTCCTGCTGTTTTCGGATGGTCCGAATAACCTCAATTCCAATGATTATCCGTTCTCCAAAGGACGCTGCGCGGAGCATGACACGCTGGTCGCTTACCTGACGGTGCCCGGCGGAACGGTTTCCGACTGCGCACCGCGGCGCCACGGCGACAAGATGCTCAATATCGCCATGCTGGACGGACACGTGGAGAGCCGCCATTTCATCTACTACGCCGATGTCGTCGGCCGTCCGCAGGATTGAAGATTATGCGTTTGAACCTGATCATTGTGCTCCTCGTCTGGAGCGTGTGCCCTGTATTCGCCGACACCGGTCCGGATCAAATGCAGCCGGTGATTTCCGGATACGCCAGCCTGCACCGGGATTATTCCGTCGGACAGGGCTTTGTGCCGCAGCAGAATAAATTGCGGCAGGTCAAAATTTTCATCTCCTCCGGCAACGGGACCAACAAATTCCCGGTCCGGCTGAGTGTTCATAAAGCTGCGTTCGACAGCCCGGCGCTCGGCGCTTCCGAGCTGCCTTCGGGGAAAATCGATGCCCGTGGAGCATGGCACGCATTTGACTTCAAACCGTCGCTGAACCTTGTTCCCGGCAAACTTTATTATCTCCGGCTGGATTATGCTGCGCCGGAGGGGGAAAAACTGATTCTGCCTGCCTCGGCGGATTATTTCCTGAACCTGTATCCGGCCGGCGACATGGTCACGTGCTGGAAAGGCAAAGAATTCCGTGTTCATAAAAATCAGGACATCGCTTTCAAAACCTACGGGGAAAACAGCATACGGACCCCGGCGGAGCCTGTTCCGCGAAGCCGGCAGAATATGTTGATGAACGTGGATTATTCCTGCAATTTCATCTATGCCGGAGGGAATAATTTCGGCAGCCGCGACCCCCGCGCGGAAATCATCGAAACGCTGGAAAACGCCAAAGCCAACGGCTTCGACGGCGTCAATTGGCGGGTATCCTTTATGGGCGAAGCCTTGTACCGCAGCAAAATCGCCCGGGTCGTCGGCGGACACTTCGGTATAAAGGGTTACGGCTGGATGAATAACGACAAATCCATGGCGGCGCTGGCAGCGGCGATTCAGGCGCTTGACCCGATTGCCGTGGCGGTCGAAGAGGGGCACCGGCGCGGCTTGAAAGTGTACGCCTGGGTGACCTTGAACGACTTCGGCACGAATCAGGAGCGCCTGGATGGTTTCCTGGAGAAAAATCCGCATTATCAATGGGTCAGCCGCGACGGCACCAAATACTTGTCCGGCACCCCCTGTTATGCCGAGCCCGAAATGCGCAAATACACGCTTTCCCAGCTGCAGGAGCTGATGCAGTACGGCGTGGACGGCCTCTTTGTCAGCACCCGCGGGCATACGACCGCGTTCCGGCGGCCCACGCTGCTTGAATATGGATTCAATGCACCGTTTGCCAAGCGTTACCGGGAACTGTATGGCATCGATATCATTAAAAATTTCGATGCGGAGAGGGATGGCGACCGGTTGATCAGGCTCCGGGCCGAGATGGAAAATGAGTTGTACCGCGAACTGAAAAGCTTGCGGGACCGCGAGTTTCCCCAGGTGAAAATCCTGGCCGATATCAGCCAGCTTCCACAGGATTTCAGGCCTCTGGTTTCCGAAAATCTGATCGACGAACTGGCCGTAAATACCTTTTCGGGCAGCGACGGCAACCTGGCCACCCCCGAGGAATACCGGGAGCTGGGCGATTACTATAAAGCCCGCTTTGAAAAGCTGGGCAAAGTAAAAATACTCATGTGGCTGCAGGTATACAGTTATCGCCACAAATACCAGCAGGATCGGGAAATCATTCAACGCGACATCGAGAACATTCGCCGTTCATCGGTTGACGGTATGATTTTTCACGAGCACTGCGCGGCCCTGTCTGAACCGGAAAAATTCTGGTCATACATCAAAGAGGGCCTGAAATAAGCACTTATCAGAACGTCAACCGCTTGACCTGCTGGTCGTTTTCGCGCTGGACCAGGCGATGATAGGTCACGGTCGGCTTGCCGAACAGGATGGCGTAGAAGTATTCATCCGGTTTCAACCCCATGATTTCGCGCAGGCCGGGCAGGTTGTCGGCGGCGAGCTTCAGGTAACCGCACCAGGTGGAGCCGACGCCGTTGGCCTTGGCCAGCAGATCGAAGTTGGTTAGGGCGATGACGATGTCCTCGTGCGGGCAATGCGTCTCTTCGTTGGCGGTGGCGATCAGCAGGTGCGGCGCGCCGCGGAACATGTAGTCGACGCCCTCGTTGCGGAAGGCGGAAACGGCAGTATCCAGAAAGTCCTTAACCGGGCCGGTGGCGGTATTGGCATCGACGAGACGGCCGATTTTTTCGAGCAGCTTAACCATGTCGGCGCGGTTGTCGACCACGGTGAACGTCAGCCCCAGGTCGTTGCGGCCGGTCGGGGCGAAGCGCACCGTTTTCAGCATGGCTTCGAGCAGTTCCGGGGCGATGCCGGCCGGATCGTACTGGCGGATCGAGCGGCGGCTGCGGATCAGCAGGTCCATTTGTTCCGCAGAGGGGAGGGCGCCGGGCGTGACCGCCGGGCTGTCGTCGGGATTCAAGCCGAAGATCGAGACCGCCCCGGTCGGGCACACCGCCAGGCAGTGCTGGCAGCCGATGCAGTCTTCCTCCCGTTCCGGCAGGATTACCGGCAGGTCGTCGACCCAGCCGATGATCTGGGCCACGCAGTCCCGGATACAGGCGCCGCAGCGCGTACATTTGTCGACATCGACTTTGAAGTTCAGAATACTCATGATTTGCGCTCCTCGTTTTATGTCATTTCTTCAGATTGACAGCAGGTTGTTTCTTGTGGATAATTTTTGTATTTTCGATGGATGCCCTGGGCGGTTTTTCCGGAAAGGGATATTCCTTTATTTCGCTCTCTCCCGCCGCGTATTGCCAGCCGGCAATAGATGCAAAATCCTCGTCCGTACCGCTATGGAGGGTGGAGCTGATTGCGAGTTCATAGCGGTAATCTTCCGCCCGGTAAAATTCCAGAAATACCCAATATTCACCGTCCTTTTTGTTCAGCGAAATCCGACCGATTGCACTGATCGGGGAGAAATCCATCTTATCCGCTTTATAGCGGTGGTTGATGGCATCGATCCAGCTGAATAAATTCGGGAAAGAGAGCGGCATGTCTTCGTAGACTTTCAAAATGATTTTGCTATCGGTTTTCTCCCAGAAATAGGTGATGGAATCCGTCAGGGAAATTCCGCTGAACTCCATGATATAGACTTCATCCAGTTTGGAAAAATAAACGGCCATTGCCCCCGAAACCTTCTTGCTTTCGGCATCCCAGGTCAACTTCCTGTAAAAAACATGGTCCCGCAGGGATGCCCTGTCAATCTTGGGGGCAGGCGGTTCGGCGGAAATGGCGGTACTGACCGCAAACAGAATCATGGCCGCATAAAGATATTTCTTCATATGTTTGTACTCCTCTTTTTTATGCACGGACGTACATTTTTCTTAATTCTCCAATTCAGCTGCCAGGGGCAGCGACCAATTCGGGCACGAAGTGCCGACCAATTCTCCAATTATTGTTTCACCGGTACTTCGATGATGCGCTGGATGCCGTTGCGGTTCATGATCAGACGGAATTTATGCATTTCCGAGGCTTCGCCCATGCCGTAACGCAGGATCATGTTCAGGTGGTAAACACCGGCGCCTTCGACCTTGTTGCAGTCGTTATTTCCGTCGAGGATGTAGAGTTGACGCTCTGGGAGGTTCATTTTTTCCATGAAATGGCTCATGTTGAAGCGGACGATGTCGTTGATGCCGTCGACCT
>JBEBRW010000019.1:0-80924 GCA_040394635.1 Victivallis vadensis | reverse complement strand
TGCGAAGGGGTTCCGGTTAGCCAGCGTTTTTTTCACAAAACGTAGAAGAACCGGAAATATGGCATCAAGCCGGAGCCTCAATGGAAAATCGCGTTGCGCGACATCGGCGGAAATGCGGAGAGGTTATTTGATCACTTGAAGAAACACCGCATAACGGCAATGTTTGCCTCGAACGACTATGTCGGCGGCAAAATCGTCAAAGCGGCGATTCAACACGGGATAAGGGTCCCGGAGGACCTGGCGGTAATCGGTTGCGACGGTTACAGTTTCACGGAGTTCAATACGGTTTCGCTGACCACGATGGTCCAGCCGATCCGGGCGCGGGCCAAGAAGATCGCGGAATTGCTGGAACAGCGCATCGAACGCAATGAATTGAAGTCGCCGTCTGCTGGAATCAAGCTGGAACCGGTATTGCACATCGGCGGCAGCTGCGGCTGCAAGGAAGCGGTGATCAATGAGTTATATCAGTTGAATACATTTTCGCTGCTGGAACGCGACGAGAGAATGAATTTCGGTAAAACCGAATAACATAAACAGGAGATCAGATTTATGAGAAAGAAAAATTTTACACTTATCGAGCTTCTGGTGGTAATCGCGATCATCGCGATCCTTGCCGCCATGCTGCTTCCGGCCCTGAACCAGGCCCGCGAAAAAGCCCGGCGGACGACCTGCCTCAATAACCTGAAGCAGATTGGCCTGACTGTGGCTACGTATGCACAGGATTATCAGGATTACCTGCCGTGCTGGGATTCCGCGGATGGCGGAGCGCGGAACATGGCCTGGCCGCAATATGTGTTCCGCATGTTGACGACCCGCCCGAGCACCACCTGGCTCGAAGACTGGTGGGGCATCGGGTATGTATCGGATGATACGAAAATGTTCAATTGCCCGGCCCGGACCGTACACGATAATGATTACGACTATTGGTACCGTTTGACGGATACCTCGTATGGCGGCCAGCATTCGCTGGATTTTATACGGGGAAAAACGCTACGGGTCGGTCAGGTTCTGAAAAATGTGGACAGTACGTGGCTGTTTGCCGACAATGCCAACGGCAATGGTTTTCCTGCCCCCGGCAATACTCCGAGCCATAACAATCAGGGAATTAACGTGTTGTTCCTGGCCGGCCATGCCAAGTGGATTCTGCCGAACATGCGATTTGCCGAAGCCAACCCGGGTGACCGCCTGATGAATACTTTGGAAACGACCTTGTACTATAACCTGGAGTAGTAGTAGTAATCATGAAATATATATTTAGTTTACTGATCTGCATCGCAGGTCTGGGAATGGGCGCGGCGGACTTGATGGTGGAGAACTTCGCCGGGCCGGGCAAAACGAACTGGATTCCCTCGGATAATTCGTCAAACAAAATCACCATGTCGAGAGGAATCGGCAAGTTGAGTTTCGACGGCAAGACGCCTGAAGCAATCAAGGAAAGCGGAGCCTGGTTTACGGTGCAGCCGAAGGCGAATATCAAGCTGGACGCATACCGCTATATGCTGTTCCGGGCGCGCAGCACCGACGGGAAAAGCAGGGCGTTTACGATCTACATCAGCCGCGAGCTGTCGCCGGGAAATACGGCATCGTTTTACACGATCACCGAGTTGACGCCGGAGTGGCGCGATTATAACCTGAAGCTCGAACGTGGTGACCGGGTGAACTTCGGCAAGGGAATTTTCGCACTTGCCCGGGTGTCGCCGAACGGCAGTACGGATCTGTCGGCGGGCGGCAGGCTGGTCGACTTCACCTTTGCGGTGGGCGAGCCGGCGCAGGTCGAAATGGCCGCGCTCCGGTTTGGCGAGCGTGCGGTGAGTCCGGAACAGACCGAGATCGATGCAATTGTAAAAGGCATCAGTCAACACAAAAAATTTGTTCCGTACGCAATTCCGCAAACCGCCGGAGCCAAATCGTTTACACTGGCGGAAAACGGCAAAAGCGATTATAGTGTTGCTGCCGGCGATGACACCGTGTCGCAGTTCGCCGCCGTCGAGCTGGCGAAGTATCTGCATGCCGCGACCGGAGCAGAATTTAACGGCTCGAAGAAAATCCACTTGAAAATCGCGGAACAGGAACCGGCGGACGGATTTTCCTTGCGCGTTGACGGCAACGGCGATATCGAAATCACCGGCAACAATGGCCGGGGGCTGGTTTACGGCGTTTACGATTTTCTGGAACGGGTGGCCGGATGCCGCTTTTTCGGTCCGTTCGATTATATGGAAGTGGTGCCGAAAGCGGACAAGCTCACGGTACCGGAATTTTCATTGACCGATGCGCCGTTGATGAACTACCGTTTCCCGCATTATTGCAACGACAATAGAAATCCGGGAGCATTGGAGCATCTCTACGCCATGGCCGATTACGCGACCAAAAACCGCTACAATGTGGAATTGCAGAAAATCGATTTTCCTTATGGAGCGGAACCGGCGACACCGCGCAGTCAGGCGGTTTACGGCAAACGCGGCGGTATTGTCCCGCTGCTGAAAAACTGGGGGCATAACCTGCACGTCTGGCTGCCGCCGGAACAGTATTTCGCCGAACATCCCGAATACTATTGCTTCGAGCGGGCCACCGGCAAATGGCGCGCCGAAAACGCGCAGCTCTGTACGACCAATTCCGAGGTGGCGGATTTGCTGGCGGGAATCGCGCGGAAGCAGTTTCAGGACCGTCCGGAAATGATCCATTTCGGCATTATGCAGGAGGACGGGCACCGTCTCTGGTGCCAGTGCGATAAGTGCCTGGCAGTCAATCCCTCCCGCAGTAATTTGAACAGCGCCACCGACAACAATCTGTATCTGGCCAACGCCGTGGCGGCGAAAATCGGACCGGAAAAGCGGGTTTTGACCTACGCTTACGGCAATACCGCGTCGCCGCCGAAAGCGGTGAAGCCGTTGCCGAATGTCGATATCCAGTATTGCCAGTACGGCGGCGATGATCCCTCGCGCATGCCGTGGGAGGAGTCCTCCGCCGGAGAAATCCTGCAATGGGCGAAACTGTCGGGCGGTAACCTTAATATTTACAGTTACAATTACCTGACGCCGTTCTACACCTTCTCCAATGCCGCCGCGCATACCGCGAGCTTCCGGTATTACAATATGCTGGGAATTCGCGGCTCCATCCAGGAGATGGGCGAAGTCTGGAGTAGCGTAAATCCGTATCATTATTACCTCTCCGCCCGGCTGGCCTGGAACCCGTGGTTCGATGAAATCGCGTTCCGCAAGGATTATTTCGCCAAGCTGTACGGTCCGGCGGGCGAGCCGATGGAGCAGCTTTATATTCTGCTGGATCGCGAACTGAGCAACAAAAAGAATCAGGTGTCGATCAATCCATGGTACGGCTATATCGGAATCCCGAACGATCAGCTGGAGCGGGGACGGGAACTTGTTTCGCAGGCTCAGAAGCTTGCTGCCGGCGACCGGCGCATCGAAGCCGCGATCCACGCCCAGGCGGAAGGGGTGAAGTACCTGACCGCAGTGAGTAACGCCCTGTATGCGATCCGGGCATATCGTTTGACTCCGACTCCGGAAAACCGCACGACCGCCATAAGCGCTGTGGATGCGCTGGAAAAGCAGTCGTCTGCAATGATTTTGCCCCGCCTCGGGTATCTCTATCATGTCGACTACCTGCGGCAGGTTATCGATGAAATCAAGCAAAGCGCCGCCGATCGCGCCGAGCTGGAACGCGGATACAAGATCGTGATGAATCTGGACCGGGGCTGGAAGTTCGCCTCGGACCCGGATGCGGCAGGGGAGAAACTGAAGTATTTCTCCCCGGACTTCGATGATGCTTCGTGGGCGGATATCCGGGTCGGGGACTGCTGGGAGAATCAGGGATTTCCCGGTTACGACGGCGCCGGCTGGTACCGGCTGAACCTGGATATTCCGCCGGGCGATAATTTGCATCTTTACTTCGGAGCGGCTGATGAACGTGCCTGGGTTTACCTGGATGGCAAGTATATCGGCGGGCACCACGAAGGCGATATCGGAAGGCTCTGGCAGGAGCCTTTTTTTATTGCCGTACCGCAGGATGCCAAACCGGGCGCGCACCAGCTGACGGTCAAAGTCATCGACAGCGCCGGGGCAGGGGGCCTCTGGAAAGACGTCTACCTGGTTGCCAAAAAGTAGAACTTGACTTTCCGCAAAATCCGGTTATATTACGATCAATATGATCTGCTGTCTGTGTCAGACGCAAATGACACAGACAGCAGCATTTTTTTCATGGAAATACCGTTCCGCATAAATTTCAAATATCCGCTTTACGCCAATGTGTAAAACATTCTGAGTCGCCTAGGGAAGCAGGTCGCGGAGGAGATTCAGGGCCTGCGCCACGGTGCGGCGGCGGATCAGCTCGCGGCTGCCGCGCATTCTCAATTCTCGCACTTCCACTTTGCCGTTGAACATAGCACCCACGTAAACCAGGCCGACCGGTTTTTCGGCGGTGCCGCCATCGGGACCGGCGATGCCGGTGGCGGAGAGCCCGGCGCAGGCGTTGAACTTGCGGCAGACGCCTTCGACCATGGCGCGGGCGCATTCGGCGCTGACTGCGCCGTATTTTGCCAGCAGCTCAAGCGGCACGCCGAGCTCGCGGTGCTTGACTTCGTTTGAATACGAAATCACGCCGCCCTCGTAAATCGCGGAAATTCCCGGCAGGTCGGTGAAGGCGGCCCCGATCATGCCGCCGGTACACGATTCGGCGGTGGCGAGTTTGCAGTTTAACGCGATGAGTTTCTCGGCGATTTCGTCGATCAGGTCGAGGTGGGGGGCGGCGACCACGGCGTGTCCGAAGTGGCGGCGGACCTCGAGCCCGAATTCGCGCGTTTTGCCCTCGTCCTCGCCGCTGAGGAATACCCGCGTTCCCTCGACCGAGGCGCAGTAGGCAACCCGGAGATAGGAAGGCATGATGCTTTCCACATAATCCTGGGCGGCCAGTTCGGCCGTGTTCGCCAGCAGGAATTTATCGGTGAAAACGGTTTTATCGCGATGCTCGATCAGCAGCGGGATCAGTTCATGCCGGACCATCGGTTCCAGCTCCAGCGGGGGACCCGGCAGCATGGCCGCGTAGACTTTGCGCCCCTGGCACTCGCCCGGCACCCACAACCCGGAGGCCGTGCCGTTGCTGTTTTTCATCACCCGGCCATTGACCGGGACCAGGCCCTGGCGGAGATAAAATGCCGGGGCGGGGCTGCCCGGGTGGCGTTCGAGCCAGTAGGCATCGAGCATCTGGCGCAGGGCGGGGTCCTCGCGCAGGGGCTGGCGGAGAAGTTCACAGACGACCTCGCGGGTCAGGTCGTCGCTGGTGGGGCCGAGGCCGCCGGTGACGATGACGAGGTCGTGGGTAGTGAACAGCACCTCGAGCGCGCGGCGCATGTCGTCCGGGCCGTCCGGCACGGTAATGCTGCAGTCGGCCTCCTCGCCGATGGAGGCCAGTTCACGGCCGATGAAACTGAGGTTGGTATTGACCGTGGTGCCGCGCAATAATTCATTGCCGGTATTGAGTATTGCGATTTTCATCGATTGTATCCTTGTTTTTGTGTAAATTCAACATATCTTAATATAAATAAAAATTAAGGATAAACAACAACAATGGATATAAAAATCAGGAAATCCGGTTTGACCGGCACGATTTCCGTGCCCGGTTCGAAGTCCCATTCCATCCGCGCCGCCGTTTGCGGCATGCTCGGCGACGGCATCTCGCTGATTCATTCACCGCTCGACTCCGCCGATACCAGAAGCTGCCTGGGGGCGGCGCTGAAGTACGGCGCGCAGGTGGCGATCACCCCCGAGCTGTGGACGATCACCGGCCACGACCGCAAGCTGCGCAAGCCGAAAGGTGTGGTCGACCTCGGCAATTCGGGCACCAGTCTTTGTTTGCTGGCCGGGATGGCCGCCGCCATGGAGTTCCCGTCCGTTTTCGACGGCGACGAATCGCTGCGGAGCCGTCCGATGGCGATCCAGCTCGACGCGCTGGCGGCGCTGGGGGCCAAAGTCGAATCGAATGACGGCAAGTGCCCTATCTCGATTCAGGGGCCGCTGACCGGGGGCAAGGTGGAGATCGTCGGGACCAGTTCGCAATACCTGAGCGGGCTGCTCTTTGCCGCGCCGCTGGCGCAGGGCGATACCGAGATTTTCGTCCGCGACCTGAACGAGAAACCGTATGTCGAGATTACCCTCCACTGGCTGCAGCGCCTCGGCATCAAATTCAAAGTGAACGATGCGTTCGACCATTTCAAGGTCAAGGGCAATCAGAAATACCCATGCTTCGAATGCGTGATTCCGGCGGATTTTTCGACGGCGGCGTTTCCGCTGCTGGCAGCGGCGGTCACGGGGGCCGAACTCGATATCCGCAACCTCGATTTTGACGATCCGCAGGGAGATAAGGCGGTGTTTGAATTTTTCCGCCGGATGGGAATGAGCGTCGAAACCAAAGAGAGTTCCACGCTGGTGAAAAATAACGGACCCCTGACCGGGGGCGATTTCGATTTGAATGCCACGCCGGACGCGTTGCCGGCCATGGCGGCGGCGGCGGCTTATTGCCGCGGCACCACCCGGCTCTTGAATGTGCCGCAGGCCCGGATCAAGGAGACCGACCGCATCGCCTGTATGCGGCAGGAGCTCGCCAAGATGGGGGCGAATATCACGGAACTGCCCGACGGGCTGGTCATCGAAGGCGGTCCCTTGACTGGGACGGTGGTCGACGGCCACGGTGATCACCGCATCGTCATGGCGCTGGCCGTGGCGGCGCTGGGGGCCGAGGGGGAAACGATTGTGACCGGGGCCGAGGCCGCCGCCGTCACATACCCCGGATTTATCCGCGATTTCAGGAAACTCGGTGCCCAGATCGAGGTAATCAAATGAGTAGCCGCGCCGAACTCGTGATCGACCTGAGCACGATCGCGGCCAATTACCGGAAAATCGCCGAATACGCCGCCCCGTGCATTCCGGTGCCGGTGGTCAAGGCGGATGCTTATAACATGGGGGCCGTTCAGGTCGCGAGGGCGTTGAAAAATGTCTATGCGCCGTTTCTGATGGTGGCCACGCTGAACGAAGCGCTCGAGCTTCGCAGCGTCGGCCTGCCGCTGCAGATTGTCGGCGGCATCCTGCCGCACGAAATACGTACCGCCATTGCCGCCCGCGTGACCTGTCCGGTCAATGACCTGCAGGCGGCGCAGCGGATTTCCGCCGAAGCCGAATCGCAGAAGGAAAAGGTCAACGTCCATATCCAGATCGATACCGGGATGGGGCGCGACGGTATTCCGGTGGCGGAAGCTGCGTCCGCCATCCGTGACATCTGCGCGTTGCCGCGGCTGGTCTGCAGCGGCATTTACTCGCATTTCCCGGGGGCGCTGCCGGAGTTCGGCGAATATACCAATGACCAGATCAGCAAATTCAAAATGCTGTTGGGCGGATTGGACCGGCGGTTCGATTTCGTCCACTTCGGCGGCAGCGACGGGGTCGGGCATTATGCGGAAATCCTCAAACCGCCCTTTACGCATTGCCGCGCGGGGCTGGCGCTTTACGGGCTGGGGCCGTCGGCGAAGGTTTTGAACCTGCAGCCGGTGATTTCGCTGAAGTCGGGACTGGCGCAGATCCGGACGCTGCCGGGGGGCTCGAGCATCGGATACAGTTTCACCCACCGCCTTGACCGTGAGCGGCGCGTCGGCACGGTGGCGATCGGCTATGCGGACGGTTTGCCGCTGGCGCTGTCGAACCGCGGCGAAGTGATCGTGCGCGGCAAGCGCTGCCGCATTCTCGGCCGGGTGTCGATGGACTACACCAATATCGACCTGAGCGAAGTGCCGGACGCCGAAGTCGGCGACGAGGTCATTTGCCTGGGCGGGGGGATTACGGTCGACGATTGGGCCGCCGCCAAGCAGACCCATCCGCACGAAATTCTCTGTTCGCTCGGCCGCCGCCTGACGCGTTCGTACCTGAACTGAGGTATTCTATGAAGAAGATGTTTTTTCTTTCACTTGCAGTATTGCTGGGAGGTTGTATGAGTGACGCAGGCAAAGAACTTTGCCGTTTCGACGGGCGGATTTCAAATCGTGTTCCCGGGTGGCAGTTCCTGGAATCCAAAGGGAAGGGGGAACTGGTTTATGTCCCTTTCGAGGGATATTACGAAGACAAGGGCGGGCGGCTGCAGTCGCCGGTGATCAACCTGCCCGAGGTCAGCGATGCCAATAACTACTACGAACTCACTTTCCGGGCCAAGACGAATGAGCAGTGTTACTGGTGGGTGGACTATTTCGACGCGGCGGGCCAGAATATGCCGGATTGCAACAGCGCGGTTTATCCGGGCGAGAGCCGCGATTACCGTCAGGTTTTCGTGACGCCGCCGCGGGCGGCCGCGATCCAGCTCTCGTTTCTCTCGCAGGCCGGGGTGGAGGTGAGCGATCTCGCCGTCCGGCAAATCACCTGCAAGGATGCGGCGCAGTGGTGCGACGAACTGTACGCCGAACTGCCGCCGCTGAAGTTTCAGCCTCCGGCCGGGGCGCTGAAGCTTGCGCCGAAAACCGCCGAGGCCCTGAAATCCGGCAAGCCGTGGCGGGTGGTCATGCTGGGGGACAGCATTGTTAATGACACCTATACCTCGGTGTTTCAGGCGCTGTTCAAGCGCGAGTTTCCTGGGGCCAACTTCGATTTCATCATTTCGGTGCGCGGTTCGACCGGGTGCTGGTTCTATCGGGAAGAGGCGAATTTCCTGGAATACGTGGCGAAATATCAGCCGGACCTGGTCATGATCGGCGGCATTTCCAATAAATACCAGCCGGAGGATATCGAGGCGATCGGCAAGGTCATTGAAATGAGCCGGGGCCTTGGCGCGGAAGTGATCCTGATGAGCCCGCCGTATGCGTTCGACTGGCGCGCAGACGCTTCGCCGGGACAGCAGTGGAGCGAACAGCTCGGCATCGATTCCAATTATTGGTCATTGATTAATTCCGGTCAGAAGGCGCTGGTCAAGAAAATGGATGTGGCGTTTTTCAACATGACGGACCCATGCAACGACTACGTGGCGAATTCCGGCAAGCCGCTGGGTTACTTCAACCGCGACAAAGTTCACAACAATGACCGCGGCAAGCAGATCATCGGCCGGGTTCTGGTCGAATACTTCAAGAGCGGCCGTTAATTCTGTTTAAACACGGAAAGACGGACCGGTTTTACTCAGCGGTCAGCAGACCGGGGGGCGGGAGCGGCTGCTCCTCGCGATTGGTCCAGATACGGCAGCGGGTGTCGATGAAGCGGACGATGTGTTCCTGAGCCTCGCGGCCGTTGCCGTTTACGGTTACAGGTGCGCCGAATTCGATGTGGACATGGTTTTCAGGACAGATCGGCCCGAAATCATTGAATACGCGACCCGGCTTCAGAAAGTCGGTTTTCAGCGCAAATGGAATTACTTTGACCCCGGCGCTTTTGGCAAGTTTCACGGCAATCGTGTTGAAGCGTTCCGGTTTGAATTCCGGGAAGCGGGAGGCTTCCGGGAAGATCAGGACGGAACGTCCGTTCTTCAATTGCTCGCTGCCTTTCTGCATGACGATTTTGAAGTCTTCGCGCGGGTTGGTTTGGCTGACGCCGATCGCATCGATGGCATGCATGGCCTGACGCATGAACGGAATTTTGAAAATGTCGTTTTTGATGACAAACGTGAAGTCCATACGCGGCGAAATCAGCGCATTGAGCATAATGGTTTCCACGGAGCTCATGTGATTGCCGGCGATGACGAAGGGACCTTTTTCCGCAGAGAGGAAGTCCAGTCCGCGAACATGGATCTGCGCGCCGCAGCGCTCCATGATATCGATATTCTTTTCGCTGGAGCGGGCCTGGTTGACCGAATCAAATTGCCCGGCCTTGGCGCAACGCCCGATGAAATAGAAATTGACGCAGATCTGTACAAAAAAATTGATTCTGGAATTAAAAAGCATTTTGGAGTAAATATCGCGACGGTCATGCGGTGTATCGTAACTGTTTCCGCCGAATAATGCTTTCATATCGTATTTCCAGTGAGTGGAGTGTGAGGGGAGGGGCGGAGGAAGAAGCTTTGTGTGCTTCCTCCTCCCGTCCGCCGGTCTTACCAGCGGTTGCCGCCGCCGTTACCGCCACGGTTGCCGCCGCCGAAACCGCCACGGCTGCCGCCACGGTTACCGCCGCCGCCGAAACCGCCGCTGCGGGCAGGACGATCTTCGCGGGGTTTGGCTTCGTTCACCACGATGGTGCGGCCGCCGCAATCGGTGCCGTTCAGGGCTGCGATCGCTGCATTGGCTTCGGCCTGGTTGCCCATTTCGACAAAGGCGAAACCTTTGGCGCGGCCGGTTTCACGGTCCATGACGACGCTGACGGAGTCGACGGTACCATGATTGCTGAACATTTCGGTGAGTTGGCTCTCGTTGACCGAGAACGGCATGTTGCCTACGTAAATTCTCATTGAATTTTCCTTTTGCGGTTATACCGCGGTTTGTTGCTTTCCCTGGACAAAAATTGACGGAGTTTTGGATAGCGACGTATTTACTGCCCGACAGAAAACGGAGAAAGCTGAAGATTCAGAACCCACCAGGAAGAAATGTGCGAAGAAATCAGAATGTGAAAATCTAGAATTCAAACCCAAAAACGTAACTCTTATCTTTATTTCTGAATGTACTGTTTTATGAACGCAACTCCCATGAGTCAGCGTTGTCGTACTATTTTCAGAAGTCTACTTTATTACTTTACCACATTTATTCGAAATTGCAAATCAAATTGTGAAAATAATTGAAAATAAACTGTTTAGCCAAATCCGTTCCCGGTTGCCGTTTTTAGTATATTCCGGCCGGATTAGTATAAGTTCCAAGCGCCGGGGATGTTCTCCCCGGCATTGGTTGAGTAGCAGGCGGTTAGAGAGTCGCGTTGTGCCGGATCTTCAGCGAGTAGAGTTCGCCTTTGAAGAATTGCAGCTTGTGGTCCTGGCAGGCTTTGTCGGTGGGCTCGACGCCGCCGAAAATGGAGGCCGTCCCCTTGAAGGCACGCAGGTTGAACGGAATCTTCTGCGTCTTGCCGTTGACGGAGAACACCATTTCGCTCAGGTTGTAGGAAACCTTGACTTTGACCGGTTCATTGACCGGGAAGTCGATGGCTACCGGCAGTTCCTGATAGGTGCCGTTGTAGTTGCGGCCCATGCTGTGGAAAGACGCCCGCAGCTTGCCGTCGACAAGATAAGTGGCCAGTGAGCCCTGACTCAGACTGTGGTGCCGGAAGAGCGCCTGGTTTTCGGTGCTGTCCGTGCGGCATTCGAACTCCAGCGTAAAGGCGCCGGTCGGCAGGGTTTCGGGCGGAAACACGACGTAATCGGAAGCGCCGTTAAACGCCAGCGCCCAGCGGTCGCCGCTCTTTTTCCAGTCCGGCGCGGTGCGTGCGGCGTTCTTGGGGAGGCTGCCGTGATTCATGGGGTAGAGGTATTGGAAACCCGCGCCCAGCTGGGCGTCCCAGCAGGCGGCGCGCGGATTGACCAGTACCGTGCCGTGGTCCGGTGTGAAGCGGTAGTCGATGGCGGTGACCAGGTCGGCGGGAACGCTGACCGGAACAACTTTGCCGGCATAGGCGGAATAGACGTTCATCGGTTCGGTGGCGGAGGGTTTCGCCGTGAATACCGGTTTGGAACGGTAGATCTTGCCGGTTTTGGTAATGGCGCGCAGCTGGAAACACGGATTGTCGAAGTTGCTTCCGGTATTGACGGTGAAGTGGGCGCTGTTCGAATCCAGCGGTACCGGGTGGTCGGCCAGATTGTCCATGCGGTCCAGCCGCAGCGTGACCATTTCCGGCAGCTCGAAGCCGTTTTTGCCGTTTTCCAGCAACTCGGCGATCTTGTATTCATGCTTGCCCAGACCCTCGATTTCGAGCTTCAGTACCGCATCCGGGGCGTTTTTCGGGATGGCCAGCAGCATGGCGCTGCCGTTGTTCCAGTAGAGGAGATTGCCGGAGACGTGATTGCCGTTCCTTTCCCATTTGCCGAACCCGGCATAGGGGCGGTTCCACGGGCTGAAAACGAAGTCCGGCGCACCGTCGACGGTGATGGTGGTCCGGCGCAATTTACCGCTGTTTTTATTGAAGAATTTCAGCAGCAGCAAATCATGGTCGGCGAGTTTGAATTTGTCCTCGCGGTCGCAGGCATAAACCTCGTCTTCATTGTCGAGGAGTTCGAGCGAAGCCAGCGGTTCGGCGCACTGGAAACTGCCGGAAATCTGATAGCGCCCGTCTGCCGGTTTCACTTCAAACGATACGGCCGAGGGCTTCAGCAGGTCCCGCAGCGGCTGGCGGATTTCCTTGAAGTTCCAGCCCACGGCGGGGTCGAGACGCGTATACTGCAGCGTGTCGACGGTCATATTTTTCAGGCGCAGTTCCGGGATCACCGCGAGGGTGCGGGGAAGTTCTTCGGACGGCAGCAGATAAGTGATCGCGGTCAACTTGTTGACGGTGAAGGTGTCCGGAGCGAATTCCCGGATCAGCTTGCCGTTTTCGTCCTTCAGGACCAGCTGGACGCTGTATTGGGCGTCGGAGTTGGAATCCGGCACGTTCAGGAGTTCGATGCGGTATTTCTCGCCGGTACGGACGGTCTGGCGCGTGGAGACGATCAGATTGGGAATGGAGGTGTCGTCGCCGGGGTTCGGCGTCGGCGGCAGCCCCTTGAGATGGTCCGCATAGTAACGGATAATCCGCTGGATGGAGAGCGAATTGCAGACGGTCGGTTGGAAGCTGGTGTTTTCGTTGGCTTCGTTCCATTCGACCAGCGACAGGATATCGGGGTTCATCAGCAGCGCGGTATCGAGATTTTCGCGGAGCTGCGAAGTGCCAAGTTCCGCTTCGTTGATGCCGCTCATATGGCCGATGTAGCCGTGGCGGATGTTGAGCCCGAGCAGTTTTTCCGCGTGTTCGGACTCGGCGTAAACTTCCTCGAGCAGGGGGGCGGTTTCCGTTTTGTCCAGTTCCGGGATGTAATTTTTCTTGAGGGTATAATCGCCGGCGGGGTCGCGGTGCATGTGGAAATTGGCCAGGATCACGCCGTCGGCCACTTTCAGCTTGGCGCGCAGCTGTTCCTTGAGCTTTTCGCGGGTGGCGGGGCCCAGGCTCTTCTGACGGTTGAACTCAGCGAAGGAATCCAGCCAGATATCGTCGAACAGCAGGACGTCTTTGTAGCCGTCTTGGGCCAGGCGCTCGCGGATGTTCCAGAGCTGCTCGGGCGGCATGGTGACGTAGGTGAAGAAAGGCATTTTGCCATTGACCCGGAGCATGTACGGCGTGGACTCCGCCTGTTTGACGGAGTCGAGGTAACGGGCGTAGAGGTGGTCCGGATACTTGCCGTCGACGAGGCCGGCGCGAATCCACGCGAAGCCGCCCATCAGTTTGAAATTTTCCGGTTTGATCTGGTTGACCATATCGATGGCGGTGCGCCAGCGGGTGGCGTAGGCATTGGCCAGCATGGTGAAGCCGTCGATATTGTACGATTTGGCGACCTCGATGTCTTTGGCGAAACCGCGAAGCTGAGTGTCCGGATATTGCCGCAGGCTTGAATCGAGGAAGAGCGGACGGTCGATCCATTCATGAAGATAATTTTCATACAGCGTATAGGGCTGGATGCGGGCGTAGATCATCGTATAAGGCGTGATCCGCTTGCGCGCGCCGATCTTCATATCCGAGGTCTGCTCGGTGCGCTCGAAGCGGATTTCCGCCGCTCCGAGCATGGTTCCTGCGAGTAAGAGAAGTGCGATATACTTAAACATTATTTGCGGTCTCCGCTGTGGAAATAGTCCCCGAACTGCGACTTCAGCTGGATTCCCATTACGCTGGTGCCCGTGTAGGGACTGACGATGCGGCCGGTGCTGACATGGCTGTCGCCAAACAGGATATTGATGCCGCCCAGGTGGCGCGGGTCGGGATTGCCGTCGTTGGTCGAGGTGCCTGTGATATAGGTATTGGAGGTTCGGAAGCAGCCCTCGGTGGTGCTTCCGCGCAGAAGCGTGTCCAGGGTAAAGAATACTTCATTGGGCCGCCTGAATTGCGAAATTTTGGTGGCGCTGACTGAATCGCCGGGGCTCGGCAGGATACGGCTGCCGACATATTCATAATTATAACCGTAAGCGGAGCGCCACATACCGTAGTTCTGGCCGTATGAGGGTGCATCGGTAGTGGGGGCGCCATTCTGATAGTAGGTGCTTTGGGTTTCACCTTTCAACTCGGGGCATTTGAAGCTGGAGATTTCGATATATTTCGGCACCAGCAGAACGTTGTTCCAATAGCCGAGGTTTGGCCTGCTGTAATGCGGATTGAAATCTTCGTTATCATGCTGGTAGCCGACAAAGGCGAGCCCGAGCTGTTTCTGCTGGTTGATACAGGATGCCATGCGTGCCCGGGAACGGGCGGAGTTCAATGCCGGCAGCAGCATGGCGGCGAGGATCGCTATGATCGCTATTACGACAAGGAGTTCTATAAGCGTGAAAGAGTGCCGGGGTGAATTCATGATGATACTTCCTTTTGTTACTATGATTTGATTGCGGGAGCTGAAATGTTTCATGGTTAAATTTCCTTTTATTGTCATAACCGATTGGTTTATTTCTTCGTTGACCCCGTGGGGCGGGGCAAGTGATGCTGCGGTGTGCCTTCCACGGAAATCGGCACGCCTTCCCACCAGATATGTTCGATCGTCTGTTCTATGCATCCGCAGCTGCGCCCCAGGTGCATCCGCGCCGGTACTTTCTCCGGGTTGGCGGAACGCGCCAGCTCTTTGTTTTGAATTTTTTCGATAATCAGGTCGGCGGCCCGGCTGGCAAGCTCGTGGGCGGGGTAGGCCAGCGAGGACAGGGACGGATTCAACATTTCGTCAAAGGACGTACCGCGGAAGCAGATGATCCCAAGGTCTTCGGGTACACGGTAACCATGCTGGCGGAGCCATACGCTCAGCCTGCCGGCGATAATGCTGTCGCTGCACAGGAATGCGGTGATTTTTTCCTGTTCGATCAGGTTCAACAGTTGTTCCGCAAACGTAGCGTTCCAGGTCAGCGAAACGCTCCAGTTTTCAGGGCAGGGCAGCCCTGCTGCTGCCATCGCGCCGCAGTAGCCCCGGTTGAGCAATCCGGCGCTGTAGCCCCGGTTGTCGAGCAGGAAAGCGATTCGCCGGTGTCCATGGCCAATCATGTGCTCCACGGCCTGCCGGGCGCCGCCTTCCCAGTCGTAATCGAGGTCGAAATTGTTATAACCGACCACTACGGCCGGGACCTTCAGCTGTTCGTGAAGCAGGGGGCCCTTTTTATTCATTATAATAATACCGTCCGCACCATAATTCAGCAGGGAACTGATGATCTGGTCCCCATCGAAAGCGGTCACCATCGGAGAGGAGATAATCTTGTAATCATGGGTACGGAGGCGCGTGGCGAGCGTCACGACCATTTCGGAGGCAAACACCGAAGTACCGGGGATCACGCCGATCGTCCGGGTGGGATGGCCGGCCAGGCGCAGGGCGGAGAGATTCGGCTGGTACCCGAGGTCGCGTGCGACTTCAAAGATCTTTTCCTGCTTCTCGCGGGATACCTTGCTGTTGCCGCGCCCGCTCAGGACCGCAGAAACGGCCTGCTGGCAGCAGCCGACGATTTCGCCAATCTGCCGGGCGGTAACTTTCTGAGGTTTTATTTTTTCAGCCATTGTCTTTCCATAGTTTAATAGTACGTACTATTATTATATCTGAAATTTTATTTTTTGCAAGAGGGGAAAAGCGAAAAAAGATAATTCTTCGGTAATAATTATGTTTTTCAAGGTGGCCGGCTGCGATTGGTCAGATTTTTTCCCGCATGGCCCGGAATTCCGTGGGCGGTATTCCCTTTATCCTTTTGAAGAAGCTGGAAAAATAGAACTCGCTGCTGAACTGCATCTTTTCGGATATCTCCCGGATGGAAAGATCCGTATGGAGCAGATAACGCTCCGCCGTCGAAATCAATTTATTCATCAGAAACGTTTTCAAAGGAATACCGAAGTCACGGGAAAAGCCCCTGGACAGGGTATCGCGGCCGAGCTGGGTTACCGCGCACAATTCGGCAATACCGGTCCTGGCATTGATATTGTGATGAATATATTGGAGCAGCTTGCCGTAACGGCCGTGTAATTCGGAGATCACCTGCAGTTGCTCGATTTCGGGATAATACAGATGCGACAGCAGTTCCCACAGCAGACTTTCGAAACGGCAAAAGGAGGTCCACTCCGGTTCATGGCCCAGCACACCGGAAAATTCCGAGGTCCACCGTTTTTCCGCCGCGAAGGAAAGGCATTCGCTCCGGCCGGAAAATACATCGATGCCGGGCAGGATAAATGCGTTGAAATGAATGCTGATCAAGCAGAGCCCCGGCTGGAAATCAAACGAAAGGTCCAGACTGGGCGGCATGAAATATATACGGTCCGGACGCATTTTCAGGGACTGTCCGGCTGTATGATTATATATTTTCCCTTCGCCCTCCAGAATGATGAAACACCGGTTGAAGGAATATGAATTGCGCCCCTGCCAGGAAAACCTGGCATGGGCCAGTTCCAGAATGTTCAAATCCAGCAGCGCATGGCAGCTGCGCCAGGAGTCAAAATTGATCTTTTCCCGTAAAATCATAAATCTTCGCCATGTTTTTGTATTCACTTTTGTGTCATGATACAGTATAATAACATTATAGGCTTAAAATGCAAAAGGAGTTTATAATGATTTACAGAGATATGAAAACGCGGGAGATCTCTTTCCCGCTGGGCGGCATTGGCAGCGGTTCCATCGGCCTCGGCGGAAACGGACGGTTGATCGACTGGGAGATTTTCAACCGTCCCGCCAAAGGTTCGTTCAACGGCATGACTCACTTTGCCGTCCGGGCGGAGGAAAATGGTCAGGTTGTCGACGCCCGGATTCTGCATGGGGACCTCCAGCCGCCTTATAGCGGGGTGCCGCGAACGGTTCTTTTCGATGGATTCGGCTGGGGACCGAGCCGCAATAATCTCTGTGGCATGCCGCATTTCCGCAACCAGGTGTTCAAGGGGGAATATCCTATGGCGGAAATCGATTTCAGCGACGACGATTTTCCCGGCCGGCCGGTATTACGGGCGTGGAGCCCGTTCATTCCCGGCAATGACCGGGATTCATCGCTGCCGGCGGCGTGTTTTGAAGTCGAGATCACCAATTCAAGTTCAAAACAGCTCGATTATACGGTCGTCGGGGTTCTTGCCAACCCCTGGTACGGCGAAACGGCATTCAACCGCCGCCACGGCAGCCGTTTGACGGTTGGCAGCGGCGGCGATTCGCAGGACTTTGAGTTCGGCGATTTGACGCTCGGTACCCCGGAGGAAAATATCAGCTTTCAGGAATACTGGTATCGTGGCGGCTGGGTGGATGAATTGGACGTATATTGGAATGATTTGAACAAGAGCGGGCCATTTCGCAACCGTTCCTACGAAGCGAGGGAGCCCGGAAATCAGAAATGCGATACCGGGTTGCTGGCGGTTCATTTCAGCCTGTTGCCCGGCGCCACCCGGAAAGTGAATTTCGTCCTGACCTGGCACGTGCCGAACCGCCGGAACGACTGGAACCCCGGGGCGGACGCCATGGCCGCCGAAAACCGTCTCGAAAACCGCTGGAAAAACTGGTATGCCACCCAATGGCGCGATTCCATGGACAGCGTGAATTATCTGTTGGAGAATTACGACCGGCTGCGAAGCGAAACATTCTGTTTTCATGATGCACTGTTCAATTCAACGCTGCCGGAGGTGGTTCTTGACGGTGTTTCCGCCAATCTCTCGATTCTGAAAAGCTCGACCTGTCTGCGGTTGGAGGACGGGACGTTTTATGGCTGGGAGGGCGTGGGGACGCAGGCCGGTTCCTGCGAGGGCTCCTGCACTCATGTCTGGAATTACGCACAGGCGCTGCCCTTCCTTTTTCCGGCCTTGGAGCGGTCCATGCGCGAGGCGAATTACCGTTACAGCGTCGATGAAAACGGCGGCGGTCATTTCCGGCTGATGCTGCCGCTGGGGATCAGGGCCCGCACGGACTTCATGCGTCCGTGTGTCGACGGGCAGTTTGGCGATATCATGAAGACCTATCGCGACTGGAAAATATCCGGCGATACGGCATGGCTCCGGCAGCTCTGGCCCGTTTTGAAGCAGACTTTGGAATACGCCTGGAGCGAGAAGAACGGCGACCGCTGGGACCCGGATAAACAGGGCGTCATTACCGGCCGCCAGCATCACACGCTGGACATGGAGCTGTTCGGCCCGAACGCCTGGCTCACCGGTCATTACCTGGGCGCGCTGAAAGCCGCCTCGGAGATGGCCGAAGTCTTGGGTGAACCGGAATTCGCTGCCGAATGCGCCGGGTTGTTCCAGTGCGGCCGGAACTGGCTGGAGCACCATTTATTCAACGGCGAATACTACGGGCAGTTGATCGACCTGAACGACAGGAAAATCCTTGACCGATTCGGCGATGCGCCGGAGCGCTATTGGAGCACCGAACACGGCGAGATCAAATACCAGATCGGCGAGGGATGCGAAATCGATATGCACCTACCGCAGTGGTACGCATCGCTCTATGGGCTGGGCGAAATTTACGACCCGGCGAGAAACCGCTCGACTCTCGAAGCGATTTTCCGCCATAACTTCAAATCCGATATGCGGAAGGTGACCAATACCTGGCGGAACTACGCGCTCAACGACGAAGGCGGAGTATTGATCTGCGCCTGGCCGGAAAACCGGCGCAAACCGGTCATCCCGATTCCTTACGCCAGCGAAACCATGCACGGTTTCGAATGGGCGCTGGCCGCTCATATGCTGATGTGCGGTATGCGGGAACAAGCCATGCAAATCATCACTGCTATCCGGTACCGTTACGATGGTGAACGCCGGAACCCCTGGAACGAGTTCGAATGCGGCAGCAATTATGCCCGCAGCATGGCGTCCTATGCCGTCCTGCATGCGTTCAGCGGCTTTAAATTTGACCGTACGCGCGGCATGATCGGCTTCGCGCCGCTGAACTTTCCGGAGGAGTTCCGCTGTTTCTGGAGCCTCGGGGACGCCTGGGGCGAATATGACGCCGGTGGAACCATAACCGTCAAATACGGCTCATTGGAACTATGCGAATTGGAACTGCCGGAGCCCATTGGAAAATTATTCCACGGAAAACAGGAAATCGCCTTCACCGTCATTAAAGGACGGACAATACTCAATAAGCCGATCGTGATTAAAGCGGGAGAAAGCATCCACTTCCAATGATCATTACAGGCGGGGTCGTCGATAATTTCGGTGAATGTTGAAAATAATAGGGGATTTTTTTGCTTTGCCTATTGACTTTATAAAGGAACAGCCTTATAATAATAAAGGAAGAACTAAGGTACAAATAAAGACATTGCTGGTAGGTTACGGTCAAAGCATGATAGTGAAAGCACAGAACAACAATGGTACAACCAGGGCTTACTTCAAATTGGAGAATGCCTTGCGTGATGATATTATTTCCGGCCGCCTGGCTGGAGGCCAGCCGGTTTGCACCGAGGCTGAATTGTCGCAGAAATACGCGATCAGCCGGAACTCGGTCCGCCGCGCGCTGGATAATCTGGTCGAGGCCGGTCTTTTGCGGAAAGTGAAGGGGAGCGGTACGTTTGTGATTCCCGCCGAAGAGCGGACCCGGAAGCCGGGGACCGCGCAGCTTAAGCAGATCCTGTTCCTTACTTGTCCCCCGGTCAGGCAGGAGGATTCATTTGCCATGATCAACAATGACGATCCGATTATCGATTCGATCGGGCGGGTCATCCGGGGCAGCGGTTACGAACTGGTGCTGGCGCATGCGGAGCCCGGTGCGGAGCCGCCGGCGGCATTGCTGAACCGCGACCTCGCCGGGGTGATTTTCCATGGCATAATCGACCGGGAACTGTGGCGCAGATATATCGCCGAGTTGCCTCATATCGGTATCCAGTACATCGATCCCACGCTGGCCGCCAACTGGGTCAAAGTGGATAATTACAATCTGTGTTATCAGGCGATCGCGCACCTGTATGAATTGGGCCACCGGAATATCGGATTCGTGACCGACGAGATCGACATGATGATCTCGCAGGACCGCTTCCTGGGGTACATTACCGCTCTGAAGCAGTTCGGGCTGGCGGCGAACGAGGACTATTGCATCACCTGGCAGCGCCCGGCGGTGAACGGCGTCCTGCAGCGGGAGTTTTCCATTCCGGATTACTCCGGATATCTGAAGAAGGCTTTTTCCGGGAAAAATGTACCGCCGCCGACGGCGTTTGTCTGCGCGGACGACTGGCGGGCCATTTGTACGATCAATGCGCTGAGCAAAATGGGGTATTCCGTACCGGGGGATATCAGCATCACCGGCGTCAGTTGCGGGGGGCAGTTCAGCGTATCGGATATGAGCATTACCAGTCTTTCGATACGGCTGGCGGATGTGTGCCAGAAGGCGGCCGAAGTGCTGCTCGGCATTATCATGAATCCTTATAATAATATGAAGACGACCGTGCTGGTCCGGCCCGAACTCTATCGCGGCTGCACGAGCGCGACGCTGGATGACGCTTCGCGGCAAAATACCGGCGATCAGAAAGTTTACCGGAATATGGCGGAAGAATTCATCAGGATGCAGATTTGACTGAATCGCACGGATTTTCAATAAAATATGATCAAAAACAACAATAAACAGGAGAACGAAATGAAAAGGTCACAATTATTTACACTGATAGAGCTGCTTGTCGTTATTGCAATAATTGCAATATTGGCAGCCATGCTGCTGCCGGCATTGAACAAGGCGCGCGCTTCGGCGCAGCGTTCCAAATGCACCTCGAACCTGAAGAATATCGCCACGCTGGTTTTCCTCTATACCGATGACAGCAACAATTTCCTGCCGCCTCCGCCGGCTTCGCCCGTGTATCCGCAGATCTGGGGCAATATCACAAGCTGGGCCGCCGAGGAAGGCACCCTGGGACTTGCCATGAAGCCGTATATCAGCAGCTGGAAGATCACCATGTGTCCGTCCGGAGAGGGAAAGCAGGCGGTCCTGGATTCGCGCCGCACCGAGTTCCCGCTGACCTGCTACATGCCGTACTGGTCGAACAACGAATTCGAGAACAGTACCGACAGGTCCGTTCACGACAGCCCGATAACGCTCTCGCGGGCCCAGGCACACTGGCTGCTGATCGGCGATATCACCAACGCCATCGGCTGGACGGATAACGAGACCAATCACGGCGGCAAACAAAATCCGGAGGGCGCGAACTGGGCATTTGTCGATGGTCATGTGTCCTGGCACGGTGTCAGTGCGATGACTTTGCTCTGCCCCTGGGAAAACTTCTACCTGATCCCCAAGGTTAACAAATGAGAAGAAGTACGATTTTTCTGCTGACGGTCCTGCTGTTGTCCGGTCCGGCCCTGTTCGGGGAGGATTATCTCCTGAATCCCGCGCAGGCGGCAGGGCGGGTGGTATATGAAGAGGTCGATGGCGCTCCGGTGCTTAAGATGTACGGCAGGGAGTTCGAGCAGCTGCGTTTTGAGACGCCGCCGCAGCTTTCGCCGGAGTCGGGAAGCATCGAGTTTGAATTCCGTCCGGGAGCGGAGTTCAAACCGGCAGCCAAGGTGATGCTTTCGTCCTTCTTCCAGTCGGCCTCGGGCGACGGTTCGCTGCAACTCGGCATCAATCACGGGCAGGGTATCTGTTACCCGTTCTTCTATCTGGGGAACACGGCCGGAAGCATCGTCAATTACGGCATTTATCTGCCTTTTGAGTTGCAGCCCGGACAATGGCACAAGATCAAGGCGGCCTGGACCCCGGAGACCATGTACCTGCTGATCGACGGAAAACTGGTCGGGCAGCGGAATAAGGATTTCCCGGTCTCTTTCGGCAAAGAGTTTTTCCTGGGCGGGAACCCGGACAACCCGCTTGCCGGGTACCTGCGCAATTTCAAGATTTCCGGCAAAACCGGTTTCCTGCCGGTAGGGTACAGGCTTGATACAACTGCCTCCGGGGCCAACCGGCTTTATCAATCCGGTGAAACGGCCCGGCTCGTGTTCGACGCCAGTTCGAATATGGAGCCGTTGAATTCCGGCTCCATTCAGTACACTCTGAAGCAGGACGGGCTGGATACCATCGAACAGCGGACCCTTGATCTTGCATCCGGCAAGCGCAGTATCGATATCACTTCCGTCAGGCCGGGCTTTGTCCGTTGCCATGCCGTCCTGAAATCCGGCGGCAAGGCGGTGGCGGAAACCACGGTTACGCTCGGCTTCGATGTCGATCGGATCGTGCCCGGCGGCAAGGAGCCCGCCGATTTTGACGAATTCTGGCAGTGCGGGCTGGCCGAGCTCGACCGGATTCCCATGGATGTCAAAATCACGCCCGCCGCTGATCTGCCTCACGAGAAGCTCAATATCTTCCGCATCAGTTTCGCCAATGTCGGGAATACCCGCATCTACGGATTTTTTGCGGTACCCAAGCAGTTCGACAAACCGTTGCCGGGGATCGTCTGTATTCCCGGGGCGGGTCCTGGCGTCAGCGATCCGCGGGGGTATTTTCTGGACGGCGCCGTGTCGCTCTTTATGAATGTGCATGCTTATGAAGCGGTGGCGGACAGCAACCGCCTGAACGAGCTTTACCGGCAGAATTACGGCGACCTCGACTACTGCTTCATCGGCAAAGAGTCGCCGCAGAAATTCTTTTTCCGGCGGGTATTCCTGGGATTTTACCGCGGTATCGAGTGGCTGGCCGCCCGGCCCGAATTCGACGGGCGCAACCTGGGGATTACCGGCAGCAGCCAGGGGGGCGGGAGCTCGCTGGTCATGGCCGGTTTGAATCAACGGATTACTTATGTGGTGGCCAATGTACCGGCGCTTTGCGACCTGGGCGGCAAGAATCGGGGAAGTTATCCGGGCTGGCCCTCGTTGACGGTGAAATATCCCGGCGACCGCGCGGCCGCCAATACCGGGAGCTATTTCGATGCGGCGTTTTTCGCCGCCCGGATTAAGTGTCCAGTGGCGGTACTGGTGGGGTACAACGATCCCATCTGCAACCCGGGCAGCATCTATGCCATGTTCAATTCGCTCGCCACGGCCGATAAAACAATCGTGCCCAAGGTCAATATGGCGCACGAATGGCCGGTCGAATACGACCGCGAATACCACAAGATGCTGAAATCATTTTCCGCTGCGAAGTAAAAGTTAAAGGAGATCGATTGTGTTTATCAAAAAAATATTGCCTCTGCTGATACTGTTACCGGCGATGCTCCCGTTGTATGCTGCGGAATATCAGGTGAAGACCTATCACGGTTTTTATGCCGATGACCCGGAGGGGCGCGACGGCCTGCGCAACCCGGAGCGCGGTTACCGTTTCATGACCGAAGTCGGCAATATCAGCCCCGAGCACCGGAATACCGAGCTCCTCGACTGGCCCGACCAGCAAAACCGGTTTCCGCAGGTTACCCTGACGCAGGCTTATTGCTGGCTGCTGCCGTATTTCGACCGCCCGATCGAAGAGGAAAAACTCGTTGCCATCTGCCGGGATCTCGGCCGGTTGCGCGCCGCCGGAATCAAGGTCATTTTGCGGGTCGCTTACGAGCGTACCATGCCGCCGGAATACGGTCCCACACTTGCTGTCGTCCTGGCGCATATGGAGCAGCTTAAGCCGATTTTCAGGGAATACGACGATGTCCTTTTCATGGTACAGCTGGGGTTCATCGGCGCGTTCGGCGAATGGCACAGTTCGGCCAATAACCTTATCGCAAATCCCGCCGCTTCGCAGGTCGCCATGAAACTGTTGGAAATCCTGCCGCCGGACCGCATGACGACGATTCGCCGCCCCATCCTGAAGCGTCAGGTACTGGGGCAGCTCGACCTGCGGAAATACCGGCTGCTCGGGGCGGCGGAAGCCTGCACGGGCACCCCGAAAAGCCGTATCGGATTCGCCAACGACGGCTTCGGCGCCGACCCCGCCGACGGCGGCACCTGGCCGGAAGAGCCGCTCATGGCCAACCCCGGAAACCCGGAGTTCGATATGTTCACCGTCGAGTCCGCCTATCTGCCGGTGGATGGCGAAATGTTTTACCGTGACTGCACGGCTACGGTGGACGGTATCTGGGCCGCCGCGCGGCTGAAGCTGCATCACTATAACAGCCTCGGCATGTATCAGAGCCACGCCGCCCTCGAAGCGCCGGGCGAGGAATTCTCCATGGACAAATGGAAAAAACAGATGCTGGACCCTGCCAAATTTCCCGCCTCGGATAATTTCTATCTGTTACGCGACGGCTCTGCGGCGCCGCGCAGCGCATTCGATTACATCCGTGACCACCTCGGCTACCGTCTGGAATTGCAGAAAGCGCGCTTCCCCGGCAAGATGAGCGAAGGCGAAAAGCTGGAACTGACCTGCCTGGTCATCAATCGCGGGTTTGCTGCGCCGGTGTACTCCCGGCCAGTGTATGCGGTTCTGATCGACGGTGACGGGCGCATGAATGCGTTTCCCGTCAATACCGATTTGCGGAAATTCCAGCCGTACCGCCCGGGCGATTCGTCTTTTGCGCCGCTCACACACCAGATTCAATGTTCGTTGCTGCTGCCGGAATACATTGTACCGGGTACGTACCGGCTCGGCTTATGGATGCCAGACAAATCGATGCAGTTGCGTTATACGCCCGAATACGCGTTGCGCCTGGCCAATCGCGATGTGAACTATGAAATCCTGAACGGACGTTACGGCGTCAATATCCTGGGCGAATTGCAGGTGGTTCCGCGCCGCGCCGCCAACATCATCGGGCATTGGCGCTGGGAGAATGCCGGTGCCGAAACGGTCGCCGATCTTTCCGCGGGCAGGGTGGATGCGGTCCGGGAAAAAGACTCGAACGGCAATTCGTATTACCGGCTGCAAAATTCATCGGCACTGGACTTCCAGGGGGCACGCCCGTATACGGTCATGGCCCGGCTCAAGATCGATCACGCAAACGTCACCGGCATAGTTTTTTCCCGTCACAATGCCGGAGTCGTCGGCCAGCTCATGATGGAGATTCAGCAGGGGAAACTATGCGCCCAGCGTGAAACCCAGCCATGGAAATGCCTGGGCAATCAGGCGCTTGCTCCGGGGGTGCCGCATTGGGTCGCCATGGCTTACGACGGTACCACGCTGCGGTTGTATGTGGACGGCCAGCCGGACGGCAGCGCCAGGTTCGGCAGGATCAATGCCACGCCGGAATTGCCCGTGCTGATCGGCGCCTCGCTGCATCAAGGTCAGCCTTATGGTCTCCTGGAGGGCACGATTTATGAACTGGTCATATACGACCGCGCGCTTGCTCCAAGTGAGATATCGGATCTCTACAACAGTGCCAAGGGGCCGTAAAGTCGCCGCGAAATAATTCAAAAGGCAATTGTTTTTCGTCGGAAGCGAAGTATATTAAGCGGTATATTTCGTAATCACTGTGCAGTGAACCCCGTGAAATCCGGGGACTGTCGCGCAACTGTGATCCGCCGCATGGCGGTAAGTCAGATCCTCCAGTGATTGAATGACGACCCGGAATGAGCGGTTCCGGTCTGTGCGCGCAACACATTTAAGGTATAGGGATGGGATTCTTTCGAACTATCTGCGGCAGGCTGACGGTCAATATCGTCTTGGCGGTGCTGTTGGTCGCGGCCATTTTCGTCAGTCTGTGTTTTGGCTCGTTGAGGCTCTCATTGCAGGAGATTATTGACGTCCTGCTGCATCATCGAGAGGGTATCAATTATCAGATTCTGGTGAATATCCGTTTGCCGCGGATTCTGCTGGGGGCACTGGTGGGGGCCTGTCTTGCTGTTTCGGGGACGATTCTGCAGGGCATCATGCGCAATCCGCTGGCGGCTCCGGGAATCATCGGGGTGTCGTCGGGCGGGGGGCTGGCCGGGATTCTGGTCATGCTGGCGCTGCCGCATTTGAGTTACCTACTGGTGCCGGCGGCGTTCTGCGGTTCGCTGGCGACGGCGGTGCTGGTTTACATGCTGGCGTGGAAACGCGGGGTGAGCCCGGTGCGGCTGATCCTGGCGGGGGTGGCGGTATCGGCCATGCTGGGGGCGTTCAGCAGCGCGGTTCTATTATTTCACGCGGAGAAGGCCGGCAGCATCCTCGATTTCACCATCGGCTCACTGGCCATCCGGACCTGGACGCATATCGACATGGTCTGGATCTACATGGTCGTGGGGCTGGCGGTCGCATTTATCCTCAGCCACAAACTGAACATTCTGGCGCTGGGCGATGAAGTCGCGACGGGGCTGGGACTGCGTGTCGAATTCATCCGTTTCTCGCTGCTGGCGGTGGCGGCGCTGCTGGCGGCGTCGGCGGTCAGCGTGGCGGGGTTGCTGGGATTCGTCGGGCTGATCGCGCCGCATATCGTCCGGATCATCATCGGCACGGATAATCGATTTTTACTGCCGGGGGCGGCGCTGTTCGGGGCGTTTATTGTGGTCATCTGCGACACCATCGGGCGCGTGGTCATGGAACCGCAGGAGTTGCCGGTCGGCATCATCATGGCGCTCCTGGGGCCGCCGTTTTTCCTCTGGCTCCTGAGGAGGCATCAATATGAAGCTTGAAGTACAATCCGTCAGGGCCGGTTACGGCAAAAAACTTGTGCTGGACGGCATCGACTTCACGGTGCCGGACGGCAGCATTACCACGCTGCTCGGGCCGAACGGCTGCGGCAAATCGACTTTGCTCAAGGTCATCGGCCGGATCATCAAACCGGACTCCGGCACGGTACTGCTGAACGACAAACCGCTGAAGGAATACCGTACCGGAGAACTGGCCAAAGTCATGGCGATTTTGCCGCAGTTGCAACAGGTTTCGAGCGAACTCACAGTGGAGGAACTGGTGGCGTTCGGGCGCTTCCCGCACCGCAAGATACGGCTGATGAGCAGCGAATACGACCGCAAGGTGATCGATGAAGCGCTGCGGATGACCCGGATGGAGCCGCTTCGCAAAAGACGCGTTTCGACGCTCTCCGGCGGCGAGCGTCAGCGCGCCTGGGTCGGCATGACGCTGGCGCAGGAGCCGAAAGTGCTGCTGCTCGATGAGCCGACTACTTTCCTCGACATCTGCTGTCAGTTCGAGATCATCGAAATGGTCCGTACCCTGAACCGGAAATACGGCATGACCGTGGTCATGGTGTTGCACGACCTGAACCTCGCCGCGCGTTATTCCGACCGCCTGATCCTGATGAAGGACCGGAAGATTCGTTACAGCGGCCTGCCGCAGGAAATCATGACAGCGGAAATCCTGCGCGACATATTCGAAATCGAACCCGAGATCAACCTCGGGAAAGACGGCATGCCCTATTGCCTTCCCATCGGCTCCACCCGGACGCAATAAAGATATGACTCATGGCATTGATTGAGCGTGAATTTTAAAATAGTCGACTATTTCTCTGAAAACAGTTGACAAATTTGAAAATCACTGTATAATTAATAACAGGCACAAGTCAAATATTGGAAGTACATCTATGATCGAGACGAAGAATAAGCAGCCGAAAGGGCGCAAATGCGACAAGCCCGCCGAAAATGAGACCGCGATGGTGGTTGTCATCAAAAGGCTTACCGGGGAATTGACGGCGGGCCGTTTCAAGGGAGGGCAGCCCATCCGCGAGACCGTCCTGGCCAAGGAATACGGGGTGAGCCGCAGCGCGATCCGCGAGGCGCTGAACCAGATCGTCGGCTGGGGATTGTTCGAGTATATTCCCTACCGGGGCTACCAGATGAAGGAATTCACGGCGGACCACCTGATCCAATGGAACGAACTGCGCGAAGCAATCGAGCCCATTGCGGCGCGCCGGCTGGCCCAAACCAGGCCGCCCGAAGTCCTGAAACAACTTAAACAGTATAACGACGACATGGAAAAAGCCTTTAACAACATGGACCGTGACGGCATGTACAAAGCGGACCTGGGGTTTCATTCGTGCGTAGTGGAACATTGCGGCAATGACAATTTTTCGCATCTGCAGACGGTCAGCAACCTGGCGGTCAGCTTTTATCTGGGCAAATCTCTGATGGAAGCGAATCATGCCATTGTGGAAATCGCGGCATTTCGGTCCGAGCTCAGAAAATCCGACAAAAGAGAAGATTTCCTGAAATTGTTTTACTCTACGCTGGAGTATCATCAGGAGCTCTATGAGGCTATTGCATCTGGAGATGCCGTGAAGGCCGAGAATGGATTCCGAATCCACGCCCACAATCAAGTTGTAAATATGGAGAATTATGTTGAAGCCTTGAAAATGCATAAGCATTTTTTTCGTTAAAGAATATCAAAGGAGCTGATTGCAATGAGAAAACTGTTTTTATTGGCGGCGATTTGTTGCTGCCTGGGGCTGATGGCTGCTGAGAAGCCATTGACCGTTTCAACAACAATCGATTTTCTGGATTACGTTTTTTACGATATGCCGAGTGGGAGTTCGGTCTATCCGTTGGAACACTGGGAAAAACGAATTGCCGAAATGGCAGCCGGCGGGATTGACCGGATTTACCTGCGGGTCAATGTATGCGGTTTAACTCTTTATCCGTCAAAAGTATGTGTCAGGTATGGGGAGCGAGGCCGCTTCCATGATAAGAAACTTTACCCGGGGCAGGTCGATAACCTGATCCGGACACTGGATGCTTACGATCCTTTGAAAGAGACCATCCGGCTCGGTAAGAAATATAATCTTGAAGTCTGGGCCTGGGAAAGTCTCTGGGACGATGCGGCCGCAGGTGCGGCCGTTACGGCAAATGAGATGGTTGACCCGACAACCGGCAAAGCGATTGAATATCCATTGATGGACCCATTTTTCGAGGAATTTCCACAGGGGTATTCGATGCGCCGTTCCCTGCCGGCAGATGAAGTCGCCGCCGCCCGGAAGCGGGAGATTGGCGGATTGGAGATTATCAGCGATCAGCCCCGGAATCTTCCGGTCCGCATAACTACGGATAGTTTGCGGATTCTCTCCAGTGAAGATAATCGTCAATACACGCCCTATACGGGTTCTTTTACGCTGAAAACAGAAAAACTTTCAGACGGTTGCTGGAAATTGGCGATTTCCGGGCTGAAGATCAAAGCGTCCTACATAAAACTTGCTTTTTCCACTCCTCAGCCGGAAGATGGCAAATATGTCTTTATTTTCGGAGCGCCCGGTTTGGATAAGTGTCGGGTATTCGATACAGCCGGAGCACGGATTCCCGCTGAAATGGGATATTGCGTGGAGAATCGCAGGGATGCGGAGAATTCTGCGTTGATGTTCAGCGAGACTGGCAACTGGGCTTGGGATCATCAGAGCCGGCAGTTGGGGTTTGCCATCGGCGCCTCGGACACCGGCAAGTACCTGCTCGGTTTCGCCGAATTCGCCGTGCCGGAAACCATGCGGCACAAAGTCGCGCGGTTCGCGGAATTGACCCAATATAATTTTGACGGTTTTATGTTCAATCTCCGCAGCCATAGTCGCAGCGGCGGGAATAATTACGGGTTCAACCCGGAACTGCGCGAACTTTACCGCAAGCGTTACGGCAAGGACATTTGGAATGACAGTTACGATCGGAAAAAGCTTAACGAACTCCGGGCCGATGCGATCGACGAATTTTTGTTCAATTGCAAAAAGCTGACTGGCGGCCGGCCGCTTTATTTCTCGGCGATTTCCAATGAACGCCCGACTACACACTCTGCAGGAGATGCATGGCGCTATGGGGTACCGTTTCATTATGCCAAATGGTTTGCCGCCGGCAGTGTAGACGGTGTGGTCATGATTGACGGCGACTTCCGGGATGAAATACAGAAAGCCGCCGCCGATAAACCGGTCAGTATCGGGGTGTTCCGGGAAATGGCCTTTCCCGGGAAAGGGTATAATTTCGAATCCGACATCATGGCGATTGGTGCCGATCGGGAAATTGCGGAAGCTGAACTTTATGAAACCCTGGAGCTCACGAAGAAACCGGCCTATTTTGAGATGATCAAAAAAGCGAAAGAGCTTCGTTCTGGTAAGAAATGAACCATCGATATAAAACTGTTTTAAATCCAACCAAAGGAGTTACAGAATGAAAATTCAAAAAGGTAAAAAATTTACACTTATAGAGTTGCTGGTTGTTATTGCAATTATTGCGATTTTGGCGGCGATGTTACTTCCGGCACTGAACAAGGCGCGGGAAAAAGCGCATGCCATCAAGTGTACCTCCAACTTGAAATCAAATCAGTTGATGATGAATATGTATTCCAATGATATGGATGGTTTTATGCCGCTTTATAATGAAGTCGATATGCGGATTTCATGGGCGGACCAGCTGGAGGTCCATAAGTACATGGCACGGGAAAGCAAGACATTCGCATGTCCGACTTCCGCGTCCGAGAGCATGTGGCAGAATCCCACTACGGAAAATTATTACAGCAAGATTTACGGCGCCTATGGCATGGCTCCTACAGGAGCTTCCAGCGGTACACCTTACCGGAAAGAACTGGTGGCGCAGATCACCGGCCCCACCCGGCGGTATCTTGTGGCCAAAAAAGTGAAGAATGCCAGTACGTTCACCATATTGGCCGATTCTTGGACTGTCACTTATGGAAAAACCCAGTTTTATGTTATCACCCGCAATGGAGACACCGGGGTTCATTTTCGGCACAGCAAATTTGGCAATATGTCTTTCCTGGACGGACACGTCGAGGCACTTACACCCGAAAAGCTCATGACCATGCATGCTACCTCGGATGATTATCTGAAAGACGATGGAACACGCTGGGGCTCCATGAACTACGTTGACCACTTGGGAATCCAGAGAGCTTTTATCCTGTAAGCACGCATCCTTTAAAATTCAGAATATAAAAGGCATACCATGAGAAATATCCTGATCGCCATTTGCTGCATAATGACCTTATCGATTGCTGCCGGGCCACTGGCCGACATCGACCGTGCCAAAATTACCGCTCATCTGGGAAATAGTTCGGACCGCCCATGGACCTGGGTTTTCTATGGCGACTCAATTACCCAGGGGGCAGCTCATACGCATGGCTGGCGCTCATTTCAGGAAATCTTCGCCGAGCGGCTCCGCCATGAACTGAAGCGCCCCATGGACCGGGTGGTTAACTCCGGCAACAGCGGACAGACCACTCGTGAGTTGCTGTCGGAAAAACAGTACGACTGGCAAGTCCGTTCATTGAAGCCGGACGTGGTGATTCTGATGGTTGGGATGAACGATATCGTCAGCGGTCGGACGCCGGACGCTTTCCGCGAAAACCTGGGCGTATTGGTTGACCGTGTCCGGGGCGATGGCGCGATTGTGGTCCTGCAGACCTCCAATACTATTCAGAAGGTGGAAAATCCCAATACGGATTACCTGAAAAAATATCTTATCCGCTATGAGCAGTTGCCGCAGTATATGGAGATTGTCCGCGAAGTTGCCGCTAAGAAAGATACGCTGCTGGTCGATAATTTCGCTCATTGGAGCAATCAGGCGGCTAGTCCGGAGGTCCTTGCTTCATGGCTCGGCGAAACGATCCATCCGGGGCCGCGCGGCCATCAGGAGATCGCCATTCAGCTGTTGAAAACGTTAGACATGTATTCGCCGCAAAGCCGTTGCTGTACACTGGCGGCGGGCGGAGTGAAAGCCGGAACGGCTCCGGTGGATTTTCAGCGCTTCAAGGAGGCAGTATGGAACATCGAATACAGTGCGGCGGATGGTCTTCCGGGAACAGGCTGGAAGAGTGACTACCCTGCCGGCTGCCTGACGCTTGCTGACGGCCGGCTCCGGCTCGACAATACCTCCGAAGGGCGCCATGAATATCCGCTGATTTCGTTGCTTGACAATGCTTCTTTGAAGGGGGTGAAGTCACCGGTGCTTGCCGAACTGAAACTGTGCTTTGTCGAACCGCAGAAAACCATCGAGGGCAAGCCTTACCGTTTCTTCTGGACACTCTCTGTCGAGTCCGAAGGCCGTATTGCCGAAGTGATCATGCAGATCGCCCCCGGTCAAACGTCCGGGACGCTCGGCAATATCCGGCTGCCGGATACCGGCGATCGCGAATTTACCCTTTCGTTTGCCATCGATGTGGCGGCTGGTGTCGCAAACGTCTGGTGCGACGGCTCGCCGCTGGGCCGTTTTCCGATTAAGAACTTGAGCGATAAACCCGTCCGCCTCAATTTCGGCGATGGCTCGAAAACAGTCGGCGGAATCGTCGAACTGCGGTCGCTGAAAATTTCGACTGGCTCCCGGTAAGCGAAAGGAATGTGAATTAAGATGGAAATATCGCTGCATTTTGCCGACTATGCGGTCATGGCGTCGTACCTGATTGCATTGGTGGTAATCGGATTTTGTTGTTCGTCCAAAAAAGAGACCTCCAAAGATTATATGCTGGGGGGCGGCAAGATGCCGTTCTTCGCGCTGGGAATCTCCTGTCTGATGGCGGCGTTGAGCGCGTTTTCGCTGGTCATGGTGCCGGGGGAGATTTTCAATCACGGTTTGTCCTTCTTCGCGCTGGGACTCATTGCGCCGCTGCTGACGCCGCTGGTGTGCGCGATTTTCATCCGGTTTTACTTCAAAATCGGCGCGTTCACGCCGTTCGAGTATCTGGAGCGGCGTTACAGCCCCGGTGTGCGGACACTGGTCGCCACGATGACCATCTACTTGAGGCTGATTTATCTGGGGATGGTACTGTTCTCGACCAGCAAGATTTTTGAGGGCGCGGCCGGATGGCCGGGGTGGATGACGGTATTGTGTTGCGGTGGCATCGCGGTTATTTTCACCACCGTCGGCGGTTTGAAGGCGGTAGTGTGGACCGATGTCATGCAGTTCGTGGTGCTGATCGGCGGTCTGGGCTGTATCCTGGGGGCGTTGTTCCTCAAAACAGATGGCGGGCTTTTCGGCGGGATTGCTTATGCGTTTCAGAATGGCCGGGGGCTGGACCGGTTTGCCGAACCGGAGTTTTACCTGCTCAATCCTTATGTCCGGCTGTCCTTCTGGCTGCTGCTGCTGAATCAGCTGTTGGCGCCGATCGGCGTCATGGCTTCGGACCAGATGACGGTACAGCGGTTACTGGCCAGCGGCAGCTACAGAGCCGCCGTCAAAACTCAGGTGGTGAATACGTTCCTCACCATTCCGACCATCATTATTTTGTGGGTGATCGGGCTCCTGACGTTCTCTTATTTCCATCAGCACCCGGAGTTCGTGACAAAAAGCGGCGACACGGCGCTGTTCAATTTCATTTCGACCCAGTTGCCGCCACCGATTCCGGGATTGGTGATCGCCGCCATGCTGGCTGCGGTGATCTCGACTCTGAACGCCGTTTTCAACAGCATGGCGACCGTGTATGTGAAAGAACTGCATCTGCGCTATTTCAACCCGGCCATAAGCGAACATACCCAGGTCAAAGTATCGCGTATCGCCACCGTGCTGGTGGGGGTGGTCGCTTGCGGACTGGGACTGCTGATCACGTATTCGGCGGAATGGCTCTCGCAAAGCGTGGTGGAGGCGTCGACCATTTTCTACGCGTTCGAGGCGGTGGTGGTACCGGCATTCATTTTTGCGGTGCTTTCGAAGCGCGCCAGCACACTGCTGGTCTGGGTGACCGCAGGTTCGCTGTGGGGCCTGAAACTGGGGATGACGGCCTGGTATTTCACCAGTACCATGGCCTTCAACAGCTGGCAGCCGGGGCAGGATATGGGCTGGGCGGGACCGGTCGACTACCTGCCGGCGGTACCGTTTGCCGTGCTTGGAATTATCGTCATGGCGGTATGGTTCGTGCTGTACCGGCGGCAGAAGAAATATACGACCCCGGTCATTGTCGCAGGGACGGCATTTCTGGGGTTCGGCATTGCGATTCTGCTCTGGGCATTTTTCAGCAACATCTATTGTCGCGAAGAAGCTCATGCGCTCAGTTTTCAATGGTTGGGGGTGCCAACCATGGTTTGTTATACCCTGCTTGGTGCGGTCTGGCTGACCTGCGGCAAGGTTCAGAAAAAAGAAAAATACCAGGGCCTGACTTTGTTTGACGATGGCGCGGTGATCGAGGATAAGTAAGGAATAATTATGTCGATTGAAATAAAAAAAGTCGGAGATTCATCATTCGATGATTTCGTGCAGGGAACGTTTGGCAACGGCGGGCAGAATCTCTATGTTTCGCGAAACGGAGTCCTGCAGCGGATTCACCGGCTCGACGTTAACCGCAACGGATTTTCGGATATTTTCCTCGCCAATGGGCAGGAAATTGACGAGTGCCCGAACCTGTCGCTGATCAAGGACCCGCTCGGTACGCCCGTGGTCGAGGAGCTTCCCACGTTGGGGCCCTTTGACTGCTGCCTGATCGATTTGAATGATGACGGTTACGAGGAGCTGATCGTGGCCAATCAGTGCGACGGCGCCAAGGCGGATGTCTCCGCCTATCTCTACTGGGGCGGGGCAGACGGCTACAGCGAAAACCGCAAAACCGAGCTTTACGCGCCCGATTCACTCGGCGTCGCCGCCGGTGATTTCAATGGCGACGGCAAAATCGAAATCGCCTTTCTCAATGCCAAATACATCCGGATTTTTTCGAAGACCGATTGCGGCTATCTTGCTAACGGATTTACTGACCTTCCGGTGGAAGCCTTCAGCATGTCCGTGGCGGATCTGGACGGCGACGGCTATGTCGATCTGTACCTTCGCATGCGTCAAGGCGCGCCCCGGATTTACTGGGGCGGCCCGGACGGTATCAATGCCGGGCGTTACAGCGAAGCAGGCGAGGGGGATCTACCGATGGCCAAGGCGCAGGTCCTGACTACCGCCATCAAACGGAGTTATGTTCCGGGCTGGCGCAGCGCCATCATCACGATCGCCGGAGTACCGCATATTTATAAACCGGAAAAAGACCGGGTGGTATTCTATCGCATCGGCGGTGGCCGGCAACTGGAAGCCGCGTTTTCATTTCCGGTGGCAGGTGTGGTCATGGCCGCTGCCGGGCACGTCACCAGTGCCGGGGGCGACGATCTGGTTCTCGCGGTATGCCGCGAGGAAAACGACCGGATAGAAGACAGCCTCCTGATTCCCGGTTTGGACTGGGAAAAACGCCGGGCGCTGCCGACGAAGAATGTTCGCGATATTGCCCTGATTGACCTGGCCGGTTGCGGACGGTGTTCGCTTGTTTTCGCCCAGGGCTGCGATCAGGTGATGTACTCCGCCAAATCCATCGTCTATCCGGTCGACGGGCAGGGGGAGATCGACTTGACGCCCCGCTGCTTCACCACCCACAATGCCATCGGGGCGCGGGAAATCCGCTTCGGACGCGACCGGAAACCGGGGATTCTTTTCATCAACAACATGGGCGGGCGCCGCCTGGGGGACGTCCCGGTTTATATTTATCTGAATGAAAACGGGTCGTTCTCGCCGGAGCGCCGGATCGAGTTGCCGGGCCACTCGGCGGTCGACCTGATCTGCGCCGACCTGAACGACGACGGCCGCGCCGATCTGGTACTTGCCAACAGCGCGGAATGCGCTCCGCATCTGGACCCCGGCTCCTTCATTTATTATCAGAATGCAAACGGTTTCGACGCCAATTGCCCGGCGGTCATGGAAACGTTTAGGGCGCACGGCTGCGTGACCGGAGATTTCCGGCGAAGCGGTTATCTGGACCTTATTTTCTCGGGTTACAGCCAGCCGGAACTGCGGATTTTTCACGGCGGTCCGGACGGCTACCCGAAGGAACCGTCGCAGATCATCAATATGGACGTCAATTCAAAGGGCTATGTTCCCTCGCGGGAAGATTACAACGATGCTTCCGCCTATGACCGGCCGAACTTCGGAGAGGCGCGCTTCCTCTTTACTGCCGACTTCAACAACGACGGCTATCTGGATCTCTTCGTGCCGCAGATTCGGGGACAGCGCTCAATGATTCTCTGGGGCGGTCCGGAGGGATTTTCGATGGATCGCGTGACCTTTCTCCCGGTCGAAGGGGCCTCCTGCGCCCGTGCGGCTGATTTGACCGGCAACGGCTACCTCGATTTGATTGTCGGCGGGCACGGTTCGTGGTCAAAAACTCACCCATATGAATCGTCCATCTATATTTTCTGGGGCGGACCGGAGGGCTACAGCCAGGAACGCTGCTGCATGCTGCCGGCAAGCTCCTGCAATTCCCTCACGGTCGCCGATTTCAACAACGACGGACTCTTTGATATTTTCGTGACCAGCTATCAGGCAGCACACAGCCGCGACATCGAGGCGTATATTTACTGGAACGGCCCGGAAGGTTTTTCGATCACCCGCCGCCAGCGCATTTTCAACCATGCGGGCAGCGGCTGTATTGCCTGCGATTTCAATGAAGACGGGTACATCGACCTGGCCGTTTGCCATCACCGCTCCTACGGTAACCATATGACCGACTCCAAGGTCTGGTGGAACGGCCCGGATGGATTCGAGCCGAAGAATACCACGAAACTGCCGAGCATCGGCGCGCTTGGGATGATCGCGGCGTCGCCCTGCAACATTATGGATGGCGGCGAGGAAGAATTTTATACGTCGCGCATTTTCAATATCCCGGAAGGAGCAATGCGGCTGTCCGGTATCATATTGGATGCCGAATTGCAGCCGAAAACCTGGGTGAAGCTTCAGCTCCGTACCGCCGCCACCGGAGAACTGCTGGAAAACAGCCCGTGGTTTGGAGCCAGTTACGATCAGGACTATTTCACCGGGAGCCGGCAGGTCAATTTCCCGCTCGCCCTCGGAGACAGGGTTATTCAATACCGTCTGGCACTCGGTGCAGCCAACGGCGGCAATTCTCCCCGGGTAACCCGGGTGGAAATAAGCTTCGACTGAACCCTGGTTTCGACTACCAAGGTGGAGTTTATTAAAAATCAGGAAAGAGCAGAACAAAATTGGATTTCGAGCTCAATTGTGGCGAAATCGAAGTTTTGACGCAAAAAACGGATTATGGACCAATCGGTGATGTGATTATTTTATATTCTGTTGCGTCCGTGGTTGTTGGTGAATTTTTGTCCACAGAGTCAAGCGGCCAATGATTTATCGAATAACGATGAAATAAACACGTTATTGATATTGGGGGGCTAATCTATTGGGCACTATTCCATTCTTTGACCAATGTTTGTCAATTGTTTGCCTGAAGACAGGGCGAACTAATTTTGCTCTTTCAATCAGCCAATTTTCATCATCAACCCGCAAATAAACTCCCTCTGCCTCATGCTGTCCGAAGTAAGATTGAAACGTCATAGTTGCCAACTGGTTAAAAGCGAAATGCCCTGTTGCGACTAGTGGTACATGTTTCATATTGATTTTCTCAATCAGTTGATTTCTTCTTTGCACAGAATAGAAACGCTCTTCTTGCCTGTCATATACATCAAACGCAATAAACCAATCAGGAAGGCTGTCGTAACGAATGGAATGGTGGGCATAGCACCATTCTCCAAACAAAACCAAGTGTTCCTCTAGTATCTCAAACAAGGAGTCAAGTCTAGGTTCAATCCACTCATTCAATTTTTTCCATTGTCCTGCAAAAGGATAAACTAATATGCTGCCGCGATTTTGACAAATCAAGTTTCCACTATTATTAAATGAGAATCCTAGGTTTGCACCATCAACTTTTTCCTCAATAATAATTTCATTTTTTAAGAAATTATCGCGTTCCTGTAGTGAAAAGCATTTATCATCACGTACATCATTGTTTCCTAGAACAGCAAGATGCGGCGTTGATGGAAATTTGAAAAAATCCGAATTCATTTTAACACTCGTTGCATTTTTTGTTACCACAACCATTTTTTTCACGGCAATATTTTATGGCGTATTCCCTATCTATAAAAAGAACGTCAATACCAACTTCGGCTAATGGTTTGGCCCATCTCCACCACTTGCCTTCTAGAGCCTGAAGAATTGGAGGTTTGGAGGGACATGCATTGGCTGTTGCAATAAATTTTTTGTCAGAGGCATCAAAATCTGCAAGTTTTACATGATTTGGAAATTCAGCATACTGATTTGCCCCAATTGGAGTGATTTTAACATAATCAAATCGCCCTGTATTGAATAAAGTTTTAAGAATAGCCTCCCCATATCCATTCCCCCCAAAAGGTTTCAGTTTGTGGCAGTATTCATCCCATATCTCAGAATGATCTTTCCCTAAATCCAATACGACCCTTGTGATCGTTTCAGAGGCAACAGCCTCCATGATGGCGAGACATTTGCTGGCACATTCACGTTGATTTTCATTGTAATCGGTCCTGGAGGCACCAAGGAAAACATTTGTGTCAATTAGGCAACGAGAGGGAAATTCCAAAACAATATTCGGATTTCCATCATCACGTCGGAAAGCCGCTGCGTTGGCAATTTTAGATTGTTTTTTTCTGGGCATAATTATCCCTCCGCTAAGCGTTTTTTCATTCCCGCTTTCATCTGTGCTGTAATATCGCCCATTTCATCTCCGAAAAAATCCTTTGGCCAATTGGCAATATTTCCGAATTTATCTAATTCCAAAGCTTTCAGTTGCGCTGGACATTCAGAGCTGTCGGCAAAATATGCTTTTACTGTATTCGAGTCGATGGCGTCTTCCGCTATTCTTCGTTGGAATCTTCTCAGAAAATGTTCCGAATGCGTTTCTATCAGTAATTGTATATTGCGAGGCTCTCCGTTTTCTCGTGTTTTTATCGCATCAATCATTACATCTGCTAACTCAGCTTGTGCTTTGGGGTGGAGATGAAGCTCTGGTTGCTCTATAATGATAATGGCTTTTGAAGGAGCGTAGAACAATTCCGTCAATACTGGCAAGACCTGCGAAATACCAAACCCGACATCCGGCAAATTGACCTGATCTTTTGAACCTTTTGTGCAGACTTTAACCTCATACTGTTGATGTGCTTTGGAAACCATATTTACTCCAAAACTGTCAATAAGTCCCATTCTTTTTAACGAACTTGCTATCATGCTTTGCAGATCCAAAGAGTTTCTTTTGCCGCTAGATACAAAACGTCTTAATTGTCCGGCAAGCAAAGCAGCGATGGTATCTTTGCCTGCTATTCCGACTGTGTTGGGGCTATAACCCGACCACGAGTATAAATAGGATGGAGATTGCCTGATTGGTCCCAAATAGGACATTTTGGCAAACATTGCCTCATGGGTTCCTGCAATGTCTTGCAGAAAAGCCGCATTTTGATAATAGTTTATCAACTCATTAGGGAAACCATAAAAATGGAGTGTTGCAGTGGATTTCCAACCGCGCCCGGGATTCCTGACAAAATTATAGGTACTGCTTGAAATATCATATCCGTCTTTGTGCAGTCGCATAGTGCTATTCAAAACAGACTTTTCTCCGTGTCGCAGTTCATACGAGAACTGTTGTACTTTTGGAATAAATTCATTCTTAGGCATAGAAGCGAATTCACAGGAAAAAGCAATATCATTGCCAGAGAATTTTTTCCGTTTATCCAAAGGATCCGCTAGAGTTAAAGTATTCTCTAAAGTCCAAGAATAACGGAAAGTTAGTTGATTGGCGGAGTTATGTTGAAATATAATATTTTCATAGTTTCCAACGTTTACGAGTGCTTTCTCGTCTCCTGATGACAGCAAGACCATTTGTCTGTCGGAAGAATATTCTGTTGTCTGTTTTAACATCATCAAAAACTGGCCAATACTAGATTTTCCTGAGCTATTCGCTCCAAAAAACAGTGTAATGGGAGCAAGTTGAATTTCTCCGGTATCTTTCCAGCCTTTGAAATTCTGAATTTGGAGTGTTTTTAGCATATTATTACCTCTTTCTTGATTTTGTATCTATTTGAATTTCTGGATCGATAGTGGTATTTTTAGTTAAAATCTTCAATTTTGGGAGAAGCAATTTGTTCGATAGCATTAAGATATATTCTGAAACCGAAGCGAAAGGTGCCGATTTGTGTCACCAGTGGTGTCACAAGTTCATCCTGATGATATAACTTGTAGAACTGTATCAGGTGATAAAGTCCGTGCCTGTTAAATCCCATCAAGTTCGGATGTTCCTGCACAATATAAATCGTAATACTGTCGATAAAACCATTTCCGAGAGAGTGTGACTTGACTGACTCATGGAAATATTTACTGATAGAGAAGTAGAACATAATCAGCTTCTCATTGATTTTCGACAAGAAATTTTGCTGCGCTTTGTCGAGCAAAGAGGATATATGGATATAAATTTTTGATAAATCAGTCATAGTTTTCTTTTGTACGCTAGATCCGTATAACTAGCTAATTAAGATTTGCATTCAGCTTCGAAATCTTTTAACGTTTTTCCTGTATTGGTTTTCCATGCTTGGGGTCCGGAAACACTATAGCCTAAAACAAAGACTCCTGCTGCACTTGAGCTGGGAAAAAGAATATCTTCTGCTAAAGTATTGTTTACCACCTTCTTCTCGTCAATATATTTTTCCCGAGATGCTACTACGCTTAAATTGACGGATTTTTCAGACAATTTTTTATTTATCACGCTGCCTGATAAAACCACAAATCCTTCCGTTGTAACTATTCCTGTGGCTTTTCCTTCTTTAGTAGATATATAGAAATAGTTGTCATTTGAACTTGGTGAATTTTTAGTCGCAATTTTTTCAAAAGCTTTATGACCTAGAGTATTGACGATAATCAAAGCATTATCTATGAATTCCTCTAATTCGGCTTGCTCTGGTTCGGAGATCATTGTTTTAGCCGGATGGCTTGAATTATCAATTTGATAACGTTTAGCCTCTTTTGCTATTGTATGAAACCTGTTTTCAAGATATTTTACATGAGCTTTATTTAGATTTTTATCTTTACTGACGAAGGTTATTATCTCATTCCAGAAATCTTTTCCTCCAAGATGGTTGCAAAGCCTTTCAAAAACATTTTCTGCTTCACCGATATATATTAATTGCTCGTTTGTCTCGTCATTGCGGCCAAGTAGGAAATACACACCTGGTTGCTCAAGATCAGGACGGTCATTACAATCCTTTAGAAAATTACGGGGAATCTTGTAGGCTTTGCCTGTCCAATTAGATAACTCACAGCTCCAACGTCCGTTTGGGGTACCCTCGATAAGAAATAAAGTTATTTTTCTGCCACGAATTTTCATTTGCCATATTCCTCGTTGAATGTTATACCATATCATTTCTCTGAAGCTTTACAAGGTTTTGGCAGCAAAAAAAATGGTGCTCCCTGAAGGACTCGAACCTTCGACCCGGTGATTAAGAGTCACCTGCTCTACCAACTGAGCTAAGGAAGCACTTGAAAAGTGAATAGCTTTAAATATACTGAAGTTATTGCTTTTTTCAAGCGGAGATTTAATTTTTTCCGGAAAATTTATGAAGGCTTTGCGGTCAGGAAAAGCTCACGGGGACGGAGCTTTGGGGAGCCAGGTGTTTGCGGAAGGGTTCGAGCTGGTCCTTGGTCGCGAATTCGCCGCCCAGGCCGGAGGTTTTGCCCAGTCTCGACAGTTTGGATTCGCCGAGCGGGTGATAAGCCATTAAATTGATTTCGCGCAGGTTTTTCAGCCCGGCGGCGACTTGGGCGATGCCGTCGGCGTGTTCGAGGCGGTCGTTCAGGCCGGGAATGAGCGGGCAGCGCAGGATGATGGCGCCGCCCGCTTGATCGATCCGGGTCAGGTTTTTCAGAATCGGTTCGAGTGGTACGCCGGTGTATTTCAGGTGACGTTCGGGATTCGTTTCTTTGAGGTCGTAGAGAAAAATGTCGACGAACGGCAAGAGTTTTTCGATTTTCTCCCATTTGGCGTAGCCCGAAGTGTCGAGACAGGTGTGGAGGTTGGCTTTTTTGGCGGCTTGCAGCAGGGCCGTGGTGAATTCGGCTTGAAACAGCGGTTCGCCGCCGGAAATGGTCATGCCGCCGCCGGAGTTTTCATAGAAGATTCGATCTTTCAGGACTTCGGCGAGTACTTCCTCCACGGTGGCGCGGCGGCCAATGATTTCGCGGGCGCCTGCGTAGCATTTTTCGGCGCATTTGCCGCAGCCAGTACAGAGGGCGCGATCGAGGTTGTTCGGACAGGCCGTGGCGCACCAGCCGCAGTTGATGCATTTTTCCGGCGAAAATGACAGTTCCGGCTTCATTTCCAACGATTCGGGGTTGTGACACCACAGGCAGCGTAGCGGGCAACCTTTCAGAAATACCGCAGTGCGGATGCCGGGGCCGTCGTTGATGGCGAATTTTTTGATGTCGAAAATGAGGCCGGTTGCGTCAGGCATAGGACCCCTCGAGAATTTTCAGCGATTCTGCTTTGGTCAACTGGGCTCTGTCCAGCGCGAAAAGGTTGCCCATGGTGTCCCAGGCATTGTCGTTGATCGCGGGGAGTTCCTCGCGTTTGATACCGAAATCGGACATTTTCAGATGATCGACGCCGCAGCCGGTGCGGAGATTTTCCAGTACTTCGCGGAAGTCATTGGCCCCGGCGGCTTTCGCCATGGCGGCGAAGCGTTCCGGTAGCAATGGTGCATAGTGTGCGAACCAGGCCCTGGAGACCATCAGTAGTGCCGCGCCGTGGGGGATGTGCGGATAAATACCGCCGATGGCGTGTGCCAGCGAGTGTTCGGAGGTGTTGCACGAGGTCGATTCGGCCATACCGGAGAGGGTGTTTGCCAGCGCCACGTCGGTGCGCGCCGCGAGGTTTTTGCCGTCCTTGACCGCAGCCGGCAGTGACTTGGCGAGCAGTTCAATGCTCTTCAGGCTGTAGAGCTCGCTGATCGGAGTGGCGACGCTTGCCAGATAGCACTCCACCGCGTGGAAAAATGCGTCGAAACCCTGATATGCGGTCAGGTCCGGCGGCACGGTCAGCATCAGTTCCGGGTCGACGATGGCGATGACCGGGAACGTGGCGTCGTAACCGAAGCCGATCTTTTCGTCGCCATTGGTGACCACGGTCCACGGGTCGGCTTCGGTGCCGGTGCCGGCGGTGGTGGTTACAGCCACGACCGGAAGCGGCTGGTTCGGCACCGGTTGCCCCTTGCCGGTTCCGCCGGAAATGTAATCCCAGTAATCCCCCGGATTCACCGCCATGACCGCGATGGACTTGGCCGAATCAATCGGACTGCCGCCGCCGAGACCGATGATGAAATCGCATTTTTCTGCCTTGGCCACGGCCGCGCCGGCCATGATTTGTTCCTTGGTCGGGTTGGCCCGTATGCCGTCATAAACCGCGCTTTCCGCGCCGTTCTTTTTCAACAGTGCCTGAACGCGGTCCAGTGTGCCGTTGGCGCGGATCGATTTGCCGGAAGTCATCACGATCAGAGCCTTCCGGCCCGGCAGGGCAACGGTACCGAGTGCTTCAAGCTGACCAGCCCCGAAATAAATCCTGGTGGGGATGAAATTTACAAACTTTTCCATGGTAATTTCCTTATTTTAATTCTTGATTGATTAGACGCCGTGTTCCGTTCTTTTCAGAATATCCAGTTGGTGGGCGCGGCTCAGACGGTTGAAATACTCGCTGTAGCCGCCGATGCGGACAATCAGGTTCGGATAATCTTCGGGTTTCTCATAGGCTTTTTGCAATGTCTCCTGGTCGATCAAAGTCGGCTGCAGCTGTAGTCCGCCCATGGCGAAAAAGCTCTGAATCAGGGCCTTCAGTTCGGCCCGATGCGTCACGGTCAGCGAACGCCTGACGCGGAAATTCAGGACCAGCGTGCCGAGCCCCTGTTGCGACGGCAGCTTGGCGACGGAATTCAGCAGCGCCGTGGGGCCGTTCATATCGGTGCCGGGCAGCGCGCCGATGGAGTCTACGACCGGAGCGCCGGCCTTGCGCCCGTCCGGGGTGGCGTCGATGCATCGCCCCTGGTCGGTGAACGCAGTCAGCAGGATGACGGCGGGGTAGGCGGGGCCGCCGAGCCGCATCGGGTATTTGCGGATCAGTTTAAAGGTGTATTCGGTGAGCTCCCGGGCGATTTCGTCGATTTGCGTGGAGTCGTTGCCGAATTTTTCCTTGATCCCCTGCATGGCGCCGAGGGCGTTTATCGCATTGGTCAATCCGGCGACATTGAAGATGCTGCCGTTGTAACGCGCGCCGCCATTATTGTACTCCAGACCGCGGTCGATGCAGTCATCGACGAACAGCGTGCGGATCAGGTGAGGGCGGTATTTGGCGGCGAATTCCGTGTTGATCTTGACGTCGGACACGAATTCCTCGACCTTGTGTTTGATGGCGGCGCGGTAGTTGCCGCCGTCGTTGTTGGCAAGGATTTCCAGCAGATTGATGCCGCCTTCGGTGGAGCCGATATTCGAGCAACCCTCGAACATCAGTTCCGTGCAGCCGCCAAAGACGAAATGTTTGCGGTCATCGCCTTTGGCGTCGCTGATTTTCGGAATGCCTTCCAGATAGGCCGGTTCGTTGTACAAACAGGGGTCCGGAATGCCCCGTGACCAGACATCGAAAACATGGTCCCAGATTTCATCCGGGGTACCGGGATTGATCAGCAGCCCGGAATTGGGACGGGAAAACTTCTGCGCCCGCAGGCAGATCGCAGTGAATTCGGGGTATTTGGCGGTATGGAGGAAGTGCCAGCCTTGCTGTATATCAACGGTTTGGAACAACTCCTCCACGTACTCGGCGGCATCACTTTCGCCGCGGTAATATTCGCCGATATAGTCGTCGAACCGCCCTGCCGAATCGTAGGCGTCCAGCGCGAAAATGAAATTGAAACTGCGCATGGCGCTGCGGAAATCGGCGGCCGGATTCATCACTTCATCCCGGAGGCGGCCGGGCGATCTTTTGAGGAAGTGGTCGAGCCCTGCCAACGTGTCTTTCAGGGCCTTTTTCAGCGGCGAGGCCGGCATGGAGCCGACGCGCCGGATGTAGCTTCGCAACCCCTCTTTCAGGATGCGCCGATAGTTCAAAACCGTATGGGTCCAGCCGTTGCCGCCGATGCGGTAACGCGGCGCGATCTGGCAGCTGCGGAAGAAGGTCAGTTCGTTGATGATGCTCTCCAGCAGATCCTTTTCGAACGGGTCGGACAGCAGCTCGCCGCCGAGGTTGCGCAGCCCTGTTGCGTCGATATCGATGCTGAATGCATAGTGGTAGCGCACAAAGCAGCCGCTCAGCCGCCAGATGTTCTGCCCGAGCGTCGGGTACAGCAAACCGATCTCCGGCGGCGCTTCCGCGTGTTCGAAGTAACGCCGCAGCCCGCGGCCGTAGCGCTCGACGATAGACGCGTTTTCGTCTTCATACATTCCGGCGGCCAGCGGCTCGCCCAACTTATACAATACTTCAGCTTTCCGGTTCATAATTACAACTCCTGATATATGGTCCTCATGATGACTTCGGCTTGCATTTCCGGCGAGAGCCCGGTGAAATAATCGGTGTATCCGCCGATGCGTACCACCAGGTCGCGGTATTCCTCGGGGTGCAGCTGCGCGGCCTTGAGTTTGTCGGCATCGAGGATATTGATCTGGGTCTCGAAACCACCGCATTGGATGAAGGTATCGATCAGTTGTTCGAGCTTTTTCCGCGCCTCGGGCGTCGAAACGGTGGCGGCGGTGTAGCGCTGATTAAAAGCGCTGCCGCCAAGCATCGGCCGGTGGTCCCAGGAACAAACCGATTTGATCGCGGCGGTAGGGCCGTCCTTCTCGCGCCCCTGCGCCGGGCCCGCGCCGTCGGCAAACGGGAAGCCCGCGCGGCGTCCGTCCGGTGTAGCGCCGCATTCCTTGCCCAGCCGCTGATGCATTTCCCAGCAGAACGTGCCGGGGATGAACGGCGCGTCGCCGGGGTACATTTTCTGTTCCGCACACCGGGCGGTGACGAAGCCGGTGATCAATGGAATTTCGGAGTCGGCTTCGGCGCTGGCGTTGCCATATTTGGGATACGCATTCAGGAAGCGCTGGCGCAGCGGTTCGTTGCCGGCGAAATCCTGTTCCAGTATCGTGCTGAGTTCATTCAGCGACAGGTTTTTGTCTTCATAAACTTCACGGCGGATGACCAGCAGCGAGTCGACGAGATTGGCCAGTCCGACGAACGAGCATTCGACCCAGTTATAGCGTGCACCGCCCTCTTCGATATCGAGACCGCGCGCGATGCAGTCACGGGTAAAGAGGCTCTGAATCGGACGCCGGGTTCCCGCTTCACGCGACTTGCGCCATTCATTCTGCTGCATTGCTCCCGCATCGATTTTCCGGCCGAGGTATTCCAGATAACCGGCCCGGAATTCATCGTAAGTTCCGGCTTGCGAGGTTTTCAGGTATTCCAGCAGCAGTGTACACAATGGAAAATAGGGGCTCGCCACGTAGACATTGCTCGCGCCGGACGGAGTGATTTCGACGCAGGTGGAGTTGATGTATTCGCCCGCCTCGGCGGCGGGCACGCCGTACTGGATCATCGATTGCTGAATCAGGTCATCGTTGAAAATCGCTACATTGGAAATGCCGTCGGCAATCAGGTCGACCGCGAGTTGGCGCAGCGGGGCAGGGGTGTTGGCGTTCCAGCAAATGCCCACGCTCGGATAGACCAGACGCGTCCGGCGCAACGCTTCCAACGCGAGATACGAGAGTTCGTTGCAGACGTCGTCCCCGCAGACCATTACCGCATAAGCCAGTCCGCGCGCGCAGGAATTGTTGATGAAGAGATACAGCGTTTCGACCATCCGCAGTGCTTCGCCGCGGGTGAGCCGTCCGGCCACGATATCCGCTTCATAGAAACGAATCAGTCGCCGGTCGATGCGCCCCGGTCCCACCAGCGCGGCGTGGTCGCCGATTTGGATCGCCATCATGATGAACCACATCAGTTGAATCGCTTCGCGGAAGGTGCGCGGCGGTTGATGCGCGATATGGCGGCAGGCTTCGGCGACTTCCGGGGTAACGGCCTGATTTGCGGCGCGGTCGATCATCACCGACATGCCGTCGACCGCCGTGACCATGCTTGAAATATGCCCGGCTTTCCGGCGCAGCCCATTCAGCCCGAGCTGAAAAATATCATCATAATAAGGTTCCGCGTGACCGGTTTGTCCGGGCGAGGGCGGGAAGTGGCTATCCGTGACGGCCTTCGTATTGATTGCCAGCGGTACGATCCGCCCGACCAGAGGCTCCTCCGGCGTATGGATGAATTCAAGCTTGGCCAAACGCGCCGCGCCGAGGGCCGCATAACGGTCCGCGAGAGGCTGCCCTTCGGTATCCCGCCAGATTTTCAGCATCAGGGCCTGATCGGCATAGTGGGTGATGCCATTTAGTTTTAATTGAGCTTCCAGAACTTCATCGCGCAGACTCATGGATAGGACTCCTTATAACCGATGCTGGTGGAAATTTTATTGGCACAGGCCAGAACTTTCCGGCGCAACTCCGGGAGCATTTCGGGCACCAGGCGCGAGGTCAGGCCGGTCACGCCGATGCCCGCCACCACCTTGCCGATCGCATTGAACACCGGCGAACCGATGCAGTAATTGCCCAGCAGATACTCCTCGAATTCCGAGCTGCTGCAAGTCCGGCGGATATCGTCCAGTTCCTTGCCGATCAGCTGCGGCTCAGTGACGGTGTGGATGTTCAACTGCGGACGCGGCAGCGCCATCACTCTGGCTGCCTCTTTCTCCGGCAGAAACGCCCAGACCGCCTTGCCGAACGCATTGCCGTGCCAGTGAATCCGCGAGCCCGGGGTTATCGCCTGATAATACTCTGCCGGGGGCGCCACGAAGTCGAGCTGGAGCATCCGGTCGCCGTCCGGTACCTGAATCTGGACGCTCTCGCGCGTTTCGAGGGCGAGCTCCTCCAGATATGGCCGCGCCTGTTTGCGCAGGTCGAAACTGTTCTGCAGCTTCATGCCGAGCGAAAACAGTGCCGCCGTCAACTCGTATTGCCCTGCGGCATTTTTTTTGACATAGCCTTTTTCGCTGAGCACATTTAAAATGCGGAAGGTGAGGTTCGGGGTAAGTTCCAGCCGCCGGGCCAGTTCCGTGGGACCCCATGCTCCGGGCTCGGCGACCATGAATTCAAGCAGTTCCAAAACCGCCGAAGCGGCCGGCGCATCGTATTTTTTCTCCGTCATGGCAGGAATTCCATTTTATATGTAAAAAATCATTCTATATATAAAATACAGCCGGCGGCGCAAAAAGTCAACAGACCCACGAGCAACGAAGGCGATTTAATGAAGATTTATTTGCCACAGGCTTCATCGACGGCGCGGGCGTTTTCCAATAGCTTCTGCCAAACTTCGGAGTCGTTCGCGCCTTTCAGGTGCAGCACGAATTTCTCGCAGTTCTCAAATCTGCTGATATTTTTGATCGGTTCAAGGTGAGTGCCTATGTATAGAACAGCGCTTTTCTTATAGCCCAGCCACGGTTTTTCAAATGCCACCGGATATTCGTAGTCAGATATTTTCAAGCCGGCCCCGATGTAGGCATAGTTAGTATTGTTCTCCGTCAACAAGCCGGTTCTGGCCCTGACGAGACCGGTTTCATGGTGCCCGAGATACACCCCGTAATCCGTCAAAATATCAGTAGTGATTAACTGATTAAATCCGCCACAACCGGGCTGCTCCGGCAGATAACCCTGAAAATCCGCCGCATAAGCACTGAGTCCGAGACCGATCTGCTTCAATTGAGCGCGAACCCACTTTTCAGGATTTTTCGAATGTCCAATTTCTCGCACAGTCAATAACGGATAAACAAAAAGGACGAACAACCCAAAAAGCCCCAGAGCTCCCCACAAAAGAACAAGAAATAACCAATGATTTTTCTTAAGCTTCGGAGTTTCCGTTTCCATGACTTTTCTCCAAACTCTTAGCTATTTACCGCAGGCCTTATCCACGGCGCGTGCGTTTTCCAAAATGATGTTCCAGGTCGGAGAAGATTGCCCCTTGCTCAGGTATTTGATGAATTCCTCGCAATTGGCGACCTCCGGCATACTTTTGCTGGTGGTCACAAAACCATTGACCAGGACAATGCAATAAGGCTTTTTGACCAGCCACGGCTTTTCGATGATCATCGGGTATTCCTCGATTTCATCGGACCTGATGAGTCCACCCCCTAGATAGGCATATGAAGAATTTTCCTCTTTCAAATCGGGGCCCGATTGGAGTACTGATACCTTGTCAGCCGGAGCCAGATAGAAAAGAGGAGCAGAGAGAAAATCATTTTTGCCGAGAAGATCGAAGCCTTTCGCACCCGGGTAGTTCGGGAAGTGATCGGTGTAATCAATGGAATATTGGATCAGACAGAACCCAATTGATTTCAGACGGCTGATGCTGCCCAGCCGATCGTTTTTTTCTTTGAGCTTCGGCACCAGCGTTACCAGCATCAGGGCCAGAAATGCGATGATGGTGGCGACGATTCGGATAATTTGCTTTTTATTTTTCATTTTCACTTACTCTGGTTTTATCGATTTCACGGGCATTGGCGAGAATCAGGTCGAGATGCTTGGTGTCGATTTTTTGTATTTCCGCTAGATATTGGATTGCTTCTTCACTGGTTTCAATCCGTTTGTCTGGTTTATTGAACAGGTAAACTTGGCGATTAGAAAGAACTGCAAAGCAGGGAGCCGTTTTAAACAACCACGGTTTGCTTATGATCAGCGGGGTAGCCTTGTCGTTTTTTGACCTGTTTCTTTCTTCTTCGGTCATCATCATGCCATTTCCCAAGTAAGCGTAGGAGGTAGCGCTTTCAGATAGTAAACTGGTTGCGTGCTTGGACAGCCCGGGCGTGATGGAGTCTTCTTTCGCCACGAGCAACTGAATATCCTCGATATAGTCAAGGGGAAGCAGCATTTGATTAAATCCTTGATATCCGGGCCGAGTCGGGAGATAGTCTTCATAATCAACACTGTAGAATAATAAACTGTTATAAATATCATATAGCCGTGATCGCGTCTCCCAGTAGGGGTGGGAATTTTGCCGCTTGGCCGTCAGGGCGGGCAGGACCATGGCGGCGACCAGAAACACCATCGCTAAGACGATGGCGGTGTTGATTACGGTTTTGCGGGTGATTTTCATCCTGCCGTCTGGGTTAGGCATTGGACCAGCAGCGCGATCACTACTCCCAGAAGGATGCAGATGAATACGATGTTGAAAATAACCGCTTTTTTCCCGTTATCCTTTTCTGGCTTCATAAACTTACCTTTTGGTTTGTGTTTATCAGTAATATGACGCCGCGTTATGCCTTATTCTTTGGGGGCGAAGTATTTTTCCACCATCTTTTTCAGGTAATAAACCTGTTTCGAGCTCAATACCTTGCCGGATTCGGATTGCTTCTTCAGCGACTGGTAGAATTCCTTGTCGTCGCGGGTGAATTTGCCGCTCTTGACCGGTTCTTCCCAGGTGGTCACGTTGCCCAATTGTTCCAGAAGCTGAGTGGTTTCAGCCGACTCGACTTGCGGGGCGGCGGCTTCTTTCGGGGCGGAAGCGGGGGCGGCATCGCCATCGTCGCCGGTGCTCGCACTGGCATCCGCGGCCTTCGGTTCGCTGCCGAGCAGGGCGCACAGTTCCGGGTAATTCTTGATCTGGCCCTGATACTGGTGCGCCAGCCGGACCAGCACGTTAACCTGCTTGTCGGAGAGGTTCTTGCCGGATTCGGACTGTTTTTTCAGCGACTCGAAGAATGCACCGTCGTCCTTTTTGCGGCGGCCCTTGCCGGCGGCCGGGGACCAGTCGACACTGTCGAATGAGGCGAAAATCTTCTGGAATTTTTCCTGACTTTCGGGATTGACGGGGGCGGCTTCCGGCATGCTCGCCGGGTCGACACCGAGCATCTTGGTCAGAGCATCGAAATCGGCGATTTCGTCGCGGTGGCGCGAGGCCATCTTGATCAGGGCATAATGCTGTTTCTCGGACAGGGCCTTGCCGGACTCGGCCTGTTTCTTCAGCGATTTGAAGAACTTGCCGTCGTCGAATTTGCGGCGACCCTTGCCGCCGCCCGCGTCATCGTCCCACTTGACGTCCTTCAGCATGTCGAAAACCTGCTGGTAGGTGGCGGTTTCTTCGCTGTTCGCGGCGCTGTTGCGGCGGCGCTCTTCGCGCTGCTGATGCTCCGCTTTCAGCGTGGCAATCTCTTCTTCGCTCATGCCGCATTGGGCCAGGACCTTTTCGAGGTCCGGCAGCTGGGCGGAATATTTGAAGCCGAGGTTCAGCAGTGTCTGCCACTGGCGGCTCGAAAGGCGTCCGGTTTCCTGGAAATTCTCCAGCACGGACGTATAGAATTTGCGGTCGTCGTAGGTGCGCTTGCCGACTTTTTCGGGGGCATCCCACTGAACTTTTTCCAGACGGGTCAGGAGGGGTTTGGTCTTCTGGATGTCGACGCTGTCGCGTTCCTTGGCTTCGTCGAGCCAGCCCAGGAATTTCTGGTGGAAGCCGCCGAGCATGTTGGTCCAGAGGAGTTCGCCCTCTTCGACCTGGTCGAGCTCTTTTTCCATCTGCGAGGTGTAGTCGACGTTGATCAGCGCGGGGAGGGTTTCCCTCAGGTACTGATTGACTTTCATCCCGAGTTCACTGGGAATCAGGACGCCGCCTTTGTCGGGGGTCACATATTCGCGGACTTGAATGGTTCGGATGATCGTGGCGTAAGTGGACGGCCGGCCGATGCCGCGCGCTTCCAGTTCCTTGATCAGCGTGGCTTCGGAATAACGCGCCGGCGGTTCGGTGAACTTCTGGGTATTTTCCAGCTTGACCAGATTGCAGGGCTGTCCCTTGGAGAGACGGCCGAGGATCTCGAGCTTCTTCTCATCGGCGGATTTATCGCTTTCGCTGAGCTTCATGAAGCCCGGGAAAACGGTGACCAGCGCGCTGACGCGGAAATCGTATTCGCGCCCGTCGCTGCCGGTGGTGATGACGTCCACGGTGGTCTGGCTCTGTTCGCAGGACTTCATCTGGCTGGCCACGAAGCGTTTCCAGATCAGGGTATAAAGCTTCAACTGGCTGCGTTCCAGATATTTTTCCATCATTTCCGGTGTGCGGGTGACGTCGGTGGGGCGGATGGCTTCGTGCGCTTCCTGCGCGGCCTTGCCGCTCTTGAAGAAATTCGGCTTGGCCGGAACGTATTCCGGGCCATATTCACTGCCGATGAAGTCGCGGCAGGCGTGCTGCGCCTCCGCCGCCACGTTTACCGAGTCGGTACGCATATAGGTAATCAAACCGACCGCGCCGCTGCCGGTGTCGATCCCTTCATAAAGCTGCTGGGCGATCTGCATGGTGCGGGTGGCGCTGTATTTCAGAAAGCTGTTCGCGGCCTGCTGCAGCGTACTGGTGGTATGCGGCGGCGGGGCATGACGGAACTTCGGCGCGGTGGTGATTTCGCCGACCTTGAAGCCGTTGCCGCCGCGGAGGGCCCTCATGACTTTTTCGGCGTCCTCGCCGTTGGAGATCAGGAACTTATTGCCGTCGATTTTGTGCATTTTGGTGGAAAACTGGTCGCTGCCGGCTGCGAAGTCGGCGGCGAAATCCCAGTATTCTTCGGGCACGAAATCGCGGATTTTCTCTTCGCGTTCGCACACCAGCAGCAAAGCGACCGACTGGACGCGCCCGGCGCTGCTGCCGCCCGGAACCTTGCGGCGGACGATGGGACTGACTTTGTAGCCCACGATACGGTCGAGCACGCGGCGCGCCTGCTGGGCGTCTACCAGGTGCATGTCGATATCGGTGGCGTGCTGGAACGCCTTGTCGATGGCGTTTTTGGTGATTTCATGGAAGGTCACGCGGTGAAAACCCGCCTTGGTCTGCTTTTTCAACACTTCCTTCAGGTGCCAGGCGATGGCTTCTCCTTCGCGGTCCGGGTCCGGCGCGAGATAGATGTCGTCGGCCTTTTTGGCGGCGGCGCGGAGTTCGCGGATGATTTTGGCGCCGCGCTCGCTTTCTTCGTAGCGGGGCTCGAAGTTATTGGCAATATCCACGCCCAGCGAATGCTCCGGCAAATCGCGGATATGCCCCATGGAGGCCATAATCTTAAAATCCTTGCCGAGCATGCGGCCGATGGTGCGCGCTTTGGTCGGCGATTCCACAATTACCAGTTTGCTGTCAGTTGCCATTCTCTTCTCTGTTGTTTAAAGGGTTGTTGTCCCACTTGATTTTCTTTTTCATGCCGTTGGGGTCGATGGCCACGAAAACGCAGTCCGCACAAAACACGGTCCGGTCCTTGCATTTGGCCATAACCTCAAACGTGACGCTGGTGTTGCCGCGCCGCACTTTGCCGCAATAAAAATCGACGATATCGCGTTCGCGCACCGGATTTTTAAACGTCATGTCGGAATAATGGACGGTGACCATGTTATCCTCGCCGGTGACCTGAATGGCGAAGATTGCCGCCACCTCGTCGATCCAGGACATCATATTCCCGCCGAAGAGATTGCCGGCTACGCCGAGATCCTTGGTCATGCACAGACGCGAAGCGACTTTGACAACATCATCTTCCATAATTCTTCCTTTACAATATTATTATTAAACATATACGGGGTTTTGAAATAATGCAAATAAAAATTGATAACTTTATTTTTCCGGCTGAAATCGGGCAAGGCGGTTCAAAGGACCCAAAGGACGGAAAAGACCGAAATGACAACGGGACTTTTTATTGGAAGTTTTGTCATTTGGGCCTTTAAAGTCTTTTTCGTCTTTCAGGGCGAGGCTTATTTTTCCGGCTGAAATCGGGCAAGTTGATTTGCATTTTCCGCAAAAGGCCTGATATTTACTAAATGCTATATTGAGGAATAAGGGCATTTTATGGAATTGCTGGATATTATTGTGATCGTCATGATCGGCGTCGCGGTGATTACCTGGACCTGCTGGTCCGGATTTTTCCGGCGGCGGTACCGGGAACGGTATACGCTCGAGGGACTGAGCGAGGAGCGCAAGGCGATCGTTAACGAAGTCGCCCTCTGTCATCGGTTGCCTGACGATTTGAAGGAAAAGCTCTACGGGAAAATTGCGATTTTCCTCCATGAGAAAGAATACGAGGGTTGCGACGGGCTGGAAGTCACCGACGAAGTCCGGGTGACCATCGCCGCGCTGGCCTGTCTGCTGATCCTGAACAACGATGCGGATTTTTACCCGAAGCTCCGCAGCATCATCGTCCATCCCCATGTCTATTGGTCGGATCACCAGGTTGTGGTCGGCGGGCAGGTGCTGGAGGAGGAGGACGTGGCGAAACTCGGGGAGTCCTGGGGCAGCGGTTCGCTGGTGCTCTCCTGGAGCGACACGCTGGCCGACGCCCGCCGGGTTCACGGCCACCGCAATGTGGTACTGCACGAATTCGCCCACCAGCTGGACCAGCTTAACGGTGTGGCCAACGGCATGCCCGCGCTGGAGAGCCAGGAGGATTACCAGCGCTGGGAAGACGTGATGAACGCCGAGTTCCAGAAGCTGCGCCGTCAGGTCAAGCACCATGAATACCACAGCATCGACGAGTACGGGGCGGAGAACCCGGTCGAATTTTTCGCCGTCATCACCGAGGCGTTTTTCTGCAATCCGGTGGTCACCCGCGAGACACATCCCGCCATGTACCGGGAGCTGGCCAAGTATTATAAACTCGACCCCGTGCAATGGGAAATCGTCGAAAAACAGCATGAATCTTAAAACTACTATTATATATGGGAACGAATAATCATGATTAACATTGCCGGTCAATATTTTCTGAATCACTTGCTGGAGCGCGAGGAGCTGATCCGCCAGGTAAACGATGCTGCCGATTGCGGCATCGAATGCCTGTACGCGCACGCCCGGCAGGGGCTGCGGACGCCGTACATGTCGGAGGCGTGGTGGGACGCCATGCGGACCATTGCCGAGGTGTGCCGTCAGCGCGGGATCAAAATGGCGATCTGGGACGAGGATTATTATCCCTCGCCGGTGGCCGGGAACCGGGTTATCTGGAACAATCCGGAGCTGATGGCCCAGCATCTGGTTTTCACCCACATCGAGGCGCGGGCCGGTGAAATGGTCGAGCAGTCGCTGGAACAGGAAGGGTGCGTGCTGCGCTGTTTTGCCGTTTCGGACGGCGCGATCGAGGATATCACGGCGCACTGCGGCACGGTCAGCCCCAGCTGGCACCGGCGCTATATCAGCCACAGCGCCTACTCGGAAGCGGTCAAAGTCGGCGCGCCGCACTGGCGGGTCGGGATGAACCCCAAACGCTTTGCCCTGATGTGGAAGGCGGACCGGGATTGCCGGATCGTCGTGGCCCAGGTGGTGCGGCAGAGCACTGGTCACAACAGTGATATCATGAACCCGGAAACCACCCGGCGCTTCATCGAATACACCCATGCGGAATACATCCGCCAGCTCGGCGGGGAATTGTTCAATGATGTGATGGTTTCGACATTTATGGACGAGCCGGCTCCGGCCGGATTTTTCCCGTGGACCGGCAGCTTCGCCGCTGAGTTCCAGGAAGAACACGGCTATGACCTGCTGCCGCACCTGGCGCACCTGGCGCTGGATATCGACGGGAAATCGCCTCTGCTGCGCCATCATTACCGGCAGACCCAGATGCGGCTGCTGTGCTCCTCTTACCTGGAGCAGACGCAGGACTGGTGCCGCGAACATGGCATCGAGAGCATCGGACACCTGAGCCGGACGGAGTTCCTGGGGTGGGTGTCGCTCTGGTGGCCGAACGAATTGCGCTGTTACAAATATCTCGATCTGCCCTGCAGCGACCCGCTGGGCGCGCTGGTGGCGTGGCCGGATTGTTCGTCGTACCATACCGGTTTAAAAGTGGTGGTATCCGCCGCGCGGCTTTTTGACAAACCGCAGGCGGGGAGCGATGCGCTGGCGGTGACCGGCAGCGAAACCAGCCTGGCGGACATCCGGTTCATTCTGGATTATCATATCGCCATGGGCATCACTTATTTCAACGTCCACGGACTGAGTTATTCGCTGGATGGCCCGCGCAAGGACGAAGTGCCGCCGCCGCTCTTTTATCAGCACTCGCAGTGGCCGCAGATCCACCAGTTGTGGAGCGAAGCCAAGCAGATTTGTGAATTCATGGCCGGCGGCGAAACCACGGTTCAGTTGGGCGTGCTCTATTCAGCGCCGAGTTTTTACTGCCGCTTCACCGGGGAGTACCGGACCGACCCGCGCGAAGCAGCCATGCACCGCTTTTCCGAATACCTGCTCTCGCATCACAAGGACTTTGACTTCCTCGACGAGCTCACCATGGCGGAGTGGGGGGCGGAAAAACTGCTCGCGGAGTTCCCGTATTTTATCGTGGCGCACTGCTCCTGGATGGAGGCCGGCACCGCGGCGTTGCTGGACGAATACGTGAAGCTGGGCGGCAAGCTCTGGGTTTACGCCGAACAGCCCGCGCTGCTGGAAGGCGGCACGTGGCCCTGCACGGTGGTCGATGAACTGCCGTTTGACGCGATTCCCGGGCCGGTTGTCGCCGGCGAGGGCGCGCAGGATATCCTGCTCCGTCAGGTCAAAGTGGACGGCGCGGTCTACAGTTTTGCATTTAACCGTGCGAACCATGTGTTCACGGGTACGCTTGACGGCGTGGCGCTCCACCTGGCGCCGCGGAGCTCGCGGCTGCTGGCCCCGGGCGAAACGGTGCGCGAACCCGACTTCACCAAGGCGGTCGCCCTGCGCGACGGCTGGAGCGTGCAGTTCGACGAAAACCATGTGCCGCTGAACGTCTGGACCATCAAAAACAGTTTTACGGAGATGTTCGATCTGCTTCACCGTCAGTGCTGTCCGGAGGAGAACCCGGAATATATCCAGTCCCGCTTCCTCTACTCCGGCAATGGCCGCGTGATGCTCGTTATGGATGTCAGTGCGCTGGATGGCGACGACTGGGTGCTCACGGTTAACGATTGCCCGGTGACGGATTTCAAGAAATCGCGGCGTTACGACTGCCTGAACCTGGAAGCTGACATTACGCCGATGCTGCGCACCGGCAGCGTGCCGACCCTGAATGTCGTCCAACTGCGCGGCGCCGTATTCACGGAAATGCCGTATCTGTACGGCAATTTTCAGGCGATCTATCGTCACGGGCAGAAGGCGCTGCCTTACCTGACCGCGTGCGACGACAAGTTCACGCTGGATGTTCTGCAGCCGTGGTCGGTGCTGGGCTACGGCACATACTCGGGCCGTGCGGTTTACCGGCGGGTGTTCGAGGTGCCGGAAGCGCGGACGTATCATCTGGACATGGGGCGGGTCATCGACGGCGTCAATGTGAAGCTGAACGGCGAGCTCCTGAAAGTCTGCATCGGCAACCCGTTCATGACCGGACTGGGCTGCCTGCAGCCCGGCAAATACGAACTGGAACTGGAAGTATTCAATGCGCTGGGCAATCACGACCGGCTGGCCGACCTGCCGTCCGGGCTGCTTGGCCCGGTGCGCATCGGGTAACGCGGCTTCTGAAAGTGATTTTTCCGGGATGTTAAAGTTTAACATGGAAATGTCTCTTTTTTGCCGTACCCTATTGGGAATTTTTCAAATGGGGTGTAAATTAAACTGCATATTGTTCAAGGACAGATATGCGGTTCCACCATGGTTAACTGGAAGAAAAATTTATTTTTTGTCTGGCTTTCGCAGATTTTATCGCTGGCAGCCTTCGGGGCCGTAGTGCCTTTTATCCCCATCTTCCTGCGCGACCAAATGAATATTTCCGATGACAGCGTCCGCGGTGTCTGGGTGGCGGCGTTTTACTTCGCCGGACAGGTCGGGTTCTGCATTTTTACGCCGCTGTGGGGTGTGCTGGCGGACCGCTTCGGGCGCAAGATCATGCTGCTGCGCGCCAACTTGCTTTCGGGGTTGATTATGCCGTTGATGGCTTTTTCGCCGCTGCCGTTTATCCTGGTTTTTCTGCGTTTCGTGGTCGGGGTTTTTTCCGGCACGGTGAATGCGGCGCAGACGCTGGTGTGCAGTACCACGCCGGAGGAGAAACACGGTTTCGCGCTCGGCGCGCTGAGTTCGGCGCTGTGGAGCGGCAACATGATCGGGTTCGTGATCGGGGGGTATACGATCAGCAAGCTCGGTTTTACCTGGACGTTTTTCATATGCGGATTCATGCTGCTGGCGGCTGCCGCGCTGGTGTTGTTTTTCGTCGAAGAGGAGTTTGTGCCGAGGGATATGGCGCGCAAAAAAGAAGCCATGGCGCGGCTGCAGCCGTCGATTAAAAAACGCCTGGTGCCGAGTTTCAGCCTGGCGGTATGGAGCCTGCTTATTCTATTCCTTTTCATCGGGGTGGCGCGTAATTTCGACAGTCCGTTTGTGGCGATGCTGGTGGAGGAGGTCCACGGGCCGGAAGACACCGCCAAGTGGACCGCCGTCATCAGTGCGATCGCCGCTGTGGCCGGGATCATTTCCGGACTGCTGCTGGGGTACCTGAGCGACCGTTTCTCGCCGGGCAAAATCGTCATCCCGGCGGCCATCGGCTCCGCGCTGATGATGCTTGTGCAGGGTTTCTCCGGTTCGCTGGGGATGCTCGGTTTCGGGCGTTTCCTGAACTATTTTTTCGCGGGCGGGATCGACCCGGTTTTCCAGACCATGTTGTCGCGGGCCACGCCGCCGTCCAAACGCGGTTCGGTGTTCGGCTTGTCGGCCAGCGCGCGGGTCGGCGGTTCGCTGATCAGCTCGGTCATGGGGGGATATATCATTTTTCATTTCGGGGTACGGAGTATTTTTTATGTCGGGGCGTTGGTGTTTGCCATCCTGGTACCGATGTTCATGATTGTTATTTGGCAGAGGACAAAGTATGAGAAAGCTAAATCTGGTGTTAGTCGGAGCCGGGCAAGTCGGATTGATGATTGCCAGGGCAGCCCGGAATAAAGAGCATTTCGAGTTCGTCGGCGCGGTGGACAGCGATCCGGCGCTGCAGGGCAGGGATCTCGGCGAATTGTGCGGCGGAGCCCCGAGCGGGGTGAAGGTGGAGAGTTCCATCCGCGGACTGCTGAACAAAGTTGAGGCCGACGCGGCAATCGTCACCACCGTGTCGTCGCTGGCGGCGGCCGCGGAAGCGCTGAAGGAAGTCATTTCCTGCAGTGTGCCGGTGGTGACCACCTGCGAGGAGCTGGCTTATCCTTGGAAGACCGTGCCGCGCCTGGCGGCCGAGCTGGATGTGGCGGCGCGGCGGCGCGGGGTGGCGGTGGTCGGCACCGGCGTGAACCCCGGCTTCCTGATGGATTTCCTGCCGCTGGTCATGAGTTCGATCTGCCAGCAAATCGACCATATCCGGATCTCGCGGGTTCAGAATACCGCGTTTCGCCGCCCGCAGTTCCAGTACAAAGTCGGCGTTGGCATGACTCCCGATGAATTCGCGGCGAAGAACGCCGCCGGCGGTTTCGGCCATATCGGGCTGACGGAGTCGATGTGGATGCTGGCCGACGCTTTTCAGTGGGAGATCACGCGCTTCGACAACGAAATCAACCCGGTGACCGGCCCTGACGGCAAGGTCGCCGGCATTCAACAGACCGTCGCCGGTTATGTGGGCGAGGACCGGAAAATTGAACTTTTCTTCAAAGCCACCGACGGCGAAAAGACTCCCCACGACCAGGTCGAAATCACCGGTAACCCCTCGTTTACCAGCCGGATCGAGGGGGGAATCAACGGCGATACCGGGTCGGCGGCGATCGTCTTGAATTGTGCGGCGGCGCTCCGGCGCAGTTCGGCCGGGCTCCATACCATGGCAGACTTTCCACTTCCTTACTGGAATATTCGCTGAAGCCCTTGATTTTCAGCAGACTTATGCTATAGTAGTAGTTTGCTGAATCTAACATAGGATAAACTAGTTTTGCTGAATTTTCTGAAAAAACTTACCGGTCTTCTCAAAGTTGAACCCGCCGCGCCTGCTGTGCGCCCATCTGCTGCGCCCGCCGCCCACAATCCGCCTCCGCAGTCCGACGAGAAGAAAAAGAATCGCCAGAGAAAGAAACGTTCCGCTCCTGAAGTTTCCGAAATCATTGTCGCCGCCGCCGAAAGAGACGAGCGTAAACGCGACCGGAAGAAGAAGAAACAGAAGCCGAAAAAATACGAATCGACGGAGTCCTCCGCGCCGGTAATGGAACGGCGGAAACCGGAGCGACCGGAGCGCCTGGAAATCGTCCCCGAGGAAGAGGGCAAGGTCCGTTTCGGCGACCTGCCGATCCACGACGATATCCTGTACGGTCTGCAGGATCTGGACTTCAAATACTGCACACCGATTCAGGCCAAATCGCTGCCGGTGCTGCTGAGCGGGCGCGACCTGACCGGCAAGGCCCAGACCGGTACCGGCAAAACTGCGGCTTTCCTGATTGCGGCCTTCACCCACATTCTGAACAATCCGCAGCCGGACCGCAAACCCGGCACCTGCCGCACGCTGGTGCTGGCTCCGACCCGTGAACTGGCGATCCAGATTCACAAGGACGCCGAGGCGCTCTCCTGTTTCGCCAACCTCAACAATCTGGTGATTTTCGGCGGTATGGATTACAAGAAACAGCGCGACCGGCTGGAGAAGCCCATTGACATTCTGATCGGTACCCCCGGGCGTATCATCGACTACAGCCGCGGCGGTTACCTGAACCTCTCGAAAACCGAAATCCTGGTCATCGACGAAGCTGACCGTATGCTGGACATGGGATTTATCCCGGACGTCCGCCGTATCGTCAGCCAGCTCCCGCCCGCGGGCAAACGCCAGACCATGCTGTACAGCGCTACGCTCGACCCCGACATCATCCGTCTGGTCGACAAATGGCTGATCGACCCCGCGGTGATGGAAAGCGAATCCGAACAGCTTGTCACCGACCTGATCGATCAACAGTTCTACGTAGTCACCCGCAAGGAAAAACTGCCGATGCTGCTGTGGATTCTTTCGCATGAGCAATACGAACGCGTCATCATTTTCGGCAACCGCAAGGACCGCAACGAGGACCTTGTGCGCCAGCTGGCCAAATACAATATTTACACCGCATTGCTCTCCGGCGACGTGCCGCAGGAGAAGCGCATGAAGATTCTCGAGCGTTTCCGCAAGGGCACCGAGCGCATCCTGATTGCCACCGACGTGGCCGCCCGCGGTATCCACGTGGATGATGTCTCGCTGGTCATCAACTATGACCTGCCGGAGCGCGCCGAGGATTACGTGCACCGCATCGGCCGTACCGGCCGGGCCGGGCACAAAGGCAAGTCGATCAGCCTGGTTTGCGAATTCGGCGGTTATGTACTGCCCGAACTCGAAAAACAGCAGAATACCGAATTTCACTGTGTGATTCCGGAAGACGAGTGGGTCAAGCTGCCGTCGCCTTTTGAATGGCGCGACCGCATGGCGCTGCGCGAGAAGGAAGAGCACGAGCGTCAGGTCGCCGCCGCCAAGTCCCCCGAGGAAAAAGCCGAAGCCGCCGCCATCATCGAAGCCGGCGGAGAGCTTCCCGAAAGTAAATGAGGATTCTGGTTGATGCCGATGCGCTTCCCCGGCCGCTGAAAGAAGTTCTGCTTAAAGTGGCCGAGCGCGAAAAAGTGGAAACCGTACTGGTGGCCGCTCAGGCGCCGCGTCCTTCTGCTTCGGAATACGTCAAAGTCGCATCCGCCGGAAATGCCTTCAATGCCGCTGACGACTGGATTGTCGAACACCTCTCTCCGGGCGATCTCGTGGTTACCGCGGATATTCCATTGGCCGACCGCGCCCTTGCGGGCGGAGCCGAGGTTCTCAATCCGCGCGGCGAATTCTTCACCCCCGCCAATATCAAAAATGCCCTGGCCATGCGCGAACTGATGGAAGAACTGCGGAGCACCGGCGAAATCGGCGGCGGTCCCCCGCCATTCTCCGACAAAGCACGTGAGTTATTCACCAATTCGCTGCACCGGTTCCTGCACCGGAAGAAATAATATCCCGGGTCAGTTCTTGATTTTCAGGACATTCAGGTCGGGGGATTTGCTTTCCGGAGGCATTTGCAGCAGCAGGGTTCCGGCCTGGAAATCGAAATTTACCGCTTGTCCCGTCTCCATGATCTCGATCGAGGCGGGCGGACGGCTCAAACCGTCGATTCGGAGCGTGCACGCCGGTTCATTGACGAATACATGAGCATATAGCGTACCGTCTTTCCCCTGCGTCAATTTGCCCCAGGAAGGCTGTGGCAGAGAGGACGATGTGGTGTCATAGATGCTTTCTCCGTTGACGGCCAGCCAGGCGCCGACTTCACGGAGGCGGCGGACCGACGGCGCGGGAATGCTGCCGTCCGGCAGTGGCCCGACGTTCAGTTGGTAATTGCCGCCGCAACTGGCGTTGCTGATAAGGCACCGGAGCAGGTACCCGGTCGGCTTCCAGCCGAAATCGAGCTTGTGGTAGCCCCAGGAATCGTTGAAGGTGCCGCTGGTTTCCCATGGGCGGTCCTGTTTAGCGGAAGGAAATTCGTTATCCCCCATGGAGATGTAGTCGATGGCGGCGTTGTTCCCCTGTGTGTGGTTCCAGGTTACGCCGATGCGGCTGTTAACGATGCCGCCGCGCGAATGAACCAGCCCGGTCAGGCGGTCAAGCCGGTCGTCGGTCAGGAACGGCGTTTTGCACCAGTTGTCGAACCAGAAAAGGCGGATACCGTAATCATCGAGCAGTTCGGTCACCTGCGGCAGGCATTTGCGGGTGAAATACTGCTCGAATTCCGCGTCGGAGGGCTGTTGTACCGGTGGATCGGCCGGGATCTCGGGCCATTGCGGCAGGCCGCCGCCGGGGTAGTTCCAGTCGAGCCAATGCGAATAATATGCGCCGAGGATGATGCCGTGGCGGTCGCAGGCTTCCTTCAACTCGCGAATGAGGTCGCGTTTGAACGGAGTCTGCCGGACGATATTATAATCATCCGCCTGGGAGTCCCACAGTGCGAAGCCGTCGTGGTGCTTGGTGGTGATGACGATGTATTTCATGCCGGCATTTTTCGCTTCCAGCACCCATTCATCCGCGTTGAATTTCACCGGATTGAACGCTTTGGCCAGCTCATTGTATTCCTGGTCGGATATCGCGCCGCCGTCCGGCCACTGCGCCTGGTACTTGATCCACTCCGCATAGCGGTTGCGTCCCTGTTCCTTGCCCTTCCAGATTCCGCCGGGGATGGCATAAAGGCCGAAGTGAATAAACATGCCGAAACGGGATTCCGTGAAGAATTTGATCATAATTTACCTTACTGATTTTTGGTTATTTCGATTACTGCGGAATTCGGATAAGCCGATTTGATTTTGACCGACTTGCTGAGTCCCTGTAACCGCAGCGAGAATGTTCCCGACTGCTCCGGATCACTGGAGGCCACGCTGATTTCGTAGCGGTCGCCGTGATCTTTGATCATGATAAACGCCGGGGCGCTGGTCGAAATCAGCGGGCCGCCGTTATCCAGCCGCGTGCGGTGGTTGTAAACCACATAACCGGTGGCTTGCAGCGCCGGGTCGTATACGGCATGAACGTCTTTGTTCTGATAAAGGATTTTGACTGGCGGGGTGGCGCTTTTCATGGCTCCGGTAAACTGCCGGAGGCCGTCGCTGCCGGAGGCCGGCAGCAGGGTGTAGATGCAGGATGCGCCCTTCGGAGCGTCGCCATGATCGATATAGGCCAGATTGAAGTTACCCTGTGTCGGATTGTAATATTTGGCGTTATCCTCCAGCGGAGTTTCGCGGAACTGCTTTTTCTGCATGTTTATGCAGGGATTATCCTTCGGGTCCTTCAGATATTTCTTGAAGAAATAGGTCCATTCCTGAGCCCGGCGCTGAACCGATACCGCAGAGCCCGGCCAGATGTAATAGCCGTTGCCGAGACCGTCGACCAGTGTATTGATGCTTTTGCCGTCAAGCTCGGCTGTGTACGGGAACTGAGTGATATTCTCACCATTTACCGCAATCGGCTTCAGGTCATCCGCCGCTCCCTGCTGAAAGAGGGTGGTTATAGCCTTGCCGCCGGGCGAATTGGCGGGGCGCGGAGTTCCTTTTTCGATGTCTGTGGTCATGACGGTGACCCGGTTGTCAAAGAAAAACACCGACTTGCGGAACGCGGCGTCCGCGCCCTGATAATCCATGCCCCATACGCCGTTATCCGACAAAGTGGCTCCGCCTGCGAAATCCGAGCGGTTCCCGTAAAATGAGTAGCCCTCGAAGAGCTCGACCGGCGGACGGACCACGCTGGTGGCGCCCGGCCAGTAGTTCCAGTCCCAGCCTTCGAAAAGATAGCCGCAGTCGTCGTGGTTGGTCACGAACACCGAGCCGTTGCGGCTGTTGCGCCCGTAGTTATTGCTCTCGAGCCAGCCGTAAATTTCGAGGTTGCGATACGTCTTCAACAGGCCGACCGTCGAGATCGTCCAGTCATCGCGGCGGTGCATGCCGATGGCCGCGAGGTTCATTGTCAAGTGTCCCTCCGGGCGGAGCGGTTTGATACCGGCGGCGCGGTATTTTTCGGCGTCCGGTGTGGATTTGCCGTTCAGCGCCCATAAATAGATGCCCGCCATTTCCGGATCGTCCAGTTTCGCCATCGCGCCGGCCATGGCTTCCGCGCTCAATTGAATGATTGTGCCGGAGCGCATATAAAGGTTCGGGGCGCAAATGCCGTAGGTATTCTGGAAGTTGATCGCGCGGGTGTATTTGCGTAGTTTTTCCTGTACCACCGGGCTGATGCGGAACTCCGAATCCTTCAGAGGCAGGATCTGCGAATTCACCAGCATTGGCGGCGCATAACCGCCGTAGCCGAGGTGGTGGCCGCCGTGATGATGGATGGAGCCGTCGTCGCCGAAGGGCAGGGGGGCGAGAATGATTTTCTCATAGAAATTATGCAGTGCCTTCATCCGTTGGTAACGCTCGGCCAAGTCCGGCGTCATCAGGACCGCGCCCGGCAGGTGCGGCGAATAATTGTACAGCTCATCGCATGACACGCGGGGCGATTCGGTAAGCATTTTGTCGCCGTTGGAGAACCACGCCACATTTTTCGCCATCGCTTCGGTCAGGTCGTGCTTGTCCAGTACGGCCTTCATGCGGAAAATCTGCGGGGGATAGTGGCGGTAACCGTAACCGTTGCCGATCCAGCCGAGGTTGCCATTGCCCTCCTGAAATCCCTGATCGAGCAGGTGACGGCACATTTGTACGAACATTTCCTCGGCTCGCTGTTGGTTCTTGCCGGTCTCTTTCTGATACGCCTCGACGACGCTTTTCAGCACCACCAGAAATTTGGCCTTGAAATCCAGTGTTTCCGCGTTTTTCAGAAACAGTTTGTTATTGCCGAACACAATCGGCAGGCCGGTTATGACGCCATCCTGTTCGCGGATTCGCAGTGCTTCAAACGATTTTTCCAGTTCATCCATGCTGCGGTATTGGCCGCGGTCCGCGTAAAAAAGATGCTTCTGATAATACTCAGCCAGATTATTCAGTTCGGCAGCGGTGTTTTCCGGTACATCCGTCAAGGCGGGCAGGTAGGGACGGTTCTGCGCGATATCATGTGTCGAATAAAACGTTTTTTCGGGCGGTTGTTTCAGCAGTGACTGATTATTGATCCATGGCTGCTGATGGTCCGGGCTCAAGCCGGGCGCGATGACGAACGTATGGACCGAGTCCAAATAGAGTTCGCCCGCAGACAACGCGGCGGGCGCCTTGATCTCGACGGTATCGAACACGGTGCCGTTGATGATGCCGATTTTGTTGAAATTCACGCCGAGCGGACGCCAGCCCTGGAAATTGAGGTTGTACCAGACTTCGGCGATTTTCTCCGGACCATTGAAAAAGGTCACATATAAGCGTCCATCGACCGGACTTGGATTATGAAGCCACAGCCCGAATGCGCTGTTGGCGCTTACCGTGTGTTTCTGGAACTTGCCCCGGAGAACCGCGCCTGGCTGTTGCCAGCTCCACAACAGTGAATTCTGTCCGTTTTTGTAACGTTTGGCGGTGATGGTTGCAGTGCTTCCGGCGGCCTGCCAGTCCTTGAGTTTGCCATCCTCGAAATCGTAGAAATCCTCGGCTTTCAACATCATGCAGCCGAGGATTGTGCATAGGATAAAAAGTATTTTCATTGTTCAGTCCGCCAGTAACCATCGGAAAAGTCGCCGGTGACGGCAACCGCCCCCTTGATGGAGCGGAGATCGATTTTGCCGTTGGTTTCCATGAAGGGGATGACTGCTTCATCTTTGGCTTTGCCGACGGTGAAACTTCCGGCATGACCGTCGAGGAAGGTGATATTGCCGATCTTGCCATGGAACAAGGCGAAATTACCGCGTGTCGGGACATCATCCGCTTCTACCGTGGCATACGGTGATTTCCAGCCGCGGTGATAGGACTCCGCCAGCATGACCATGCGGGAGGGATTCTTCAAGCTGGTGGTAGCCAGGAATTGCGGATCAGGACCGACATAGGGAGTGCCGTAAGTATTGGTGACCTGTGCGGTGGTACCTTTGACGGCAACGAAAGCCGGGCAAATCGCCGTCTTCCGGGCCAGCGCCGACGAATCGGGACCGGTAAAACCGGGCACTCCGGCCTGGTTGAACAGATAGAACCAGGCCGAGCTCCAACCGGCCGGCGACTTGCCGGGCAGGTAACCGTTGTTTTCATCCATATAACCGATCATGGTCAAACTGAATTGTTTCTGCAGATTCAGGCAGCTGATTACGCGGGCCTTTTCGCGGGCATTGTTCAGGGCTGGCAGCAGCATGGCTGCCAGGATGGCGATGATGGCGATCACGACCAGGAGTTCAATGAGTGTGAAATTTATTTTTCTGATTTTTTTCCCGTTTTCCATAATTTGCCTCGTTGCTTTTTCGGTTGCCCGGTATTATAATAATACAGTTGCTATACTATAAATTATATCTACAGTATTAATAAAAGTCAATAGGCAGACGCAAAAAAAATGAAAAATACTTACCGGAAGGATCAAAACGATATGGATACAGCAAATTTTTTTACCGATGCGCGCTTCGGGATGTTCATTCACTGGGGGCTCTATGCGATACCCGCGGGGGAGTGGGGCGGCAGGGAGATCCCGGGGATCGGCGAGCAGATCATGCGTTTTGCGCAGATTCCGGCTGTCGAATACGCCGGGCTGGCGAACTCGTTTAATCCCAAGGCGTTCGATGCGGAGGCGTGGGCCGCGCTGGCGGAAGCCGCCGGCATGAAATACCTGGTCATCACGGCCAAGCATCACGATGGATTTGCGCTCTGGGATACGGCGCATTCGGAGTTTTCGGTGATGAATTCTCCCTTCAAACGCGATATTATTACCGAGCTGGCCGCGGCCTGTGCGCGGCATAATCTGAAGTTTTGCATCTATTACTCGCAGCGTCAGGACTGGCACGAACCGGACGGCACCTGGAACGAATGGCCGGGGCAGTTTCCGGTACCGGCGGCGGAACGCGGCGTGGATTTCAACCGCTATATGAATGCGAAAGCCCTGCCGCAAATACGGGAACTGTTGACCAACTACGGGCCGGTCGGTTTGATCTGGTACGATACGCCCACGGATTCCACTTTTGAGCAGTCGAAGGCATTTTACGACCTGGTGCATGAACTGCAGCCGGAGTGCCTGGTCTGCGACCGCGTCGGCAACGGCTTCGGCGACTACGCGGTGCTCGGCGACAACGAGTTTCCGTACTGCGCCGATAACCTTAACGGCGAGGTCCCGGCAACCTTGAACCATACGTGGGGTTTCAAGAAAAATGATCATCACTGGAAGAGCGTCCGTGACCTGCTGTATTCGCTGATCCGCTCGGTCAGCAACGGCTGCAACTATCTCCTGAATGTGGGGCCGGATGCGGACGGCGTCATCCCCGCGCCCAGCGTGGAGCGTTTGAAGGCGATCGGTGAATGGTTGAAGGTGAACGGCGAGGCGATTTACGGGACCTCCGGCGTGCCGTTTCCCGTGCCGCCCGCGTGGGGCGCGGCCACGGCGAAGGGCAATATGCTGTACCTGATTTTTTCGGAATGGCCGGGGCCGGATTTTACCCTTGACGGGATATTGAATGAGGTGAAGAGCGCACGCATTCTTTCAGGGCCAGAGGTCAATTTTGAACACAAAAACGGAAGCATTTATTTCGTTGCTTTACCGGCGCAGCCGCCCTGTGAATATTTCAGTGTGCTGGCGGTGGAACTGGATTCGCCGGTAAAGGTCGATCCGGCGATCCGGCAGGCGTCCGACGGTACGGTGTCGCTGCTCTCCGGCCGTGCTGCCGCCGAGGCTGAATCCGGTTCGAAACTGGCACTGGACCGCAAGGGATTGCCGGTCTATTTCCAGCCCGGTAACGGACGTTTGCGCTGGGCGTTCAGTATGGACAAGCCGGGCAGGTACCGCGTGGAGGCTTTAACCACCCGTCATTGGAGCACGAAATGGATTGATGGTATTGCGGTTGCCATTCGTTGCGGCGGGCAGGAAGTGAGCCGGATTTTGACTTCGGACAGGCCGCTCGAAAACATACAGACCAAGTATCACCCGGAAACCGAAAGTTACGTCGGTGAAATCTCATTCGACCGGGCAGGGGAGCACGAACTGAGCATCGAGGTCACCGGTATGCCGGATTTCAAGGCCCACAATGCTTTGAGCGAAGATCAGGATGACACCCGCTCGCTGAACCTGATCATGCTGAAACTTATTCCGGTCTGAAGATTTTTCACGGAAAAATAATTCAGGGCTGTTGATTTTTCCTTGTTTTCAGTTATACTATATAGTAATACAACTGTGTTGCTTAAAAATGAATCAGTTACTTGGTGATACTAATACAGGAGACAATCGTGAAAGTCAAGACAATCGGGCGGCAACCCAAACCCCGGACGAAATTCGATTCCGTCCGGGATGAAATCACGGCCCGGATCAACAGCGGCATCTACTCCGGAAAGCTGCCGGGGGTTCACCAGCTCGGCAAGGAGCTCAGCGTGAATCCCCTGACCGTAAGCAAGGTCCTGAATGAACTGGAGGATAACGGGCTGATCAAGAAGTACGAGCGTGTCGGTACCTTCGTCAACCGCAAACGGCGGATCGGGCTGCTGATTTTCAGCGAAAACCACCACGGCAATCATTTCCTCGGCGGTAATTCCATTTTCGACAAGATCATCAACGGCATTTCCATTGAGTTGGAACCGCGACATTATACGCTGCATACCTGCGTGGCTTCGCCGAAGCATGTCAGTTTCATCAATCAGCTGAAACGGGAGGTCGACGGGCTGATCATCGTGCGTTCCGGGCGAATCGAGGACAAGGATTTCGCGATTTTCTCGGATATCCCGTGGATACTGGCCATGGGCGAGTACAACAATACGCTGGATGCGACCATGATCACCTACAACAACGACGTCATCGGGCGCATGGCGGCTGATTATCTGGTTGAACAGAAATGCAGTCAGTTTATTTATTACGGATATGAGAAGGGCAGTATTTTCGGCTGCCGCTGGGAGAGCTTCATGGCGCGGCTCTCCAGTCACGGCTTCAAGGCGGAAAAGGTCTTTGTAAATCCTTATGAGCAAACGCTGAAAACATTTTTCGAGGACAGTTGCCGCCAGCTCGAGCCGTTGCTGAAAACCCGGAAATCGCTCGGCATTTTCCTGCCGTCGGACATTACCGGGCAGGTGCTGTACCAGATTCTTTATAAATACGGCCGCTCGCCGCTTAAGGACAAGATCATCGGCTGCGACAACAATACATTCAATCTGCACGGCATGTACCCTTATCCACCGTCGATCGATATCCGCATGTGGGATATCGGCAAAAAGGCCGCGGAAGCGCTGCTGAAAATCATCACCGGCGAGACCGTCGACAACCATGAATGCATCATCCTGATGCCGGAGCTTTATTTCGCTCCGGATCATTATTCGCTGGCAGGCTGGGAACTGCCCAAGCAATAACCAAATCAACCAAGGAATATCAATCATGAAAAACGTATTCTGGTACTCTATTGCCGCTGCAATGTTTTCCGCAAGCTCCCTTCTGGCCGCCGACAACCTGCTCGAGCAGGCCAAAGAAATCAAGGCGCATCCCTACAACGACAAGATCAACCTGGTCACCGACAACAACATCGAAACCAAGTGGCTCAGCTACACCGGTGAAAATGCCAAGGGCACCATTACGGTAAACTTCGGCGAAGAAACCGAGTTCAATGCCATCGCCATCTGGGGCGGTAATCTGGTCGAGGCCGAAATCGAGAGTTCGGCGGACGGCAAAACCTGGACCCCGCTCATTAAGCTCAACGGTTCGGCGGAGGCTAACTTCATCGGCAACTATTTTGCGGATGGCGCCCGGGCCACGATGCTGCGCTTCACGCTCAAGGGCGGGCCGAAATCCGCCGCCGTAACGGTTCAGGAAATGAAGATATACAACATCGACGGTCCGGCTCACAAAGCATTGTTCTGTCCGATCACCGAAACCGGTGACTCACTGAACTGGCGCACTCCGCCGACTTTTTATGTGGACGGCAACAGCAAAACCCGGTCCGCGCACTGGTCCGCCTTCAAAGGCAGCACCATCACCATTGACCTGAAGGAAGAGACGGAAATCAAACAGCTGGTGCTGATCTCCAACAACGGCTTCAGTAGCGTCAATGTCAGTACTTCCAGCAATGGCAAAACCTTCGCCGAGGCCGGCACCATCGCCGTTCCCGGCAAGGAGCAGAAACTCGACCTGACGCCGGTCAAGGCCCGCTATGTCAAACTGGCAGTAAGCGGCAATGCCGGACTGAACGAAATCCGTATCTTCTGAAATAAACGCCGTATATAAGTTTTCCGGCTACTCTCGGGCCGCCTCTCCATAGGCGGCCCTACACTTTCACTGACCCATTACCGACATGGCGGCCATTTCTTCAATTTCTTCATTCCGGGGGCTTGACAAATTCCTGGATCGGCTGTATAATTTAAATATGAAAAAACGTTTCTGCATGGAATAAGAAAATGAAGAAAAAACAAGTCAGTATAAAAGATATCGCGAAAGCCTCCGGAGTGGCGGTTTCGACCGTGTCCGCGGCCTTGAACGGCACCGGCAGGATCAGCGATGAAATGCGGCAGCGAATCCAGGAAATTGCCGAAAAACAGAATTACGAACCCAATGTCATGGCCAAACTGTTGAAGCAGAAAAAAAGCGATGACATCGCGCTGGTCGTCAGCGACACGCCGGGTTCGGTGAGCGGCAGCGATATTATCCTGCCGATGATCGCCAGTTTCATGAAATTGTGCGACCGCGAAGGCATCCGCTGCCAGATTGAATTTCACAACTCCGCGGAAAAACGCCAGCAGGTGCCGGCCATCATCACCAACGGTCTCGCGGGAGGCGTGCTTCATGGCGGCTACATCTGCCCGGGGATGCGGAAATACCTGGATCTTCACCCGGAGTTTCCATTTGTTTCGCTGGAAGAAGCCAGCAACTATTGCGTTTTGTCGCGGGTGGACAGCGGGATCATGAATGCGATTCAGTGTTTCGCTGCTTTCGGGCACCGGAAACTGGGGCTGGTGATCGGTCCGCGCGAATTCCACCGGCAGGATGATATCTATCAATCGTTTATGAAAGGCGCTTCCGATTTTCAGCTCAAAGTCGATGTCGATAACTGGATCGTTCCGTTCCCGGAAATGAACGATAGCGACGCCATCAGTTTCGGGGTGAAAACCGGCCGCCGGATTATGGAAATGAAGGAACGCCCGACCGCCATGATCGTGGGCGACGGCCGGATTGCCCGCGGCATGATTTATGCCGTTACGGAAAAAGGCGGCCACATCCCGGAGGACCTGAATATCATTACCATGAGTTCCCCGGCCGAGGCGGAGCAGACCTGTCCGCCGCTCACCAGTTTCACCTGGAACCCGGACGAATCGTTTATTTATGCCTACCAGCTTCTCCGTTCATTGATGAAAGGCAAAATTCCGCAGGAAAAATGCATCTATACGAAAACCGAGTTAACAATGCGCGGGACGACCGGTCATAATCAACGGAAAATTTAATATTGAAGGAGATCGAATATGAAGAGAGAGAAAAAATTTACACTTATTGAGCTGCTCGTCGTCATCGCAATTATTGCCATACTGGCGGCCTTGCTGCTGCCGGCCCTGAACTCCGCCCGGCGGCGGGTCCTGGTCACCGACTGTTCCTCGCAACTGCGCCAGCTCAGCATGCAGACCATCAGCTATGCCATGGAGTATGAGGAACGGCTGCCGGAATTGCGCAACCGTATCACCAATATCTGGTGGACCGATACCATGATCAAATACTGTTATCCCGATAAAAAATATTCAACCTCCGCCGACAACGTGTTCCTCCTCAACGGTTCCAAAGACGGCGACGCCAAAAGACAGCTGCTGCAAAGCATGTTTACCTGCCCCGAAGCAAGGCGGGTCGGGCGGATCGTGACCCCGTCTTATGCCCGCAATTTTTATCTTTATGAACCGGGCGCGGAAAATCAATGGTTTGCCACGCCGAAACTGCGGCTCAACAAAAAGCCCTCGCAGACCATCCTGTACGCGGATGCCAAAATCACGGTCGGCCCGGCATACGATTACGCCAGCTCTCCCAAATGCGACAACGGCACGCTTTACCCCAATCATGTCAACTACAAAACCGTCATGTCATGGCTGGACGGCCATGTGACCGCGCCGGTTTACTCGGAATATATCGCCAACGGATACGAGCCGGGCGGCGATATGGATGTCTGGAACCTGATACAATAAAATCAATCTGTAAAGGATATATCATGAAAAGAATCATCATCGCCATTTCACTGTTCATCACGGCCGGGCTTACTGCCGCGCCGTATATCTGGATGGACAAGACGTCAAAAAACAACTTCAACATTACGTTTTCCTGGCCGATCACCAACGGGCGCAAATCGATCGCCCTGAAGCCGGACCGGCCGCTGCCTCCTGACCCTTATTTCGAATATGAATTCAGCTGCGAAACCGCCGGGGAATATGTCATCTGGGGGCGGACCTTCGACCCCAACTGGTCCTCGCCGGGCCGCTGGAAAGTGGATGAGGGCGAATGGCAGGAGTGGCAGCCCGGCCCCCGCGTAAACCGGCAGGTCCACGACAAAACCAATCCGCTGGACTGGTGCCGCTGGGGTTCCATTCAGCTCGGCGCGGGAACTCATACCTTGCGTTTCGAGCCTACCGGCAAGCGCAAGAGAGGCGATTACTATTACTTCCTGCAGGATGCATTGCTGCTTACGCCCGATGCGCATTATAAACCGGCAGGCGGGGAGTCGCCGCTGCAGTCCGCGGAAAAACTCAACGCGGAAATCGCCGCCAAAGCCGCGACCATTGAAGATACAGCCGCCCGCAACCAGTTCCTGGCCCGCGCCGAGGATGCCATGAAAATCGCCAGAGCCGACCTTGACGGGATCGTCCGCCTGAAAAATATCCTCAGCGATATGGACGGCAAAAAAGATTTGCCGGACGATGGCCGCCAGCCCCTTCTCAACGGACGGGTGGAGAATGTCAGCGTCGATAACGGCACTGTCGCCTTCAAGGTAGTTTTTAATGCGCCGTGGAGTGGAAATTACCTGTTGTTCTTCACCAGGGACGAGGTACTGTACCACGCTGCAAAAATGTCTGCCGCCATTGAATCACGGGAGCTCAGCGCGACCTGTCCGCTGCCTGCGGGGTTGCCCGCCGGAACCATCTCGCTTTATGTGATTCCGCTGAATGTCAAAAGTGTCGTACCGACCCCCAAGGCGTTCGAAAATGCCGCCGGTTCGAATGCCCGCGCGATGTCATGGGGTATTTACCGCGACAGCACCATGGTCAACCATCCGTGGTATGTGACGGCAAGCAACGTCATGATCTGGGACGGCGAACCCTATATTCCGTTTGGCGGCATGATCAACACCCGCCTGTCGTGGGGCGCCAAAGCCGGTGACGACGAAAACACCGGCCATATGCAGCACGGCGAAAAACTGTTGGCGGAAAAACTGGACGTCATCAGGAAATATGGTTTGAACGACGTTTTTTATAACGGTGTATTCAGCCGCTCCAACCCGAATCTGCTGCGCAAAATCGTCAATACTTCGGAAGAGAAAGGCATCCGCTATGGAATTCACCTGAGCAGTATCCCGGACTATTTCGATACGGGGTTCAGCCGCGAGACGAATCGGCAGGTTAAACTGGCACCTGGCACCGACCAGGTCACGATCGACCCGAAAACCGCCTTTGCCGAAGGGCAGAAGCCGAAAACGCCGCCGGAAATCAAACTGCCGTACCGCGCTTTGTGGCTGGTGCTGAACGACAAAGGCGAGCTGAGCGAATACGGCATGGCAGAGTCCTCCGAAAGCGGCAGTTTCGACGTCAAACTGAAAAAGAAAACCGGTAATGGTTTCGAACTGGCCTATCTGCTGGAACAACCGATTTCCGGCAATGATCCGGTCGGCTACCTGAGCGGTCTGGACGGCTATCTGCGCAAGGTCAAATCACTCTATGGCTCCGCCAAATACGGCCCTGGTTTCCGCTTCTTCATTGATCCGCTCCGCAACGAAATGCATGCCCGCCCGGTGGCAATACCGACCAACGGTGCTTTCCGCAATAAATATGAGCATTTTCTTCAGCAGAGATACGGTTCACTCAATGCGTTGAACCAAGGCTGGAAAAGCAATCTGCCCGACCTGAAAACCGCCGCCCGGCTGATTCCGCTCTGGAACGGCGCCGCCAAGACCGTCTGGGTCGACCCGGAGGATATGAAGCAATACATTTCCACGGCGGAAAATTTCCAGTCCCTGCGTGACTTCAAAGAGTTTCGCGGCGAGCTCTGCCGCAACATCATCAATCAGGTTTCCGATACCCTGAAAAGCATTGCCGATGTACCGGTCATCCTCAAACACAATACCTGGTTCAGCGACTGGTTTGTCAATCCGCAGGAAAAAGGCGGTTTCGACAGTGTCGGCATGGAAAGCTATTGCTATGGCGACAGCCTCGCTTATCATAATTCGGCGGTGGTCCAGGCGGAAGTCATGCAGGGCGGCCGCACCATGTGGTCGCTGGTCACCGAAAGCTCGGCGGCGGCGTTCGAGGGGCAGAAAGATTATTGCGGGTACCTCGACCGGTTCCAGATGCTGGACGACATCGACCAGATGATGATGTTCGGGGCCAAGGGGTTCTATCACTTCGGCTTCTCATTCGATCCGGACGGCGGACGTTTTTTCACCACCGACCTGCTGCGCGATCCGCGCCAGCTCGAATGGATGGCCGCCATGAAAAAGCTCTATGACGCCGCCGGTAAGCGGTTCCTCGATTACCAACCGGAGTATTACGGCTGGTACCCGGCTTATCTGCGCGAACGCGAAATCATCGCCGGCAAAAACCGGCCGTTCGACATGGACGGCAACTACATGGGAACCACGGCGCAGATCCGCATGGCGCCCGACGGCCGCTGGATCGTGCCGGCCCTGAATCCGAATGCCGGATGGAAAAAGCTGCTGGCGGCATATCCGTTGATGACTCAACTGCAGCAAGAGCAACTCAAGAAAACGGATGATATTATCTCCTTGAAAAACAATCTCAACAGTTTCACTGCCAACGGTATCGGCGTGATCACGCCGGAACCCGGCAACCCGAGTTTGCTTGAAGCGTTCCGCCGGAACAATCTCGGCTATACCACATTCCAAACCGAGGACATTAACGGCATCGCTTTGGAAGACGGCACCTTGATGGTCTGGACCTGCGTGGAGCGCCAGAGCGCCGCCGTCAAGCTCCCACCCGGAGCCAGCGCGAAAAACCTGCAGGATAAAGAGTTGCCGATCGTCGACAACACCCTGACGCTGACCCGCCCGGAATATGTTCAGCTGAAAAAAGATTTGCCGTCTTATCTGCCGAATGGCTATCATTATATTGACCACGGCCAACCTGAATTCGCCGTCGTGAAAGGTGCGGAACTGGCCGAACTGCTGAAGCTGAATAAACCGTATTACCACCGCTGGCTGCCGGAGGGCGTCGGCCCTGAGAAAATCCTGGCCTTCAAAGAGGCGGAAGATTTCACCGCCACCACGTTTACCCAGCCGTCACTGGTCGGCTACAGCCGCTACAGCGGCGGCAGGGCCATCGGCATCAACACCCATTTCGCGCCGCCGGAAAATCAGCATTATCAAACGGAATATCAGATCGACTTGCCGAAAGGTTCCGATCAGGCGGTTTTCCGCCTGCGCCGGATGACGACTCCAAGCATGGCTCTTGAGATTTATGCCGACGGTAAACTTTGCGGCGAAATTGCCGCCGACGCCAAAACCGAAAGCGATTACCATCTCTCGCCCTGGAACGCCGGGCTCAGCAAAAACCGCCTCACCGTCGGCTGGAACACTGTTCCGGTCGGCAAGCTCTCCGCCGGTTCGCACAAAATCGTGATTCGCGCCAAGGGGCGTAGCCCCGGCTTCAAGATGGATACCCAGTTGATGGGCGGCGACGCCGAAAGCAATACCGGAGTGTGGAACACTGACGCCGGAATGCGCGCGGTACAGCTGGATTGTTTCATGATCACCGAGTGATTGATCCGGTAACCTGATTCATGAATGTTTCCTGAACCCAGCCTGCAATCACTCCATTACCACCGGTCAAAACATGACCGGTTTTTTCATTTAGAGAATTACCCCCGAAAAAAACATTGTCTCGAAACAATAACAGCCGTGGGCGAATTTGTCAATCCTTGTCAAATTTGTCATCTTCATCGCTTTCGTGAAAAAGGGGGGATTGACAATTGTTCCGGCGCTGATATAATAAGAGCAAACAGGGAACAAATTATGCTTCTGAAACCGAGAAGAAAAGTATTTACGATGAACGAAATCGCGGCGGCGGGCCAGGTTTCGCTTTCGACCGTTTACCGGATCATGCGTCATCCGGAGCGGGTCTCGACGCCGGTTCAGGCACAGGTGCGCGGGCTTCTGGTCCAAAACGGCTATCTGAATGATTTCCCGCATTCGACCAAGACCAATATGCTGTGCATCACGGCTCCCGGTGAATATCTGCATGCGTCCGCGATCTTTTTCGAGCTTCAGAAAGTTTGTCTTGAGCGTAATATCGGGCTGGCGCTGTGCAATTTAGACCAGATGGACTCCATGATCCGCATGACGGGCGCCAAGGGTATGCTGTTCAATGTCTGCCCCGGCGAGTGGAGGAAATTTCCGCTGCCCTCCGTCATTCTGAAATCGACTTATTCGACGGCAAGTTACTCTTCGGTCGGGGAAGACGACGTCGGCGGGCTGCTGATGCTGTTTCATCATTTGAAATCACTTGGGCACCGGAGAATTTTTTATTTTGTGCCTTCCGAATACAATGAGGCCATTCACCTGCAGGAGCGTTTCAGCCGCGATAAAATCAAGGGGCTTTATACCTTGAACGAGTTGCCCTATGATGACGAATTGGTCTGTACGAAAATACTTACGCCGCAGACGCATCACCGGATGCTGAACGAGGCGGTGGATTATTTCCTTCATCTGAAGGACCGTCCGACGGCAATCGTCCTGCCCGGCGACATTTATGCGGGCGATTTTTATCAGCGGTTGCGCGCGGCCGGGCTCAGAATTCCGCAGGATGTCAGCATTGCCGGGATCGACAATATGCGGCGTTATCACAACTTCGTCGATCAGAATATAGATGCATTTGCCGCAGCCTGCCGCCTGAATCCATCCCTGACCACCATCGATTATCCGTTGGAACAAATCGCGCTTACGGCGGTGGAGCTGCTTCTGAGTCTGATCCGGAATCCACTCCAGCCGCAAAAAAGAATTCTCATACAACCCGAATTGATCTTAACCGGTTCGATAGCAACCATAAAGGATAAAAAATGAATACAAAAAGAGAAAGAAAAAGTTTCACATTGATCGAGCTTCTGGTCGTGATAGCAATCATCGCGATTCTCGCGGCCATGCTGCTGCCGGCATTGAACAAGGCCAGGGAAAAAGCGAAGCAGACCGGGTGCATGAACAACATGCATCAGATATACTACAGCTTCTACAATTATACGGAATCCAACGACGATTATATTTTTACCTGGGTTTATTATGATAAGTATTGGGGGCAAGTTCTACTGGAAGCCGGGACCTTTGAGGGAACCCACCAGGGAGCCGCCGATACTTATCCGAAAATCATGGAGTGCCCGACCTATCAGAAACTGGATTCCCGGCTGGACGTCGGCGCCAGTTATCACTGCGGAGTTTCCCAGCGGGTGTCCCGCTATTGGGCTCCGGTATGGTGGGAGGGCGGCATCAAAATGGGGTCCATCAGAAAGCCGTCGCAAGTGGGCTGGTATACGGATTGCACAAATTCCAACTTTGTCTATAATACCAGCGAATTCACTGTGGATTTCCGGCATTCGAATAACGCTAACGTCCTTTACGTGGCCGGACAGGTGGAAAGCAAGAGAAAAGACAGTATTCCCTATCAGGGCAACGATGTTTTCTTTGCGAGCGATGTTTTCTGGAATCCGTAATTTAGTATCGAGTTGAACCATGAAGGAATTGACCATGAATTGGAAAAGGGGATTTTTCGTGCTTTTTTCAGCAATCGCCATGTTCGTCGGCGCCGCGGAGTATCCGGTGCCGCAAACCCGGAAAGCGCCGGTCATCGACGGCAGAATCAATGCGGATGAGTGGAAGAGCGCGCTCGTGATCGGCGGAGCGGGAAATCCGGTCGACCCCCGCCGGACGGAGTGCTATCTGAACTGGGACGCCGGACATCTGTATCTCGCGGTACGCTCGGAGACGCCGCCGCGCGACAAACTGGTGACCACACCGAAAGCGATCAACATCGTCATGGATGATTCCGTCGAATTCTGGTTCGACCCGCCGAAAGACTCGAGAACGGTCGAACAGGCGAAGTTCGGCGAATTCCAGCTGATCGCCAATCATACAGGTGAGCTCTATCTGCAGCATCACAATCCGGGCTACGGACTGCCGGCGCGCAAATGGCAGGCGGAAGTCAAAGTCGCAAACTCGGTTCATGACGGCGTATGGGACATCGAAATCGCCATTCCGGCCAAGGCGTTTGGATACGAAAACCTGGGCGAGGGGGATTGGAAAATCCTTCCCGTCCGGAACTTCCGCACGGAACCCGGCATCCAGGCCCCCTTCGCGCCATGCTCCGCCTTCATGGACTCCAAGTCCTACACGACGTTTAAGCTGCGAAAAAATGCGCCATCGATCAAGAGCACTTACGCGGATGCGGAAGCACGGCTGCCGCTGCTGGTCGGCCTCGGCGCCGACGGCGGCGCTTATGAGCTCGATATCCAGGCGGGAGATATGAAAAAGACGGAAAAACTTGCCGGTACTCAACACACCCGGATTCCGGCCTCGCCGAATTCGCCCGGAACGGTGAAGCTTCTGCTGAAAAACGCGGACCAGGAGACCCTCCTGAGCCGGGAGTTCCAATACGAAGCGCTTCCGGAGCGGATCTGGTCCACGCCGGAATCCTATATCACGCTCGAACAGGACTTTGAGAAAGGCGCCGGGACGCTGACTTATCCCGAAACGGGCATCAAAGTGATCGCGGCCAAAGAAATCGCCACGGTTCCCGGCAGGTCGGAACACTCCAAAGCGGGATTCTTCGAGCCTGCGGATACGGTTCAATATCAGGGCGCGAAAATTCCCGTCCCCGGCAATTTCTCGTTCTGGGCCAAAGGGGATGAAGTGTCCGGTGAAGCAACCCGCCGGTTCTTTGCCAGCGCGTTCGAGCCGAGCGGTTACCTGGGACTCCAGGAGCATGCCGGATTTATGCTGCTGTTTCTGCATCATTTCACTGCCGACAACAAGAATCTCATCATCACTCGCAAGCCCGCGCCGGGGCAGTGGACCCATTTTTCGGTGAATCTGCTGCCGAAGCGTGTGGAGTATTATATGAACGGGGCCAAACACGGCGAGCTGGACCTCGATTTCGAGATCGACCCGGCGAAACTGGGCAGTCCCGTGCTCGGCGGCGGACCGTTCGCCATGGACGAACTGACCATCTACGACCGGGTCCTCGCACCGAACGAAATCAAGGCCATGGCGCAGGGGGAATCGAAGCTCTCCGGCGAGCTCGCCTGGTATCCCTCGTTGAACTCCATGGTGCTGGATATCATCTGCAATCCGGAAAAGTTGAATGCCGACGCCATGCTTCTCGCTGTGGCCGATTCCGCAGGCAAACCATACTTCAGCGCCACTGTCCCGCTGAAAAACGCATTTGATATTTCCGACGGCAAAAAGAGGATGAAAGTGCTCCATGAAAAAATTCCGCTGAACCTGAAACTGCCGGAAGGGCGCTACTTCGTCTCCCTTTCCGATCCCGCGACGAAGGAGTCCCTGATGGAGAAGGAGTTTCATGTCAAGGACTACCCCTGGCTCGGTACCCCCCTCGGGCGCGCCGACATCATCCTGCCGCCGTTCACGCCGCTGAAAGCGGAGGGGCGGACGCTCTCCTGTCTTCTGCGCGATTACAAAATCGGCGGCAATGGCCTGCCCGAAGAAGTTTTCGCCAAAGGGCAACAGATTCTCGCCGGTCCGGTGGCGCTTTACGCGGTGAAAAACGGTCAGTCGACACCTTATCCGGCCGGAAAAATGACGGTCACCAAACAGACCCCGACCGCGATCGAGTACCTTGCCGACACCGGCGCGGCGACCGTCAAAGGACGCTTGGAACAGGACGGATTGTTGCGACTCGACGTCAAATTCAAGCCGTCCGGGGATGCGCCGGAGAGGGTCTACCTCGACATTCCGGTGAAAAAAGAGTTCGCGGTGCTGTATCATCCGGTCGGTGAGCATGTCCGCGCCAATCCCGCAGGTTTCCTGCCGCAGGGCGATGGCACCATATTCAAGAGCCGTTCGATTCCGCAGCTCAGCATCAGCAACTTCATTCCCTACGTCTGGGTCGGCGGCGACGAGCGCGGGATCAGCTACGCGGCGGACTGGGACAAGGGCTGGGTTCACACCAAGGACCGCGACGCGGTCGAGGTTTTCCGCCACCCGAACGGCGATGTCAGCATCCGCTTGAATCTGCTCAACGCGCCGTTCGATCTCAGCAAGGACCGCGAGATCACGCTGGCACTGATGGCCTCTCCGGTCAAACCCATGCCGAAGGGGTGGCGCTCCTGGTCGGACGGCTACGGCTTCAAGGGAACGCGTGTCTCAAATGGTCTGATGAGTCCGCCGTATTGGGGTTCGCATACCGGCTGGAGTTCACGCTATCCGGCGTTTCAGGATTTCACCTATATCCGGAAACTAGTAGTCCGTTCATAAAATAACATATCACATCGTCCGCATTTCTTCCAT